>CP046865.1:2617500-3217500 GCA_039640505.1 Rhodobacteraceae bacterium Araon29 | reverse complement strand
GTGAAAAAGAAATTTGAGCATGCTAAAGCAAAACTGACGGCGTTTTCAGCAGATATATGGCTAGGCGGTTTTAATCAATTAGGGGCTGCAATATATTTTGTTAACAGTTGTTACATTTGGGATGAACATGAAAGCAAATTTGTTTAAGATATAGCTTTTATGCAGTGCTAAACACTGCGCCCCACTGGCCTTTTAGGGTTTTAAAATTTATCGGCAGATGCGGCTGGGCTATTCCACCGCGCCGCCAGCGGCTTTCCAATCGCCAAAACCGCCAATGTTATACACATTTTCATAGCCCATGTCTTTCAAGGTTTTGCCGGCAAGGGCGGCTTGTCCGCCCACGGCGCACATAACATAGATGTTGGCATCCTTTTGCAGGGCTGGATTGTGATGCGGCGTGCTGTCATCAGCGGCAAATTCTAAAAACCCGCGGTTGATTTTCTGCGCCCCTTTGACGGTTCCGCTTTGGGCAATGTCTGTCCCATCTCGCACATCCACAAAGACAGCATCGGCGTTGCCATAGGCCTCAAGTGCCTGCTCTGTTGTAATGCGCTCTACGACCGCGTTTGCTTCTGCTAAATAATCACTTGCGCGTTTCATTGAAAATCTCCCTATTCTGTTAAGGCAACACTACCACAGAGATTGGTTTTGGAAAGCCTTGATCTTGGGCTGGCGACGCGCTGTTTGGGTGTGAAAACCAAAAATGCGAAAGGGGCAGGGCACAATCTGCCTATGATAGCACCGTTACCACACTTGGCCGCGTGCAACGACCGGCTGGGTTTTGACGGGCTTCTGCTGCCGGGTAAACACTACATGATCGACCATATTACTCACCACACACGCATGGTTCGGGATGATATGTACCTGCTGGCCGACCTTTAAACCTGTCGGCTGGTCGCTGGTGATGCATCCGTGCTCTTCCGAAAGTTTTTCGATGGTTAAATCGGGATAGCCCACCACAAGGCCGTGGCCCGATAAGCCGGAAAGATCAGAAGTTAGGCTTTTTGAGCCGGCATCAATCACAGCGCGGTTGGGCGTTGGGGTGGACACAACGGTGGCCAAAATAGTCAGGGCGCAGTCCTTGATCTCGCAGGTGCCATGCATGATCAGCGAGCGGTCGTTATAAATATAAGTGCCAATGCGGTATTCTGTGCCCACTGGAATTTGATCCACCCTCCACATATCCGGCGATCCGCCAATGGATACCACATCCACCAACAGCCCACTGTCTTCGATCAGAGATTTGGCCGTTTCAAGAAAGCTGTTGATGTGATCGGCATTGCCAATGGGCGGATAGGTCATCAAACCGCCAAACCTAACTCCTGGCAGGCGGTCGATGGCCTGCGCCAATTCGAGCGCTTCTTCTGGGCTCACAACGCCGCAGCGCAAGGCACCAGTATCGCATTCCACCAGCACTGTGAGCGGCGTTTGTGCATCCTGAAAGGTTTCCGACAATCCCTGAACGCAGGTGAGGTTATCCGCCACCACCGAAAGCCGTACCTTCTGCGCAAGCTGGCACAAGCGGCGCAGTTTGCTTTTCCCCAGAACATTATAGGTCAGCAAGATATCATCGATGCCGCCCTCTGATATCATCGCTTCGGCTTCTGATATCTTCTGGCAGGTGATGCCAGTTGCGCCGGTGGCCAGTTGTTTCTTTGCCAAATCGGGGATTTTATGTGTTTTGACATGCGGTCGCAGGTACAGACCCAGTTTGTCGCAATAGGCTTGGTATTTGGCTATATTGGCCTCGACAATATCAAGGTCGATCACTACCGAAGGTGTGTCAATTTCCGAATGCTCCATCCCGTACCCCTGTCTCAAAAGCTGGCAATGTCTTTTTCATTTTAAACTGTTGTACCGTTCTGAGCGAACCCTAGAAAAACGCCTGCAGTCCGGTTTGGGCCCGACCCAAGATTAGCGCGTGCACATCATGCGTGCCTTCATAGGTGTTTACGGTTTCTAGGTTCATCATATGGCGGATCACCTGAAACTCTTCGCTGATGCCGTTGCCGCCGTGCATATCGCGGGCCATCCGGGCGATGTCCAAGGCTTTGCCACAATTGTTGCGTTTGATCAGTGAAATCATCTCTGGCGCCGCCGAGGCGTCGTCCATTAGCCGGCCCACCCGCAACGCCGATTGCAGGCCAAGCGTAATTTCGGTTTGCATATCGGCCAGCTTTTTCTGAAACAGCTGGGTTTGCGCCAGTGGCTTGCCAAACTGTTTGCGGTCTAGCCCGTATTGCCGTGCGCCCATCCAGCAAAACTCGGCCGCGCCCATCACCCCCCAAGCGATGCCATAGCGTGCGCGGTTTAAACAGCCGAACGGACCTTTTAGGCCTTCAACATTGGGCAGCAGCGCGTCTTCGCCGACCTCGACATTGTCCAAAACGATCTCGCCCGTGGTCGAGGCGCGCAGCGACAGCTTGCCCGTGATTTTTGGCGCGCTTAGACCCTTGGTGCCTTTATCAAGCACAAATCCGCGGATTTTCCCGTCATGGGCATCAGATTTGGCCCAGACCACAAATACATCTGCAAACGGCGAATTGGAAATCCACATCTTTGAGCCGTTCAAAACATAGCCGCCCTGCACTTTTTCGGCGCGGGTTTTCATGCCGGCCGGATCGGATCCCGCGTCGGGTTCGGTGAGCCCAAAGCAGCCGATCCATTCACCGGCGGCAAGTTTGGGCAGATATTTTTGCCGCTGCTGTTCGGTGCCATAGGCGTAAATCGGGTACATTACCAAAGAAGACTGCACCGACATCATGGACCGATAGCCCGAATCCACGCGTTCGATTTCACGTGCAACTAGACCGTAAGCAACATAGCCGGCACCGATGCCGCCATATTCTTCTGGGATGGTCGAGCCTAAAAGACCCATTTCGCCCATTTCGGCAAAGATACCAGGCTCTGCCTTTTCTTCGCGGTAGGCCGCGATCACCCGTGGCTGAAGCTTTTCTTCGGCATAGGCGCGGGCGCTATCACGGATCATTCTTTCATCATCTTCGAGCTGCGCATCCAGCAGCAGCGGATCTTCCCAATTAAAGGATGACAGATTTGGCGCGTCTTTGGCTTTCAACATTTTTTGAAGTCCTTTTGGGATGTGGTCAAGCGGGGTATGATCATCACAGAGGTCATGTGATACAAGTCTTTATTGATGTGTTCGCAATCTTGCTTGGCAAGACAGAAAAAAGCGATTTTTCCATAGTGTCTCATCCACCGTTGCCGTTCAGGTTACTCAAAGGATATATCTGTTATCGCTTGAAGTTCAAGCATCACCGTGTAGGCGGTTGGGATATATGCAATTGGTATCACTTAAGCGAAATGAAGGCGGTTGCTTCAATCTCAAGCAAGGCCTCATCTTCCACTAGATCATCAATGATAATCAGTGACATTGCAGGAAAGTGTTTGCCAAATATCCGTTGATAAGCTTGGCCAATCGCACGCTGATTTGCGAGGTATTCCGACTTGTCTTTCACATACCATGTAAGGCGTCCGACATCGCTCACACGGCCGCCGGCAGCTTGAACAATCGCGGCAATATTGAATAGAATTTGCTCCATCTGGCCGCAGAAATCTTTTGCAACGAATTTCTTGTCCTTGTCCCAGCCAATTTGGCCGCCGATGTGCAATGTCCCATCGGGCATGAGCATTCCATTTGCATAACCAAGGGCCGGGGCCCAACCTTCGGGGTGAATAGTCTTGGGATACATTTTCAGACCTCAATAAGTGCGTTGATTTTTGCCCTCACATGCGCAGGCCACGGGGCCGGTCGACCCTCACCGTTAACGCACACCAGGGTCTGGTCGGCTTCGAAACAGAGTACATCGGATTTCATTGCTTGGGTAATCAGGGTAAGACTGGTTTTGCTCAGGCGTGTAAACCTAAGGCAAAGCTCCAGACAGTCACCATGTCGACAGGGCTTTTTAAAGCGCACATTGAACGCGGCGGTTGGTACGCCCGCATTAGGGTGCATATATTCAAATGGCCAATTCAACACATCGCTGAACAGCGCCTCGACTGCGTCATTAATCATTTCAAAAAAACGAGGGTAAAAGACTATTCCGGCCGGATCGCAGTGTTTGAACAACACTTTTTGTTTATAAGTGAAATGCATGCTATCGCGCGAATATTTGGTAGCTTTGCCCAGTGCATGTCCGGTCAATTGCTTCGGTATTTGGCAAACAATCGCTGATAAATTTGCTGATATCCTCACTTTTGGGCAGGTGCGGCTTGAGTAATAGGTCAAAATCGCTGGCTACTGGCTTAAGCTCGGCGTGGGTGTCTTTTATGCTGATTCTGTCAGCTGTTCGATATGCTGGCCTTGGCCGACAATAGGTCTGCATATGTAAAGTTTGCATTCTTTTCTCCTTGCTTCGGGTCACTTGAGACATGATCTGATATATTGGATCACTTCCTCGATGATCTCAGTGGCGCTAGTGGCGGATTCTTTTGGCAACGGACCAAGCGAACGCCCAACGAGGTGAATGGCGCCCTTGGGCAGGCCGGACAGATCTTTGTGCGGCTTTGTCATAGCTCACCCCTCACATGCCAGAGTTCGGGAAACAGCTCTACCTCCAACATGCGACGGAGATAAGAAACGCCTTCTGTACCGCCCGTACCGCGTTTAAAGCCAATCACGCGCTCCACGGTGGTGACATGGTTAAAGCGCCAGCGGCGGAAGTAGTCTTCTAAATCTACTAGCTTTTCGCCGAGCTCATAGAGCGACCAATAAATATCAATGTTCTCATAGACTGTTTTCCAGCGGTCTTGGATCTGCGGCAAAGCAGTATGCGGAGTGTCCAGTTGCGGTGTGGGCACATTATTTTCGTTGCCGTCCATCGTACGACACAGATGGCGTAACACTTCATCATAAAGGCTCGGCCGGGCCAGTTCCTTAGATAGCATAGCGTGGGCGTCCGGCATATGGGCATGGGGCTTTAGCATATTCGGGTTTCGGTTGCCGAGCACATACTCGATCATCCGGTATTGATAGGACTGAAAACCCGAAGAGGGCCCAAGCGCTTCACGAAATGCTGTATAGTCGGCAGGTGTCATGGTGCGCAGAACGTCCCACTGGTTATTGAGTTGTTCAAAAATTCGGCTCACCCGGGCGAGCATCTTGAACATGATTGCCGTATCACCCGAGCTTAGCGCCTTACGAGCAGCGTCTAATTCGTGCAGGATCAGCTTCATCCAAAGTTCTGACGTCTGGTGCTGAATGATGAATAGTAATTCGTCATGTGCGGTGCTGAGAGACTTTTGCGCCGAAAGTATTGGTGCAAGTTGCAGATAATCGCTGTAGGACATTGCACCTTCGAAATCCATCTTGGCGCCGCCAGTTGCGGGATTGTAGGCTGCTTTATTCATTAATCGGTTGCCCGAAGCTTGAAGCGCTGGATTTTGCCGCTTTCGGTTTTTGGCAGCGCTTTGGTAAACACAATGGACCGAGGGTGTTTATAAGGCGCGATGGTGGATTTGACATGATCCTGAAGCTGCTTTGCCATTTCATCACTGGGCATATCGCCAGCGCTCAAGACCACATGAGCCTCAACAATTGAGCCGCGATCTTCATCCGCAACACCGATCACGGCACATTCCACCACGGCAGAATGTGACAGCAAAGCGGCTTCTACTTCTGGCCCGGCGATGTTGTAGCCTGAGCTGACAATCATATCATCGCTGCGGGCGGCAAAATAAAAATACCCGTCCTGGTCCATGTGAAAGGCATCTCCGGTGATATTCCAACCATTTTGGACATATTCGGTTTGCCGCGCTCCGCGTAAATAGCGGCACCCGGTTGGACCCCGAACAGCCAATAAGCCGACCTTTCCACAGTCAACCTCATCCCCATTTTTATCTACCACCTTTGCCTCATATCCGTTTACAGGCTTTCCGGTGCAGGCCGGTTTGTGATCTTCAAATCGGTTGCTGATAAAGATATGAAGCATTTCGGTTGCGCCAATGCCGTCGAGCATTGGCTTGCCGGTTTTTGCCCGCCATTCTTCATAGACCGGTTGGGGGAGAGTTTCGCCTGCAGAAACTGCCGCGCGCAAAGAGGACAGATCAGCGCCGTCTTCCATGGCGCGCAGCATCGCGCGGTAAGCGGTTGGCGCTGTAAAGCAAACCGTGGCTTTATATTTCTCAATGATGTCGACCATATTTGGCGGGGATGCGTTTTCCAATAGTGTGGCAGCCGCGCCATAGCGCAAAGGAAAGATTGCCAAGCCCCCAAGACCAAAAGTAAACGCCAAAGGCGGCGAGCCGACGAACACATCCTCGACCGTCACCTTCAATACCTCCTTTGCGTAACCATCCGCTATGATCAAGAGGTCACGGTGAAAGTGCATCGTGCCTTTCGGCGTGCCCGTAGAGCCCGAGGTAAACCCGATCAACGCCACATCATCCTGTGCTGTTTCCACAGATTGGAAGGTCACAGGCTTTTCCAGTGCCAGTTCATCCAACTCGGCATTGTGGTTAGAGGTTCCATCAAAGCCAACCACCTTTTGCAAGCAAGAGCTGTCCTTTTCACAAATGCGCATTTCATCCATCAGCCGGATATCACAAAGCGCATGGCTAATTTCAGCCAGCTCGACATATTTAGCCAATTCAGCCGCCCGGAGCATGGGCATGGTGTTGACCACCACAGCGCCGACTTTGGTGGCTGCCAGCCAGCAGGCCACCATGGCGGGATTATTGGCCGATCTGATAAGGATACGGTTGCCCGGCTTTACCCTCAAGTCGTCTACCAGAACATGCGCAATGCGGTTGCTCCAGTCGGTAAGTTCTTTGTAGGTTCTGCGCCGTCCATTTCCAATCAGCGCGGTGTGGTCGCCAAATCCCTTTTTGACCATCGCATCGGTAAGCTCATAGGCAGCATTTAACCGGTCGGGATAGTTGAAATTTTCCAGTGGAAAATCTGGCAAGGTTTCTTGTGGCGGCAAATTATCCCTTGAAAACGTATCCGTATGCGCAGTTTGCCTAAACATATCTAAACCTCCAGATGGCTGGCTAAGGTTTGCTTTGCAATCACAAGGCGCTGGATATCAGAGGCGCCTTCATAGATGCGCAAAGCGCGAACTTCCCGATATAATCTTTCGACAACCTGGCCTGATTTTACACCGTCACCGCCGTGCAGTTGCACCGCTTTGTCGATGACATTTTGCGCATGGTCTGTGGCAAATAGCTTTGCCATTGCGGCTTCGCGGGTCACCCGCGGAGCGCCGCTGTCTTTTGTCCAAGCCGCCCGGTACACCAGCAATGCTGCGGCATCTATATCCAAAGCCATGTCGGCGATATGTCCCTGCACCATTTGCCGATCAAAAAGTGGCGTACCTTCAACCCTGCGCGTTGTGACCCGCTGAAGGGTTTCCGAAAGTGCGCGCCGCGCAAACCCCAAAGCAGCTGCGGCCACGGTAGAGCGGAAAACATCAAGCACAGACATCGCAATTTTAAAGCCCTGTCCCGGCGCGCCGATTAGGGCGGATGCTGGAATGCGGCAGTCGGAAAACCGCAGGGTGGCAAGCGGGTGCGGCGCGATCGTTTCAAGCCGCTCGGTTATCTCGAACCCGGGCAAGCCAGCGGGCACAATAAAGGCGGATAAACCCTTGGCACCCGGGGCTTCGCCAGTGCGGGCAAAGACGGTGTAAAGGTCGGCTATTCCCCCGTTCGAAATCCAGGTCTTTTCGCCGCTTAAGACGAAATGATCCCCATCTCGGGTGGCGGTCATGGTTGAATTGGCTACGTCAGACCCGGACTGTGGTTCGGTGAGGGCAAAGGCGGAAATGGCCTTTCCTTGGCGGGTCTTGGTAAGCCACTCGTCTTTTTGCTGCTCAGAGCCAAAAAGAGAAATTGCGCCCGTGCCAAGGCCCTGCATGGCAAAAGCAAAATCTGCAAGCCCATCGTGGCGCGCCAAAGTTTCGCGGATCAGGCAGAGGCTGCGCACGTCTAGTTTTTGTTGGTCTTCGCCGCCCACCGCAGAATGGGCAAGAAAGCCCGCATCCCCCAGCATTGTAACAAGCTGGCGACATGTTTCATCAGTATTTTGGTGATCTATGGCATCAAGATTGGCATTTGCCCACGTCTCTAAATGCGCAGCAAGATCCCTGTGCCGAGGCTCGAAAAACGGCCAATTGAGAAAGCTTTTATCCACCATCAGTCGCCCTCGAAAATCGGTTTTTCTTTGGCCACAAAAGCATGGTAGGCGCGGTGGAAATCTTGTCCCTGCATACAAATAGCTTGGGCTTGTGCTTCGGCCTCAATGGCTTGTTCAATCGACATTGACCATTCTTGTGCCAGCATGGTTTTGGTCATCATATTGGCAAAATTTGGACCTTCGGCAATGCGTTTTGCTATCTTTTGTGCAGTCGGTAAAAGCTCATCTGCAGAGGCCAAGCGATTAAAGTAGCCCCAATTTAAACCTTCCTCGGCACTCATTGATCGGCCAAGATATAGCAATTCTGCAGCGCGCCCCTGACCGATAAGGCGCGGCAGGATTGAACAGGCTCCCATGTCGCATCCCGCCAGACCAACCCGGTTAAACAGAAACGCAGTTTTTGCCTCTGGTGTTGCGATCCGCAGATCGGATGCCATTGAAATAATTGCGCCAGCGCCGGCACAAATGCCATCCACTGCGGCGATAATCGGTTTGCCGCAATTGATCATTGCTTTGACCAGATCGCCGGTCATCCGTGTAAAGGTTAAAAGTTCCTTCATTGACATTTTTGTAAGCGGCCCGATGATTTCATGAACGTCACCGCCTGAGCTGAAATTGCCGCCGTTTGGCGCAAAGACAACCGCCTTGATGTCCTCATCATAGTGCAAATCGCGAAACCAGTCGCGCAATTCGGCATAGCTATCGAAGGTAAGCGGGTTTTTACGCTCTGGTCTGTCAAGTGAAATGGTAGCGATGCTGTCCTCAATATCGCAGTTGAAATTTTGTATCTCACGGCGCATGTCGGATCACTCCTCTAGCGATTTTGTCAGGTGGTCTAGACGCAGGATCATGCCCTCGATGTCGTCTTTATTCAGTTCTGCAAGGATTTCATTGATCCAGGCCTCATGCATTTTGGCATGTTCGGCAAAAACCCTTTTGCCTTTTGGGGTCAAATGGATCAGATTGGCGCGCCGATCTCCTGGGACAGACACTCGCAGTGCCAAGCCTTCTTCGGTTAACTTATCCACAATCCCTGTGATATTTCCGTTTGAAACCCGCAGCCGCTTTGAGATTTCGCTCATCTTTAGGCCTTCAGGCGCGCGCTCCAAAGCGGACATTACATCAAAGCGGGGCAGGGTGGATTTGAACTCAGCCCGCAGGCGGCGACGAATTTCATCTTCGATTAAACTGCTGGCTTTCAGCAATTTTAACCACAAACGCAATCGCTCTTTGGCAATTGGATCTTCTGATTGATCTGCCTTTGGGTTGGTTTTCATATTTCGCCTCCAGACAAGGAAAGGGCTTGGCCCGTTACAGAACGTGCACCATCAGAACAAAGCCATACAGTCATTGCGGCCACTTCATCGGTTTGAATGAAACGCTTTTGCGGATTTCCCGCGCGAAGGCTTTGGTAGGCAGCGTCCGCGCTCATTCCAGTTTTTGCAATGATGTTTTCAACAGAGCGTTCTAACAATGGGGTTTCGGTAAATCCTGGGCAAATAGAATTGACTGTGATGTCCGTGGAGGCCAATTCCAATGCGACAGCACGGGTTAGGCCAACAACCCCGTGTTTTGCAGCGCAATAGGCGCTGACATAGGGATACCCCTTTAATCCGGCGGTTGAAGCAACCGCGATCAGGCGCCCCCATCCAGCGGTTTTCATATCTTGTAAGGCGGCCTGCCAAACATTGGCAACACCGATTAAATTGACGGCCAACATATCTTGCAATTGATCCGTTGACATTTTTGCAAAGGGAACGCTTTGCGCTGCGCCAGCATTTGCCACCACAGCGCTGATCGGCCCCAGATCGGCGCGGGCTTTTTCAAAGGCGCTTGCCACAGCAGAGGGTTGGGTAACATCACAAAGCTGATACGGCAGGTTTTGCTTTTTAAGCGCGCTTTCACGGCGGCCCATAATGGTGACCTGCGCCCCGTTGGCGCTGAGCTCAGCTGCTATTGTTGCGCCAACGCCGCTTCCGCCGCCAGTGATAATGATATGCTTTCCTTCTAGTGTCATACTCTAATCATTTCTGCTTCACGATCTGCCAAACGCCAAGCCTGATCTCGGCCCGGAAGATAGGGCATTGGCCATATTTCATTGCGTGAGCCTATTTTAGCGCCCTCGCGCAAAGTCCAGTATGGATCTGCCAGATGCGGGCGCCCCACAGCCACAAGATCGGCGCGCCCTGCCATCAAAATTGAATTGGCATGGTCCGCTTCGTAGATGTTGCCAACTGCCATTGTGGCAATGCCGGTTTCATTGCGAATGCGATCCGCGAACGGGGTTTGAAACATACGGCCGTAGATCGGTTGGGCGTCTTTTGTTGTTTGCCCAGCAGAGACATCAATAATATCTGCGCCCGCCTTAAAAAAAGCTTTTGCGATCTCAACGGCCTCATCCGGTGTTACCCCCGATGCCCCGATCCAGTCATTCGCTGAAATCCGCACCGACATAGGCTTTTCTTTGGGCCAAGCGCGCCGCATTGCATCGAACACACGCAGTGGAAAGCGCAAGCGGTTGTCCAAGCTGCCACCGTAATCGTCGGTGCGGGTATTGGAGGCCGGAGAAATGAAAGAGGACAAAAGATACCCATGCGCCGCGTGCAATTCAATCATATCAAAACCGGCGCGCTCGGCCATCAATGTGGCGGCAACAAACTGATCGCAAATTTCTTCCATATCTGCGGTGGTGGCTACCCGCGGGGTTGCATTGCCTTCGGACCATGGGATCGCAGAGGCCGAGATTAAATCCCAATTACCGGACGCTAGGGGTTCATCCATGCCTTGCCAGCCAATATTGGTTGACCCTTTGCGGCCGGAATGGCCGATTTGGCAGCATATTTTGGCTTCGGTCTCTTGGTGAACGAAGTCCGTGAGCCTGTTCCACGCTTTTTCGTGTTCTGGGTGGTATAATCCCGGGCAACCCGGGGTGATGCGACCAGTGTCCGACACACAGGTCATTTCGGTATAGACTAGCGCCGCACCGCCTTTGGCGCGCTCACCGTAGTGGATCAGGTGCCAGTCGGTCGGGCAGCCGTCAACCGCTTTATATTGAGCCATGGGTGAGACAACAATCCGGTTACTAAGGTGCATTTCACGCAATTTATAAGGCGCAAACATTGGTGCGCGGACTGGTGCATCGGGGGCGACGCCAGCTTTCGTCTGAAACCATTTTTCGGCCGAGTTTAGCCAGTCTTTGTCTCGCAGCCGCAGGTTTTCATGGCTAATCCGTTGCGAGCGGGTCAGCAAGGAGTAATTAAATTGCACCGGATCAAGATCAAGATAGCGCTCGACCTGTTCAAACCATTCAAGCGAGTTTCGGGCGGCGGACTGCAGGCGCAGAACTTCAAGCCGGCGCTCTTGCTGATACCGATCAAAGGCTGCATTTAGATTCGGTTCAGAATGCAGATAGTTTGCCAAAGAGATTGCACTATCAAAGGCAAGCCGAGTGCCCGACCCGATGGAAAAATGCCCAGTGGCAGCCGCATCGCCCATCAGTACAACATTTTCATGATACCATTTTTCGCAAATAACCCTTGGAAAGTTCATCCAGACAGCTGATCCGCGCAAATGGGCGGCGTTTGACATTAAGTTATGGCCGCCAAGGTGGCTTGCAAAAATACTGCGGCATGTTTCCACAATATCTTCCTTGCTCATGTCTTCAAACCCCCAGTTGTCCCAGGTGTCTTGCTGACATTCTACGATAAAGGTGGCTGTGTTTTCATCGAATTGATATACATGCGCCCACATCCAGCCATGCTGGGTTTTTTCAAATATAAATGTGAAGGCATCCTCAAATTTTTGATGTGTGCCCAGCCAAATGAACTTACATTCACGGATATCAATATCCGGTTTAAATTGGGTTTCATATTCTGCGCGAACACGTGAGTTTATACCATCGCAGGCAACCACCAAGTCATAATCTTTTTGATAGCTTTTGATGCTGTCGAATTCGGTTGAAAACTTCATCTCAACGCCCAGTTCATTGGCGCGCTCTTGAAGCAGCATCAACATCTTTTTGCGGCCTATACCTGCAAAACCGTGGCCGCCAGAAACGGTGCGAACGCCGTCATGCACAACGGCGATGTCATCCCAGTAGGCAAAGTTTTTGCGGATTAATTCTGTACTTTTGGGGTCGTTAATTTCTAGATTATCGAGCGCATCATCTGATAGGACAACCCCCCATCCAAAGGTGTCGTTGGGCTGGTTGCGTTCAATTATCACAACGTCATGCTCAGGATCTTTGAGCTTCATTGAGATGGCAAAATATAACCCTGCTGGACCGCCACCTAAACATGCAACACGCATTCACCAACTCCGTTCAGTTCGAATTGATTTTATGTTAGATTACCCATTTTTTTATTTCAAGTATAAAATATTTAATGTTAAAGAATATGGCGTATGCTCTTAGATGGCCGTCTCACTCTTGATCAAGCCTCATCCTAAACGGACCGAAACTTCTGTGGCTAAAGTGCTTTCCAAAGACCATTTTTTTTCAGGATGGATTTTAGCAAAACACAGTCGTCTGTCATGATCCCATCCACGCCCAAATCAATCAGATTTTGCATTTCATCGGCTTGATTTATGGTCCAAACATGAATTTTCAGCCCCTTTGACCTTGCATAAGCAAGGGTTTTGGGCGTGATTAATTTAACCCCGAAATAGGTCATGGGCAGTTGTGCGCAGTTCGCCTTAATATTTCCGCGATGGTTTAAAAGATGCTTGAGGTAAAACTCAACCACTCCACCGGTGCCTAAGGACCGCGCTGGTGGGTTTTGTAATACAGAAGATGTTACCGCTTCTATCCGGCGCTGGCTGAAACTGCCGACACATATTCTATCACAGACATTAATCGAAATTGCGAGTGCGATGAACGGATCGGCAGCGGCCCAAGATTTGACATCAATATTAAAGTAGGCTTCTGGAAAGGCCTCAAAAAGCTCAGCCAGCCTTGGGATCGGATGCGTGCCGTTTATACGAAGCTGATCAATATCTTGTGAGTGCACATCTTCAAATTTTCTAGGATCACCGGTGGTGCGCTGTAAATGATCATCATGAAAGCAATAAAGAACGCCGTCGCTGGAAGATTGCACATCTGTTTCAATTATCCGGTAGCCAAGGTCATAGGCAATTTGAAAGGCCGCAAGCGTGTTTTCAGGCGCCAGTTGGTTGGCCCCACGGTGTGCAAAGGCAAGGAATTCACGATCCTGAATGAGCTGTGAAAAACTTGGTCGTTGATGGCCCACAATATCCCCCTACGGCATAACTGAGTATTTAATCAAAAGCGTTAATCTTTTCTGCTGTTTGGGTAAACTAGAGTGCCTTACGGTTTTCTATCGCCCTAAAGAACATTTTACACGGATAAATTATTGCAGGCTTTTAATCAAAGCCTCCACGTCATTCTGAGAATTATAATGCGCAAGCGACACCCGTACACGGCCATTTCGGATACTGCAAATAATGCGGTTTTCCACCAGCGCGGCTTCGATCGCACGAACATCACAGTTCGGGTTTTGGAGCGTTATAATATGTGGAGAAAAACCCAGACTATCAGGGCTTTGAAAAGGCATCCAATCAGAGCCGCTAAGTCCCGAAATTAAAGCAGACGCAAGCTTGTGCGAATGACCGTGTATTTCGTCCAAGCCTAATTTCAGCAATTCATCAACTGAGGCTTTAAGCCCAATAGCCGTAATATAGGATAGGGTGGACTTGGTATATTTCGCTGCCGTTTTTGCCAGTTTTAAACTCTGTGCATCCATATCAAACGGGTCTTCGCCGCCAAACCAGCCAATCAGCGGAGGTTGCTTTTGCAACAGCTCATCAGACAGCACTGCAAAGCCAATACCGCCATGCCCACCGAGCCATTTATACCCACTGGCAACAATGATATCGGCGTGCCAGTCGCGTACAGAAAACGACAGCGCGCCAGCCGCTTGGGTGATGTCGACCGCCAGTTTTGCGCCAACTTTGGATGCGGCTTCGCGCAGCTTGGGAATATCAAGACAGGTTCCTGTTGAAAATTGCACATAGCTTACACACACCGCTGCTGTTTGCGCATCTATCTGATCAATGAGTGTGGAGGTTAAGTCCTGCCCAGCCACGTCATCAACGAATACCATTTGGCATTCATTGGTTTGACAGGCGGCAATCCAAGGTCTGGTGATGGCGGGAAAATCGGTTGTCACAACGATGATTTTTGACTTGGGCTTCGGGGCAAAAAGCATCGGCATCTGAGCAAGTATTTCGCTGGCGCTGGAAACAATAGCTAGGTTTTTGGGCGCACAGCCGATCAAACGGGACGCATTGCTGCGCAGCGGCATCAAAAATGCAGCCTCTTCTGCATCGGACATATGCAAATTGCCATGCCGCGCGGTGGTTTCAAGGAAATCATGCATGGCCGAAACGGCCGGTTCCCCGATCAGCCCGAGCGAAGCTTGGTTCAGGTAGCTATGGGTTTTCAGGCAGGGGTAATCTGACCGATTGGAAAGGGCATTTTGCATTGCTGTATCTCGCCTAAGCGCTCTTTAATCAGCATATCTATTTTTCGAGCGAAGGCAAATTGCCCAAACTCAATCCGCTTGCGCCTATTTATCTTGCGCTCTAACCGATTTGATATTTTTCGACTGTTTCGCCCTCGATCACAACGGGTCCCAGGGATTTAAATTTCAGCTTTTCAATTAAGTGGATCGAAGCGGTGTTGGCCTTGAACGCAAGCGCCACAATCGGGCCGAGTTTTTGCCTGTTCAGGCCAAAATCCAAAACTGAAGAAGCGGCTTCAAAGCCATAACCTTGCCCCCAATATTCGGGCGCATAACGGTAGCCAAAATCAAGGCCATAGCTGGTCGCGCGAAAACCGCACATGCCCATAAGCAGGCCGCTTTCGCGATGTCGAACCGCATAGCGCCCAAACCCGTTTGTGCGGTAGCTTTCGATAATCTCATCAATATAAGCGTCCGCGTCTTTTGGACTTAGGGGTTGGCCATCAATGTATTTCCGGACTTCTGGATTGGCTTCGATAGTGCGCCAGACCTTTTTATCACTTGGTGAGAAAGCGTTGATAACAAGCCGTTCGGTTTCTAAATGCATTTCAATCGTTCTTTCAAAATTCACCTGCCAAAACTATTTGGGCTTTAAAGACTTATAAATTTGTAATTCATCCCAAAGCGCTTCATATTTTCGGCTGGTTTCGCTTAGCCGAAGCGCCAAGGCCCGGATAATACCCTTGATCGCCGGGTCTGTGGTTTGAAGTTTGCTTTCAATTGTACTGATTTCGATATGCATTAAGGAACAATCCGTTTTTGCCCTTGCTGTGACACTGCGGTTTTCTGCCAGAATTTCACTAATTTCGCCAAAAATTTCCCCTTCATTCAAGGTGGCAAGGGGCACACCACTTTTGGTCAAAATTTCAATTGAGCCGCTATGAATAATAAATATACTCTTTGGCTTATCTTGAGCCTTATAGATAATATCACCGGATTTATGCATGCTAATCATAAGTGTTCATCTTTCTGCGATCCTGAAATAATGAAGAAACATTGGCCGGTTTCACCACTTTCATTATAAGCAGTGAGGCGGAATTTGTCTAATCTTTGAATAAGTTGATCGAATTACTAATCTTGATTATTCCGCGTACTTCTTTGGGCTCTAGGTTTTAAATACCTATACTCAGAGTGCTTTTCTGTTTTTTGGATAACGTCGAAAATAACCCCTATAAAAAAATGGCTGGGTTTAGCACCCAGCCAAGGTCAACCTACAGGGAGAGATCACTTACCTAAAAATGATCACATAGATTAAACGCACGAGGAATGTGATTGGATCAATGTTAAATCAAATTAGAGGCCTTTTTTCGACTGACCTAAGTCACCACGGGTTCATAGATAGGATGTAAGGTCTATGTCGGGGCCGGAAAAAGAATGAAAAGCTTCACCATCTTCATAGGGTTCTACATATTCGCGCATTAATTCACTGGTCTTAAGATCCCGGTTCATCACATCTATAAAGGCATCAACCGTTTCCCAAACGCAAAATAGTGCATATTCACCAGTGCCCAAATCTATAACACCGTAGTGGATACAATTTTCATAAGGGTACTCGTCTATATATTTGGCCAAAGCCTTAAACATGATGTCGGCTTGGCCTTCTTTCGGACGAAAGCGCATACAATTGATCATCGACATTTAATTACCTCCATAGTTACAAAAGTAATACAGGATGGAAGAAAAAAGTGAAGCCGCCCCATAGATATACATTTGTCTTTTTTGCAGGGCGTTCAGCCAAAAAAATGAGCGATTTAGCCGCGCTGTACGGGGCGTGCAGGATGTCCCTTTGCAAGGGTGCCCAATTGAGTAAGTTTTGCGTTGATCCAGTTCAAATTCGGCATCAAGAATTATAAGTCGGCAATTATTGAAACATGAAAATAGGATGTTACGACACTTCGTAAATTTCCCATTCTTCGTTAAAGCCCTTTAGCTGAAAAGTCCCTGCTGAGCTAATGGCCAAATCAGCACCTGCAAGTACATCTATCGTATCTTTCGTTGCAAAAATTTGATTAGCCTTGGCCAAATCCATAACCCGCGCGCTTAAGTTTACAGTTTTGCCAATAACGTCGCTTTCGACCCATTCAACTTGGCCAAAATTCAAACCACAGCGGATTTCCAAACCGATGGATGACAATTGGTTTCGTAATTCGATTGCACATTTTGAAGCCCGCACAGGTCCGTCAAAAACGCACAAAGACCCGTCACCCGTATTCTTGATTAATGTCCCATTGAACCGAGCAACCAAAGTGGACACGATTTGATCGTGCTCAATAATTTTTCTAGCCCACTCTCGGTCGCCCATCGCCAGCATTTTTTCTGTAGAACTTACGATATCGGTGAATAAAACAGTTGTTAGGCTTTTGCTTAACGGGTCGGTCGCTTGGGTGGTTTCGTCGAAGAAAGACACAATATCGCTTACGATTTGTGTGATATTGCCGAAATGCGGAAAATGTCCGCCACTGGGGTATTCAACATATTTTGAATTTTTGATCTTATCGGCAAAGTACCTACCATTGGCCACGGGCACAGCACGGTCGTCTCTTGCGTGACAGATCAAACAGGGCACTTCGACGCTTGAAAGAGCATTTCTGACATCGACTTTAAAGTTTGTTTCCAAAACATTTTTTAGTGTCCTTGGACTACAAACCATCCGTTCCAGCTTTGACATTTCTTTTTGAGCGTGTGGCATCATTTGTGGACAGAACAGAAATCCGGATAGGCCCTTGCCCCAATTGGGAACGAACCCCTCAAGGATGGTATCTGCATCAGACATTAAATTGTAATCTTCGGAATTGATAAATTTCGGAATGCCCGCAAACACTGTGACCCCCATGACTTTTTTGGGGTGTGTGGCTGCGTAAACTAGTGAAATTGAACCGCCTTCTGAATAGCCAAAAAGATAGAATTTATCTACCCCTTCCGCCGCAGCGACAGCATCAATGTCATCCATGCGCTGCTCAACACCGGGGGCGGTTGCATCGCGGTCGCTCAAGCCCTGACCGCGTTTGTCAAAAATGATCACTTTGAAATGTTTACTAAGAAGCATCAGCCAATCCAAATAGTGTTGGCCTTCGGCAGATACATCTAAATGCGATACCATGCCCGGCACATAGATTAGCGTTTCCGGACCGGTTCCCCACACCTGATAGGCAATGGAAAACCCGTCTTTTTCAGTGAATTTAATTTCTGGTGGCAGCATGGTCAAATCTTCAACCCAAAAACGGGCATAAATCAAGATCGGATTTGAAAATACGCATTGTTTTACGTGAGATAAAAAGATTCAAACAAGTGTTCTTTGTCCAAATGGCTCATCAGTTTTGTAGAAATTTGACCGTTCGTGACTGTGAGTGGTGTAATTTAAGCGCGCGAATGGCAGCAGTACAACTTTGGCCCTTAAACTGTAACGTTGGCCAAAACCTCATCCCGTGTGATCGCCGTCTTGGTTGCATCTAATGTAACCGATCCGCGTTTTAGGGTGTAAAAGTGATCCGCCAGTTTATAGGCAAAATCAAAATACTGCTCGACCAAAACGATCGCGATATCACCATTGGCTTTTAGGCGTTTTATAACCTCGCCGATTTGTGCAATGATGTTGGGCTGTATACCCTCTGTTGGTTCATCTAAAATCAATACTTTCGGCTGGGTAATCAAAGCCCTTGCGATGGCCAGCTGTTGTTGTTGACCGCCGGATAGATCCCCGCCTTTACGGTCTTTCATCTCATTTAAGATGGGGAACATTTCAGAGATGCTATCAGGCACGAAATGCTGCTCAACCGGCAGGCATGAAAAACCAGTTTCCAGGTTTTCTTCCACAGTTAACATCGGGAAAATATCGCGCCCTTGCGGTACATAGGCTATTCCCCTTTTTGCTCTTTGATAGGGTGCAGAGCGGGTGATGTCGTCGCCATTGAAAAATATGTTTCCCTCTGAAATCGGGTGTGCGCCTGTGATTGCTCTCATCAAGCTGGTTTTTCCTACACCATTGGTGCCCAAAACACAGGTTACCTCACCGATTTTAGCGGTCAGGTTGATATCAAACAGGATCTGCGACTTGCCGTAAAATAAATTGAGTTTTGATGTTTTGAGCATTTCACTATCTTCCTAAATAAACATCAATAACGTCTTGATTGGTGGTGACATGCTCAAGACGGCCTTCTGCCAAAACCGACCCCTCATGCAAGACGGTTACTTTGCAATCCAAGCGCTGCACGAAATCCATATCATGCTCGACCACCACAACGGCGCGGGTTTTCGCAGCCTGCACCAGTATATCAGTGGTTTTTTCCCGCTCAGATCGCGTCATCCCGGCGGCGGGTTCATCAACAAGCAAAAGTTTGGGATCCTGCGCCAAAAGCATCCCGATCTCAAGCCATTGTTTTTGACCATGGCTCAATTCACCTGCTGGCCTGTCCATGTGGCTTTCCAAACCGATATTGCCGGCAAGTTTGGTCACTTTTTCCTCTGCATCTTGCGAGCGTTTAAATGCCAATACCTGAAAAACCCTGCGATCATTTTTAAGTGCTAGAAGCAGATTTTCAAAAACGGTTTGATCTTCAAAAACTGTAGGTCTTTGGAATTTTCGGCCAATCCCGGCCTGCGCAATTTCTGCTTCGTCAAGAGCAAGAAGATCAATGCTCTTGCTGCCCCATTTTATCACGCCGCTATCCGGTTTGGTTTTACCGGTTACAATGTCCATGAAAGTGGTTTTGCCGGCGCCGTTTGGGCCAATGATGGCGCGCAGCTCTGCCTGGGCAATTTGAAATGACAGGTTGTTTATCGCCTTGAACCCATCAAAGCTGACTGAAACCCCTGATACTTCCAGCAAAGAGCTCATTTGCTTGGGCCTTTCGAAGAAAAGCGGTCGATTAGGCCGCCCAAACCTTTGGGGGCAAAAAGCGTCACCAGTACAAAGCCTAGACCCAAGAGCACTTGCCACCAATCAACCCATTTTATCGAAAAACCTCCAAGATTGATGTCTGGTGCTTGGCCGCCCGTAAACCACGTAGACAGCAAACTGACTAAAGCAGCACCAATGACCGCTCCGTATAGTCGGCCGCGCCCACCAATGGCCACCCAAACAGCTAGGTAAATCGACGCAATCGGCGCCATTTCTGCCGGATTAACAATCCCAGCTTGTGGATAATATAGCGCGCCCG
This sequence comes from Rhodobacteraceae bacterium Araon29, assembly GCA_039640505.1. Classification (NCBI taxonomy): domain Bacteria; kingdom Pseudomonadati; phylum Pseudomonadota; class Alphaproteobacteria; order Rhodobacterales; family Paracoccaceae; species Rhodobacteraceae bacterium Araon29. The sequence continues at coordinate 3,197,653 of CP046865.1, read as the reverse complement.
CTATTCCGGCTACGCAGGCCGTCATAGTGAAAACCGCAAGTTTATAATGCTCAACTTTATAGCCAAGAAAACGAACTCGCGCCTCGTTGTCACGAATGGCTCTTATAACCGATCCAAACTTGCCTGCTACAAGAGCGCTGGCGCCCAGATATCCGAGCCCCAATGCAAGAGCAGAGGCCCAGAAAAGCCAGAGGGAAACTTGATCTTGGGGGGCTGACACATTGGGCAGGTTTTGTAAGCCTGACAAGCCATTGTTGCCGCGCAGACCGCTTTCATTTTGAAACAGGTACAGCGAAAGCGCTAATGTGAAAGCCTGCGTTAGGATTGATAAGTAAACCCCAGTGACCCGCGATCGAAAGGCCAGCCACCCAAACACAAATGCCATGACCCCCGGCACTAAGACCACCAAAGCTAATTGGGCCACCAAACTGTCAGCAAAAGCCCAAATAATGGGAAACTCATTGCTGCCAACTACCCCGAATATCTGGGTTCCGATCCCGTCGATCACTTCTTGCGGGGTAGGCGGTATTGTCGCTTGTGCCAATGAGTTTTCGACAATACTGCGTGTGCGTTCATACATCAGCCACATGCCGATCATGTATCCGCCCAAGCCAAAGAATGCGAAGTGGCCCAACGACAGGATACCGCAATAACCCCAAACCAAATCCATCGCGATGGCAATAAGGCAAAGGCAAAGCGTTTTACCCAGTGTTTTGACAAAAGATGTTGAAATCAAACCGCCACCCATGCCTTCGGAAAACACCGTAACCAGCAGCGTAAAGAGGGCCAAAACCAACACGAAAATTAGGGCATTTATTGAATATTTGGAGCGTTTATTTTCCATGTTTCAATCCCCTGCTGCGCGGCCTTTTAGGGCAATAATTCCCCGTGGCCTGAATTGGATGAATATAATGATGAATAAAATCATATAGGTCTGGGCGGCGAGGGTATTGGAGGGGTTGTGCCATTCGATCCCCTTTTGCAAAAAACCCACCATAGTGGCGCCGGCAAGGGTGCCCCAAATATTGCCCACGCCGCCAACCACAACGGTCATAAAGCTTTGCACGATATAGTCATTGCCCATTTCCGAGGTGACTTTGGCATAAAGCCCGATAGCAACGCCGGCAATTCCGGCAATGCCTGATCCCAGCCCGAAGGTCAGCATGTTGACCCGATCTGGATTGATCCCCATTGCCGAAGCCATACTTGGATTTTGGGTTACGGCACGGGTTTCAAGCCCAAAGCGGGTGCGCTTCAGAATGAAAAGAAAGACGCCAAGGAATATCAGAGCCAGAACGAAAATCGCGATCCTTATATAGCTGATTGCCACAACATCGTTGATGACCCAGGCACCGCCCAACCAATCAGGAGAGGTCAGCGGACGCGCCTGTGTTCCAAATATATTTTTGGCAACCTGCTGCAGTGCGATTGAAATTCCAAATGTCGCCAGCAGTGTTTCCAATGGGCGATTATAAAGCCACCGAATGACCAGACGCTCCATGGCAACGCCGGCGGAAAATGTGACTCCAAAGGCCAAAGGGACTGCAAGCAGGATAGACAGGGTTTGATCCGGTACAAATTGCTGCACAACAAAACCGGTATACGCACCCATCATTATAAATTCGCCATGCGCCATGTTGATGACGCCCATCACCCCAAAGGTAATGGCCAGCCCGATTGCGGCGAGAAAGTAAATTGAGGCAAGTGAAATAGCATCAAGCCCAATATCAAAAAACTGAGAGAATGAGACCCGATAGGATATTTTTTGCAATGCCGCCTTAGCCGCCTCTGTCACTTCATGCGACGGCTCGGCGTACTCTTCGAAAAAAACGTACTCTTGAACGATTTTTTCAATTTGTGACGCTGATAATGTATCAGGGGCGAGCCCCTCAGCTGCCAATTTTTGGTAGGCATCCTCGCGGCTTTGGGGATTGCCAAGCTGCCCAATTGGAATGCCCGCAATGCGGCCTGCAACTATATTTGCGGCCAGTGCTTCTTTAACATCACCCGCCGATAGTACCGGCTTGGCGACCCCGCCAGCGACCAATAAATCATATGCATCAGCGCTGGAAAACCCTTGTGTTTCGGGTGTTAGAACCCACGCTATATTTGCCTCTACCGGCACTATTTTGGCAAACCGACGTTCCGTGGATAGAACACGGTTTAATTGCGCCCGAACCTCAATCTGCAGTGATTGGCTTATCGCTTCAATGGCGGCCAGTTTTTCGGGTATCTGCGTGCTGTATTTGATTGTCATCAAGGACAGCAGTTGTTGTTTTTCCGTTTGAAGATCTGGATCTGTTTCAATGTCCAAAGATGCTTTAAGCAGCGGAAGGTAGGCCGCATCATCATTTCGCCGAATTGAATTTAGCGCAGCCCTGCGCACTTCGATGTCGGGGGCGTTCAGTTGAAATGAAACCAAAGCGCCGGAAATTAAATTGCGCACTCCGCTGTTCGGTTTGACCTGCTTAAAGCCGGTTTTCTCAAACAGGCCAATATCGTCAGCCGTGTCTAGATCAAACATCCGTCCGTCTAAAACGGCAATGAATTCTTTCGTTTCTTTGTTTTGCCATATGGCCTTTTTGCGCCAGTTTGTGAGCATGAATTCAACACTGGGCAAGCCACTTTCAACAAGACTATCAATGGCCGGGCTGATGGTTTTTCGAGAGCTTTTGGCAATGATACTTTCATGTGTTTGCAAAATATCTGAAAGCGTCTGAGCAGAAAGGCTGGTGCCGAAACAGACAAACCAAACGGCGATAAATAGGCCAATTGAAAATTTCATCGAGGTATGCCTTGCATTGGTTGGAGGGCAGAATGCCCTCCAATTTTTTATTTAGATCTTAGTAGTTTGACTCGATCTGTACGCAGGTTTCGGTTTGCGTGTTGTACATCCCGCACCCTAACTCTTGCCAATCAGAGATCAGAACAGTGGATTCAGGCAGGAAATCTGTCCATGCATCGCCTGGCACTTCTTCTGTTTGGCTGATGATGTCAAATTGACCATCGGCCTGAATTTCGCCGATTAAAACTGGCTTTGATAAGTGGTGGTTTGGCAACATTACCGCTGTGCCGCCTGTTAGGTTCGGAAAGGTTTGACCGTACATTTTGGCCCGCACTGCATCCACATCAGCGCTGCCGGCTTCTTCGACGGCACTTACCCACATGTTAAAGCCGATATAGTGGGCTTCCATTGGATCGTTGGTGACGCGTTCGGCGCCCATCAGCTCTTTCCATGAGGCAACCCACTCTTCGTTGGCCGGAACATCGGCGGATTGGAAATAGTTCCAAGCTGCGAGGTGACCAACAAGGTTGCTTGTATCCAAACCGGACAACTCTTCTTCTCCGACGGAAAAGGCAACCACTGGGATGTCATCTGCCGAAATGCCTGCTGCGGCGAGTTCCTTGTAGAACCCTATGTTGGCATCCCCGTTGATGGTGGAAATAACACCGACTTTTTTACCGTCTGCGCCAAGCGCGACAACATCCGCCACAATCTTTGACCAATCTGAATGTCCAAACGGCGTATAATTCACAAAGATATCCGATGCTGGGATATCTTTTGAAATAAGGTAACTCTCGAGGATGTTATTTGTGGTGCGTGGATACACATAGTCGGTGCCCAAAAGTGCAAACTTTTCGACGCCCAGCTCGTCTAGGAAGTAATCGGTGGCAGGGATCGCTTGCTGATTTGGCGCCGCACCAGTGTAGAACACATTTTTCGAACTTTCTTCGCCCTCATATTGCACCGGATAGAAAAGAAGACCATTAAGCTCTTCGATCACGGGAAGCACTGACTTTCTTGATACGCTGGTCCAGTTTCCAAACATGACATCGACATCATGCACGGTGAGCAATTCACGCGCTTTTTCCGCAAACAGCGGCCAGTTTGATGCGGGGTCAACAACAACAGCTTCAAGCTGTTTGCCCAGAACACCACCTTTGGCGTTTTGTGCATCAATCAGCATGAGCATCGTGTCTTTCAAAGTTGTCTCTGAGATTGCCATTGTTCCTGAAAGCGAGTGAAGTACCCCGACTTTAATAGTATCAGCGGCAAAGGCTGACGGCACAGATGCGCCGAGTGCGATAACCCCGGCAAGGGTTGTGTTTAATAGTTTCATTTAGATCTCCTCGCAGGCGGTTGTCTATTGCGGCTTGAGATTTCAAAGGCCGCCAAGTAACATCACACCTGCAACACATGTTGCATTTCGTGTGGCGATCGGCGCGAGCTGCAATTCGGTCGGTCGTCACACACTCCTGCCAGCTTCAATTGCGTCATCAGCTGACAAGTGGAGAGGGGATGAGCGCTGCACAAAGCTCAAGGTTTAGGCATCATAAAAGTGGAGCCTGAGTGTTTATTGATTAAAAAATAGACGCTTCTAGGTCGCGCGATGAACAAATAGGCTACTTTGTGGTGTTTTGCGCACAATAGATGCAAAAACCTATTTTGTTTTGTGCGTTTGCTTCTTAACGTGAACCAAAATGAGGCAATATATCTAAACTGGAAAGTACTAATTGAATGCGAGATTTGGCAGACATGGCTTTGGAGCACCAACCAAGAGCGCTGGGCCAAATTAGCATCACCACCTCGGTGAAGCGAAAATCCAATCGACTTGACGATCTTTACCAAAAAGGCTGTCTAAAAGCACTATTTCCAGACCGAGATGACCATGTTGAAGCGGTTTTGATCAATACTTCGGGCGGGATCACAGGGGGGGACCGTTTAGAAGTAAAAGCGCGTGCGAAAAGCAACGCGCATATGGTTATAAGCACTCAGGCCTGCGAAAGGGTTTATCGCGCCCAGGCTGATAGCATCGGAAAGGTGAACACAGCGCTGACTGTTTCGGACGGGGCGATGCTGGCTTGGTTACCGCAAGAGACAATATTTTTTGATGGCGGCCAACTCGAGCGCACCCTCACCGTGAACTTGGAAAAATCTGCACGGGCATTGGTGATTGAGCCTGTCTTGTTCGGCCGTCTTGCCATGGGGGAAACCCAGTTAAATGGGCATTTTCGTGACCGGATTGATGTCAGCATTGATGGGGATTTGGTCTACCGCGACACAACGCTTCTTGCGGGTGATATTACCGCCAAACTGGCCCGTCCGGCAGTTGCAAGTGGAATGCAGGCTATGGCCACTTTGCTCTACCGGGCGCCAGACGCCGCTGGATATCAGGCGCAGCTCGCGGCCTATTTAAACCCAACATCCGGCTCTAGCCTGCTTTCAAAAGATTTTCTGGCGCTTCGCTTCTTGGCCTTAGATGGTCAGGAATTGCGCAAGATGATGCTTCCAATCCTAGACCTTTTCACCCGAAACACGCTTCCAAAGTGTTGGAGACTATAGATGCAATTAACCCCACGAGAAAAAGACAAATTGCTGATTGCAATGGCGGCCGAAGTGGCCCGCAAACGGCGCGAACGCGGCGTGAAATTGAACCATCCCGAAGCCATCGCACTCATTTGCGATGCGGTCGTTGAGGGCGCGCGCGATGGGCGCAGCGTTGCAGATATGATGCAATATGGCGCAACAGTGGTCAGCTATGAAGACTGTATGGAAGGGGTGCCTGAAATGATCCCCGAGGTCCAGGTCGAAGCAACCTTTCCCGATGGCACCAAACTGGTGACCGTTCACAATCCAATTCGCTAGGAGTTTAAAATGAAAAAAGCCCTTTTAGGCGTTGTTCTTGCCGCCGCTTCCCCCAGCTTTGCGCATCCGCAATTCACAGACCATGCCCATAGTGGATCAGATAGCTCTTGGATGATCTTTTTTGCAGCAGCGGTGATCGCTGCTGGTCTTTTTATATGGCGTCGAAAGGGGTCGCTATGAAGCCCGGCGAGGTTATTTGTGCACCGGGCGATATCGTTATGAACGATGGACGGCCCGAGATCGAATTAAGCGTTTCCAACACCGGCGACCGTCCGGTGCAAGTGGGCAGCCACTATCATTTTTTCGAAACCAATCCGGCACTCGATTTTGATCGCCAGGCCGCTTATGGGCGTCGCCTCAATATTGCAGCAGGCACGGCAGTGCGCTTTGAGCCGGGTCAAACGCGCAGTGTGACATTGATCGAAATCGCTGGAGAGCGGCGCATATACGGTTTCAACGCACAGGTTATGGGAGGGCTTTAGAAAATGGCTATCAAAATAAGCCGCTCTGATTATGCCAGCATGTTCGGCCCCACCACCGGTGATAAACTGCGGTTGGCAGATACCGAGATATATATCGAAGTTGAAAAAGACCTGACGACATATGGCGAAGAGGTCAAATTCGGCGGCGGTAAAGTTATTCGCGATGGGATGGGTCAATCCCAAGTGACCCGCGCAGAGGGGGCGGCCGATACCGTCATTACCAATGCGCTGATCTTGGATTACACGGGCATCTACAAGGCCGATGTGGCCCTGCGTGATGGTCGCATTGCAGCGATCGGTAAGGCCGGCAATCCAGATACCCAGCCGGGGGTCGATATTATCATTGGGCCGGGTACTGAAATTATCGCAGGTGAGGGAAAAATCCTAACTGCAGGCGGATTTGACAGCCATATCCATTTCATTTGCCCACAGCAAATAGACGATGCTCTGCATTCTGGTGTCACCACGATGCTGGGCGGCGGCACCGGGCCGGCGCATGGGACTTTGGCAACCACCTGCACGCCGGGGCCTTGGCATATCGCTCGCATGCTGCAAGCGGCCGATAGCTTGCCAATGAACTTGGCATTCGCTGGCAAAGGCAACGCCTCTTTGCCGGCGGCGCTTGAAGAGCAGGTTATCGCGGGCGCCTGTGCGCTCAAGCTGCATGAGGATTGGGGGACAACCCCTGCTGCGATTGACACCTGCCTTGGCGTTGCTGACGCAATGGATGTTCAAGTGATGATCCATACCGACACGCTGAACGAGTCCGGGTTTGTTGAACATACACTGGCGGCGATGAAAGGCCGGACAATCCACGCCTTTCATACCGAAGGGGCAGGAGGCGGGCACGCGCCGGATATTATCCGGATTTGCGGTGAAGACCATGTATTGCCGTCCTCGACCAACCCTACACGTCCATTTACAGTTAATACCATTGAAGAACATCTTGATATGTTGATGGTGTGCCATCATTTGGACAAATCCATTCCTGAGGATATTGCCTTTGCCGAAAGCCGCATTCGACGTGAAACAATTGCAGCCGAAGACATCCTGCATGATATGGGTGCCTTTAGCATTATCGCATCAGACAGTCAGGCCATGGGACGGGTGGGTGAAGTGATCACCCGCACATGGCAGACGGCTGATAAAATGAAGCGCCAACGCGGTGCGTTGGCCGAAGAAAGCGGCGACAACGATAATATGCGCGCGCGGCGTTATGTGGCTAAATACACCATTAATCCGGCCATCGCGCATGGCATTTCCCATGAAATCGGGTCTATCGAGGTGGGCAAGCGGGCCGATCTTGTGCTTTGGGCCCCGGCATTTTTCGGCGTCAAACCCGAGATGGTTGTGATGGGTGGCAGCATTGTCTGTGCCCAGATGGGCGATCCAAATGCGTCCATTCCAACCCCGCAGCCCGTTTATACCCGCCCGATGTTCGGCGCATTTGGGCGCGCATTGGAAAACAGTTCAGTTTCGTTTGTCTCGGATGCAGCCCAAAGTGCTAATGTGCGGCAAACCTATGGTCTGGCCAAGCAAACTGTTGCGGTTCAAAATACCCGAGGTATCGGCAAGTCAGACCTAAAGCTGAACACTGCCACACCGCAAATCGAGGTACACCCAGAAACCTATGAAGTGCGCGCCGATGGCGAATTGCTCACCTGCGAGCCGGCTGAAACTGTGCCAATGGCGCAGCGCTATTTTCTATATTAGGAGCTTTCATGCACCCGACAGCACAAACACTCCGCGATGTGCCCACATCTGAGCCGCCTGATTTCATCTGCGCGCTCAGCTATGAAGAACGGTTTTTGCGCCGCCGCAAGCTGGTCACGGACTGCGGCACGGAGTTCGTTGTTGATCTGCCAAAAACCACCGATCTGAAGCAGGGCGATCAACTCATGCTTTCGGATGGCCGTGTTGTTGAAATTCGCGCACGCGAAGAGCAACTAACAGCGATTAGGGGGGACAGCCTTGTGTCACTGGCCTGGCATATTGGAAACCGGCATACCCCCTGCCAGATCGAAAAAGACCGTCTGCTGATTTGTCACGACCATGTGATAGAGGATATGATCCGCCGCCTTGGTGGGCAGATCGAGCATGTAAGCGAGCCGTTTACCCCAGAGGGCGGTGCCTATGGCATGGGGCGAACCCACAGCCATGATCACGGTCACTCCCATCACCACCACAGCCATGACTGACGGCATTATGAGCACAAAACAACCTCTTCTGACTGCGCTTCAATGGCTGTCACCGGCCTTTCCCATTGGTAGTTTTGCCTATTCGCATGGGTTGGAATGGGCAATTGAGGCCGGCCACGTTAAAGACGAGCCGACTTTGCATAACTGGCTTCAGGATTTAATCGCTTTGGGATCAGGGCGCAGCGATGCAATTTTAGTGTCTTTGGCCCACTGCGCCGAAGATCGCGCCGCATTGAAGAGCTTGAACGATTTGGCGCTTGCCCTTGCGCCCTCATCTGAGCGCCGCACCGAGACAGTTCTGCAAGGCCAAGCCTTTTGCCAAACCCTTAGGGATGTTTGGGACTATGACATATCGGGCCTATGCTATCCGGTTGCGGTGGGATACGGAGCCTTTTGCGCAGGGCTTGATCGGGCGGATATTACGGCCGCCTACTTGCATGCTTATGTCGCTAATTTAATTTCGGCAGCTGTTCGCTTGGTCCCGCTTGGTCAAACCCAAGGGCAGCGTATACTGCTTGGCCTGATGCCGGATATTTTAGAGGTTGGCACAGCCGCGCTATCCGCCAGCGAAGAGGACCTGACCAGCGCCTGTTTTTTATCAGACGTTGCCTCCATGCGCCACGAAACACTGAAAACACGGATATTTAAAACATGACCCAAATGAACGGACCTTTGCGCATTGGAATTGGCGGTCCTGTTGGCGCCGGAAAAACGTCGTTGACAGCAGCCCTAGCACGCAGTTTGTCAAAGCGGTTCTCGATCGGTGTCATCACCAATGACATTTACACCCAAGAGGATGCAGAGGCGCTGATGCGGATGCAAATTTTGCCGCAAGACCGTGTGATCGGGGTGGAAACCGGCGGCTGTCCGCATACGGCCATTCGTGAGGATGCCTCAATCAATCTTGCTGCGGTGGCGGAAATGGAAAGCCGTCATCCGGGGATAGATATCGTCTTAATCGAAAGTGGCGGAGATAACCTGTCGGCCACCTTTAGTCCGGAACTTGCTGATTTAACCGTCTATGTGATTGATGTGGCTGCTGGCGAAGAAATACCGCGCAAAGGTGGGCCTGCGTTGACCAAATCGGACATTTTGGTGATCAACAAGACTGATCTTGCGCCCTATGTGGGCGCCGATTTAAAAGTTATGCAGCGCGATGCCTTGCAGCAAAGGCAACACAGGCCGTTTTTCTTTGCTCAAGTAAAACATGAAAAGGGTACGGCAGAGATTGAGACCTGCATATTAGAGATCGCAGGATTGCACTAGCTGCCATACTCGGACATCAACCCCGGCCGCACGCCAAGCCCCATTGAGGCATCAATCACCGCGCCATGAAGCACACCTGCCGCTGGGCCTGCCAGAAAATGCACAATGCCAGCAATCTCTTCCGGCTCGATCAACCGGCCTTTGGGCAAGCGTTGCAAAAAGTGCTCTTGTTCACTCGGGCTCATTTTTGACAAGGTGCTGGCTTGAAACATTGGCGTGTTTGTAGCCCCCGGGCAAATGGCAAAAATATCGACATTCAAATGCACTGCTTCAGCTGCTAACTGACGGGTTAGAAATGCAACTGCAGATTTGCTCATCCCGTCCGATAGTCGAAACCCCGGGAAGGCTGCGATGCCGCCGCCCACCGAGCTGATATTGATCAGCTTTTTATTGGGCGTATCTGGAAGCGCTAAAAACTTCTGGCTTATTTTCAAAGTGCCATCCGCGTTTATTTCCAACATGCGGCTGTCTTGTGTTTCTGCGTCGTCGGCCCATTTTGTGACCGTTGCAGATCCAACTGCGGCATTATTGACCAGTATATCTACGCGGCCATGTGACTTCACAACTGTATCGATGCATCGGTGAATTGACTCTGATTTGGATAAATCCAAAGGCTGGACAGTTACCCCCTGCAGCCCGTTGAAAGTGGCAAGTTCTAACTCGGGTTTATCAACGCCCTCGACGCATGTTGCAACGACTGTGGCGCCGTAGGCTGTTAGCCGTTCAACGCAGGAACGGCCAATACCGCTTGTGCCGCCCGTTACAAGCGCGATACGCCCGGTTAGATCAAAAGGGGCAAGTAGATCGGGCAAAGAAATCATAGCATCCATCAATCGTTTGTTAATACGGAACTAAATAGCTGTTCGTCCTTTGCCAAATATTGCCTAAGATTTACAGGCGATGAAAGACCTAATTGGAACAGTCTTTTCCCGGACAAAGTAAACTAGAATTTTTTTGGATTGGTCTACAGTTCTGCCTGAGCCTAACTTCATTCTAATTTATAGACGGAAAGAGCTGCCTTTGCGCTGGATTTTTACGCTGAGTCTATCGCATCGCTGTTGTGAACCGATTGGCTGCAATTTGCTCGCTGAACACCTGACCAGGAAAGCGTTCAAAGAACCCGTTGTGCCCGCCATAGCTTGTGAAAACCCTTTCAAATTGCGGCCCTTCGTCAAGCGCGCGCGCTGAATTGACAGAAACAATTGGATCGTCTTTGGCTGTGAGCAGTGTCACAGGAACATTGGCTTCGGCAAAATCGCCCTTTCGAATTTTATAGGCGGAAAAATACATTTCAGCTGATGAAAATTCGCTCCAGCGAAGGACGGAAAGTTTTGTCAGATCATGAAGTGTCTTTTGTTCCAGCAGGTCGTTTGCAGACCTGTATTCTGGAAATTGAGCTTGCTTTTGGCGATAGAGCTTATCGAATTTGCTCAAGAAATATCTGCGGATTAAGGGTGATCTGTCGATTAGGGTACATGTTTCCTCGGGTTCAATAACCGGGCTCACCGCGACCACATGACAGACTTGTGGGATGGGTGCTGTGGGCAGATTTCGCGCAATCCTCAGGGCGCAGTTGCCGCCCATCGAAAACCCTATCAGCCCAACAGGCAGAGAAGGATCGAGATTACAAATCTGCTCAACGGACCCGCACAGGAAAGTGTTCCGCGTGATTGGCACCATCTCTTTATTTAAAAGCGCGGCATCGCCATGGTCAGGTAAAGTAACCCGCGCGGTAGAGAACCCTTTGTCGAAAAAGTTTTTTGCTGCTGACAAAACATAGGTCGATTGTGGCCGGCCCATCCACCCATGAAACAGGACAATCATACCTTTTGCCTGAGGGTGCTTGTTGACATAACAGCTTGTTTTTAGCCCACCACCAACATCAAAAATATGCTTTTCAGATTGCGCATCAAAGCCGCGGCTAACGAAATTACGAAGCTTACTGCTGGCGAGTGCTGTTTGGATATTGGCAGAGCGCAACCAAATTGGAGGTAAAAAATCGGTCGGATCGTTCATGCTTTTACCCAAATTTACAAAGGCTCTCGACTGCACATCTCTGCCCTTTGCAGTTACAGCGAACTTTGCTTGTGAAGTTTAAATTCTTTTGCAACTAAACCGCCTTTCAGTTGGTAATGCTGAACGCTCTAAAATCCAATAGCTAATATGTTTTGATCTTTATCTCAATGATATCGGATTTCCAATCCTAGCTGCCAATGTATTTTTACGTCATTTTATGTTCTAGAAAGTGGCAAATTTATCGGGACTAGCTTTTAGCTTTTGCACCTAGTTAATGCCAAAATCACTTGAGCCCAGAATAGGGTGCAATAGTTGGGTGAATATATTTGCCGTTCACTTCCCGTCATAAGAAAGCTTAACCTTCTGAGTCTTTGTGTTTTTCATAAGAAGCACCAAGCTCATTGCGTAGGAAATCACCAAAGTTCACAGCTTTAAACTTTGGCGCGCCGGTTCCTTTTAACGGCGCCACATCAAGACTAACGTGTGGGTCATAAAAAAACGGACAGGAATACCGTTCGCGGCCTGAGCGATTGATGACCCGATGAGGCGTCGAGCGCAAAAGCCCGTTGGTCATCCGGTGAAGCATGTCACCGACATTGACCACGAAGCTGTTTTTCATTTTTGGCACGTCTAACCAGTGCCCGTCAGGTGATTGTACCTGCAGTCCACCTATATCATCTTGAACCAGAATTGTCAGACATCCGAAATCTGTGTGTGGCGCAGAGCCATATAGGTCTGCGGGGCTGCCCTTAGGCAAAGGTGGATAATGCAACAAGCGCAACCATGTTGTTGGCTCATCGAATTTTTCGATCACTGATAAATCTTTCACGCCTGCCGACAAAAGCGCAACGCGCATTAGTTTTTTGGCAAGACGCTCAAGTTCTGTATTGAATGCCTCTAGAACGGGGCGAAACCCTTCGAGGGCTGGCCACAGGTTTGGGCCAGAAAGATAAACGTCAGCCCGTTCTTCTTGGTCTTCGCGCATCATCATAAAGCTTGCGGATTGATTGGGTTTTTTGACCTCTGCCAGTTTAGAATTTACATCGGTAGAAGTATCGATTGCGATATAGCCTCGATGCTTATGGTCCAGTGCAATTTTCATCTTTTCTTGTAAAGGCATGGCATGAAATCGGCGTGATGCCTCAAAAACGCTGTCTACCAGAGCAGGATCAATACCGTGGTTTAAAATGTAGCCAAATCCCAAATGATGATAGGCATCATAGAATGAGGAAAAGAGCGCCGAGGAAGGGTTTTCCTGCCCGAGGGTGCTAACATCAATCACAGGGATCGAAGTGGTTTCATTTTTCATCACATATCTCGCTGATCAAGCTCTGCGGTATGCCTAAGTATACGCGTTATATATTTAATGAATAGCTGGTTTCATTTAGGGCAAGAGTTTTTTTGCTTATCCAATCCTGTTGTGTTTGTTTCAAAAACTGTTTGCAAGTAATTCAAAACCAACCTGCTGCTCAAAATATCATAATCTTGGCTTTCTTTTAGTTTTCCGTATATTCGGGTGATTGCAGTTTAGAGTTAGGATATTTGCGCATGGTCGATCCCACTTCAAAGCCCCGACGCCGTAATGGGCGAGGGCGCGCCGGCCGCATCGCTGCCCAGCAAGCCATGACCGGAAATGAAGCGGTGCGCGGTGGGCTTAGCGGTGGTCGCTACCGTCCTCTCTCAGAGCTTGATATGGAAAATATCAATCAGGCTGCATTGACCGTTTTGGAAAACACTGGCTTGGCTGATCATTCTCAGGAACTTCTAGATCTTGTCCTACCAAAGGGTGCGTTTTTAAACGCGCATAATCGGCTGTGTTTTCCGCGGGCTTTGATGGATGATATACTTGCGGGTGCTGCAAAGGAATTTTATGTCCATGCGCGAGGTGAACGGGCAGGCAAAGACGATATGCATTGCACTGCTGAAAGCGTCTATTTTGCCAATTCAGGCACAGCGGTCACAACATTTGACGCCAAAAACAAGTCCTACCGCCCGTCAGACTTGCGCGATATTTATGACTTCACCCGACTGGTTGACCGGTTGGAAAACATCCACATGCTGGGCGATACAGTTTTGGCCACCGATGTCGTAGATGATTTTGCGCATGACATGAACACGGTCTATGCGATCCTTGCAGGCAGTCAGAAACCAGCCTGCATAACCTTTCGCGATCGCAGCCACATTGCGCCTGCCATTCGGATGTTTGACCATGCATCGGGTGGTGAGGGCAGCTTTATGAAAAAGCCCTCGGTAATCTTTGGAGGATGCCCCATTGTCTCGCCGCTTCGGATTGGACGCGAGAATATGGAAATCATGATTGATACCGCCAAACTAGGTCTAACCGTTGATTTGGCAGTGCCGCCACAAGCCGGCGCGACCGCGCCTGCCACTTTGGCCGGCACACTGGTCCAAACCGTTGCGGAAACCTTGGCCTGTGTGGCCATTGTCAACCTAATCTCGCCGGGCTGCCCCATATGTTTTGCTGCTTGGCCCTTTATCACTGATCTGCGCAGCGGTTCTTTTACTGGCGGCGGCGGTGAACAGGCGCTTATTGGAGCGGCCGCGATTCAAATGGGCAATTACTATGGTCTTCCGACATCAGTAGGTGCTGGCATGACGGACGCAAAAATTCCCGATGCCCAATACGGGCTGGAAAAGGCGCTAACTTTTACGCTTGCTGCCCACGCTGGGGCAAACCGGCTCTGTGAATTTGGGGGCATGATCGGAAGTTTGATGGGCTGTAGTTTTGAAAGTATGGTGATCGACAATGAAGCCGGTGGAATGATTTTACGGTCCTTGCGTGGCATTGAAGTCAGTGATGAAACCATGGCCATTGATGTAATCCACCAATGCGCCATCGACCCGGGCCATTTTTTGGGCAATCCGCACACTTTGAACTACATGACAACCGAATTTGTCTATCCCCAGCTTTTGGACCGAGAGCGGTCTGATACTTGGGAAAAAGAGGGTAAGATCGACCTTTTAGAGCGTGCAAGCCAAAGCGCGGATGCAATCCTGAACTCTCATTTCCCAAATTATTTTGGCGCAGTTGATGCCAAGGTGCGTGAAGAGTTTCCAATTGCGCTATCGGCCGATGAAATGAAGGGACCCCGAGGTTAAAAATGTCTGTCCTGCAAGGCGGGAAATAGTCATCAAATGGACGGTTTTTCAAAAACTGGGACAAAGAAGTTTTCAGAGCAGTAGACCATCCAAAGTATATGTTCATCCAAGATTTTGAGGTGGTTATAATAGATGACCATGTCGAAACTATAGACGCACTTAAGCGTAACGGTTATGGCGTCGAAAAAGATGACTTGTAGTGGCGTGGTTTTCGTTAACCGGGTGCCTAAAAAATCAGCCGCATAATCACTGTTTTGCTGAAATTAAATGGATTGCCGCTAGGTAAATCTTTATTTTTGTAAACCACTCACTACGGTTTTTGAACGTATCATGTAAATTTATCAAAAAGGAAATCCTATGCCGAGCATGCTGGTAACCGTTAATATTTCAAAAGGATTTGCGACTTGGTCAGAAATGGCAAAGTCATTGCAAGACGAAGCTGGCGCAGAAGGCGCAAAAATTGTTTGGGCTGCGGCCAATCCAGATGAGACTGCTGTCTACGTTATGATGGATGTGCCAAATCCAGAATTTATGCAAACATTCGGCCTGCGCCCGGACGTTGTAAAAGCCCGTGAAGAAGCTGGTGCGGATGTTTCATCAACGACCGTTATAACACCTATTGGCGATTACTGGATGGGCGATTAACCACTCAATTTTTGTGCAAACCTAACTAAGTACCATCCACTCTTGCCCACATAGACAGCGCCGTCAGGCGCTGTGATGTGGCGCTTGTCATGCCGTTAGTCTTCGACCAGTGTGCGATGTGTGGTTAATCTCCAGGTTTGGCCTTCTTTGATAAAGTTTACGGCCGTTACCCTAAACGTTTTATCACCCTCAGTTACAATATGGTTGAATACTAAAACATCTTTGTTTTCCGCCACGAGAGTCGGTTGATTAAATTTCCAGTCGCCCTCTACTAAATCTTTGATTTCCGACAACCACTCTTCGCGATCCTGCATTCCATACTCTTTGAAAAACAAAAATTCTTCATGAACCCATTCCTGCATTTTTTCCATTGGCCCATTGTTCATAATGTCGACCACTAGATTAAACTTTTCCATGATAATCCTCATTTATTTGCGTCACAATAACGCAGCGCATAAATATTTCCAGCCGATATTTTGAGCGATTAATACTGGTCATACCTTTGAAAATTTGCTCTCAATAAGGTGTTGAAATATTTTATGTGCACCCGACACCTGTATCAGAGGAAAGCAGTATGACTGTTTCGTCACTTACCGCCGAAAACTTTCGCAATTTACCCGACGTGATCAAGGCTTTGACAGAGCCACGGCGCCCTAAAAGCGTCATAAATTATATGTGTGGCTGCGATACGTCTGATCCAGAAGTAAGGAGAGGGTTAAATACCGACGCTATTGTTGAGCCCTTATTAAAAATCTGGTTCTCAAGCGGCACGGCATTAGATGATTTATGCCAACCGTTTTGCCCTGTTGTGCGTGAGCTCAAAGCCGAACCACCTAGTTTGGTTGGCGGTGAATGGGACACATTTGAGGGCAAAGTCGCCAAGGTATTACTTGCAGATCAATTATCTCGCTCGTGTTTTAGGGGAACCCAGGAGGCTTTTTCATTCGATACAATAGGGCGCCAGTTGGTTAGAGAACTGGTCAGCCCAGATTTTATCGCAGAAACTCTCACTTTACCCGCTGCTATTTTGTATCTACTTCCTTGGGCCCTAGCCCACTCTGAGGATATTCGTGATCTGGAAAGTGCTTTCGAGGTGATCGATATGGCGATTACGGCCTATCCGAATTTCACCTTGTTTGAAGGCCGAAACAAGCAAGCAGTAGAGCAACACCGCCTAGTGTTGGCAAAATTTGGTCGCTACCCGCACAGAAATCTAGAATTTGGCAGAGACAGCACCGATGCAGAGAAAGCTTGGCTAAGTGATAAAGACCGGCTCCCGATGTGGGCTGGGGGGAACCTTTCATTTGACAAAACCATATAAAAATAAAGGCCTTATCTGTAGCTAACTTTTACAGCTTTATGTGGTGCAAGAATCTTACATTTGGAAAATTTCCACAACGCATAAAACAAACAAGTTGCGCTCACATTTCATTTGGGTTTTGAAATATGGATAATTATTCGCTCAAGGGTTTGAAGGGAGGATAAGCGATTTCTTCCCCAGTCAGTTTATAGGCAGAAACAAACCGATGGCTTTCATAGACAACCGTTTGAAGCGTCATATCAGAACCTAATTCTTTAAGCGCTTGATATATATCATCTTCGGTTTCGGCCTTCCAATGGCAAAAGAAAAAATCCTCTGTTCCCATCCATTGCTGCAAACATTTTGCATTTTTAAATGTGCCAATCCTTATAAATTCCTCGTCTGTTGACGGGCCGCTCTCTGGGGGGCTTTGCCATTCTCTCTTGGTCTCATTGTTGCTGTATGTGTGGATCGCTAGCCAATGCTTCATATTTCTCTCCAGTGATTTAAACCAGAATAACGCAGTGCAGAAATATTGGGAGCTTTTTTGCGTAAAACTGCGTTTCTAATTTACGAATTTGTAATAGTAGCCCCCAGTTCACAAAACCCATTCCCACTTACTAAGGGATTTATTTGCATTGACTCATTTGCTAGGCTAGCCGAGTAATTTTATTTTTACGGGGTAATTAGATGACTTTAGAAATGTCTTACTTAGCAATGTACGGCTTATTATTGGTACCGTTAATTCTAGTTCAAGTGTTAATAAGTGGGCGGCAGCACGGGCTATTGGCATTATTTGGAAATAGAGAAAACCTTATATCTACTGGTATTGCTGAGCGAGCAGAAAGAGCAGTCCAAAATTCTATTTTGGCAATGGCATTAATAGCACCATCCGTTTTGATGCTCGCACATGCTGATATATCATCGCCGAGTACCGTATTTGCAATTCAAGTCTTTCTTGCGGCTAGGATTGTATACGCTGCCTGCTTCATAATAGGTATAACTTACTTAAGAACAATTGCTTGGATCATTGGTTTTTTGGCGACAGCATACCTTTATTTGCCGCTCATGTGAGAAGCTGCACTTCGTTGAAGAAACTGCTCTTTGACCTGGCCCCCAAAACAGAGCCATTACTTGTCGAGCAAGGTTGTTCCAAAAAATAGCTCTTCCCAATACTGGTGGTTGATTAGCTATAATTGCCAAAATAATTTGAGGTACTGCCACCGGCCAGTTTTATATGTTAGTCTGATGAAGTTAAGAATTTGTCTGATTATGTTAAGAAATGGAGAAGCCTATGACGGGATTAAATACCAACACTGACCGGATGGTTTTAATTATTAATTGTAAAGTTAAAGACTCCGAGAGTTTTAAAAAGTGGTCTAGAGACCGTGCTTCAAAATATGTTTACGATCTTAAAGAAGAAAATAGTATTAGCTATGAGTGGCACATTTCAGATGATGGCACCGAAGCCACATTGATAGAGGCTTTTGTAGATAGCGATAGCATGATGGTCCGTCTTGGAAACCATGCGGCAAGCCCAATAGCAGGTGAAGTAATGGAGCAAGTCGAAATAACCGGTGTGCTATGTTTAGGAAATGCCAAGCAAAATGCTATTGATGCTCTGACGGCTTGGGGTGCAAAGTTTCACTCATATCACGCCGGCTATAATAGAGAGATTATCGGACCTCGTTAATTCACTGACTGAGCAATAAGTCTAGCAAAACAAGTGCGTATAGTGCGGCTTTTGCCGAAACCTCAAGCGGGACATAGATTCTTGCAAGCCCCTTCAGCAGTAAGGGGTGCATGGGGTTGATCTTTGGTTTTGGGTCGCTAGCTTAGCTTTGGTCTGGCGTTGGGTGGTTTCAGATGTTTGTAGTCGGCATTCGGGACTTGTGGTGTGGCTAGGGAAAGTTCTTGTTTGACCATCTCCCCTGCAAGGTCTCGACATCACCAAATATAATTCCCTTTCCCAGAATAACGCGAATTGGGAATACTGAGCGCCTTTTTTAAGAAAACCGCATGACCAGTATCCTTATTCAATTAAGGCCTCTCGTTTTTTGTTCCCCTAAAGTTTAAAGCTCCCAAGTAAGAATTTTACCAATAATAATGTTTCCCGCAAAGGAAACTTAATCTTACGAGGTTTTTTCCATCTTTATGAGATGGACAACCGGTCAAAAGTGAGCCTTCTAGTTTTCTTTCACCCAAATGTAATCTTCATCTTCGTGCACACTTATTATATTTAGTGGCTTACATTCCCCTACTTTTTTCTCAGGCCTTTCGCCAACCCATTTTCTAACTTCTCCAGACTTAAAACAAAACTCACTATTGTGATAGGGACACAAAATTGTATCGTCATCAGTGGTCTGGCCAACATCTAGGGGTAAGTTCATATGAGGGCAGAGATTTTCAATTGCAAAGATATCTCCTTGATTGATCAAAAGTATCTCTTTTTCGTTTAGATTGTATTTTTTCTTTTCGCCCAGCTTCAATTCATTACTTGGCAATGTTCTAAACCATGTCTCACCATCGATAATTTTTTCATTTTTAGTGATATTTAGTTTTAATGCTTCTTTTTTCACATCACTAATTTCATGAAGTGTTATTAAATTACTGGTTCCTCTCAGTTTTAATCTAAGATAATTTTTTACCGTAACATTATCTTTTACTTGTTCATAAACTGTTTCAGAAACGAGAAGTCGTGTACCAGCATCTTTGTTTATTGCTTCTATCCTGCTCGCACTGTTTACAGTATCGCCTATAACGGTCACTTTTTTGTCTTCGCCGAAACCAACTGAACCTGAAATTACTTCTCCAAAGTGAATTCCGACCCGTATATCGAAATCCCGACCATAGGCCGTTTTCAAATAGGACTTAAATTCATCCATTGCTTTAAGCATTTCTACACCAGCGCTCACAGCGCGTAGTGCTTGTTGTCGAGATTCCTTTAATCCGAAAATCGCTAATATTGCATCGCCAATATAATTATTAATTTCACCTTCATGTCTGATTATGACTTCTCGCATTATAGAAAAATAACGGTTTAAAATAAATATCACGTCATAAGCAGAGAGCGCCTCAGAAAATGGGGTAAACCCTTTTATGTCACAAAACAAAATTGTTAGATTTCTGAGAGTGCCAACAGACTCAATTCGTTGCTCAGAAACCTGATTATTTAGCTCTATATCTTTTTTATCTAAAAGCAGCCTTCTATACTTTACCTCTCCTTTCAACTTGGTTTGGCACCCTAGTCGAATATTTTCAGGTAATGATAATTTGTCAGCAAGTTTTTGTTCCAACTCATTTCTAGGATGGCAATTATCTAGTCCCTCAAGTATTTCTATGCGGCAGGTTGAGCATTTTCCTGTCCCCCCGCAAGCACTTAGGTGAGAGATATTATTTCGCAAAGAGGCAATTAAAATTGACTCATCTTCCATTATTTCGATGTTTAAGTTGTCTGGCTGGACATTCGCCGAAAAATTTTTATTGCCTAATTCAGGTAGATTTAAGCTGTTGTGGCTTCCGTCACAAAAAGGGCTGTTAGATGTCTTTTTACAGCCACACAGATAGACCGTTCCCGTTTTTTCTGCGGTTAATTTCTGGGGACTATAATCAGAGCCAGCATGGCTTCCATCACAGAAAGGTTGGTTCTCGCTCTTTCCACAGCTGCACCAAAAATAATTAGAGCCAAGTTTTACTTCAACTGGATAGGGTCTATTGCTGGTCATGATGTCTCGCTACGTCCACACATCTGAGAATATAACTTGTCACATGCAAAAGGATAGAGAAGTTTAACATTAATGAGTCAAACGGCCTTATAGCTATACCCTAAAGCTTGAAATATTGAACGCAAATGATGAGACGAGCTGAGCTTGGGTTTAAAAAAGCTGGGTAATCCTACACTTTATGAATTGTTAGGACTATTCCCTATAGACCAATGATCCATAAGAAAAATACAGCCCCAAAACAAAAGGTTCAGCGTGATTTTCGCTCAGCCTTTGATTTTAGTGGTGAGCCGTGCAGGATTCGAACCTGCGACCCACTGATTAAAAGTTAGCTGCTCTTTTTTTGCACTATGCTGGATCATATCCCATCATTAATGCATATATGCAGCGATTAAACAGTAATCTATTGCATCATACTGGGTCATAGATTGCTTGCAAGAATATGTATTTTGTTTCTCCAGCGTTTCCCTACTGACCAAAGAAGTCAACTTCACGGTTCCATGGTTGGATAAGCTTAAGATCCCCGCCCAGCGCGAAGACTATCGAGATAGATCCACCCGCGGTTTGCAGCTTCGTGTGTCTCCTACAGGCGTTAAGTCTTTTTCGTATGCCTTTCGTTTCAGGAACAAGATGGGGCGTGTCACATTTGGAAAGTATCCTGATCTAGAGCTTAATTTGGCGCGTTAAAAAACCGATGAGTTGCGCCGACTTGTTTCCATGGGGATCGACCCTCGTTCTGAAAAAAGAGATAAACTTGCTAAACAGCAAATGACTATTGAGCGTATGGTGTCAGAGTTTATCCATAGATATGCCAAACCCAAGAACTCGAGTTGGAAGCAAGCTGAAACAATATAAGGCTTTATATTGTGTCTGCGCTCGGAGGCCAGCTGCTTCATGATGTAAAGCATCCCGATATTCACTTGATCCTTGATGAGCCGATAGAGCGTGGAAAGCATACAGCAGCTAATAGAGCCTTAGTCCACATACGAAAATTCTTTGGCTGGTTAGTTGAAAGTGGATACCTTGAACATTCCCCCGCTGATCATATTAAACCGAGGCATCAAGAACAGGAGCGTGAACGAGTTCTAACAGATGCAGAGATGCAAGTGATTTGGAGCGTCGCAAGCTCAATGAGCAGGCCGTACAGCTCTTGGATAAAACTTTGCTTCCATCGATTAGGCGATTGCCATCTACATCATGCAAAATTAGTCCTTCAGCCTTTTCAAACGCGAGGGGTCTAGGCAGCATTCCTAACCTGAAATTACTGCTTACTTCACCGGCAAGATACTGTGGCGCATCGCCAATGAAATTGGCGGATTTATCAAAAGTAAGCTGATCCTTGAAAGTTCTCATAATTTATGTTATAAGTTATATGTTATATATAGAGGTGAAAGTTAACAGGGAAACACGCGCGTGGAGGATCAACACAGCAGTAGTGCCCCAACAGTTTGATTTCGATGGTTAAACCCTTGGAATAATCCACCGTTCTCAAAGGTGATAGATTTGGCTATCCGGGCTGTCTAGACGGTCTGTGGTAAGAAATCTACTGGCACAGTATAAGAATATATATTATTTGTTATATGTATTGGTGTTCAGTCGCCGATTTTTGATTATGAGGTCTCTCAGACATGCCGACGCTTAGTCCATCAAATTTTCAGACCCTAAGTGGACCAATCTATTTGGAGTTGCGAGAACAATTAATCACAGGAGTTTTTGAGCCGGGGCAAAGGCTAAAGTTGAATGAGTTGGCAGAGCAGACCGGAACCAGTGTTTCTCCTGTACGTGAAGCATTGATTCGATTAGTTGCCGAAGATTCCGTTGAAATGTCTTCCCTAAGAGCCTTTGCCGTTCCCAAACTGTCAACATCGAGGTTTGAACAGATTGTGGCTATGCGGCTGGCACTCGAAGGCCTGGCGGCTGAACGGGCAGCCGGTCAAGTCAGCCAAGCGGATCTTAAGAAGCTTTCGGGTCTTCATGATCAATTTATTGATGCGGAACAAGGCGGGCAAAGATCTAAGGCCCAGGCACTTAACCGCAGCTTCCATTTTTTGGTCTACGAATGCGCAAAGATGCCGATGTTGTTGTCCTCTATATCAATGTTATGGGCAATGATGGGGCCAATTCTTCGTGTGTACTATTCTCAAAGCATACCTGTTGAGATCGGAGCCCCTGATCATATAAAGCTGATAGAAGCGCTGCAGGACGGGAATGCCAAATACGCCGCCAAAGCAATTGCTGCCGACATAAAGCACGGTTGCAAATCGATTTCCGAGTACATTTCCGAACTGGAAAAAACCTAGCGGTGCCAATTCGATAATCGGTCGAAGACCCTTGTAATCCTTAGTTGCTTGTCGTTTGCGGT
The DNA here is from genome assembly GCA_039640505.1 of Rhodobacteraceae bacterium Araon29. Classification (NCBI taxonomy): domain Bacteria; kingdom Pseudomonadati; phylum Pseudomonadota; class Alphaproteobacteria; order Rhodobacterales; family Paracoccaceae; species Rhodobacteraceae bacterium Araon29. Next base: position 3,174,895 of record CP046865.1, on the reverse strand, counting down.
GCACCTGCTGTTTTCTGGCACGGCAAGAGACTTAGGCCGACTCACCACACTACTGGCTACACGAGATGATACACGGTTGACTCCTGACCCGATTAGTAATAACATATAAGTTATAAGTTAAATATCAGTTACATAGAAAAACGATTCACTAGGAGGACTAAATGAAACATAAACTTCTGACGGCCAGCCGTCGCGACTTTCTGAAAATCGGTGGCAGCGCGGTTGCTGCTGCATCGCTGGGCATGCCGGCCTTGGCTACAGGAAAAACAGGGCGAATTGGTTTTGCCATGTCCACATTTTCTGTCCCTCGCTTCAAACACCTTGACCTTCCGTACTTCAAGGAAGCGGTGAGCGCTGCCGGTTTTGAGACTGTAGCAGTTCAGGCCAATTTTGACGCCAACCAGCAGTTGAATGATGTTAACAATCTGCTGGCACAGGGCATCGATGCACTCGCCATTATTGCGGTGAATGCTGGAGCGGGTAAAAACATGGTGCGCAAGGCGGTCAGCGAAGGCGTGCCCGTTGTTGCTTATAATAACGCCATACCAAGTCCAGATCTTTCAGCGTTTGTCTCGCGCGACAATCGCGGCGTCGGCGCATCAGCCGCAAAAGGCGCGGATGCAGCCGTCGGGCTCGAAGGAAACTGGGTGATCGCCTCCGGCCAGGCAGGAGATGCCGTCGCGGATGAAATGACGGCTGGATATTATGATGTACTACAGCCGCTAATCGACTCTGGTAAGGTCAAAGTTGTCAGTCACGAGTTCCATGACGGCTGGGATCCAGAAAGTGCACGAAAGCAGGCCGAAAACGCATTGTCTGCAAACAACGACGATATTCGCGGGTTCCTTTGCAACGACGACGGCACAGCAGGCGGTTGTATTGCTGCGCTTGAGCAAGCCGGTCTCGCTGGAAAGGCCTTTGTATCAGGTCAGGATGCGACGACCGTGGCTTGCCGCCTGATCGCCGAAGGGAAAATGACATTCTCTACATTCACTCGATTTGATGTGATGGGTCGAACAGCTGGCGAGTTATGTGCCAAGCTGGCAAAGGGAGAGGCTATCAACCCGCCAATGACATACACCGCTGGCGACGTGACCGTCCCGCTCTCGCCAATTGAGGCCTTCCACGTCTCACGCGATAATCTGGTTGAATACCTGGATCAGTATAGCCCCGCCTATGTGGACGCTAAGACGATCTTCAAAGGCCTTCCCGCAGACAGCTTGCCTGCCGGTGCCGAGAAGTTCCTCTAGTAATTGCAAATAGTAATTGCAAATTTATGGTGACGGTTACAACCTGTGTCCGTCACCATTTTTCTACAAACCTTGTCAGTTGATTGTTGCGGTCGGCGGGACAGAAATACTAGGTTGTAATATGGCAAATGCACGCGCGCGCGACTTAAAAAACAGTACTTTGGCAGCTGATATACGGAAAATCAGACTGCTATTATTAGCATTCGCAACAATTCTCATATGGTTGGCTTTTGACTTGGTCTGGACTGATGGATTTGTTCTTACTCCGAGAAATCTGACTTCGCTTTCGGTTCAAATGACGGTCACGTGCATTCTTGCAATCGGTATGACATGGTTACTCATTGCACGTGAAATCGATCTGTCAGCGGGTGCCATAATGGCATTAGTGATCGTTGTCATTTTTCAGCTACAGGTCGTCTACGAAGTGGGAACGTTCATCACGCTAATCGTCGCCTTTGCGACGGGTATTTTGCTTGGTTTGATCAATGGGTCTATCAGAATAATTCTTTTGGTTCCGTCCTTTGTAGTGACTCTTGCGGGTTTCTCGTGGATACGGGGAATGGCGTTTATCGTGTCTGAAGGTCAGACACACGCTGGCGCGAATGAGTCTTTCTATCTAATTTCCAACAGCTACCTGCCGCCAGTCTACTCGGTGGTTCTCATCCTTCTTGCCGGCGGTTATTTCACTTTTAAGGCATTTCGGCAAATCTTCTCGGGGCAGCCCAAGCTTCCGATCTCACGCCTACTCGATTGGTTGCAACTTTTGGTAATTTTAGGTGCGACGATTGGAGCCACGCTGGTTTTCTACATTTATCGCGGCCTGCCGTTTCCAGTTGTGATATTGCTGATCTTGGTTTTGGCTACAAACTGGATCAGCACCAACACAACGTTTGGTCGGTATATCTATGCCCTCGGTGGTAACCCGATGGCCGCTAGGCGCGTAGGGATCAGTATTTCGTTGATGACCATCGGATTGTTTGCACTGATGGGCGCATTCACAGCGCTTGCGGGTGTCATTCAGGCATCTCTGCTGGACGCGGGGCCTCCTGGCATCGGCCAATTGCTTGCTCTGAATGCAATCAGCGCAGCGATCATTGGCGGAACCAGTCTGTTTGGCGGATATGGTTCGATATGGGGCACTGTAATCGGCTCGCTCATGATGGCAAGCATTGCCAACTGCCTTAGCTTGGCCGGAGTAAACACCTTCTATCAGATGGTAGCTACGGGAATTATTTTGATTATCACCATCGCAGTCGACTCTCTGGTCATGAACCGCGGAAAAGGAGCGTAAAGATGACCGTGCGCGAAAACGTAGTACAGGCAAAGAACCTGGGTAAATCCTACGGTGCAGTCACTGCATTGGACGACATTTCCTTTGAAATCGGTCGGGGGGAGATCGTTGGCTTTGCAGGCGACAACGGTGCCGGAAAATCGACATTGATGAAAATGGTTGCGGGAGATGTGACGCCAACAACCGGGGAATTGCTGGTCAACAACAAAACCGAGAATAACTTGACAACGAAACACGCTCAAGAACTCGGGATTTCAATGGTCTACCAAGATCTTGCTCTTTGCGACAATCTCGAGATCGTTGAAAACATATTTCTGGGCAGGGAACTGACCCGGTTCGAATTGGGCCGGTTCAAAGTTATCGACAAGGAAAGGATGCTGACCAGATCACAGGAACTATTGGACATTCTCCAACTTGAATTGCCAAGCCTGGAAGAGCCTGTCACCGCCTTGAGTGGTGGACAGCGTCAGCTGGTTGCTATCGCTCGTGCAATTGCCTTTTCGCCAAAGCTTGTGATCATGGATGAGCCAACTGCCGCTTTGTCTGTCAAGGCAGGCCAACCCCTTCTGGAGCAAATTCGGCGTCTTCCGGAAACAGGTTGTTCGGTAATGATCGTGAGCCACCGGTTGAGCGATCTTTTGGATACCTGTGACCGGATTTATGTGCTTCGGCGCGGAAATATTACTCACGAGTTTATTTCTGGCAACGTGTCAGAAGCGGAACTTCTTCACGCAATTGCCGGCGTATCCCAGGAAAGTCAATGAACAGAGATCTGGACACAACGCGCGATGATCGCGGACAAACGCAAGACGGTGGTACCGCGCGTAATATTGTACTCGGCATTGATATCGGTGGCACATTTACCGACTATGTCGCCTATGACAAAGAAGCGAAAACGGCGACAGCCTGGAAGTATTTTTCGAATGCTGAAGATCCGGCCACGGGTATTTTTGATGGCCTGAAGGAATTCCAGCAACCTGATCGTGTTGAAAAAATTAGGTTGGGTACAACCATCGCCACCAACGCAATTCTAGAACGCAACGGTGCGGTTGTTGGCTACATTGCGACCAAGAACTTCACTGATGTCCCCCATATCGGGCGCGGCGACCGGAAGGGCATTTACGATGCATTCTGGGTGAAACCTGAAAGCCTGGTGAATCGAAAAAATTGTTTTGGTGTTTCTGAGCGTATCTCCAGTGAAGGTGACACGCTTGTGGACTTGGACGAAAAGGAACTTCGGGCGATCGCGCGCCAAATCAGGGATCAAGGCGACATCGAAGTTATCGCGGTGAATTTCCTGTTTTCCTACATATCGCCGAAGCATGAAAAGAGGGCCAAGGAGATTCTCGAAGAGGAAGTTCCGGGCATGCCCATATCGATTTCATACGACGTGCTTCCAAAGTGGAAAGAGTTCGAGCGCAGTTCAACGACGATTGCCGACGCATATGTCAAACCAATCGTTAATGACCGACTGCCCAAGATCATCGAGAAAATTGGGCAGCTTATGCCCAATGCTGATGTGGCGATCATGAAATCGAATGGTGGGGAAACCACCCCCGAGGTGGCCTGCCAACAGCCAGTTCAACTGCTGCTCTCCGGTCCATCCGGCGGAGTTGTTGCAACGCAACATGTGTCTGAGGCCAATGGTATTGAAAGAGTGATGACTTTTGATATGGGCGGGACATCATCTGACTGTGCAATTTGCATCGACGGAGACGTGAACCTGACCACGGATTTCGAAGTTGAGTGGGGTCTTCCTGTCCAGATTCCAATGGTCGATGTTCGCACCATCGGCGCAGGTGGTGGCTCCATCGCCTGGGTCGACAATGGCGGGATGTTGCAAGTTGGACCACGCAGTGCCGGGTCGAGGCCCGGACCTGCCTGCTATGGCCGTGGAGGAACCGACGCCACAGTCACGGATGCAAACGTGATCCTATCTCGGATCGACCACAACAATTTCTTGGGCGGCAAGCTCACTCTGGATCTGGAAGCAGCGCGATCCGCGATAACTAGAATAGGCGATAAACTGGGATTGGGCATTGAACAAACAGCAAAGGCGATTATCGATATTGCAAATAACAATGTCGCGTCAGAACTTCGACGCATGGCTGTGGAAAATGGCCACGATCCGCGAAACTTCTCCCTGATGGGATTTGGCGGAGCAGGGCCGGTTCATGTCGCCGACCTGATGCGCCTGCTCAATATTAAGTCGGGTACTGTCCCTGTTTTTCCTGGCCAGTTCTCGGCATTTGGCTTCACCTGCGCAGATGCCAGAATTGATAGCCAGCGCACTGTTCAGATGCGTTCGGGTTCTCTGGATTTCGACCGGCTCAATAACGTCGCTACTTCGCTTCGCAACACGGTGAACAAGGAGTTTTCGCGACAGGGCTATGACCAAGGTGTTGAAATGAAGCTCTATGTCGATCTTCGCTACGAGGGACAAAACTACGAACTCAGCGTCCCATTTGGTTTTGATCAGTTCGACAAAAACAATATGGATACGCTCCGAAACAACTTTGATTCCGAATTCGACGAAAAATACGGATTCTGTTTGCCCGGAGAACCGATCGAGATCGTAAATCTTTCTGTGACTGGCATCGTTGCACAGCCAAAGCCGGATATAGTAGCGACCTATGGTGAAACGACCTCCAAACCGAAAACTTATCGCGAAGTATGGTTTGAGGAGGGCAGCGTCAACGCGCCGATTTATGATCGAATGCGTCTTCCCGTCGGTGTCCAGATCCATGGTCCTGCGGTGATCGAAGAGGATGTGTCGACTGTGCCAATAAATGCCGGCCAAAGCGTTGAGCGAAAACCTTCTGGTGTGCTGGTGATCAAAGAAATTCAGGGGAATTGACGTGAAATACTCGGCAAACGGATTGTACGTCGAAGAGTATCGCAAGTGCATCAATTGCGGTGAGCTCATCTACGACAGAGGTCTTTTTTACACTAATGATGACGGCTCCAAGATTGGTCCATTCAGCTCGGTCTGGGACATGGAATGGTACCAGGAGCGAGAATCCAGACACAATGCAAAAAGCTTAGTGCCCATCAAGGAATGGCGCTCGGAGAAGCAATCATGAACTTGGTAGACATGAACATCGTCGACAGACGCCTGAAGAGCATTGCTGAAGAAATGGGCATTGTTCTGATGAAGACATCATATTCGACCATTTTCAACGAAGGTCGGGACTTCACTTGTGGTATCGCCGACGACAGCTGTGAATTGCTTGCCTCGGCTGATTTTCAGCCGGCCCAGGTTGGTGGCATGCCTTTGGTTGTTGCATCAATCATCAAGGAAATCTCCTTGTCTGAGATGGATGAAGGTGATGTGATCATCCACAACGATCCGTTTCGTGGCGGCATGCACACGCCGGAACACACCCTGATCAAGCCTATCTTCTTTGAGGGTGAGTTTTTTGGATTTTCGGTGGCAATCGGTCATATTGCAGAAGTTGGCGGCATGGTTCCGGGCGGGTTTCCTGGTGAAGCGACCGAAGTCTATCAGGAAGGATTGCGGGTTCCCCCTGTGAAGATCCAAGAAAAAGGCAGGGATGTGGAGCCCGTTTGGAAAATCATGCTCGCCAACCACCGTACTCCCCGCCAGAACCATGGGGACTTCAGGGCGTTGATTAGCGCGGTGAATCGAGGGGAATCTCGGATCATTGATTTGATCAGGGAATATGGTCCTGACCGATATCGTGAAATCTGCAATGATTTGAAAGACTATGCGGAGCGACGCATGCGAGCTGAAATCACGTCGATCCCGGACGGTATCTATTCTTTCGAAGACTATATGGAGGACGATGGCGTAACCGATCAAGCGTACAAGATTGCTGTCGATTTGTATGTTTCGCAGGATAAAATTGTTGCGGATTTCAGCCGCACCGACGACCAATCGCGTGGTCCGATTAACGCGGTTTTGTCAGTAGCATGGTCGGCGACATACAATGCTATTTTGCACCTGACTGATCCGCAAATTCCCCGAAACTCCGGTGCCTTTCGCCCAATTAAAATCGTGGCGCCACCGGGAAAACTTGTTAACGCAGATTTTCCCGCCGCAGAGGTTGGCGGCAATACGGAGACCCACATTCGAATTTGTCACACTGTCGTCGGCGCTTTGGCCCAGGCGATCCCTGAGCGTGCATTTGCTCCCGACGGCGGTACGCATTCGAACTTCTTGTTTGGCGCCACGGACGAGAGAACTGGAAACTATGCTGTTTGTTATGATTTTACAGGTGCAGGATGGGGCGGAAGACCTGTTGCTGATGGCCACAATGCTACGAACTGCATCAACGGCAATTCTCGCATGAACCCCGTTGAGGTATTTGAAACAAGATTTCCCTGGCGCATCGAGTCTTTTGGTCTGATCCCCGGTAGCGGCGGCGATGGAGAGTATCGCGGTGGCCTGGGTGTGAACAAAGTGCTGACTTGCCTGTCGGACGACATGGAAGTGTCGTTCATGTCTGACCGGCAGAAAATCGCGCCCTGGGGTATGAAGGGCGGGGGTGAAGGGCAAAATGGAAGCGTTCTGATCCGGCGCAAGTCTTCGCAGGATTTCGTCACAGCCTGTGAAGACAGTAACAAAACCTCGGCTAGTAAGTTCAATCGAATTGGGTTCCGAAAAGGGGATCAGATATCTATCAGCTCGCCAGGTGGCGGCGGATATGGTGATCCGAAAGATCGTTCCGCTGAGCGGAGAGCAAGAGATCAGGATGAGGGCTGGGCCTGAGCCCATAAAACCTGCTTAAGGCTTAGGGGCTCCTTAGTTGAGCGAGGCGTACAACTCAATCCGGTCTGCACTTCCTTGTCCGGACCGGAGGTTAAAGGAAATGTCTCGCGCATACGCTAATACATAGAATTAGTCCTAATAAACCTTTGCCATAACACCACCGTCCACCACGATGCTTGTTCCGTTGACGAACGACGAAAGGTCAGACACGAGATAGAGTACGGTGTCTGCCATTTCGCTCGGTTCACCGATACGTTTCATTGGATAGTGCGCCATTGTCTCAGCTTCAGCGCTCGCGGGATCAGGTTGAGCAGCCCAGTATTGTTCAACCATTGACGTCCTGATGTCTCCAGGACAAATACAGTTGCAGCGAATTCCAGCCTTTGCATAGGCCTCGGTAACCGCGATGCCGCGTGTCAATCCCAGAACACCGTGTTTGCTAGCTGAGTAGAGCGGTAGCACTTCGTCAGCTGACAACGACAGAATGGAGGCACTGTTAACAATCGATCCACCGCCTGAACGCATCATTCGAGGCAAAATGTGTTTTGCCCCCAGGAACATCGAGCGCAGGTTGACTGCCATCAACTGATCCCACTCGTCTAGTGTTGTCTCGTGCAGCAGCTTTTCAACCTGAATCGCTGCATTCTGATGAATGAAGTTCAATTCACCAAAGGCTTGCTCAGCTTCATCCAACATACGAATAGTTGCATTTTCGTCAGAGACGTCAGCCTTTACAGCGATGGCATTCAGACCTTCGGAAACGAGCGATGCAGCAGCGGCATTAACCTTGTCCGCCTTGATATCCACCAAGGCCACCGCAGCGCCTTCTTCAGCCAACCGTTTTGCGGTGGCCAAACCAAATCCTTGTGCGGCACCTGTGACAATGCCGGATTTTCCATCTAAGAGACCCATAAATAGTCTTCCTTTCGAGCAAAATGATAGCTAACGCTTGCACCCAGATCGCTTTCTATGACCTTGTCAAAAATGCAGGCGTTGTGAACGATATTGGCTTTGACAGCGCTGAACTTGGTCCACAGCGCAAGGGGCACGCAATCTTTGGTGAATCCGAAGTAAGTCAGCGTGTCCACGTAGTCCTGAAGTGTATCATATCCCAGTACACAATCCGCGATCTCACCTTTGTGGCATGGCATGTTCATTTGAACAACCGCAGCACCAAAGTCAGTCAACTCAACGGACGCTACTACACGATTGGTGATCGTGTATAGATTTGCGTTTGAAGCCCCAACTTGCCCCCAGGGTTTTCGCTCAACGGTCATTTTGTTGTTCCAAAGCGTTGTGTTGTTGACATTAATTTATTATACATTATGATATAATACAATAAAAAATTATACAATAATGTATTTATTGGGGTGAATTGGGTTGTGGTGAGAAGTGAAAACTGTTCTATAATGTAAAATATTAGCGAACATTCGACAGGAGTACTCATGGAAATTGCCACGCTGGTTGAGGCCCAGGAGCCAAGGATTCAGTCTCTTGCAAGGGCTGACGCAATCTTATCCGCTGTTATGAACAACAGGGAGGCAACGCCGCTTTCTAAGTTAACTGAAACGCTCGGTTTGAATAAAACGACAGTGTTCAATTTGGCAGAAAGTCTTGTTGTTTTAGGGTTTCTCATGCGAACGAGCAATCCTAAGGGATACAAATTGGGCCTCAGATGTCTAGAATTGGGAAGGCAAGTATCCAAGAATCTACCTATTTTGGAACTCAGTCGCCCTGTTCTCCGAGAGCTGTGCCAGTCTACTGGAGAAACAGTTAATTTGGCGATGCCATACTTTCAGGAAGCGATCCTTGTCGAAGCCCTGCAAAGTCAACTAGGTGTTCGTGCGACCGCCTACGCCGGCGCTCGGTCGAATTATCACTCTAGTGCATGTGGTAAGGTTCTTTTGGCTTTTTTCCCGGACGAAAGACGAGAATGGGTCTTAAATAATATCGAGTTTACTAAGCTCACCCAATTCACAATCACTGATCGGGGTGAGCTTGAGCAGAAACTGGAGGATATTAGAGTTAAGGGATTTGCAACTGAGGTGCAGGAGAACGAATTAGGTGCGTCTTGTATTGCAGCTCCTATCTTTGGACCATTCGATGAAGTTGTTGCGTCGATTTCAGTGACTGGCGTGGTTCACCGCATGTCACCGGAGCGTGTTGCTGAAATTTCATCAGAACTAAAGGAGCGTTGTGCTCGACTTTCAAGGGAACTCATCGCAAAATGACTTCTTTACCCTCACACGTCCAAATTCTACACGCTGACCTGCGTCTATCGCTTGGTGAAGGCCCCGTTTGGGATTGCGTCGGAGGCTTTCTATATTTCGTGGATATTGAAGGGGATTCAGTCTTTAAGCTTCAAGTTTCGACAGGCGATGTGGACATGTGTACTGTCCGCAGGCCTTCCGCGATTGGCCTTTGTCGGTCTGGCAGGCTGATTATTGCCTGTCGGGCGGGAGTAGTTTTGTTGGACTTCGAAAACGGAACAGTCAGCCCGATGTGCAACCCAATCGAACATAACCCTCTCGCACGCCTTAACGATGGAAAAGTTGCTCCGGATGGTAGCTTTTGGGTTGGCTCTATGCAGAACAATATCGCTGAAGATGGGGCGCCCATCGAAATAAACTCAGACATCGGCGGCATATTTCGCGTTACGTCCGATGGTTGCACAGTTCCTCTTCTTCCTGAAACATTGGGTATTATGAATACCCTCGCATGGAGTCCAAACAATCGTGAGTTTTTCTTTGCTGACAGTATGAAAGGGGCTCTATTTTCGGCTGTTCATAATACTGATGGAACACTTGGTTCAATTAAACGGTTCAATACCGATTGCCCACTAGGCGTACCCGACGGGTCAGCAATGGACGAAGAGGGTTATCTATGGAACGCGCGTTGGGGCGGCGGCAGTGTCGTTCGCTTTGATCAAAGCGGAAATATGGACCGAACCGTCAGTATTCCTGCAACGAACGTAACGAGTTGCTGTTTTGGTGGACCGGATATGAAAACTCTGTTTGTAACAACGGCTCGGTCAGGGTTAAGCAGACAAGCAGTCGACGAAAACCCCAACGAAGGGGCTCTCTTTGCGGTGGACTGCGGTGTTCGAGGAATGCCCGTATCGGACTTTCTAGACTAAGCCGTAGCCACGAAATTTACTTTGCATAAAATTGGAGATGATATGAAACTTGTTCGATTTGGCTCACCGGGCCAGGAAAAACCGGGAATTTTGGATCAAGAGGGGAAGATCAGGGATCTGTCATCGGTTGTCGATGATGTTTCTGGCCGCGCGCTGTTAGATTCTGAGCTGGAGAGAATTCGGAGCACGGACCTTTATGGTCTCCCTTTGGTCGATGAGGGGACTCGCTTGGGGGCCTGCGTATCTGGGATTGGTAAGTTCTTGTGCATTGGCTTGAACTATAGTGATCACGCCAAGGAAGCAAATATGCCAATCCCCGAAGAGCCGATCATGTTCATGAAAGCAACCAGCGCTGTCGTAGGGGCTAATGACGATGTCACCATTCCAAAGGACTCAAACAAGTCTGACTGGGAAGTAGAACTAGGCGTAGTTATTGGTAAAACTGCTCGTCATGTCGCTGAAGACGATGCGCTATCTCATGTAGCGGGCTACTGCGTCGTGAATGATCTTTCTGAACGCGAGTTTCAGATAGAACGGGGTGGTCAGTGGGTCAAAGGAAAATCCTGCGACACGTTTGGTCCAATTGGTCCGTGGCTGGTTACGCGAGATGAAATCCCAGATCCGCAGGCATTGTCGATGTGGCTTGAGGTGGACGGTGTCCGGTATCAGGACGGCTCAACCTCAACGATGATCTTTGGTGTCGCGGAGCTCATTTCATATTGCAGTCGTTTCATGACCCTGGAGCCCGGTGACGTCATTTCAACTGGCACGCCTCCAGGCGTGGGCATGGGACAAAAGCCTGAACCTATATATCTCAAGACTGGTCAACAAATTCGGCTTGGGGTCGAAGGTTTGGGCGAACAGGAACAAAAGACGGTAGCCTTTAACTGATTGGTTCGACTTTTTCCTGCAGTTGGATTCTGAAAACGTGCACTGGATTCAACTGTAGGAAATTCGCTGGTTGGTTGGATTAGCACTGTAGGATCGTCGGAGCCAGGCTCTCTACAAAGCCTGCTTCGTGACATTCCGAAACCCATTACGGAATAATCTGCATGACGTTCTGCGTACCATCTGATCGCTGAAATGACGAAATTTGCTGATCGCGAATCACGTCGAACGCGTCGCTTTCAATCTTTACGTTGATGTTTTGGTAAGCTTCGTTGAAGGCGCCAAGTAGTGCTTTGACGTGGTCGGTATCTGGGATGTCTTCAGCGAACAAGCGCACTGCGCCTGCCGTATCTGCCGGAGCTGGGCTGTTAAAGTTACTGCCTTCGCAATTTTAAGCATGAGCGACAGATGCCATGCCCAACACAGGAAGTATTGTTGTACAGCTCAGGAGAGATGTGCCTAGGCTCTTGAGTTTCAGATCAGTAGCTTTAGTTGCTTTCTTCCAATTAGAATTTTAGTAAATTATATTTTTATTATACATTATAAATTATAACAATTGAGTTTTTTGATCTGTATTCGTTCCCTGATTTTTGCAAAAATTTCCCGACACAGTGGCGATTTATGCAACTGCGTCGGGAAGTTCAGGGGAGATCAGGCGATTTCCTCTGCCGCTTCTCTGACCGCGGCGATCGTTTCGTCCAAAATATCATCGGTATGTGTAGAAGATACGAACCAGGCGCCACGCTCCAGAGCTCGCACGCCGCGTTTCAGCATTGCGTGGCAAAGTGCTCTGTACCGTTCTTTGTCAATTGCAATCAGGTCCCGATATTCCCGTGGCTTTTCAGTCAGTCCAAGTCCAACATGAATGAAGCCAGGGAATCCGGCGATTGAGGCCTGAACACCAGCATCGGCAAGTGCTTTCTCGATCCCTTCTTGCAATTTAATGCTTTTGTTATTGAGATCGTTATGGAAACTGGGCACAGAAACATTTTCCAAAGTAGCTATGGTTGCCGCCATCGAAAGTATTTGAGAATTGTAGGTGCCGCCGTGCAATACTCCGCCAGTGGCAAACAGTTCCATGAGATTTTCAGGGCCAGTTATCGCTGCCACCTGAAACCCGTTTGCCATGGCTTTCGCGAATGTTGCCAGATGCGGAGTTACACCGAAATACTGTTGAGCCCCGCCGGGTGCGAGCCGGAATCCTGTAATTGTTTCGTCGAAGATCAAAAGCGTGCCATATTTTTCGCAAGCTTCTTTAGCGCCCTCAAGATATCCATCTCGTGGAGCAATTGCGCCAGAATTGCACATTGCAGGCTCCATGATTACAGCTGCAATATCGCCTTGAGCCAATCGTGTTTGAAGTAAGTCCAGATCATTCCAAGGAAGGATCACGAGCCCAGAAGAGGCCTCTTCTTCCTGACCTTTAGAGAGCGGAGTCACATTTGGAGTTTCCCTTGAACCCGCTGCTTCCAGCGACGGGGCGTTCGACCAAAGAACATTGTCAAACCATCCGTGGTAATGACCTTCGAACTTGATGACCTTCGTTTGGCCAGTTACTGCGCGGGCAAGACGAAGTACGCCTTGGACTGCTTCAGATCCAGAGCCTGAGAAACGTACGCGCTCTGCAACGGGGACAATCTGGCATAGTAATTTAGCTGCATCGACCTCAAGTTGACTTTGCCCACCGAACAAAATGCCATCATTCATGCTGGCTGCAACTTTTTCACGAACAGCTGCAGGATTATGGCCTAAGATCATTGGACCCATGCCAAGGTAATAATCGATCAGACCGTTCCCGTCGACGTCATGGAGAATGGCTCCTTCTGCTTTTGTGAATGCTAGAGGCCCCGGCAACATACCAAGACGAAAATTGCTACTGACTCCACCCGCTAGGTAGCCGGAAGCTTCAGTGATAAAGTCTTCGGATTTTTTGAAAGAAAGAGTGCTCATTTCAACTTTGTTCCTTAATGTATAATTCAAATGTAATAATAATCTATATTATGAAATTATACAATAGAGGATTCAATTTAGTAAAACCGACGGGGTTAATGAGTTCTCTATTGTAGAATTCTTCTTCGAAGTCAGTAGTGGAACTGGACGCATCTCGGAATGGGGTAAATCCATTCGGGGCTTCATTAATAACCTTGCTCAAGCTCGTTGAAGGTATTGCTTCAATTACGAGTGCCAACAGATTGATATCACTCTAAAGAAGCAGAATTTCTTCCTCCCAAGACCAATGCCGAGTGCAGAACCTACGATTATTAGTGTTACAATTCTCAGGTTGTAATTGTGGGGTAGAAAACCTGCGAAAACAAAGTTACTTGTTATAACACGTAGCGATTGGTTGTTACTAAGATTAATTTGCTAGGAGACTAACTACACTATGAAAAAACTGAGTCCTTCGAGCTTTCAGACGCTATCTGCGCCGATCTACCATGATTTGATGGAACAATTGATCTCGGGTGCGTATGAACCAGGTCAACGCTTAAAGCTAAACGAATTGGCAAAGCAGACCGGAACGAGCGTGTCGCCAGTTCGAGAAGCTCTCATCCGCTTGGTTGCCGAGGATTCTGTTGAGATGTCTTCACTAAGAGCCTTTGCTGTTCCGATTCTATCGAGCAGCCGTTTCAGCCAGATATTATCTATGCGATTAGTCCTGGAAGGATTGGCGGTTGAGAAAGCAACTGAAAATATCACACAATCGGACGTCGAGGAATTGTCCAAGCTTCATGCAAAGTTCATCAGCGCGGAAGCCAATCAAGAACGAGCGGAAGCTCAGTCGCTCAATCGAAGAATTCATTTCATGATCTACGAAAGGGCGGACATGCCAATGCTGATGTCCTCAATCTTGAACTTGTGGGCAAAGATGGGACCAATCTTGCGTGTGTACTATTCAAAGCGCATTGATGTCACGATCGGGGCTCCTGATCATCTAAATCTTTTCGAGGCGCTCGGTGCTAAAGACTGCTCTAGAGCTGTCGCTGCAGTACAAGCTGACATAATTCATGGCTGTAGTGCCATTGGCAACTACATTCGCGAATTAGAAGGTTCTTAGACTAACCTGTCCGTCAGTTGAAAATTGCCAACTTGATAAATCCTGTAACAATTCTAGGCCAGGAAAGAGTTCTGTTCCGACAATGGCAGATCGTTCGCCTGTTTAAGGTACGCGGCGGTTATAGAGAGGATGTAACCGTTGTCTAGTTCCCAAACTGATAAGATAGCGCTATACCAGCGCTTCGGAGCTCTCGTTGATTCTTAGAGGGTTTCTGGTCAGGACCCACAAGCGAGGGGCGGGCAAGATTTACGCACTGTTCGCATTGTAAGCGGAATTAATATTCGAGCCTCATGGCAGAGGCTATTATTTATAGTGAGACGGTCAATGAGGGTGCTAAATGGTAGTTGCCTATCATCAGTGTCTGTCTAGGGCCGGACGGCGCAGTAGGGTAAGTTGATTTGATTAAATTTGGACGGCATAGACTTCGAGCCTAAGGAGGTCGAGGCCTTCCTCAATGAAACGCCTGTCTTTGCCTGCTGCAACCACTTATCGATCGATGTGATCAAGGGCTAGGTTGCCTTTTCAAACGCCCTGTGCAGAATGTCACACCGGCGCAAAAAACTGGGAGATAAACGAGTTCCTGATCAAAACCTGTAAACTAAATCGGATCGAATTTCACGGCTGTCAATCACATGTCCTAACCGCCATATGCAAGTAGCATATACAGATCGATATCAACGCACTGCAACAATTGAGTTAATCAAAAACCGTGTGATTGGCGTACTGCTCGCGGAAAGGTTACGATTTAATTATTGACCATATAAGATATAACTTATAATAACATATGGGGTTACTTGATCGATTTCCATCAAAATCGGCTGAGTTTCTTGAGCACTAATAAAAGGGCCGCTTGGGGCTTGGAGACGAAGAATGAAGCAAGTGAATACGCAATCCGGCCATCAATATTTCAACACGGAGACATTCTGAGATGCGTTTATCGATTGTGGCGAAGCCAGCCACGAAAGAGCGACTTGAAGCTGTGCGGCAGATAGGTGCGCAGGATGTCGTTTACTACAGTGTCGAAGATCGGGGCGCAATTTTCGATCAATTTGGAGCGTTTGTTGAACGGGCGAAAGCTGCGGATCTTCGCGCGACAGTGGTAGAAGCCGGCCCACCGATAGGCAAGATTGTTATGGGCGAGGATGGATGGCGGGAACAGACCGACGATTGGGTCGATGCGATCCGTTTGCTGGCGTCTCATGGTGTCGAGGTAATCTGCTATAACTTCATGCCGCAAGTTTTTGACGATGCAATGGTTGTTCGCACCAGCTTTGAAACCAAAACGCGTGGTGGAGCGATCACCAGTTCATACCGCGCAATCGATGTTGACCATGAAACTTTGGTGGAAGCAGATGTATTGCCTATTTCGAAAGATGAGATGCGCGCCAATCTGAAGCGCTTTCTAGATGAAGTTATTCCTGTTGCGGAAGACGTTGGCATTAAACTTGCCATGCATCCTGACGATCCGCCGACATCACCAATGGGTGGACTACAGCGGATCATGTCCAGCGTCGAAGACTATGACTGGTTGCTTGCCGCCAATCCTAGCAAAGCCAATGGAATTACATATTGCATCGGCTGTTTCGCGGAGCTGGGTTGCAATCTGGAAGGGCTGATCGATCGATGGAGCAATCGAATTCACTTCGTACATTTCCGTAATATAAGAGGGTGTCAGGATGATTTCGTGGAAACTTTCCCGGACGACGGCGACGTAGACCTGCTGAGCGTGCTGCGAAAGCTGAACGAGGTCGGCTACACCGGATGTATTCGCCCCGATCACGCACCGAAGCTTTCGGGCGAACATGTCGAGATCGAAGGCTACGGATTTCAGGGCCACATCTTCACAGCCGGTTATCTTCGGGGGCTGCTTACTGCGGTTGCAACTGAATAGAATGCGATCGTTAGCGACAAGTCTCTTGTTGCGGTGCGCGCCTTAGATGCTGCCAACGGCTAAACTGCTCAAAGCGCGGTTTAGCATCACAAAGACTATGGCCCTAACCCGATATTTTTATGGTCGAGAATATGTCTGTCGGTCAGGAAATCATCGCCATTGGTATTGCTGGACATAAACGCTCGGGTTAGTGATTATCACAGATAATTCGGGCAACGAGGGGAAGGGCACCAATATCCTCGCCACGCCCTACCCCGAAACCAGTTATACCAAAGCGAGCGAACTTGTATCGTCGGCCATTTTCGAGCACCCATATCTAAAAGGTTTTTATGCAACGCACTTTGCGGCAGCGACTGGCGCGGCAGCTGAAATTCTTCAGGCAGGTCGCCAGGGCGACATTAAACTAGTCGCATTTGATGCTGGTCCGCAGCAGGTCTGTGATCTTCGCGCTGGTGTGTATGATGCCTTGATCGCTCAGGAGCGCTACACGATGGGCCATGGTTCGGTTTGGTTGCTCTTGCAATTTCTGAGTGGCGAAGTGACCGCATCGAATATTGATCAAAGTGTAAAAACCTTTCTGTTGTCGCAACGCGTGACAACATGGACGATCCGGAAGTTTCCAAATTTTCCGATATGGAAACTTGCGAACGTTAAAAATACTTTGGACGGTCTCTAATGCTTATTATCGCCATCGGAACGACAGGATCCAAAATTTCGGCACTCTAAAAAATTATCTTAATGCGAGTTCTATTTGCTTTTTATCAGGCGTTTCCATGTTGACTTGGTACCCGAAAGGCGTAAGATATAACTTATAAGACAATCAGGAGGAAAAAATGAAAAAGATAATTTTAACCGCAAGCGTGATGGCAAGCATTGCTTTGTCATCTGCGCCGGCAATCGCAGAAGAAAAAGTGACGGTGTACACAGCTGTACCACAGGTATTCATCGATGAACTTGTGCCAATGTTTGAAAAGCAGACCGGAATTGATGTTGAAATCATCAAAGCTGGTTCTGGCGAATTGTTGAACCGTTTGACTGCAGAGGCAGCACGCCCGATGGCTGACGTGCTTTGGAGCGTTGATTCGTCTGTTGTTGATTTCAACCCAACTCTGTTTGAGGCTTACGATCCAAAAGGTACAGACGCCCTTTTAGAGGGAGTAAACGAAAGCGAAAAGGCGAGCCCATTCTCTGCCGTTGTCATGGCATTCATTGTGAATGAGAGCAAACTCGACGGACTGCCTGTCCCGCAAAGCTGGGTGGAGTTATCAGATCCAAAGTATGATGATTACATCTCTTCAGCAAAAGCAAATAGATCTGGTTCTTCGTATATTCAACTTGCGACTGTTCTTCAGCGCTATGGTGAAGAAAAGGGTTGGGAGATTTACAAAGGATTGCTGGCAAACTTTGTCCTGTCCGACAGTTCTGGTGCCGTACCTCGTTTCGTAAATGATGGTGAATTGGCAATCGGTGTTACTTTGGAAGACGCAGTGCTTAGATTCATCCAAGGAGGTGGGCCAGTTCAAATCGTGTATCCTTCAGATGGAACAGCCTTCCATGCTGACGCGATGGCGCTTGTTGCCGGAGGCCCAAATGAGGCCAACGGTCAGGCATTCCTTGACTTCATGATGTCCGCTGACGCACAAACGGTTGTAGCCGAGCAAGGTCGTCGGCCGGTTCGCGGTGATGTGGCGTCAAACCCGGCACTCTTGCCAGTAAGTGATATTGTGAGAGTGAATTATAATAATGCTTGGGCAGCGGAAAACCGCAAGCGGATTGTATCTGCTTGGGAAGATATGCTGCTGGACGTTCAATAAAAAAACTTATGGGACCCATCTGGCCTTTGGCCGCAAAAGGATGGGTCCTATATCCTAAAGACTGGATTTAATAATATGGCCTCCATAAAAGTTGCGGGACTGCAGAAGCTCTACGGTTCTTTCGTAGCGCTTTCCGATATTAATATAGATGTCCCTAGTGGCACGTTTTTTACCCTTTTGGGCCCATCTGGTTGTGGCAAAACCACTCTCTTGAGGGCAATTGCTGGTTTTCACAGCCAATCTGCAGGTGATATCTTTGTCGATGGTCAGTCGATCGGCGACCTACCGGCTCACCGGCGCGATGTTGCGATGGTGTTCCAGGACTATGCGGTGTTTCCACACATGAGTGTAAGGGACAATATAGCATTTGGATTGAAGCAACGCAAAGTACGTGCGGCAGAAATAAAAACAAGAGTTGATGATGTTATCGATGTCGTCCAGCTTGGCAAACTTGCTGATCGAATGCCTCATGAGCTTTCAGGGGGACAACAACAACGGGTTGGGCTCGCCCGTGCTATAGTCGTTCAGCCAAAGGTGTTACTAATGGATGAGCCGCTTTCGAATCTAGATGCAAAGTTACGCGTGGAACTCCGCGCGGAACTACGGCGAATTCAGCAAGATCTAGGTGTGACAACCGTTTACGTTACACACGATCAAGAAGAAGCGTTGGCAATGTCGGACGTAGTTTGCGTTATGGCAGGCGGAGTTATTCAACAAGCGGAGCCACCGTTTGAGGTCTATACTCGACCTTCAAACCGCTTTGTTGCATCTTTTGTGGGGTCCAATAACTTTATGCAAGTCGACCTTAACGACTCCAAATTTTCGCTTCGTTCAACTGGTGAAGTTATCTCTTCGAGTGTTCGCGCTCCAAAGTCTGGTTCTTTTGTTGGCGCGGTTCGACCTGAAGATTTGGACATCCTTCCATCCAGCGCACAGACTGAAGACGATAAAACAAAATTAGACGTGCCAGTTGTAATTCAGGAAGTTAGCTACGTTGGACGCGAGATCGAAGTCTATGGTCAGACAACAAATGGGGAAGTAATCAAGGCTATTGGACGTCCTGACGCAGAACTCATCACGTTAGCGCCCTCCGATAAGGTAGTATTCAGAACCCAAAAGGAAAAAGTCTTGTTCTTTGTCGATGAGCATTTTGGTGGGCGTATCTAGAGATGCTACAGGTGTTACAGAAGAAATTGGATTTATGGACGATCGTTACGATAGTCATTATAGCTTTGCTATGTATCTTGTTATTGCTGCCCATTATGCAAATTTTGATATTGGGCTTCATGGACGCAGAAACAGGTGCGTTCACATTGGCTAATTTCCAAACGGTTCTTACGCGGAACTACTATGTCAATGGTCTGAAAAACACATTGTACGTGGGAATCCTTGGCACTGTGGGGGCTTGCCTGATCGGTATTCCTTTGGCGTTTTTCACGGCCCGTTTCAAAATTCGTGGCAACGCGTGGATACAAACCTTGGCAATCCTTGTCCTAGTATCACCACCGTTCATCGGGGCCTACGCATGGATCATGATGTTGGGGTCGAATGGCTTTATTACGAATGCATTCAAAGCAATCGGCCTAGATACCCCAACAATCTACAATGCGCCCGGGATTATCCTAGTGTTTTCACTGAAGTTTTTCCCGTTCATTTTCCTAATGACGCAAACTTCCTTGAACAACGTCAACAAATCTTTTGAAGATGCTGCTGAAAATTTGGGATGTAATCCCTGGCAACGCTTCAGGAAGGTTACCTTGCCGTTGGTTTTCCCAGCTGTCAGTACGGGCGCAATCATATGCTTCGTTCTGTCAATCGCTGACTTCGGTACACCTGCCATTCTTGGAAGAGGTTTTAGAACTCTATCTACCATTGCTCTAGGTGCGTATCGTTCGGAACTTGGTGGTGCGCCAACGATGGCGGTCACAGTATCCATCTTGATGATGGTAATCTCTATGATTGCACTGGTTATACAGCGCCGAATTCTCGCAAAGAAGCGATATGCAAGTTCTCTCACAAACCTGCCAGTACCTGTGAAGTTGGAAGGGTGGAAAAACTGGGGTATTCATATTTTCTGTCATGGGCTTGTCTTAATAGCGATGCTTCCATCAATTGTTGTGATCTACACTTCGATCTTGAAAACCAAGGGTCCCGTATTTGTCGGCGGATTTGGATTTGAAAGTTACCAACGTGTTTTGCGGGATGCTCCGGAAGCGATCTTCAATAGCTTCAGCCTCTCAATCACGGCTGCACTTCTTATCACTATCGCATCAACCTTTATCAGCTATGTGATTGTTCGAAGGGAAACGAAAGTGGCAGCATCAATAGACTTTCTTATGATGGTTCCATACCTTGTACCGGGTGTTGTGATGGCCATTGGTTTTGTGACTGTGTTCAGAAACGCAATGCCAGATATATTCACCGCAACCGTGCTTCTTGTGATGGTCTATTTCATTAGGAGACTGCCTTACGGTGTGAGGGCTACATCTTCGAGTCTTCGTCAGATTCAGCCATCTCTGGAGGAAGCAGCGATTAATTTGGGTGCTTCGCCATTAGGTGCGTTCAGGATGATAACCATACCGTTGATAATGCCAGGTATTATTATCGGTGCATTAATGGCTTTCATCACTGCAATCAATGAACTGTCGTCCACAGTCATAATCTACGACTCTGGCACCATCACCATGCCGGTACAGGTCTATATCGCGGTATTGGATGGTGAATTTGGTACCGCCGCGGCACTGTCTACTATTCTGCTCTTAAGTACTGGTATTTGTGTCTATGCCGTATTCCGATTTGCAGAAAACCGTGATTCCGCGTTTTTGTAGGGCGACATATGAATTTTGACCTCTTCTCGCGCTCAAAATTCCGCGCTAACGACAAGTTTGGGGATGATGTAGCCTTAGTGCTTCCGAGTGTTTGTTTCGGCGTCTTTGATGGCGCAACGGATGCTGAAGGACGAAATCTAAATGGTGTTCCCTATGGCCGAGCTGCCTCAATGGCGGCTTCCCAAATCCTGGCTGAACTCCTGTTGCCATATCGAAACAGAGAAAAAGACGCGGAAACACTGTTGGCAGATCTCTGTACGTCTTATGCGAGAGCATTTGAGGACTACGACCTTGATCAGCTTCCAGCCACCACTGTGGCTATGGCCATAGATTGTGGTACCAATTGGCGGTTCTTGTCACTTGGAGACAGCGGTATTCGGATAAACGGCGACCGGGTGCTAAAGCATGACAAGATTATTGATAGCATCTCAACGGAAGTACGAGTTTCAATTTTCAAAATACTGGCCGAAAAATTCGATGATTCCGATGAGCATGAATTAATAACACGACAGGCCATTTTTCTTGGCTTGGCCGAAGCTCGATCTCGGGGCCTTCTCACTGAAGACGTCGTTGAAATGCTTATCGAAGAAACCATTGGCAATTTGAATTTGTCGGGAATTTCGGAGATTGTTCGCGATTTTTTGCTTCTCGGAATTCGGCGCCAGAACCGGTTTTCAAACAGCGATGAGAACTCACTCTGCTATGACATCGTGTCGAGCAGAAAACCAGTTTTGGGCCAGTGGGTAGAAGAGATTGTTCCGAAACAGGAAGTGAAAACTATTGAGATTTTTAGCGATGGTTATGCGTCTTACCCAGAAGAAGTAAGTATTGCTGCATGGGAAAAAGAATTTTCCAAGTGTGATGAGGTGGATTTCCACCGAATAGATGAATTCGCAGCAGTGAAAGGTGGCACCTCGTCAGAGTTTTTTGATGATCGTACTCTGATTGTGGCGCACACGCCCAACTAGGAAAATTCAAAGCATGTTAGCCTAACTTCATTAAATAAGTTTGATTTGAATATCAGTAAGGATTCGCGCCATGTTACAGACAGATTCGGGTTAAATTTTATGCTTTCAAGCGAATGCTTCGCGTACTTCATCAGAGATAATGCACGCAATATAAGTTATAAGTTATTTGTTTGTTGACATAAAAGCTTAGGTGCTTATCGTCAGGATGGGCGTTGCACTCAAAGTGATGCAGTGGATGTAGACGCGCAAAGTGCAAAAATAACTCGAGAAATAGTTTTTGACGAACGCATGACAAATTTTGATACAATACGACTAGACTTCGCAAAAGCTTTGGCGCGTGAAGTTGGAATCTTGGCCCGGGAAATGCAAAAGAAACTTGGCCAAGTTGAACAAAAAGGGCATCAGGATTACGTCAGTGAAGTCGATCGAAACATCGAGGCAATGATCCGCGATAAGGTTATCGAGGCTTTCCCTGGCGATGTTGTGTTAGGTGAAGAGCTTGGTGGTCAGACCGGGGATAGCCTTTGGGTGGTGGACCCGATTGACGGAACATCTAACTTTGTTCGCGGCCAGAACTTCTGGTGTGTGTCGATTGCCTACCTGCGAGATGGTAAGCCGGTCGTCGGCGTAATTTATGCGCCTGCAACAGACGAACTGTTTTATACTCAGGCTGGGCAGGGGGCCTTTTGCAACGGCGCGCCGATGCGAGTTAAAAAGGTCAACAACGAAGCAGAGGCAGTGCTAGAAATGGACTGGTCACCTTCGGAATCTCGGGAAGAATTGCTAAGTATGTTGGCCAAGTTCCTAAAAGCTGGGTTTGAGTTCCACAGATCAGGTAGCTGTGCTTTGTGTTTAGCTAATGTCGCCAATGGCAAGATGGATGCCTACTGGGAGGTATTTGTGAAGCCATGGGATGCTCTGGCTGGATACTTGCTTGTGAAAGAGGCTGGCGGACAAACGAATGACTTCGAAAGTAATTTGTTTGAAAACCAAGGGAACCTCATTATTGCGGCGTCACCAGAGCTTTTTGGAAAGATCCTTAAGCTCATTTAATTAATCTCTATCTCCAGCACCAAAGAGGGCTCTATGACTTGCAGAGTGGACACTAATTGGACTTATCATGGGCTATGCGCCGTACGTTTAGAGAACAAGTTTATCGCAGTAACAGTTCTCCCGGAGCGCGGTGCGAATATTATTGATATTACGGACAAATCCAGGGACAGAAACTTGTTATGGCGGTCTGAACGGATTAAACCGCACGCGGTCACTCTTAAGGCTGATTTTGATGACCATTGGGCTGGCGGTTGGGATGACATTTTCCCAACTGGACGCCCATGCAAGAATGAATACGGCGACCCACTTCCTTATCTTGGAGAGCTCTGGAGTATTCCACATGACTGTATTGTGCTTCAGGATAATGATGATGTGGTGCAGATCAAAACGTTTGTCAAAACGCCCATAACACCAGCATATTTTTCACGTACTATCACGCTGCAAAAAGATAGCGATGAAGTTGTTTTTGAATACGAAATCAAAAATATTGGCACACTGCCCTTCCGTTTCCAATGGGGCATTCATCCAGTATTTGCAGTGACGCCCCAATCTCGTGTTATTCTGCCTTCCAAGAGCGCTCTCGTGGATGAATGGCTAGGCGGGGCTTTTGGAGAAGAGGGCGAGACATTCCAATGGCCCCACCACAGGGGCATTGATATGCGGCAACCCTTTGTTTCTGACGAGCGCAGCCTAGCACTTCATTATCTGGATACTGACAAGGGAAACAGTTTCGTGCTGGCAGATTATGACGGTGCGTTGAGCATGACGTTCGATCGCACTACTTTTCCATGCCTTTGGTACCTTATCAACAATGGCGCATCGCGGGGTGATACGCATTTGGCGATAGAGCCGTGGACCAGCGCGCCAAGTGGTTTGAGCAATGAGCCTATTTTGGGAGAAATTGCGCAGATTGAGGCTGGTGGTGTCAAAAGGGCAATTGTAAAGTTGAAGTCGTCTAATGATCAGAAGAGAGTAATCGCAGCGACAAATCTGGATCAAGAGTGACAGTGGTTGACATTGGTATGCCAGGGCAACGTGTTATTAGGGCACCTGAATGCGCTGCGAATTGTTTGCTCTCGGAATTTCTGTCGAACCCCGGTTTTTGTCCTGAATTGACTAACACCAGTTTTCATTTTCTGATTAACGAAAAAGAAAAAAATATCGATACTGACATCCGCAACACCTAGGCTGTAAACGATGACATCGATGGCGCGATTTCAAATGGAATTAATGTGCCGAGCAGATTGAAAAATGCGCCTGCATTTGGGCATTGGTTGTGAACTTGATGCAAAAGTGATCAAGACAGTGCGTGTGTCTCTTGATTTATCGACAGATTCTGGATTGGTGTGGTGCCGGACTGTGCAACAGGCGCTTTACCTAGACTTTGCTGCGCGCGGTCGGTTTCTTTCAACAAAAACCAAAATTACTTGCCGCTACGGATATTCGCATCCGGGTTGGTAACCCACGCACAGCTGTGAAACTCGGTTGTACCGCCGGACCCAACGGGACTTTGGGCAACGAACCCGACGCGAATTTTTTTGGGAAAAGACGGGACTGTCTAGCCCCATTTCTCATTACCACTAATTTTGGCTTTCTCTAATAAGGTTTCTGGGACGGGTGGTCCCATGCCCAATGCGTGATGAGGTCTACCAACCACTCACCGCAAAAGCGTTTATTGAGATTGGACACTTTGCTACATAGGTAACTTTTGGGATCACTTTTACGCAGAACGTCATCTTACACCTAAAAAACTAAAGCCAAACTGGCATTTATGCTAAATTAAATCACATAAATTTTCTGGGTAACACCTCACAGCATTGGACTTCAGTTTTGACGTTTAAAGATGGCACTGGCGCAGACAACGTGGTGTCCTTCAGTGTTGCCGTCGCATGCAAAGATCAATTAATTAATAAAAATAGGGTTGGATATAAAATGCTGCCTGAGAATTTTGAAAAAGTAATCGCAGAGTATGGATGAGGCCATGCTGGAGAAAAAATAATTTACCAAGTGATCCAATAATAAAATTTCATCGTAAACCAATAATCTGACATCAAGTTGGTGTTTCTAAATTGGAGATTGATATGATCAGACGTACTTTTTTTTCAATGACATGTGCCACAGCAATTTTGACCGCTTCTTTGGGCTTTGCGGGCGGGCACTCAAAAGATATAGTTGATACGGCAGTTGAGGCTGGCGCATTCAATACATTGGTCGCAGCTGTGCAAGCTGCCGGTCTGGTGGAGACATTAAAAAGTGAAGGACCATTTACCGTTTTTGCACCCACGGATGAAGCTTTTGCAGCTCTCCCAGCGGGAACAGTCGAAACCCTTTTAATGCCGGAAAATAAGGCACAGCTGATTGCGATCCTGACCTATCATGTGGTGGCAGGCAAAGTGATGAGCGGTGATCTCAGCAATGGAATGACAGCTCCCACAGTTCAAGGAAGCAATATAACCATCATGACAGAGGGTGCCGTCACAGTAAATGGCGCGAATGTCATAACAGCAGATATTGAAACGTCAAACGGTGTCATTCATGTAATTGACGCTGTGATTATTCCTGAATAAATTAATGATGCGCAGTTGCCTATCTTTGGATAGGCAACTGCTATTGTAAGAAAGGTCAATTGTAGCAATCACCTTTCTGTTGTCAGAAAATCAGTGATATTTTTATGAAGTCAGCATCTTCATCTATGTGCCTGAAAGTATTTTTATAATTTGATACTAAAGCAGCTAATGCATTTAGCCTGTGTATATTTCCTTTGGTGAAGTCCGTCGGCAATCTAAGGTGGCACAAGCATCACTTTTGTGAGGTCGGGGTGCGCGCGGTCTCCCCTTTAAATGCTGCCTTGACAAAGCAGGCTACTGTGGTTGCGGTGCCACCCACGTCCACAGCCATTTAGGTTACTGCTAAGTCCTAATCCTGATCCGTTTCGGCGTTTGGACCTTTCGTGACGCGCTATTAACGCCGCAACCAGACACGCAACTATCGAGTTATGTTTCATTTGCGGCTCACCTTAACGTCAATTATGTGCGATCAGAATCCCACATTTGGAAAACTGCCACAACGCACAAATTACACAGATTGCGCTAAAAATTTCATCAAACCAAACTATCAAGGAACTTAAATAGCTATTCTAAAACTGATTTTGCTGGTTGATCGTTTGTGTGGCAGTGGACCCCACCACCGGCTGACCAAGAGCTTAACATCTCTACGATATGCACATCTCGATTGGGAAAGTAATTTTCAATTCTAGATTTTGCTGCAGCATCGGTTTTGGGGTTGCCAAAGCCAGGTACTATTACAAATCCATTACCAACCAACCAATTGACGTAGTTGGTGTCAAAACTCTGACCTTTATACTCGACGTAACTTTCAATCGGCTCCCGAACTACATTAAATCCATTGGCCTCAATCGTTTCAGCGGCCTTATCAAAAAGCCGGCCGTCTTGGCCATCTGGTCGACACAGGGAACCACCAGTACACTGCACAACCACAACCGTATTTTCGTTTATGAACCTCGCAATTCCGTCAATATGACCTCTTGTTAGATCGCCAACTGGAATTCCTTCTATGAAAATAACACTAGAGACACCAAAATTTTGTTTGAGGTCAGTCTCGGCTTGTTCTTTTGTGTATGCTGTATTTCGATTTGGATCACCGATTGTACTCCAATTTAAAATTACAGTATCTGATCCGTTGAACTCTAGATTTCCACGTTCATGTACGATGTTGACGTGATCAACGGGTATCTCAAGTATCTTGCCGATCTGATCGGGTATAGAGTTGTCGAGTTCAAAAGGAATGTCTGCCCCAAAGGCACCACCCCAGGCATTAAATTCCCAATTTTGTATTCTAAACGCATCTTCTTCGACTACGTAAACTGGGCCATTATCCCGCATCCAAGAGTTGTCATATTGGGCAGCCTGCCATTGAATATTGGAATTTTCTGGATCACCTCCGACACCTCGAATTGCTTTCTTCGCCTCTTTTAAAATTTTGTTTGATCCATACAAAATATGTAAGGTTTGGTAACGGGAAATCAGATCAGAAATTTTCGCAATTGTCTGCTCATAATCTTTTTCCCAGTAACCGGGCCATTGCAACCAGATTGCCTCCTGAGGTTCCCACTCTGCTGGTACTCTTTTTAAAATTGATTTCGAAGAGTTTTTGTCACTCACAGCTTCAGCACTCATAGCTATTTCACACGCCAAAATTCCTATAAATACAGTGAGATATTTCATTATGTTCTGCATTGATAGACTCTAAAAGTTTTCCCTATAATACCGCAGCTCAGAATTTTTGGGAGCCTTTTCAAGAAAAAATGTGCGTCCACCACCCTTACACCAATAAGGCCGCTGGTTTTTTGCCCCCCTGCTGTTTGAAGCGTGCAAGCAAATTGAAGATGGGGCTTCCTTGAATGGCGGCTTGATAGCTAACCCGATTTATTGAGGGTGGCTTTGGTAAACTAATCCAAAATCAATATCTGCCTTATAAGTATTATAACGTTCAGTTGAGCGTTATACCTCCCTGTTGGACTAACCCTGCCATTGTGTGAGGTCTTTTTTCAATGCCAATAAAGTGGTGATCAGTGCTATTTATAATGTTCGCGTCGATCTCCGAAAGAACGGATGCGTTTGCGCCACGCTCGATAACTACCTGTTTTGAGATTATCTCTCATTAAGGCTTTTACCTCTTTATCCTTCAGACCATATTCAAGCTGGATTTCTGCGAAACTAACGTGATCTGACAAAGCCATAGCAACAATATCACTAATTTGCGCATCAGTGAGTTCATAGTTCTTAGACAAGATAATACCTCTCAAACATTAATGGAACTACTAGAAATTAACCATCACTCAACTTTATAGCATTGGCCTTGTTCATCTGTATCGGTCTGCCATCAGGGGTATTTAGAGGTATCACCTCTTGCCCATCTGTAACACAGAGTGTGGGCGCTGAACGTGTCTCCCCATTGAGCATTACTTCCAAGTCAACAAGACAGAGTTCATAGTTGCTTAATATTTTTTTCACTCGCAAGGTAGCCTCCTAAATTGGTTTCTTTATAGGGTAGTGCGGAAGGCTGTCTTTTTCAAAACAGTTTACACAATATAATTTTGAACTTTTACTTAGGATAAAATTTCCTGATTTTGACTGAACATTCATCCCGAAAAATGCGTGGCCACCATCCTTACACCACTCAGGGCGCTCGTTTTTTGCTCCCCTGCGTGTTTAAGCGCTTAAGAAAAAAGATTTTCCTCATTAGGGGATCAAGTATTATATATTAATATTCTTGCTTATTAATTTCTAAATCCACTAATGCGTTGGAAGCACCAGATCACCAAGCAGGCAACATATCGTGAGCCTTCCATTCGTTGATTAAGTTAAAACCGTTAGATACATTTTAAGGAACTGAAAAGGAGAAATATAAAATGAGCTACAGCGAAAAGTCACGAGCGATCATGCAGAATTGGAACAAAGAAGAATTTTTAAAACTTCATGATGCAGAGTATATGTTTATTCGTGAAACCGAGCTTGTTACCTTGGAAGACTACGCAGACAATATCGAAGAATGGGTATTGAGTGGAGAGTACGCCAATTTCATAAAAGACCGGAGAAGAACCGCATTAGTTCACGAAAATGATCATCTGACCGAATATCGGTGGGAAGAGAAAAACGAAATAGTTACGCATGTTGTTCTAAAAAAGAGGGGGTTGGCTTGGCGATCGATTGTGAACAGAGTGCCGATTGAAGACTTCGAGGAAGACCTAATATCGTCAGCGTAGTCCAACCTTCAAGCTAAGCCGTGACGCTGTTCTTACGGAGTGGCGCTCTCTTCTCGCCTCATAGAATTCACGCTTCCAAGGCTTCTGATGCTTGGGCTGGTTTGTCTGACAGCACCGCCTTTGCAGATTGATAAGGAAGCTGCAGCTAAACGTAACGCTATGTTTGGTTAAAACTATCTTTTAAACCTAAGAAAGTCTGCTACTTTTGGGGCAAACTTAAAGGAGCAAAGTATGAGATTACTAATAGTAGCACTACTCTTATCTTTTCTGCCAATTACCGTCATGGCTGAAACACAAGTGGACAGCTTTACATGTAAACCGTGGTCAAATGCTGGGTTACGAATGAGAGGTGATGTCAGGCTAGAACTCTCTGAACTAAATCTTATGTGGACTAACGGTAAGCTCACTCAGACAGCGGTAATGGTGAACCCAGAAGATAAACTTGAAGGTAATGTCAGCGAAGCAAAGAGGATTTATGTGGCAGAGGATAGTACGGCTGTGTACTTTCTAAAGAGGTTCCCAAGTTATACTAGTATTAATCGAACCATAGTTTCAGTACGAGAGTCCAAGCAAAACACAACGTATTGCCACCCTGTAGATTAGTTGTTCTATGCTCGCCTAACTTCATAACTACTCTGCCGATGTTTGTTAGGCATAAGATACTCGATACGTTTTAATGAAGATGATACACGGCACTGTCGGAATAAACCGCCTTGCTCACAATACGCTCGGCAATTATCTATGCGGCTATGCTCAATCAATGTAACCGTCTGGTCTCCTCCCTCTGACGCTTCTGTGGATGGCTTGATAGTGTCCACCATCGTTAGTGGACATCTTGAGGTACTCTATGGCGGGAAAGAAGGGTCAAAAGAAGCGGTTTTGGTTTGAATGAGGCGGATCAGGAATTGATCTGGGAGATCAATTCCCCGACGAATGAGAAACATACGATCTGTGCGCAGGCACGGGTGGCAGGTGTTTCTGTGGCGCAAGTAGCACGCCGGTATTCGATGAATGCCAATTTGATCCAAAAGTGGCTTCGGGACCCTCGGTTTGGGGCTGATTTATCGGATGATGCTCTGGAGATTGATGAAGTGCCAAGCTTTCTGCCTGTCGAGATTGAGGGCGTGGCTCCATCCCCGACATCAGTACCGTCGCTGGCACTGGAGGCTCCTCTGTCGGCGCATCGGGTTGATATCACCTTGTCGGATGGTCGGCGCATTCTGGTGGAAGGCGTGACTGCCTTGCCAGCTGTTTTTTCTTTGGTCGAGGGGCTGATGGTTTGATCCCTGTCCCGGCACAAACGAAGATATGGCTGGCGGCAGGGGTGACGGACATGCGTAAGCAGTTCAATGGGCTTTCAGCCCTTGCTGAGAGTGTTCTGAAGCAGGATCCGTATTCGGGTCATCTGTTTGTGTTTCGAGGCCGTCGGGGCGACTTGATCAAGATTATATGGTGGGACGGTCAAGGGGCGTGCATGTTTTCCAAGCGTCTGGAAAAGGGCAAATTCGTTTGGCCCAGTGCTAAGGACGGTAAGATCAGCGCGACACCTGCGCAACTGTCGATGCTGTTGGAGGGGATTGACTGGCGTATGCCAAAGCGGACATGGCAGCCTTTGACGGCTGGCAATTTAACAACAAATTCAGCGGTGTAGGATTCCCATTTGTACGCCTATCCGCTATAGGATCGGCAATGCTGAAAGACCTTGATATCACCCCGGATGACCCCGCTGAACTCAAGGCCGTGAACCGACTTTTGGCGGCTGAAGTCAAGGCGCAAGCGCTGCAAATTGAGAAGCTCAAGCACCAGCTTGCAGGCCATCAACGGCACCGATTTGGATCAAAATCGGAATCTTCTGATCAACTCAATCTTGAACTTAAACTGGAGGAAGAAGAGACAGCCGCCGCGCGTATTGCGCCGCCTGAAGATGCCCCTGATCCAGAGCCCAAACAAAAACCGAAGCGCAAGCCGCTGCCACCAACCCTGCCGCGCAATGAACAAGTTCTGAGCCCCGGCGAGACCTGTAAATGCGGCGGCGATTTGCGCACCATCGGCGAGGACGTGACCGAAGAGCTGGATTATATTCCTGGGCGCTTCATCGTAAATCGCATCGTCCGGCCCCGGATGGCGTGCACGTGTTGTGAACGGATCGTTCAGGCACCGCTGCCATCGCGCCCGATTGAGCGCGGTCGGCCCGGCGCTGGTCTTTTGGCGCATGTGTTGGTCAATAAGTACGCAGATCACCTTCCGCTTTATCGCCAATCGCAGATATTTGGCCGCGAGGGAATTGATCTGGACCGGTCCACACTGGCGGGTTGGGTTGGTCAGTCCTCAAAGCTACTGGAACCTCTGGCCGATGCCATCGGGCGGCATGTTCGTCAGGGACAAGCTATTTTCGCGGACGATACGCCGATCAAAATGCAGGCCAAAAAGAAATGCGCAACCGCACGCATCTGGACTTATGTGCGTGACGGGCGGCCTTGGGCCAGCGGTGATCCCCCGGCGGCTTGATATAAGTTCAGCACGGACAGGCAAGGCAAGCATCCCACCGATCACCTTAGCCAGTACAAGGGATGGATCCATGCAGATGGCTACGCGGGCTTCAACGACTTGTTCGCCAAGGATGAGGTTCATGAGATGGCCTGCATGGCCCATGTCAGGCGCAAATTTGTCGATATCTTCCAGTCGCAGCAATCACAGATCGCCGAAGAAGCCATCAAACGCATCGCGCTTCTCTACAAGGTTGAGAAGGCTGCCCGTGGTAAGCCGCCCGAAGAACGGGTCGCCCTGCGCCAACGCGACGCCAAACCGGTCTTTGATGAATTGGAAACCTGGCTGGATGCCCAGCTGAACCGCATCTCGGGCAAGTCAGAACTGGCCAAAGCCATCCGCTATGCCCTGGACCGAATGACGAAAATGCGCAGTTGTCTGAACAACGGCTCACTGGAGATCGACAATAATTCAGCCGAGCGTTCAATTCGCTGCGTGGCTTTAGGCCGCAAGAATTTCCTCTTTGTGGGCTCCAAAGGTGGAGGTGAGGCCGCGGCCATCGCCTATACCCTGATCGAAACTGCTAAATTGAACGGCGTCGATCCCCAAGCCTGGCTCACATGGGTCCTCGCCCAAATCGCCGACCACAAAATCACACGTCTGAACGAGCTCCTCCCGTGGCGTTACGCTGCCATAGCAGCGTAACTCAACCCATCGATCCGCGCCAGAGCCCCCAGACCAAACGGATACGCTTAAATGAGAACCGGGAGCGGCACAAAACCGTGACACGTCCAATCACAGGCAGGCACGCATCTGCGCCGCTGAAGGTTCAGGACAAGTCACTATCTTCACCGTCGAATCCGGCAATGATGTCTTTTACGATGCGATTACCGTTTTCAATTGTTGATTTTCGCTGGTCGTATCCACGGAGGTTCGCGAAATTTGCCGTTGTTATAAGGCTCAGGTGCTATCAAGGTAAGTGGTGCTGTATAATCCTGTATTTGATAAAACAGGTGTGGCATGCCCAATGAAGGATCAGAGGTAGCATCAGGAAAAGGCACTGCAGATTGCCAAACCGGGTGGTAGTTGATTATCCCAACAACACTGCGATAGATTGTTTTCTTAAGCTGTTGGGCAATTTTATGATTTTGTTCGAAATTTTCAGGCCCTCCGGTGCCGCCGGCTAGAGATGCAGCAATTGCATAATGATGCATGGAGCTATAAGGCAAGCATCCAACCGATGGAGATGAATTGGCCCCAAATCTGCGGTGGTACCGGTCAGAAAAAGAGCGGCCTATTTCGTCATCCAGCAATCCTATGACCGTCCCAACAACTATGCCTTCACCATCTTTCTCGGTGATATCGTGAAATGTTTGATGCATGGCGCCGTATTGTAGGTAAATCAGTGCATTCATTGGATCTTCCATGAACTGCGTTTGAAAGGCTGCAATATCGACGGCGTAGAAGTGTGTGTTGGCGATTACAGCTGGATCCAAAGGGCGAATACGGTCCAGGACATCGCGCCAATTGGTTGTTGGGGTTTGCACTATTTCAGGGCCGAAAACTAAATCCCAACCAAAATCTTTTGCCACTGACTTCATCGCGTTAGCGATCACGATACTGTAGGGCTTGGATCCTGAAATGATTGCCAATCGATTGTTGTGCGGTGTCCAAGCATCAGTATCGCGCAACCAAGAAATAAATTTAATAAATCCTTGACCGTACCAATAATCAGCTGGGTCCCCCATGAAACAGCCAAAATACCGCTCAGGATTACTGCTCACAGTATCATGGTGCTGCAAGAGTGTGTTATGATGGATGTAAATGATGCCAGCGTCGGCAATAGTATCATATTCGGAATTTTGCGATCCAATATTATACCCATTTATGATAGCATGTACGCCATGATCGTAAATCAGTTCTTGCGCTGCCGAGATCACTTCGCCAGCGGTCTGCGTGCAGGTGTCGACGGTGGTAAGTTCAAGCAAATGCCCACAGATTCCACCGCTTTCATTAATCTCCTCGATTGCCAAAAGGGTACCATTGTAGAACTCGGCGCCGTCGGCAGCCGATGGTCCAGAGAGCGGAAGCATTGACCCGATAGGGATAGGGGAACCTTGAGACATATCAGTTTCCTTGTGTGTTAAGCATTTCGGGTTCAAAAAGAAGATTATGCATTAGCACGCGAAGCTGAGGGGGGCTGATCGGTTTGATCAATAGAGGAAACCCATCAGATTTAATTTTTTTAACGAGTTTTGGATCGTTATCCGCTGTCATAATCACTGTAGGCACCGGTCTGCCATATATCTGTGCCAGTTCCTTGGCCGCTTCAGTTCCAGTATCGGTCGCACCAAGTCTATAGTCAGCAAGCAGCATATCTGCCTCAAACCCTTCTGCAAGAATAAGGCGATCGAACGCTACTCGGCTTTCAGCAGTTCTCACCTCTATTCCCCAGCGCGCCAATAAAGCGCTGATTGTGCAGCGCAAAATTTCGTCGTCTTCTAGTACAATGGCTCGGATTCCTACAAACTGTCCGCCGATGGCTTCCGAAACTTCCGGAATACCAATGTCGCTTTGCCAAACATCCCCCAAAGGCACCTCGACAGAAAAAAGAGAACCTTTTCTTGGTCTTGAGGACACAGAAATTTTGTGCTCAAGCATTTGCGCCATGCGTGCTGCTATATTTAAGCCAAGCCCTAGCCCGGTCTTTTTTGAGCTATCCCGTGCTCGAACTTGGAAGAACTCTTCAAAAATTTTATCAAAATTTTCGGGCTCTATTCCACAGCCGGTATCATGCACTTCAATACGCAGGAGTTTTCCCTTTTTGCGGCAACCAATCAGGATTTTGCCACGCGAAGTGTACCGGATCGCATTTGCAACAAAGTTGCTGATTATTCGCTCTAACATTGCTCGGTCGCTTTGGATTGTCCCCTGATTTGACAGAACCCGTAAATCAATCCCCTTTTCATCGGCTTGAAGCTCGAATTGCACCTTAATTCGCTCCAACAATGGAGCAATTTGAAAGTTTGAGATCATTGGAATAATTTTTCCAGCATCAAGTTGACCTACCTGAAGGAGAACGCTCAGAATATCCTCCATAACGCTGGTTGATACATCGATTGCGTGCAGCATTTCCTGAACTTTGGGATTGTTTTCTTCTGAAATACAATTGTAGGTTAGGATCTTGATCGTTGCCAGGGGTTGCCTGAGATCATGGTTAGCTGCACGCAAAAAACGCGATTTTGTCGCGTTTGCATCTTCAGCAAATCCTCGGGCTTGGCGTAGGGCCTGCTCCCCCCTTCTTTGAGCGGATACATCATTGACAATTGTGACGCACCCTACCTGCTCGATGCGGCGCTCATTGATGGAAAAACAACGTCCATCTGGTAGTATAACTTCTGATGTTCGACCCGCCCGATGTGCTAATAGCTTTTGCCTAACCCACGTCTGTTGTTCTGAGCCGGAATAGATTTCCCGATGGGCTGCCGCAGCTTGGAAGAATTGTTTATTCGCCAAACCTGGAACGAGCAAAGATGCGATTGGGAGAAAATATTTTTCGAACATTGGGTTCCAGGTCACGAGGTTATCCGCTGAATCCCAAATAGCCAAACCAAAGTCTGATTGGTGGAAAGCACTCC
The DNA here is from genome assembly GCA_039640505.1 of Rhodobacteraceae bacterium Araon29. Taxonomy (NCBI): domain Bacteria; kingdom Pseudomonadati; phylum Pseudomonadota; class Alphaproteobacteria; order Rhodobacterales; family Paracoccaceae; species Rhodobacteraceae bacterium Araon29. The sequence goes on along the minus strand of CP046865.1, from coordinate 3,140,079 downwards.
GAAATAATCTCTCATCTGTCCCTCCACCCGCCGGATTACGGGTTGAAGAAATATCCTGAATTGAGCCGATGATTTCTTCTAGTATACCCTGAGAGCTATGAACTGGCGTCGCAGCTTCTCGAAGCCACATAACCTTGCCATCCGCAAGTACAACGCGATATTCAACTTCAGACTTATTTCCCGCAGCCAACCGGTTCAGATGATCCTCAAAACGACTCGCATCTGTTGCAGCAATTTTCACCGTATTATTAGGATTGTCTTTCAAAACGATGGGCGGTGTTGTCAAGTTAGGCAAAGATCCGGCATGCCAAATTAAAGCAGGGTGATTGTTCTTGAAATTTACGGCATAGAAAAAGCACTTCAGCAATCCAGCGGCAATTGCGGTCCTGTCTGTATTAGGAGTGACTGGAATTTCGAAAGGCATACCGTTTTTCTTTCTGATCTTCACCTTGCCGTATTTGAAAGCAAATACCCAATGTTCGTAACCGCGAAATGCATGGTTTCAGGGCGATCTGAAAGGCCAAGCTTTTTCATAATATTTTTAACATGAACCCTTACAGTGTTTGGGCTCAATTGCAGTACCTCGGCAATTTTTGTATCCGTCAAGCCTTGTCCAAGCCAGGATAATACTTCTTTTTCGCGGCTGGTTAGAACTTTGAGAATCTCCAGTATGTCCTCTTCAACACCGCTCTCAGGGGATTGTTTTGCCATGCCAGTGTCACGTGACAAAATATCCCGTGGAAAATAGACGTCACCAGACAAAACCCGTTCTAGTGCTCGGGACATCTCTTCTGCGCTGGCGGTTTTGGGAACATATCCAACAACCCCAAGTTCGATACATCTCATCACCGCTTCACGGCCATCTTGAACAGATAACACAATGACAGGTATGTCCGGGAAATTCTTTCGAAGAGCATGTAAGCCTTCAAAATCGTCGAAACCGGGCATAATGAGGTCCACCACCACCAACCCGACATTATCTTCAGTGGCAAGCAAGTCCATTGCTTGCAAATAGCTGCCGGCTTCCAAAGCCTGTAGCTTAACCCCAATATGCTCAAAAACGTGTTTGAGTGATTCACGTACTATCCAGTGGTCATCGGCCAAGAGGATTTTCATTAAGACTGCTCTTTTTTACCCATTTACTGCGCCTGCTTTTAACCTAGAGCCAATCTAACACTCAATCAACCCAAGCCATCGTAACTCAAAAGCGTAGCTTAAATATTTATTAATAGTCAAAATCATTACTGCAGCCCTAAGAAGATATGATTCGCCTCATAATTTCCAGACTTTTATGAGAAATTAGGCTACTTCTTGAATATAATAGGTTATTTGTTTAGTTTTTCGTATAATATAACTCCATTGACTAAACAAAATAACTATTATAGAGAAATTGATAAGGGAATGGCGAATCTGATTTATTTCCCTCCCTATGAGAGGACTTTGCATCTTAAAACGAAAAAATGGGCGGGTGATATGATTTCGGCAAACATGATTTTGATTGGGTTGGTAATTCTCTTAATCCTCATTGTGATTTATGCAAAATTTTACCAGCGAAGTTCGAAAGATGTTGCTTTTGTAAGAACGGGTTTAGGAGGTGAACGGATCGTTTTGACGGGTGGCGCTTTAGCCATTCCCATTGTTCATCAAACAACGCCTGTGAACATGTCAACTTTGCGTTTGGTGGTCGAGAGAGCTAATGAAAAAGGATTAGTTACAAGGGATAAAATGCGGATAAATATCGAGACTGCGTTTTATGTGCGTGTAGCCGGCACAAAAGAATGTGTGGCTCTGGCAGCACAAACGCTTGGCCCCCGCACATTAAACCCGCAGTCCATTCAAGAACTCATGAGCGGAAAATTTGTGGATGCATTGCGCTCAGCCGTGGCCGAGATGACCTTAGACGAACTTCATAGCAGCTCTAAACAATTCACAGACCGCGTTGCCGAAATGATCAACGATGCAGTCACAAAGAACGGCTTGGAGCTCGAGTCTGTGTCGCTTTCAAATATGGACCAGACCGAAAAACAGTATTTTGATCCAAACAATACTTTTGATGCCGAAGGTCTAATCAAAATTATTAGAGAAACAGAAGAAAGCCGTAAGACACGCAACGAAATTTCTCGCTCGTCGGAACTCAAGATCGAACAAACCAATCTTGAAGCCGAAGAAAAGAGCCTAGAAGTGAAACGTCGGTCAGAATACGCACGGATGCAAACGGATTACGAAATTGCGAAGCGACGTTCCTCGCAGGCAGCAGAAATTGCAAAAGCGCAGGCCGAAGGTAAAAGGCAGTCTTCCGCAGTTGAGATATCCGAGGGCGAAGTTGTAGAAAAACTCAAGCTGGCCTCTGAACAAACTGTCTCAATGGAACGCATTGCAACCGAGCGGGCACTACGTGAGGCTGAGCTGGAAAAATCCAAAACATTAGAAGTTATCGAAATTGATCGGCAACGCTCACTAAAAATTGCCGAGCAAGAACGTGAGATTGCGCTATTGGCCAAGCAGCAAGAACGTGCCGAGGCCTCAGTGGCAACGCGGTCCGCCGAAGCCAAGGCCGCAACGGCTGAAGAGATGGTGGACACGGCCCGAGAAATGGCACGCTCGGAACGTGAAAAGGCGGTTGCTGAACTCAAATCTGAACGCGTCGCGCAAGAAAAGGCAATTGCAACAAAAATCGCCGCAGAAGCGGAAAAGCTTGCAGCTAATGATTTAGCAAGCGCCACTGAAATTATTGCGAATGCCGAAGCTGCAGCAGAACGTGTTCGGCGTCTGGCTGAAGCTGAGGGCCGCCAACGGATTAATGAAGCGGCCAATATTCTGTCTTCGGAGCAGGTTGAAATGCAGGTTAAATTAGATGTGATCAAACGTTTACCCGATATCATTCGTGAAAGCGTCAAGCCCATAGAAAATATCGATACGATCAAAATTGTTGACGTAGGGGGATTGGATGGTGATGGCCGGACTTCCGGCAATGGAAATGCTGGTGCAGGTGAAAGCCCTAGGAGAGGCGATGGTGAAGGAAACCTTGTGGATCGCGCCGTCTCAGGAGCTTTGCGTTACCGCACTCATGCGCCGATACTCGATAGTTTGATTCAAGAAGTTGGCCTCGCAAATGGTAGCGAAACATTGTCTGACCTCGTCTCTGGAAAATCCCCTTTGATTTTCGGAAGGCCAATTGGTCCAAATCCTAAAAAAGACTGAGGGGGTCTAATGCTTCAATACTCAAACGCAAAACTGCCAGCCCGCCAGGAGTAATATTATGGCAAACAAACACCCAAAGCCAAAAACTGCTTTGCAGGAAAACTACGGGTTTTTAGCGGTCGATGACTACGATATGCGCATGTATGTGTTGCCAACTTTACTCAGCCCAGAGGGGCGCGCAGCTATTATCGCCGAACACCGTGCATTACCGGTTTACGCAGCCACCCAACCTGGTGAGCCGGCGCCGATGTATTCAGATGTCTTGACCAAACTGGTTGACAAGCTGCGGACGGCCCCGATGAAAAACAAACACACAATTGTTGAGATCAAACCCTGGGAGGAATATGCCATCGGATTCCTGCCGGGAAAGCGTGGCGGACGTGTGGAAATATCAAATGAAACTTTCCAAACCCGTGAAGACGCAGAGCATGCGATTTTTTTGAAGCGGTTGGAGGTTTTTCTAGCTGGTTACGGCATCGAAATGTGAGCGATCCAAAAGGTCACGCAAGAAGATTGGAATAAAAAGTGAAAAGAAATGCCCAAGATCACGTTCTACAAATAACTGGTTATTCAAACAGGTTTTCTGCGCGCCCCGGAGAAACGATCCGGTTTCATGTTCATTCGGAATTCAATGAGCCATTTCAGGCCGATATAGTTCGCCTGATCCACGGTGATACCAACCCTGAGGGCCCAGGATATAAGGAAGAGTTGATCCACACGACTGTCAGCGACATGTATCCAGGGAAAAATCAACCACTGTATGCCGGCAGTTACATTCATGTGCCCCATAACGATTTGATGAATGTCACAAGTTTTACACTTTGCGCCTATATTTATCCCACAACCCCTTACGTGGACATCGAGGGTGTTGAGGTTGGTCCGCAGGCAATATTGTCTAAATGGGACAACAAAGCGCAGACAGGATATGGAATCTTTATAAATGAACATGGCGAGCTAAGCCTGCGCATTGGTCACGGTACTGGCCGCGTTGAAGAATTTTCTACCGGCAAACCACTTTACCGTAAAGTTTGGTATAAAGTTGCAGCTACTTTTGATGCTAAAACTGGTGAAGTCCGGCTGTTCCAAACGCCGTATGTCACAAATACTAACGGTGGTCACGGCATGTCTATGCTGCATCCTTTGGATGACACACAAGGTGCATTTAAAGGATCCTCTCATATGGGTGGTCCTGTGGCCAATGATGCACCTTTCTTAATGGCTGCTGCGAGCGAAGTGTCTTATTCAGGGCGCTCTATCGGCGGAGCGCACTTTAGGGATGTTTCTGAGCCCATCAAAATTCCGATCAATACAATGAACTATAACGGTAAAATCGAACGCCCTAAATTAGCGCGACGTGCATTAAGCGATGCTGAGATTGAACTGCTTTTGTCGGCACCTGGGCTTGAAAATATCGGAAATGAACTCAGGGCCTCGGTAATCGGAGCATGGGATTTTGCCGCAAATATATCAGAAAATGCGGCATCTCCGACGATCATTGACAAAAGTCTAAGTCTTTTGCACGGGCAGGGTGTCAATATGCCGGTGCGCGGTGTGACAGGGTTTAATTGGTCCTCCGATTATATGAGCTTTAAGCATGGGCCACAGGAATTTGGCGCGATCCATTTTCATGATGAAAGTGTGGATGATGCGCGATGGGATGAATCCCTTGCCTTTACTGTTCCGGAGGGGTTGCCAAGTGGTGTTTATGCTGTCCGGATGCGGATAAACCGTATCGCAACGCCAGAAACCGAGGATTACATCCCGTTTTTTGTGAGACCCCCAAAGGAAGGTTCAATGGCCAAAATGGCGCTGATCATCCCGACATTTAGCTACATGGCCTATGCCAATGACAATCTGTCGGTAAATTCAGTTATTGCTCAACTTTTGACTGGGCGAGTGCCCCTTTTGCAGCCTGAGGATCTACTGCTAAATCAGGAAAAAGGTTACGGTTTGGGTACCTATGCCCACTACCGCGATGGATGGGGAGTTAATATCTCTTCTCGTCTGAGGCCAATCCTAAATATGCGGCCAAAATATATACATATTTTGTCTCCTTCTTTGTGGCAGCTAAATGCTGATTTACACCTTGTTGATTGGCTGGATCAGAAAAACTATCAGGTGGATATCCACTGTGACCAAGATCTTCAGGCTGAAGGCGTAGAACTTTTGAACCAGTACCAGGTTGTAATGACGCCGCATCATCCGGAATATCCAACGGAGCAAATGATGGATGCCTATCACGACTATCAGATGCAAGGCGGTCGTTTCATGTACCTGGCGGCCAACGGGTTCTATTGGATCACTGCGGCCCATCCCGATAATTCAAACATTATAGAAGTGCGCAAAGGCGATAATGGTACACGGGCATGGACCATAGCACCCGGAGAATATTGCAACGCCTTCGATGGTAAACACGGTGGACTTTGGCGCGTGCGAGGCCGTGCAATGTCAAAACTGTTAGGCGTGTCGTTCACATCCTTTGGCCTGACCTATTCTTCTTACTATCGGCGTGCTCCGGATAGCGAACTCCCTGAATGTTCTTGGATTATGGAAGGTATAGGTCTTGAGGAACCAATTGGCAATTTTGGACTTATTGGCGATGGCGCAGCAGGGTTAGAACTTGACCGGTATGATCTTGAACTTGGCACGCCGCATCGGGCTTATTTGTTGGCCCATTCCGAGGGGCACAATGACATGTTTGTCACAGTTTCTGAGGAATCCACGTTTCACGCTCGTGGGTATTTTTCAGCGGGGACTGGTGAAAACAACCCAAATACACGTGCAGACATTGTTTACTATAAAACTCCCAATAATGGCGCGGTGTTCTCAGTTGGATCAATGACTTGGTGTGGATCTCTGAGTCATAATGACTATCAAAACAATGTCTCTCAGATGATGGAAAATGTGATCAACGGTTTTTTGAAGGATGGACCTCTGCCATGACCCAACTTGTAAATACCCCAGATAAAACCGTTCGCCCCAAAAAGCCTTTAATTATTGATTTGAATGCGACCAAGGACGAATTTTGGTGGGTACACCACGCCTATAAGGGAAAAGGCGCTTTTGGCATTTCGAGTGCTGGATCTTTTCGAGAAGAAAGCCATATCTGGGTACGTTCAGATGATATTGATCCCGATACCGTGGAAAGTACTGCGGCGTGTATGCCGGTCGGGATGGGAGATTTTGCTGACTTTGCGCAGGTACTTTATAAACTAAATGGATATCGCCCTGGCGCCGTGAAGGGGTGGTATGTAGTTGCGTGTGTCAAAGATGGAATAGCTTGGGCGGTAGGCCAATTGCGTGCAGACACAGTGCATCCCTTACAGCTTTTTTCGGACCTAGTTTACGACAAAGAAGATCAAGCCATTAACAAAGCTGCAGAGTTGCGTTTGCAAAATCCCGGTGCGTTACGTCTTTCTGGTGAAATGCCTGAGGGTAACCCAGGTGAGCGACGTATTGCTGATACCGTGGCTCTTGAGCGCCAGTACAATTCACGGCTGTCAGGTTTTTCACGATCAGACGTGCCGGTCGCACTTTCAAATCAGAAAAAAGAAAAATCAGGAATTTCGGGAAAATAAACAAAACACCCGATCTGGGTCGCGGATGGCGGCTTGCAATATGGAGGATATATAATGAAAAACTTACTAAGGCCGAGACTGAATCGCAGTCATAACACAGCTGAGCTAGTGGCTAATAAGGAAGGTAAAGCAAAACTTTCTGAAAAATCCAAACATGCAGATCTGCTTGATGACACACGGCGTAAATTCCTAAAATTGGGAGGCGGCGGTGCGCTGGGTGTCGGGGCGCTTGCAATGATGAATAGCCAAGCCTCGGCAAAGTCAGGTGATCCGATACCAATTGGCTCCATGTATCCTCTGACAGGCGCTGCCGCGACTGATGGACAGGGTTATAAACGCGGTGTTGAACTTGCGATTGAAGAGATTAATGATTACGGCGGTATCCTTGGCCGGCCATTGGAACCCCATTTTGTAGATACAAAGAATATGAGCGCATCAGAAGTTGTTGCCGCTGCCAACTTCCTGATCGATAGGCATGAGGTTCATGCAATCATCAATGGTTACAACATTGGACCAAATGATGCGGAATATGAACCGATCGCAGATGCGGGCATAATTTATATGCACGTAAACACAGCAATTCAGCACCACGAAACGGTTAAATCTGACCCTGATCGTTATTTTAGCTGTTTCATGGCGGATCCTGCAGAATACTGGTATGGTGCTGGCTACATTACCATGCTGGGAGATTTGCGCGATAGTGGTGTTTGGACACCACAGAATAACAAAGTCGCGATCATTGTTGGCTCTATACCCTATTCGATTGTCATCGCGGATGCGATGAAAGATGCTGCCGCCGGAGGTGGGTTTGAGATTGCATTTTCTGAAGTAGTGCAGACACCTACAACTGAATGGGGGCCGGTTCTTTCCAAAATTCGCCAGATTGATCCTGCAGCGATTGCCAATACTCACTTTTTTGCAGGTGATATTGCGCAGTGCCAACTGCAATTCGTTGAAAACCCAACCAACAGTCTGTTTTACTATCAGTATGGCGCGCTACAGAAAGATTTCCGGGATATTGCGGGAGATGCGTCGGTTGGGGTATTGACCGGAACAGTGGATGGGTTGCTTTCTGATGATTACGCTCAGCCTTATGTTGATGCGCATGCGGCGAAATACGGGCCCGAAAGTGACCCCCAACCGGGTGCTTTGTCTTATGGCCCGATGCACCACTATGCACTTGCAGCAGCGGTGGCGGGTGGCACTGGTGAGCCTGGGAATTACGACCAAAACCGCAAGATAGCTTGGGCTCTTAAACAGTTTACGTTCCGTGGCCCAACCGGATCTTATTGGTATCACCCAGAGTTCCAAGCAACACTGCCGTATCCGACGTTCACTCGCGATGCATCTCTAGGTCACCCACACATGTTGCAACAGATACAGGATAAGGAAAAGCCCCCGGTAGTGATTTATCCTGAGCCTTACAATGTTGGGGCGTTCCAAACACCCTCTTGGTTCACTTAAGGCTCTGGAAGGGCATTAAAAAATGCAAAGGCCCCTTAAAAGATTAACCAATCTGTCAAGTGACAGGTCTGTAGCCTATGCCTCTAAAGACAGCAATCCAGCTTTGTTGTCTGTGCGGCGGGTGACTAAGCTCTTTGGGGCCCTTGCAGCTGTAAATAAGATGAGTTTCGACATCAGCCACGGAACTGTCTTTGGGATTGGTGGGCCGAACGGTGCTGGAAAGACAACGATGTTTGATGTCATTTCCGGAATCCAACCTGCTGACAGCGGTGAGATTATTTTCGATGGTCAGGCAATAACAAAGAAAAAACCCCATGAAATTTGTCATGCTGGGATTGCAAGGACTTTTCAGTTGAACGCTGCTTTTGAAACGATGACAGTGTTAGAAAATGTGCTTATTTCTACCCATCACGGATGTGAGCCGCATGAAATACCCTCAGTTTTTTTCCACCGAAGCGAGCAACGAGATGCGATCGAGGCACTGGAGTTGGTAGGATTGAAAGACCAAATGAATGCAGTTGTCTCGGGCTTGTCATTGATGGAACAAAAGCTTTTAATGATAGCCTCTGCAATTGCGACCCGACCAAAGCTCTTGTTGCTGGATGAGCCGGTCGGTGGTTTGATCCCTCGCGAGATCAGCCATGTCGAAAGAGTCATTGGTTCTCTTACTGAAACACAGGGCATGTCGATTATTCTGATCGAGCATGTGATGCGGTTTTTGATCGGGTTGTCTGATGAAGTACTCATCATGAATTATGGTGAAAAACTATATCAAGGCAGCGCTGAGGGGCTAACTGAAGATGCAAAAGTGGTTGAGGTCTATTTGGGCGAAGGTGCTTCAGCCCAGTATACCAAAAAACCCAAGGGCGCAAAAGAAGGGAAGTCGCAAGTTGAATTGGCTCATTTAGGTGAAGATGAAGCTGATGATAAATGGTCCGAAGATGTTGAACGGGCATCACGCCAGCTTGTCAAAATGCATCGAACTGGAAGGCTTTACCCGATTGACTATCTGGTGCTGGAAAAATTACTACATAACCGTTCTTCTGATGAGAAGTTAACCAGGATTTCGCGTGCTGCTAGAGGGATGATGGACGCGCGTGCCAAAGGGGCACCGCTGGACCAGCATTTTGAACTTTTAGAACGCATGTTGAATGAGTCCCACAAGTCACGATCCATGGCTCCTAAACTGCAGAATATGGTAGATCTCGAGGAAAAACGCGCTGAGTTAATTGAAAAAGCAGCGCGGCGTGTACTTGCCGCCCAAGAAGGTGAAGCGCTGAGCGAAAAAGAGCTTAACGCACTGCGTGCCGCGTTGATGTGGAACATTGCTTTGAGAGATAACACCGCTGCAAAGGGGAGCAGTATATAAATGGCTAGCGCGATACAAGTTTCTAATCTGGCTGCTGGCTATGGGCGTAGGCAGGTATTGCACGACATATCATTAGATATCCAAGAAGGCCAATTTGTTGGTATTATCGGACCCAATGGGCATGGAAAATCCACCCTTTTGAAAGTGCTTTCAGGTCTTATAAATAAGACTTCTGGGCAAGTATTTATGGGAGGCATATCTATTGATGAGTTAACAGCTCATCAACGGGTTCAGCAGGGGCTTGTGCAAATACCGCAAGGTGATCTCGTATTTCCGGACATGACAGTTGAGGAAAACCTCTTAATGGGTGGATATCTCGCATCAAATAGAGATGAAATTGAACGCCGATTAGAAAAAATCTACGATTTGTTTCCCCGTCTGGTCGAGCGCCGACCTCAGATCGCGCGAACGCTTTCAGGCGGCGAGCGACGAATGTTGGGTATCGGTAGGGGATTGATGACAGAGGGGCAAATTATGTTGATCGATGAGCCTTCATTAGGGCTGGCCCCCAAAGTGATCGACATGGTTTATGATGTGTTGGCCAAACTACGAAACGGATCTCTCAGCGTATTGCTTGTGGAAGAAAACCCAATGCGTTTGCAGTCCATTGCTGATCGAATTTATTTGATGGATAATGGCGAGTTTGTTTGGAATGGCACGCCAGGTGAGCTGAGTAAAAACAGTGATTTAATCACGACATATTTGGGGGACTGATCTATGGATATTTTCCTGCAAATTATCATTAGTGGCATTTCACTGGGTGCCATGTATGCGGTCGGGACCATTGCATTATCCCTTTTGTGGGGGACAATGGGGATGATGAATTTGGCGCATGGCGGGTTTATCGCGCTTGGGGGTTATATTTCCTATTGGTGTATGACCGTTCTAGGGGCTAGTTGGCTATTCGCCCTGCCGTTGGCTTTGGGCGCAGGAATGTTAGCAGGGTACTTTATGTATCACTTGGTGGTGCGCTGGATGTTCGAACGCAAAGATTTCTCGGTTGACATCATAATTGCCACCGTGGCGATCTCATCGCTGGCAGAAAACGGATTTCTAAATATTGCAGGCCCTCAGGCAAAACGTCAGCCTTTCACCCTTTCTGGGGGACTTAGAATAAGTGAGGTTGTTTTGCCCTATCAAACTATTTTGACTGTTTTTGTTGCTATTGTTCTGATGGTTGTGGTCTTTTTTATTGTGAATCGAACCAAACTTGGCATTGTAATCCGAGCCGTGTCACAACAGCAGACAGCCTCGCAATTGATGGGTGTGGACGTCCGCTCTACATTTGCCAAATCAATGATGTTGGCAGGCGGCATTGCTGCTATCTCCGGCGTGCTGGTGACCGGTGCGACAGGACTTTTCCCTTCTGTTGGCTTTGATACGACAATCAAAGCACTGGTGATTTGTATTATTGCTGGCCTTGGAAATTTGAGAAGTGCAATATTTATGGCCTTTGTGCTCGGCCTGTTTGAGGTTGGCGTTCAATACATCTTTGGCCAGCGTTATGGCTTTCCGGCAATGCTTGGCTTGGTGATTGTGCTGCTGATAATCCGCCCCTATGGCCTATTTGGTGAAGAAACGGCAGAAAGGGTATGAATATCTCGGCAGAAAACTCAAAGCGACGTGCAATCTGGCGTGATTTCTGGATCGGATTCGTGTTTGTTGTTATCGCGCTTCTTATCCCGGCCTTTAGCCCTGGCAATTATATCCTCTCTCAGATCACTTTGTTTTTTATCTGGGCTGCCGTAGTCACTCAATGGAACTTAGTTTTCGGTGTTGCAGGTGTATATTCACTTGCTCAAATGGCAGTTTTTGCAGTGGGTGGATATGCCACCGGCATGATGGGCCTTTATGCAGGATGGAACCTATGGGCAGCCCTTCCTGTTGGTGCTTTGGCTGCAGTTATTGCAAGCTTTTTAATTGGGGCGGCTAATCTTCGATTGCGTGGGCCTTATGTTGCGATCATGACACTGGCAATTGCTCAGGTGATTTACGCTTTAATTGTGACCGATGTTGAGTGCTATATTTATAAAGGTAAGTTGTGTCTGAATTTTACAGGTGGAGCCAAAGGTCTCATCCAATATGGCGACTTTGGCTTCAAAGAACTTTTGGGCTTTAAGTACCGAGTTTTGGGGGATTACTACCTAGGATTTGTTTTGATGCTGCTGGGGATGTTATTTTCGCTCTTCATTATTTACGGGCCTTTAGGCACTACGTTCCGTGCACTTCGTGACAATCGCATTTGCGCAGAGGCGCGAGGGGTTGACCGCGTTCGCAATCAACTTTTGGTTTTTGCGCTTTCAGGCATTTTCACCGGACTAGCCGGCGGTGTCTATGCGGGAATTCAACGAACATTTGGGCCAAATGTTCTTTCCCCAACGCTGCTGTTGTTCTTGCTATCGATGATGGTTGTTGGAGGGCGCGGCACCAAATGGGGCCCGATACTAGGGGCAGGCGTTTTAATGCTTGTTGATACTATCTTGAGGGACTTTGGACAAATTCGCGTTGCTGGTCTATCGTTAATAATCCTTTTGGTGATGATCTTTTTGCCGCGAGGTTTAGTCGGGCTTGTGGCTGATATATTCAGTTGGAGACCGCAAAGCCGATGGGAAGTTCCAGGTAAGAGTAACGATACTTCTACGAACTTCCGCGAATACCAACGGCTTAGGAACCCGAAAAAAACACCGTTCGGTGCAGCGCGGAATAGCGGGTGAATTGCCATGGAAAATGAAATGAGCCTATTTCTTTCTTTGATTTCCGAAGGCTTTAGAGTGATTGCCCTTACCTTAGCGCTGATGGCTCCATTGGGGTTGGCTGTTGCGGCCATGGGGAGTGGCCGATTTCGCAACCGTTTTTCCAATTTGGGCTGGATGATATTGCAGTTTCCATATGTTTTTGTGTTGGTTTACCTTATTGGATGGATGTTCTCGTTTGCATTTTCGGCGGGGCCAGGGTTCACTGGTGGCTTTCAATCTGCATGGCACGCAGTGCCTTGGGCAGATTTTCTGGGCCCCGGATTCCATCAAACAGAAACCGGTACGTACCGCTTAGAAAATCAAGATTTCATTCGTTTTGCGGTGCTGGGTTGGTTTGGCAGCGTTATTGTGGCCGGCTCAATATTGGAGCGAATAAAACTCGGTGGGCTTTTGTTACTGACCACCGTGTTGGTCGGATTTTTCCTTCCAGTGGCCGTCGGGTGGGGTTGGTCAGAAAATGGCTGGATGGTAGTATTGATGGGATACCATGATCCAACAGGTATTGTTACGACAGCCACACTTTGCGGTGGTTTTGCTTTGGGTGTGTTAAGGGTACTTGGGCCTCGCATTGGCAGTTGGAATGACAAAGGGCAAATAATCGCGATTGCACCTCACAGTTTTGGTATGGTTCTTACCGGACATTTGCTATTCTTTTTGGGCTTAGTGGGTTTTAGCCTAGCGGGTTTAAACTTGATTTCACCCGTCCAATTGGGTGAGATTACCGAGCTTCTATCAACGACGATCTATGGTGCGCCTGCCGATCCCGCAGGTATGTTTGTAAATTTATTGGCGGCGATCACGGGCGGGCTTTTGATCGGTACGATCCTAACCAATGCGGATATCTGCAAAACGGTGACCTTGGCGCTGGCGGGTTTGGTGGGAACTCTGCCGGTAATAGATTTTTTCAATCCCTTACTGACCTTGGGCTTCGCAATGTTCTTGACATGGGCCTGCCGCAATGCTCGGGAATGGCTTGAACGAAAATTCTGTCTAGATGATGTAACAGGATCTGTCGCATTTTTTGGGTTTTCAGGCTTTTGGGGGCTGGTTGTCTCGGGGTTTCTGTTATGGGGAAGTCCTGTGACGATTGACCCAGAAACAGTCCATATCAACCCTTTTGGCAATACAACGGCAGCCATGATCCTGTTTTGGGTTTTAGGGTTCATTCCGGGATATATTTCTGCGCGCGTTCTAAGTTTTGCAGAGGGCTTGCGACTTGATCAAACTACAGAATTGGCAGGTCGGGATCTAACTTATCTACGTGAAGCTGAAGAAAGTGCGACCTCTGCTTATGAACTTGAAGATCAATTTATTCGTGAGAACCTGTAGGAAAGGAACTAAACAAATGGCAATTGGTCCGGTGAGTGACTGGAATTCAGGCCTTTCTGATATTGGCTCTGTTGCGCCAATACTTGGGGCTGAGGGTCTGTGGGCTGGTGCAGTATTCGTATTTAGTATTTGGTTTGTAATCGCATGCTATCGTATTGGAAATCAACATGAATCTGAGCTGTCTCAAGAATTCTCCAACGTGGATATACTACGTAATCTACTTGCATTTATGGAAGGGCAAGAAAAAAATTGAGAGGCAGGATTAAGTAAATTTGAAGAGGAGGCGTGCATATTCTTTAAAAAATTTGAAATTTAATTTCTTGGCACCTAAAGGCTCACATCTCTTGATGGTGGGTCCATTTAAAGGTTTTTGAACGAAAATTTTAGATTTTTTCGAAGATGATTAGGGAGGTCCTATCAAATGTGGCATATTTATTTCCGTAGCTTACTTTTAGGCTCCTCGAACAAGCGAGATTAGCCACAATTATAGGGAAGTGTTGGGGCGCAAATGGTAAAAAAACACTGTTTCCCAAGGTGTCCAAAGCGAGGTTTTTTCGAAGGTTGTCTGGCCATTTGCAATTGCGGAAACTTTGTTATGGGCGACATATTTTTATTCTTTTCCCGCATTATTAACCAAATGGGAACAAGAGTTATTAACCACATGGGAACAAGAGTTGGGGTTTTCCAAAACAGAGCTGACTGGGGCCTTCACGCTATCCAATCAACTTTCATTCCGCTATTTCAAGAACAGTCCAGAGATCATCCAGCTAGCGAGAAAGATACAAATAAACCCCTACCATTTAAACGCTTCTGATGTTCAAGCTCGTCGGACTGAGAGCACCGTGGGATGGCTTCAACCGACCGCCATCGTGTTGACGGGAAATTTACACAGAAAACAAAACTGAAAAAGCAACGTGGCAGCTGCGATAGCGGCAAAAGCGTGGGTTGATGAATGCTTCAAGCTGTGTGAGGCTTCCTGTTGAAGGGCAACCGCTACTAACGCTGAGGCTTTAAACCCAATTAAGGTTGGTTAGTGTGGAAAAACAGATTTTGGAAAAGCAAATTGCTTTTCTTGAAAGTCGATACAGATGGATAAGCGCTTGGACAAAAAATACACCAAAGAATGGTTCATTTTGCTGGGCTTGCTACTTGGAGTTACCGTCACTAACGGCTTTGCTCGGTTTGCTTATGGATTGCTGCTTCCGGCGATACAGACGGAAATGGATTGGAATTATGCGCAAGCTGGTTGGCTCAGCACGGTCAATGCGCTTGGGTATATTGTGGGAGCGATCTCAACCATGTTTCTGGTTCAGAAATTCGCCTCAGAAAAGCTCTTTGCCTTTGGTCTCATAACTACGTCCATCGTTCTTTTAATGACAGGGGTATTGCCAACTTTAGAAGCTCAGTACGCGCTTCGTTTTCTGGCAGGTACATTTGGTGCAGTTTCATTTTCGACAGCAGGTGCGCTTGCGTCTGGGCTTTTCAAAGAAAATGCACGGTTAAATGCTCTTTCCATTGCCATTTTGTTTGGCACCGGTGGCGGTTTGGGAATTATTCTTTCCGGAGCATTTATTCCCATTTTGATTGATGTCGTTGGGAACGGTGCGTGGCCAATGTGTTGGATCATTATTGGGCTGTTTAGTATGGTTTTCACGCCATTCGGCATTTGGTCAGCACTGCAAATTGAAAGTTCAAAACCAAGTAGGTTAACCCGTAGTGAATTCCGACTTTTAAAAATGCTACCTGAATTAGTTGGCTATGCGTGTTTTGGCTTTGGATATATTGTTTATCTTACATTTTTGTCAGCATGGATGACCGCCCAGTCGATAGACGCAACCATGATCACCGCCATTTGGGTAATACTTGGACTATGTATTTGCATTTCACCTTTTCTATGGAGACCCATTTTTGCTAGATTTGGAAATGGTATTCCATTGGCCATGGTTTTGAGTAGCATTGCATTCGGTTCGGTGGTTCCATTGCTGTCTCCAGCATTTTCTATTTTGATATTATCTGCCGTCATTTTTGGGTCTTCGGTGTTCATGGCCCCAGGGGCTATAACAAATTTCACACGGAAAAACCTGCCCCAAGAAATGTGGGCCTATTCTATAAGTATTTTTACAGTTCTGTTTGCTATTTCCCAAACTCTTGGCCCTTACGTTGCTGGATTAATTGGTGACTATTTTGACAATATAGGAATGGGTTTGGTTACGGCGTTTATAATTTTGCTCTTGGGTGCGCTGGTTTCACTTTCTCAAAAAGAGCTGAACAAAAATTAATATCGTTCAATTGACGAGCCCCTGTGTCACCCCAAAACACTTAAAATTCTCAGTTAGATCGATAAAACTGACCATACGGACATGCCGACGACCGCCACGAGGCATAGTGCCATAAATATGTTGATGCGCTTTTGCGTTTTTTCTGGAAGGTTCAGCGCATTCAGTTTGCAGCCAGCGTAAAGCCAGCATAGGTGGATAGAAATCCAGATTGCGTTCATAGTGATGAGTTTGAGGCCTGTTTCCATGACAAAACTATCGGGATAAAAAGCGAAGCCTGTAAAAAATGTTGTATGCACCGCGTAAGCTTTGGGATTGATAAACTGCAGTGTCATGCCGTTCACAAATCCCGGCGCATTTATTTGGATAAAAGAAATTTTTGATCCAGCCAGAGCGATCCGCAACGCTAGGTATCCCAAATACCCCGCAGAAACTAATAATAGAAGCGTGCGAATAATTGGTTCAGCTAAAATAATTGCAGCTAACCCTGTTATCACTGCGACGCTAACTAGAAAATGTCCTGCGAACAGACCAGTCATATACCGCAGACCATGTTGCCAACCGAATGCTGCTCCTACCCCGGCAAGTGATAATACTCCAGGTCCGGGCGTGATGAACATCAAAAGTGAAACAATTGCAAAAGCGAGCATTAAATCTCTTTAAAGAAATTTTACAAACATACAATCAGACCGGTCGAAGGGTTGGTTCGATACACCCATCAAACCCACCTTCAGATCGACTATCAGATGGCTTTAGGGTTCAAAACGGCTCTGTCAGAATAAACCGCCTTGCCCCAATAGGCCCGGCAATTAGCTATGCGGCTATGCCCAATCAACTTTCATTCCGCTATTTCAAAACCAGTCCAGAGATTATCCAGCTTGCAGTCATGCTTTGTGTGAGATTTCCACTTTCACTGAGAAACGTAGAAGGCTTGCTTCATGAATGCAGGGTGGACGTAAGTTATGAACCTGCCCGGTACTGGTGGCGCTGGTTTGGCCCTAAAGTCACAAGCGAGATCAAAAAGCTTCTTTTTGTGGCTAAGGATCGCTTTCGGGACCGCTTTTTTAAAAATGCGCCTTTCACGTTTAATAAACCTTACCGCGCTCTTTTGAGCCAACTTATGACTGTTTCCATTCGAGTACAGAGGAATAGCCTCGGGTAGGCTGTTAGCTTATGCTGAATATACTATTTTTTTCTTTATCGAATATTCGGACCAAATTTAGTTTTTCCTCAAAAATGGCCGAAACGCTTTTGCTTGATGATTCAGCGGCCTCTAGAAGTTCATAATAGCAATTGATACAGACTTCTCTTTCTTTATTTTTGACTATCAACCGGGTCGTAACAATTGGCTCATGCTTGAAATCGGGATGTGGGTTATGTGTTCGCTCGCAAAAAAGGCAAGACGCGGTGGCACAATTATATTGAAACTTTGGCCTATTCATTCACCTAAAAATTCCCGTCCCACACGCGTCATACAAAAATGCAGCCTAGACAAACCTCGCAAAAGTATCATTGGCAACACAATCAGCTCCAAGTCGTTCCCCGCAAGGAATTCCATTTAAGAGCTTTAGGCAAATGGGGAACAGATTGGCCAAACTCTCTACCATGGTCTTAGCACCTGCAACACGGTTGAAAAGTGTAATCTTCCTTGCCAATGTGAGGTAGAATGAAAAATGTAATTGGCCAGAACTATTTAAAGATTTTTCAACACTAAGATCATTATATTTTTCTAATGCATAGGCAGAGAGCTTTGCCCTGTAATAAAGTAAATGCGGGCTACGAATGACGGGGCGTAAATTCGGTCTAGGCATGACTTTCTGGATAACTATGCCAAAATCCAATTACCACCAACGACAAATCTTAACGATGATCAAGAGCATTCACTCTATTGCTTATAAACCACTGACCTGAAAAAAAATGTAGCCCCAGTGTAGCCCCAAAAACAAAAGGCTCAGCGTGGTTTTCGCTAAGCCTTATATTTTAGTGGTGAGCCGTGCAGGATTCGAACCTGCGACCCACTGATTAAAAGTCAGTTGCTCTACCAACTGAGCTAACGGCCCACTAGGCGGCCTATCTAGAAACAGATGCACCCGCGGTCAACCCCAAAAACTTAAAGAAAACACACCAATCTATGGATTCCTATGCATTGGCAGGATATAGGCTCACCCATGGTTGATCCAATCCACATATCACTGCCGTTTATGAAAATGCATGGGCTTGGCAATGACTTTGTTGTCATCGATGCCCGCAGCGCAAAAATGGCCCTAAGCCCGCAGCTGATTTGCGCGCTTGCCGACCGCCATCGCGGGGTGGGGTTTGATCAGCTTGCGGTGATGAAAACCGGCGATGTAGATGCGCATTTGGATTTTTTCAACGCTGATGGGTCAAGCTCGGCCGCTTGCGGCAATGCCACCCGCTGCGTGGCCCGCTATATCATGCAGGAAACAGAAAAAAGCGAACTGGTGTTAAGCACGGGCCATGGACGGCTGATCGCACGCGATGCTGGTGATGGATTGACCGCCGTTAATATGGGCCCGCCAGAGTTGGACTGGGATAAAATACCGCTCGCAGAGCCGGTGGATACCCTCAACCTTGCGATTAAGGGCGATCCTGTCGCCACCGGAATGGGCAACCCGCATTGCACCTTTTTCGTGCCTGATGCGGAAGCAATTGATTTAAGCCAAAGCGCTGCCCCGATTGAACATCACCCGCTGTTTCCGCAGCGCACAAATGTTCAGTTTGCCTCACTTGTTGCACCTAATCACCTGCGTATGCGGGTCTGGGAACGTGGTGTGGGTGTGACATTGGCCTCGGGCTCGTCCTCTTGCGCGACAGCTGTGGCCGCGACTCGCCGTGGGCTGACAGGCCGATCTGTTAAAATAGACCTTGATGGCGGCCGCCTCTGGGTTGACTGGCGCTCTGACGGTGTTTGGATGACCGGCCCAACACAACATGTATTTTCCGGCGTGCTGACCACAGAATTCCTGCAGAGCATAGCATGACCAAAGCGCCAAAATTTTCCACTTTGGGCTGCCGATTAAACGCCTATGAAACCGCCGCGATGCAGGAGCTTGCAGCCGAGGCCGGTCTGAGCGATCTGGTGGTGGTCAATACCTGTGCTGTGACCTCTGAGGCGGTGCGCAAATCACGCCGTGAAATTCGCCGCCTGCAGCGCGAAAACCCAACATCAAAAATTGTGGTGACTGGCTGCGCTGCCCAAATTGACCCGCAAAGCTTTGCCGAAATGGATGGCGTTAGTGCGGTTCTGGGCAACAGCGAAAAAATGCAATCGGAAGTCTGGCAAAGCCTCGCCGCAGATTTTATCGGTGAGGCAGAGAAAATCCGCGTGGATGACATTATGTCGGTGCGTGAGACGGCTGGTCATCTGATCGACGGGTTTGGCACCCGCGCGCGTGCCTATGTGCAAGTGCAAAACGGCTGCGACCATCGCTGCACCTTTTGTATTATCCCTTACGGGCGCGGCAATTCACGCTCTGTGGCCGCAGGCGTTGTGGTCGATCAGATAAAGCGCCTGGTTGATCGCGGTTATAATGAGGTGGTGCTCACCGGGGTTGATCTAACCAGCTGGGGCGCTGATTTGCCTGCAACCCCAAAACTGGGTGATCTGGTGATGCGGATTTTAAAACTGATCCCCGATTTGCCGCGGCTGCGCATCAGCAGCATTGATAGTATTGAGGTGGACGAGAACCTGATGCAGGCCATCGCGACCGAACCGCGGCTGATGCCGCATCTTCACCTGAGCCTGCAGCATGGCGACGATCTGATCCTGAAACGGATGAAACGCCGGCATTTTCGTGATGATGCCATCCGGTTTTGCGAAACCGCCCAAAAGCTGCGCCCCGATATGACCTTTGGTGCCGATATCATTGCAGGCTTTCCCACGGAAACCGAGGCGCATTTTGAAAACAGCCTCAAACTGGTGGGCGACTGTGATCTGACTTGGCTGCATATCTTTCCCTATTCCCCACGTCAGGGAACGCCGGCGGCCCGGATGCCGCAGGTCGGCGGCACTGATATCAAATCCCGCGCGGCCCGCCTGCGTGCAGCAGGCACAAAGCAGGTTGCAAAACATCTTGCCGCCCAAGTGGGTCATACCCACGCTGTGCTGATGGAAAACCCTCATATGGGCCGCACCGAACAGTTTAGTGAAGTGGCCTTCAAAACGCCCCAGCCCGTTGGCAAAATTGTCCCCGTAGCCATCACCGGCTATTCCGATATCCAACTCACCGCCTAGATTTTTTCTTCGTCAAAAATACTCAAAATGTCCAAGCCCATCCTTTATAGCTTCCGCCGATGCCCCTATGCCATTCGGGCACGCCTAGCGCTTCAAATCACAGGTCTCAAAACCGAGCTGCGCGAAATTGTTTTGCGCGATAAAGCCCCCGAATTTCTGGCTGCATCGCCCTCACAAACGGTGCCGGCGTTGGTTCTGGGCGATCAGGTGATCGACGAAAGTCTGGATATAATGAAATGGGCCTTGCAGCAAAACGATCCGGGCCATTGGCTTGATATGCCGAGCGTTGGGCATGCGCTGATTGCCGAAGCGGATGGCCCGTTTAAAGTGGCGCTTGACCGGACCAAATACGCCAGCCGCTATCCGGGCGAAGATAAATTCGACCACCGCGCCCGCGCGGCGGAATTTCTTTATCAGTTGGACCAGAGGCTGCAGCAGGGGTATCTTTTCGGCCCAAACTCCTCACTTGCGGATATGGCTATCCTGCCGTTTGTGCGCCAATTCGCCTTTATCGACAAAGACTGGTTCGATGCCCAAGACTGGCCAGACCTCAAGCGCTGGCTTGAGGCTTTTTTGGCCTCTGGGCTCTTTCTGGCCGTGATGGGTAAATATCCAAAATGGCAGGCCGGCGATGCGGCGACGATCTTTCCAGCCAGTGCCAATATCTAAGCTGAACGGACCTGTTTCACCGCAAGGGACAGAGCTGCAAAGGCAATCACAAAGATGCCAAACAAGCCAAGCCTGTTTGGTACAAAGCCAAAAACCATAACATCAATGGCCAGTGCCCAGATAATCGCAGTGTAATCAAAAGGTCCAAGCACGGAGATATCGCTGCGTTTGACCGCCTCATTAGAAATCACATGCCCAAGGCCGCCCAAAAGACCGGCAAACATTAAATACCGATGCGCCTCATCCCCAAGGGCACCCCATCCAAACGGCAGGGTCGCAAGACCGCCGAGCATGGTGATCACTGAAAACGACAAAGCGATCAACGCGGCGCTGTCCTTGACTGAGAGCTGCTTTACGAAAACGCGGGTAAACGCCATCGTCAAGGCAAAGCCCAAACCGGCCGCTATACCGATAAAACTGGCAATTGGCATGTCGCCAGTGTCCAACTCAGCAAAGCTGATCATAAGCACACCACTAAAGCCTAAAAAACTGGCAAAAAGCACCATCTTTGTGATTTTTTCTGCCAAAAACACCGCCGCCAAAGGCAGGACTAAAATGGGCGCTAGAAACCCAAGCGATGTTGCATAGGAAATGTTCAGATGAGCAAGGCATAGGAAATGCAAAGCCATTGCCACAAGGCCCATTAACCCCCTTAGAACATGCCCAAAGGGTTGGTTTGTTTTCAAACTATGCCGCAAGGGACCCAGTACCCTTGCATACATAACAATCACCGGAAGCGACCAGAGCGAGCGCCAAAAAATAGCTTGGCCAAGGGTTGCTTGCTTTAGGGCCTCATGCACAAGGGCCGACATCACCACCAAAAGACCGGCGGCAGAAATACGAAGAAGAATGGCGTTAAGCTGGCTCATAAAATAATATCTAAAATTTATGAGCCAACGCTACTCAGGCCGCTTTGTCTTGTAAACCCGTGCGTGACTCAATGATGCTGAGCGCTGCAACCGCAGCCTCGCGGCCTTTTTCAACGAAATGCGCCTTGTATATGGCATTGTGGTGTTCTGTTTCCTGATAGTGGTGTGGGGTTAAGGAAACCGAAAGCACCGGCACATCCGTGTCTAGCCCCACCTGCATCAATCCGTCCACCACAGATTGCGCGACAAAATCATGGCGGTAAATTCCGCCGTCGACCACAAAAGCTGCGCAGGCAATGGCGCTATAGCGGCCGGTGATGGCAAGCTTTTTGGCCATCAGCGGCATTTCAAAGGCCCCGGGGACATCAAAAACATCCACATGCTCGTGGGGGATTAATTTTAAAAATCCTGCCAAAGCCTGATCTACAATATCGGCGTGCCAGCCGGCTTTGACAAAGGCGTATCGGGTGTGTGTCATCATCTTTCTCCTTTGGTTCAACAACACGTCACCCAAGGCGCAAGACAATGACAAAGGCGCGTAAAACGCCCTTTATCACTGCTCTCTTTCATCCGGACTATGACCGTCGGCTCTGGCGTTTCACCAGATCTGCTGACACCCTAAAAGGGCCGCTCGTGGGCTCATGGGACGATGCCCATATACCACCGGTGGGGAATTTCGCCCCGCCCTGAGAACACTTTTAGGTTGTCACATTCAAACCCCTCTGACAAGGTCAAATGCGACAGAGCCAAAGAGGTTTGCGATGCATCCCAACCCAGTTTTTCGAAAAACCGATACGCGCCGCAGTTTGGATTTTGCGCGCCAAACGGGCTTTGGGCATCTTATGGTGGTTCTAGATGACATGCCGCTGGTCAGCCATATTCCTTTTTTGCTTGATGAAGCGCAGGGCGAGGTTGAGCTGCATCTGGTGCGTTCAAACCCGATGGCGCGGCTTTTGAAATCCGGCGCGCGCCCGGCCAAACTCGCCGTCACCGGGCCGCATGGCTATATTTCCCCCGATTGGTACGGGGTGAAAGATCAAGTGCCCACATGGAATTATGTGGCCGTGCATTTATCCGGTAGCCTGTCTTTGCAGCCGCAGGAAAATATCCGCGCTGTGATTGATCGCTTAGCAGAGGAATTCGAGGCCCGTCTGGCCCCTAAACCGGTCTGGAAAAGCACCAAAATGACGCCGGATGTTTTGGATAAAATGATGCGCCAGATCGTGCCCTGCCGCCTAAGTATTGAGGACATTCAAAGCACATGGAAATTAGGCCAGAACAAACCCGACACAGCGCGTTTGGGCGCGGCGGATCAGGTAGAAGCGGATACCGTCGGCTCTGATACCGCGATGCTGGCAGCCTATATGCGGCAGGCGTAGGTCCAACCTTCACCGCCTAACGGCGCGCGCGAGCCAGCAATTATTCCGCGCGGAACGTATATCGACAAAGGCGGCGTTGGTGTCGTCGAGCAGCGCAGCAGCTCGTTGCTCAATACTATCGCTCGGTACAATAGACCCGCTACCATATATAATGCGTTCTTTTGTATTATACGCTTTCATAAGAAAATCTGGCGAGTCTGCAAAAATACTCGGAATGTTTGGTCCCTTAAATGCCTTGCAACTGTTGCTACAAAGAAAAATTGGACCGGTCTCGGCATAGGCGTGCAAACCTGAAAACGGACGATAGGCGCAAACAATCATCTTTTGCTGCACCGGTATATTTTGCAGGCAATGCCTGCAGGGCGAGGATTTACTTTCATTTATCTTAGTTTCAACGGGCCTGTCGTATGCATCCCTTCCTTCAAGCTGCAATTGGCGGGCTTGATCGGTTGGCATCCCAAGAAATTTTATCACGGCTTTGGCTCCATTTGTTTACGTGTTTGGCCAACAATAGATCAATACAAAGGTGCAACGACCCGAAACATGCGCAAAAGTAATACTCGAAAGTCATTGTACATTTGAGCCATCGCGGGTCAGAAAATGGCAAATAAAACTGGCCAGAGGGACGCTAAGCCAGTAGATTTTTGCACAGTCGCGATACAGACGCGATACTGACGCGAAACAGACAGGTAAAATTCATGAAACTCATCTTCTCACCGGCTTCTCCTTTCGTTCGAAAAGTGCGTGTTGTGATCGACGAAAGCGGGCTGACAGATCAGGTAATACCCATGCCCGTTCAGACCACGCCGCTGGCCACAGATCCGGCGGCGCGCAGTGCAAATCCACTGGGTAAAATTCCGGTTTTGGTTTTGGATGATGGTAAATCCCTGTTCGATAGCCGGGTTATATGTCGGTATTTAAACGATATTTCAAGCGCTGGGCTCTATCCTGCTGAGCGGATTTGGGATGTCTTAACGCTTGAGGCACTGGCAGATGGCATCATGGATGCCGCTGTTTTAATGGTCTACGAAGCGCGCTTAAGAGACGAAGAAAACCGGTCAGTGACCTGGGTCAATGCCCAATGGGAAAAAATAACCCATGCGCTGGACGCGCTAGAGCTCCAAAAGTTCGCCGCGATGCAAGGCGATCTAAACATCGCCCAACTCGCCACCGCCTGCGCCCTAGATTATCTTGACTTTCGTCATGGCGCACGTGATTGGCGCAAAGGCCGTGCGGCCTTGGATAAATGGCACAGCCAAATGGCGCGAAGAACTTCGTTAAAGACAACTTTACCGTCAGGTTAAACCCGCAGTTAAGCCTGTAGCGCTTTGACCTCAATTTCGCCCTCATTTCGCGCTTGCATTGCCAATGCAGCCGCGTGCGCTGCTGCAGCAGTGGTATAATAGGGAATTTTGTCAAACAGTGCGACTGAGCGGATTTCTCGACTATCTTCAACAGCTTGCGCGTCTTCGGTTGTATTCATCACCAGTGATATTTCCCCGTCTTTCAACAGGTCATAGACATTTGGTCGGCCTTCAAACATTTTGTTGGTTACATCACAGCCGATACCTTTTTGGTCCAAAAATGCAGCTGTGCCGCGTGTGGCCACTAGCGAAAACCCTAGATCGATCAATATTTGAGCTGTCTCTACAAGCTGTGGAGTTTTATCACTATCCTTGATGGAAAAGAACACCTTGCCAACGGGCCCTTTGGAAGGGTCTGGCAAATCCATTCCAGCGCCCATCTGTGCCTTAAGGAAAGCCCGCGCAAAACTGCGGTCCCAGCCCATCACCTCACCGGTTGATCGCATTTCAGGGCCCAAAATTGTATCTACGCCAGGAAAACGGGCAAACGGCATAACCGCCTCTTTGACGCTAAACCAAGGCATGTTTGGATCTGCCAAGGTCATCGGATCAGCCATTGGCAGGGATTCTCCATAAGAGACATCTTTATAGGGTGCGCGTAATGGGAAGTTGTCCATTTTTTCACCAGCCATCAGTCGTGCTGCAATCGATGCAATGGCGCTATCTGTAGCCTTGGCGACAAAAGGCACTGTCCGGCTAGCGCGCGGGTTAACTTCGATGAGATAAATTTCACCATCTTTGACCGCAAATTGGACATTCATAAGCCCAACAACATTTAGCGCCAAAGCCAAAGCTTCCGTTTGAACTTTCAGTTCGCTGATAATCTTTTTGGACAGCGAATGTGGTGGCAGCGAGCAGGCGCTATCACCTGAGTGCACTCCAGCCTCTTCGATATGCTGCATGATACCGGCAACATGCACCGTTTGCCCATCGCACAGCGCGTCCACATCGCATTCAATGGCGCCTGAAAGATAGCTATCGAGCAAAACTGGGCTGTCGCCTGAAACCACAACAGCTTCTTTAATATAACGCTCAAGCTGCGCCATATCGCGAACGATTTCCATTGCCCTGCCACCCAGAACATAAGAGGGGCGAATAACCAGCGGAAATCCAATATCACCAGCGATATCCAAAGCCTCGGCATCGCTGCTGGCAATACCGTTTTTAGGTTGTTTTAGTCCCAATTGGTTTACCAGCGCCTGAAACCGCTCGCGGTCTTCAGCAAGGTCAATTGCATCTGGTGTTGTACCCAAGATCGGAATACCTTCGGCCTCAAGCGCATTGGAAAGTTTTAGGGGCGTCTGGCCGCCGAATTGCACGATGACGCCGTGCAACGTGCCATTCCTTTTTTCAACCTCAAGCACCTCCATAACATGCTCAAAGGTCAGCGGTTCAAAATAAAGTCGATCTGACGTGTCGTAGTCCGTAGAAACCGTTTCAGGGTTACAATTGATCATGATCGTTTCGTACCCTGCTTCAGTGAGGGCAAAACAGGCATGGCAACAACAGTAGTCGAATTCTATGCCCTGACCAATCCGGTTGGGCCCACCCCCAAGAATAACAACTTTTTTCCGTGAACTAGGACGTGCTTCGCATTCTACTTCGCCCATCATGGGCGCTTCATAGGTCGAATACATATAGGGGGTTTGCGCTTCAAACTCGGCTGCACAAGTATCAATACGTTTAAATACAGCGGTTACCCCCTGCGCATGCCGCGCATGCCGTACTTCCGTTTCGCTCAGATTTGTAAGAGTTGCGAGGCGTGCATCGGAAAATCCAAACATTTTGAGCGACCGAAGAGAGGCCTGATCCGTCGGCAGGCCATTCTTTCTGAGTTGGCTCTCAGCATCGACAATTTCGCGAATTCGTGCCAAAAACCAAGGATCGAATTTTGTTACAGAATGGATTTCGTTGTCACTCAGGCCATGCCGCATTGCCTGCGCAATTGTGCGCAAGCGGTCGGGCGTTTGTTGGCTGATTGCCTTGATGATTGCTGGCTTGTCCGGTGCTCCAATGATGTCAACCTCATCAAAGCCGGTTAGGCCAGTTTCCATTGACGCCAGCGCCTTTTGCAAGCTCTCATGGATGGTCCGGCCAATTGCCATAGCTTCACCAACTGATTTCATGGCTGTTGTAAGATGCGGCTCTGATCCTGGGAATTTTTCAAACGCAAAGCGTGGAATTTTTGTCACCACATAGTCGATCGTGGGCTCAAAGCTTGCTGGTGTGACCTTGGTGATATCATTGTCTAGCTCATCAAGCGTATACCCGACAGCAAGCTTTGCAGCGATTTTGGCAATAGGAAAGCCGGTCGCTTTCGATGCAAGAGCCGATGAGCGTGAGACCCTAGGGTTCATTTCAATGACCACCATGCGCCCATCCTCTGGGTTTACGGCCCATTGCACGTTAGATCCGCCTGTTTCCACACCGATTTCACGTAATACTGCGATCGAACCGTTGCGCATGATCTGGTATTCTTTGTCCGTAAGCGTAAGGGCAGGTGCTACAGTGATTGAGTCGCCTGTATGCACGCCCATCGGGTCAATATTTTCGATAGAGCAAACAATAATCGCGTTGTCCGCCGTGTCGCGAACAACTTCCATTTCAAACTCTTTCCAGCCCAAAAGTGACTCGTCGACCAAAATCTGATTGACCGGCGAGGCATCCATGCCGCTGCGGCAGTAAAATTCATAATCGTCTCGGTTATAAGCCACCCCTCCGCCGGTTCCGCCAAGTGTGAACGCGGGCCGGATGATGGCTGGCAAACCAATATCGTCGAGCGCTTCAAGCGCCGAACGAACGCCTTCGTTTAAGTCTGCTTTTCCATTTTGAGTTTGAGGGGCTGTAACAATGGTCGCCTTTGGATTTTCCAGACCGATGCGGTCCATTGCCTCTCGAAATAGCTTGCGATCTTCAGCCATTTCGATCGCATCGCGTTTGGCGCCGATCATTTCAACCCCAAATTTTTCCAGAACTCCCATTTCTTCGAGCGCTAACGAAGTGTTCAGTCCGGTTTGCCCCCCCATGGTTGGTAAAAGTGCATCGGGCCGTTCTTTTTCGATGATTTTGGCAACAACATCTGGGGTTATCGGCTCGATATAAGTTGCATCGGCCAATTCTGGGTCAGTCATGATTGTGGCGGGATTAGAGTTGACCAAAATCACTCTGTATCCTTCTTCTCGAAGAGCTTTACAGGCTTGGGCGCCTGAATAGTCAAATTCACAGGCTTGTCCGATTACGATCGGACCGGCGCCAATAATCATGATCGATGAAATATCGGTTCTTTTGGGCATTTAAATACCTTTGGTATGGCAGCAATTGCGGGTTGCTCGCTGTGGGACAACGCAAATTGTTCTGGGTTATAGACAACCAACGAAAAGGTTCAAGAGGGATCGGGAAATAATCTGTAAAGAACTAGATGGAATGCACTTTGATGCCCAAATATTAGCAACAGAGGCATTGGGTGATACTCAGTTGTATGAGAAAGTTTCGACCTTAAGATGAAGCTTTTATGATATGATCTTCGTGTTCCACACAAAACCGCGAATAGACAGTGGATGGATTAGGCTTACAGAAAAATACCAGTAAACTATGATAATCTGGTAAAATGGCCTCAAATTGTGACTGGAAAACCGCTGTGCCGTAAAATCGTGGGAGAACTCTTATGACTGATGGCTTGACATCGGGCGCGCAACCTTGTGTATCGGCACGAACTGACTTTACCCGCTCGAAAGGCCAAACCTATGCATGCCTACCGCAGCCATACCTGTGCTGACTTGAATGTGTCCCATGTTGGGCAAACTGTTCGTCTTTGCGGATGGGTTCACCGCGTACGTGATCACGGAGGTGTTTTGTTTATTGATCTGCGCGATCATTATGGAGTGACCCAGGTGATAGCTGATGCAGATAGCCCAGTGTTTTCGCAGATTGAAGAATTGCGCAGCGAATGGTGCATTAGAATAGACGGGAATGTATTGGCCAGAGATGAAAGCCTCATAAACCCAAAGCTTCCTACTGGGGAAGTCGAAGTGTTTATTCGAGACATGGAAGTTTTGGGTGCCTCAGAAGAGCTGCCTCTTATGGTGTTTGGCGACCAAGAATATCCCGAAGAAACCCGTCTTCGCTATCGCTATCTGGACTTGCGCAGGGAAAAGCTACAAAACAATATGAAATTGCGTTCTGATGTGGTGGCCTCGATCCGAAAACGGATGTGGGACGTGGACTTTAGGGAATTCCAAACCCCGATAATCACTGCTTCAAGTCCGGAAGGTGCGCGCGACTTTCTTGTTCCAAGCCGTCTGCATCCTGGAAAATTCTATGCGTTGCCGCAGGCGCCTCAGCAGTTCAAGCAGTTGATCATGGTGTCCGGCTTTGACCGGTATTTTCAAATTGCGCCTTGTTTTCGGGATGAAGACCCTCGCGCTGACAGATCACCAACGGATTTTTATCAGTTGGATATGGAAATGTCTTTTGTCACGCAGCAGGATGTTTTTGATGCAATCGAGCCGGTTCTAAAGGGCGTTTTTGATGAATTTGGTGGCGGCCGCAAAGTAGATCAGGATTGGCCACAAATTTCTTACCGCGATGCGGTGCTTTGGTATGGCTCCGACAAGCCGGATTTACGCAACCCGATTAAAATGCAAGTGGTGAGCGATCATTTCCGTGGATCTGGTTTTGCCATTTTTGCAAAGCTTTTAGAGCAGGAAGGCACTGAAATTCGCGCGATCCCAGCGCCCACAGGTGGGAGCCGTAAATTTTGCGACCGGATGAATGCGTTTGCGCAAAAAGAAGGTCTGCCGGGGATGGGATATATCTTTTGGCGCGAGGGTGAAAACGGAATGGAGGCCGCAGGTCCTTTAGCCAAAAATATTGGGCCTGAGCGCACCGAAGCCATTCGTGAGCAATTGGATTTGGGTGTTGGCGACGCTGCATTTTTCCTTGCTGGTAAGCCGAAAACTTTTGAAGCTGTGGCCGGCCGGGCCCGGAATGTGATCGGCGAAGAATTGAACCTTACCGATAAGGACCGATTTGCATTTGCATGGATTGTAGATTTTCCAATTTACGAAAAGGACGCGGAAACCGGTAAAATAGATTTTGAGCATAATCCGTTCTCGATGCCACAAGGCGGTATGGAGGCACTCACTGGTAACCCATTAGAGGTGTTGGGTTATCAGTATGATTTGGCCTGCAACGGGTATGAGTTGGTATCAGGCGCCATCCGTAACCATAAACCGGAAATTATGTTCAAAGCGTTTGAAATAGCAGGCTATGACGAATCAGAAGTGCGTAAGCGCTTTGGTGGAATGGTAAACGCTTTTCAATACGGGGCTCCGCCTCATGGCGGTTGTGCTGCCGGTATTGACCGCATCGTGATGCTGCTGGCAGATGAAATGAATATCCGCGAGGTCATCATGTTCCCCATGAACCAACGTGCTGAGGATCTGATGATGGGGGCCCCAAGCGAGCCCTTGAGCGAGCAACTTATGGAATTGAACTTGCGCGTTATTCAGCAGGACTGATGAAACAGAATTAGGGTTTTCCTTTTTGCAGGCTATTGCTAGTTTGGTGTTACAGGGCTGCTGTTTTGTGAGCGGTTTTTAATTTTAGAGAAAGCTATTATGTCTGACAATCCGCTCGGTGAATTGGTGTCTGGATGGGGTCCCCCTGAGCGGCCCGGCACCACCGAGTTGTCTGGGCGCTTTGTTCATTTATCCCCTTTATCTGCGCAGCAGCATGCGGCGGATCTATATCAAGCATTTCAGGGTAAAGATGCTGTTTGGGATTATATGCCTGTTGGTCCCTTTCATTCGTCAGCTCAGTTTTACAAATGGATTTCAGACATCACTGCGAACAACGATTTTGTTTTTTTTGCGATACGTGATTTGGCTACCAGTCAGCTTGGTGGGGTGGCAAGCTATCTTCGGATTGCTCCTGATAAGGGCAGCATTGAAGTTGGCAACATAGCTTTGGCACCTCACTTTCAAAAAACCACGGCTGCAACTGAAGCAATGTATTTGATGATGAAATGGGCGTTTGAGGCAGGCTACAGACGGTATGAATGGAAATGTAATGCTCTCAATCGTCCGTCGCGCCGGGCTGCACAACGTCTTGGACTTAGCTTCGAAGGTGTTTTTCGTCAGGCGCTGGTGGTTAAAGGCCGAAACCGAGATACGGCTTGGTTTGCTGCAATTGATAGGGATTGGCCAGCTTTGAAAGAAGCCTTTGAGGCTTGGCTGGCGCCGCAAAATTTCGATCAAGAAGGTGAGCAAAAAGAGCGCTTGGGCAATCTTACGGCTTTGGTGAGGGCCTCATCAGATCCTACACTTTGATTATTGGATATTTCAGTAATGCGATCGTCGATCTTAGATTTTAGCCCATTGATGTCTTTTTCTTTTAACACGGCCACAATTTCAGAATCGCCCGTACTTTTACATAATCCTTCTAAGAAGTTAAAAATATAATCTTTTGATTGAGTGGGCTCTTGGTTGAGAATTCTACTGGCGTGTCGCAGATCATCACAATAGGCGATTGAAGTAGGTATAATGATGTCTTCAGTGAGGGCTCTCGGTCCAGAGATTCGCTGATCTGCAGAAAGATTTGATAACAAGGTAGTTTGGAACGCGGCCAAACTTTCTATTGGTTTGGTCAAAAACCCGTTGGCTCCAGCTTTGCGCGCGCTATGATGCATAAGTTCATCCCCGCTCGTGCCCAAGATCATTGGGATACGGGGGGTCTCGTGATGCAACTTTCGAATTAAGTTCAATCCTGAGCCGTCAGGTAAGCCGATATCAACTATAACAACACTCGGGCGGTACACCACCAGATGGCGCTCTGCTGATTTAAGACAATCAGCACGTCTAAGGCGGGCGCCGCTTCGCTGGCACATCATTCTAACGGCTTCACAAGTGAAACGGCTATCTTCAACCAACAACAAAGTTAATCCAAGCAGTGGTCGCGACTTTGTTGGGTAGAGTTTAAGGGTGTTTTTTTGGTTTGAGTTCATCTGTCTTCCTGCGATTCTAATGTCTATGGTGACCCAGCACTCCTAACAGTTGGTTAATTCTGCACACATAGGCAGTGTGGGTTGCGAAATTTGAGCGTGAAGCGCATAAGGCTTCACATATGTGAGGAAAAAATATGATTGGTCGACTTAACCATGTTGCCATTGCTGTCCCTGACCTTGCGGCAGCTGCAGAACAATACCGGGTTGCACTTGGGGCAACTGTTGGCGCCCCCCAAGATGAGCCAGACCATGGGGTGACTGTAATTTTCATCGAGCTACTTAACACGAAAATTGAATTGCTTTATCCATTGGGGCAAGACAGCCCAATACAGGGCTTTCTCGATAAAAACCCATCAGGTGGCATTCATCACATTTGTTATGAGGTTGAGAATATTTTGGAGGCCCGGGATCATCTAAAGTCTACTGGAGCTCGTGTTTTAGGAACTGGAGACCCAAAAATAGGAGCTCATGGCAAGCCAGTGTTATTTTTGCATCCCAAGGACTTTAACGGAACATTAATTGAGCTAGAACAAAGTTAAATGTTTGAAACGGGGCAGTAAATGTCAATAACCTCCGCGATTGTTCTATACGCCGTGATTTGGTTCATGGTGTTTTTAGTTGTGATCCCCATACGCCTAAAAACACAAGGTGACCTTGGGGATGTGGTCCCGGGCACTCATGCAGGCGCACCTGAAATTCACCAACTTAAGAAAAAAGCTTGGATAACAACTGGAATTTCTGCACTTTTATGGGCGGTGATTGCCGGCACTATAATTTCTGGCGTCATCACTATCCGTGACATAGATTTTCTTAATCGGATGACCCCTGCCACAAGTGGTGAAACAAATGGGTAAATGTTGCTGCCCCTAGAATTGGGATCAGCAAATTAACCAAAGGCACCGATAAGGGTGCAGCCATAAAAATCCCTGCTAGCCAGATACGTCCGGCGTATTTACGGCGAAGAGATTTTGCCGCCTTGTGCCCAATGCGGCGCGCTGCTGCCATTTGAAAATATTCACGGCCCAAAAGATATCCATTCACGGCCCAAAAAATCACAGGCGAGAAAGCAAAAAACAATAAGTACAAAATCAACGCAAATAGGTTCACCGCAAGAACAAGGCCTAAGAAATTAATCGAGGCTTTAAGCGAATCCGCAAAATTACTTTCTATGGCTGGCGGCAAATGAGGGTAGTGTTTTAGTTCAACAGCGTGCGCCACATTTTCCAAGAAGAATGACGAAATAAAGACTGCAACAGGTATCATCAAAAAAATTGAAAGGCTTATGAGGAGCAAAAAGCTTCCCCAACTCATCCACTGGCGAAGGAATGTCACCTCGCCTAAAAACGGAAAAGTAATACTCTCTTCAAATAAAGAACCAAAGCCGTAAGAGACCCCAAAGGCAAGGGCAGCTAAAATCCCAATTGTAAGAGCAATACTTTTAATCAAAATGGATGCGAGAGCTGGATCGGGCAATTGTGCCAAAGATTTCCCAAAGGCATCAAAAATTTGTCCTAAAGCCATTTTGCGATAGCCTCTATCTGGGGCCTGGGGCGTTCCGGGGGGGACGATGTTTCTGTTCCAAGATAAATTAGCCCGGCGACCCGTTCATTGCTATCTAAACCAAAGCCTTCTTCTACAAAAGTTCGGTTATGTGATGCCCATCCAGAAAGCCAATTCGCGCCCCATCCAGAGGCAAGCGAAGCATTCAGCAGCGCAAGACAGACAGCACCTGCAGAATATGTTTGCTCAATTGCAGGAATTTTATCTGATTCTTTTTGCACCTCAATCACTGCAATTGCCAGATGGCCTTGATCAAACTGTTTTCGAGCTTTGGCAACAGAATCTTCATCTAGGTTTTCGCCCAAAGCGCATTCTTCTGCCAAATCTCCCAATTTAGAAAGGGTGGATTTGCTGAGAATGATAAAACGCCAAGGTTCAAGCTTTCCGTGATCAGGAGAACGAGCAGCAGCCCTTAGAATTTGCATGACTTCGTCTTTATCGGGAACTGGCACAGCAAGCGTCTTTGCTGGCCGAGATCTTCTATTGAGTAAAAAATCCATTGCGGCGATGTTTCTTTGAGGCATAATAACTCCTGTTCGGACATATCCTAATATTGGGATTTTCGCCTGGTCTCACAAGTGGACTGGGTGCGGAAATTCTTGATAATAGCGCTGCAAAAGTTTTTCAAGAAGGACCAATCCAGCTGCAAGCACCTAAATTAAAAATGTGTGATATTACGCCGGTTAAGCTGGCCTGCATTTTACAAAAGGAAAACAGCTAGTCAGCCATCTCGGCAATTAAATCCATAATACGAACCAATTCGGAGCTTATACTTGGCTCAGACATGGCATGCCCGGCGTTGCGGATCATCCGCAAGTCAGACTTGGGCCAGGCTTTTGCTAAATCCCAAGCACTTTTGGGTGGGCAAATCATATCATAACGCCCTTGGACAATGAAACCTGAGATATGGGCAATCTTATCCATCTGGGCAATTATTTGACCATCAAAATCCAAAAACCCATTGTTGATAAAATAGTGATTTTCCAGTCTCGAAAACGTACGAGCATAGTCGCTGTGTGCCGTCCCTCCTTGACCATTCGAAGCAACCGAAGCCAATGCATTTTCCCATGTTGCCCAACTGCGCCCAAACTGCATCTCAGTTCTTAAATCTCCACAGAACAACCTTTGATGGTAGGCTGCGATAAGATCAGAATGTTCATCAGTCGGGATGTTTTCTATGAATTTCCCCCAAGCATCAGGCCAAAACTGACCAGCGCCGCCCCCATAAAACCAATCTAGTTCCCGCTTGGTCATTAAAAAGATACCGCGTAGAATGAGTTGGATGACCGTGGTGGGATGCGCCTGTGCGTAAATTAATGCCAAGGTGGCACCCCAACTACCCCCAAATATTGCCCATCTGTCAAGGTCCAGCGTTTCGCGGATCAATTCCATATCTTTGACAAGATGCCAGGTGGTATTGTTCTTGACGCTGGCTTTTGGGGTTGATCGACCGCAACCGCGCTGATCGAAAAGCACAACGTGAAATTTTTCTGGATCAAAATACCGCCGCATCATTGGGCTGGATCCACCGCCAGGTCCGCCATGTAACACAACGACCGGTATGCCATCTGGATTGCCACATTGTTCGACATAAAGCTTGTGACCGTCACCAGTATCAAGCATTTGATGCGCAAAAGGATCAATTGGAGCGTATAAATACTGAGCTGCGCGTTTTTGACCTGAGAATTTGTCCATGTGAACCTATATATTAGATTATGTGTGCAAATGACCAGACGGAGCAAAATATGCAAGCCTCAAATTCGACTGTCGACCCGCTAGAGATTGCAAAATTCGAGCGCATGGCTACCGAATGGTGGGACCCTAATGGCAAGTTCAAACCTTTGCACATGCTCAATCCCTGCCGCCTTGACTATATCTTAAGCCAAATCTCTGCAGAGTTTAACCGTGATTTAAGTTTGGAAAAACCTTTCGAAGATCTCAGAATTTTGGATATTGGTTGTGGTGGTGGGCTTTTATGTGAACCGATGGCAAGGCTGGGTGCAAAGGTTGTCGGCGTTGATGCCGCCGAAGGCAACATTCCAGTAGCCCAAATGCATGCAAAGCAATCCCTGCTTGATATTGATTATCGTGCGGGGACAGCAGAAGCACTTGTCGAATTATCTGAGGAGTTTGATGTGGTTCTTAACATGGAGGTGATTGAGCATGTGGCAGATCCGCAGTCTTACCTTACATCCTGCCAAAAGTTGCTAAGGTCCGGTGGATTAATGATTTGCTCAACGATAAATCGTAACCCAAGAAGTTTCGCTATGGCCATCGTTGGTGCCGAGTACGTTATGCGATGGCTTCCAAAAGGAACACATCAGTGGTCAAAGTTTATTACGCCGGATGAGCTAACAGAACTGATCCGGCAAGCTAAGCTTGATCCAGTTGATCGCAAAGGGTTTGTTTTCAATCCTTTGAGTTGGCAATGGCGGCTTTCTGATCGAGACCTTAGTGTGAATTATGTCACGGCGAGCGTTAAGCCCTAATCGTTTGTTAGCATATAACCTGACCCGCGCACGGTTTGAAGATATCGGGGTTCTTTGGGGTTCACTTCAATTTTCCGTCTAAGCCGCGTAATTTGAACATCAATGGCTCTGTCTTGCGCAAGATCAGCACCACGCCCCATTTCGCTCACTAAATGCGCGCGGGTAACCGGTTCTCCGGCACTGGCGGCAAAAATTCGCATGAGTTGGCCCTCAGTTGCAGTAAGGCGAATTTTATCCTTGCCGTTCCAAAGCTCGCCCCGCTCTAGGTCATACCTGGCTGGGCCAAGGGTTATAAATTTAGGCAGAATTCCATCTTCTTTTTGGTTGGGCAACCGCCGCAAAATCGAGTTAATTCTGAGCAGCAGTTCTTTTGGCTCAAAGGGTTTCGCAAGATAATCGTCCGCCCCTGCTTCAAGACCAGCTATCCTATCGTCGATCTCGTTTTTTGCTGTCAGAAGCAAGATCGGAATATTGGCGGTTCGGCGCAGGTCTTGAGTAAGACTAACGCCATCCTCGCCGGGCATCATAACGTCAAGTATTATCATATCGAACTCTAGGCCTATCAGAAGTCTTCGTGCATGCGCTGCGTCTCGCGCAATGGATACGAGAAAGTCATTTCTGATTAGGTATTTTTGTAAAAGCAGTCGGATGCGTTCATCATCATCAACAACCAATAGATGGGTTTGCATCTGCTTTAACTCCCAGTATCACGCATGTTGATGTAAGTATTCAGCATTTTGGGGTCCATCATGGCTTCCAGCACAGTGCGAAAACCGGCAACTGCCTCTGGCCCTGCTGCACGAAAAGCGCTGCGCATGCGCAGGCGCTGAGCATTGGACAGCTTTTGTTCTAGCTTCGAGCCCTCAGGTGTTAAAAATAAATGACGTTTACGACGATCTTTTTTTCCAACATGGCTCTCAACCAACCCATCTTCAATTAAAGAGCGTAATACTCGGTTTAGAGATTGTTTGGTAACTCCCAAAATATTGAGTAGATTATTAACTGTTGTCCCTGGCGCGCCGTTTATAAAGTGCAGTGCTCGATGATGGGCGCGTCCATAAGAAAATTGTTCCAATATTCGGTCCGGATCAGCGGTAAAACCTCTATAGGCGAAAAACATTGCTTCAATGCCTTGGCGGAGTTGCTCATCGGTCAAGTAGAGCAAAGCTTGGCCCTTGTCATGGTGAGGCGATAGGACGCTCTCCATAAATACCTCCTGCATATTAGACATTCAAAGTTTATGTCAGCCTTGTTGACATTCCAAGAGGCAACTGTTAGCGATTTACAGTTTTTTTGGAATAATATGTCCGTATCGGACATATTATTGAAATTTTCGCAAAGGCCTACAGAAAGGCAGAGCAAAAAAAGGGGTATGTCATGGAAAGTGGTTATGATGATCGCGACGGTAAAATTTGGTTAGATGGTCACCTAATCGATTGGCGTGATGCAAATGTACATGTCCTTACCCATGCCATGCATTACGCAAGCTCTGTTTTCGAAGGAGAGCGTGCTTACGATGGTAAAATTTTTAAAAGTCGTGAGCATTCTAAAAGATTGATTGCCTCTGCGAAGCTAATTGATTTTGATATACCCTATTCCGTTGATGAAATTGAGCAAGCGAAAGAGACCGCTTTAAAAGCCAATGGTTTGACCGACGCCTATGTGCGGGCATTTGCTTGGCGTGGTGCGGGGCAAGATATGGGTGTTGCCTCAGCGCGGAACCCTGTCAAGATGGCTATAGCCGTTTGGTTCTGGGGAAATTACTACGGAGACGCCAAAATGAAGGGGGCCAAACTTGACATTGCAAAATGGCGCCGCCCAGATCCAGCAACTGCGCCCTCTCAAGCCAAAGCCGCAGGATTATATATGATTGCAACAATGTCTAAGCACGCAGCAGAGGCTAAAGGCTGTAGCGATGCAATGATGTTTGATTATCGCGGCTATATTGCTGAGGCCACCGGGGCAAATATTTTCTTTGTTAAAAACGGTGAAGTTCACACACCGAAACCGGACTCATTCTTGAACGGTTTGACACGTCAAACGGTTATTCAAATGCTGCATGAAAAAGGAGTGAAAGTGGTTGAGCGCCACATAATGCCAGATGAGCTTGAAGGGTTTGAACAATGCTGGCTTACTGGGACAGCTGCAGAAGTGACACCTGTTGGGCAAATAGGAGACTATAATTTTGAAGTTGGTACCTTGACCCGTGATATCTCTGAAAGTTACGAAAAATTGGTCAGGATATGATCAGTTCGGCAAAATTACCCAATTTTTCGTGAGTAAGAATCGGACGTGAAAGAAACCTTTCCTATCAGAGCTCAGAAACCTTTCAATTGCGCGCGCTAGGCTCAGCTTAATTGGGGCTTCTTTCTCATACTAAAATGGAATCATCTGCTGCTCTAGAGACCAAGATACAAAATCTAAGGCCTGATTTGCTTGTAAAGCGACAAAATCAGCATAAAAATTGCGACACATCCGCGCTAAAAGGGCGCGGGTAGTAACCTGTGCTAGACGCAGGGCGCAAGCCTCGTTAAATAGCCTAGCCAATAGCTGTTCATAAGGCTATGACCCAAAGGTCAAAGATTGAAATATAGGGCGCTAAGCCCAGCTAACAAATGGAGCTTACCTCGTGTCACACGCAGACGATCACGAAGGCACACGCAGAGACTTCCTCTATTATGCCCTGGCGGGCACAGGCGCAGTAGGGGCAAGCGCAGCAGTTTGGCCTTTGGTGAACCAAATGAACCCATCAGCCGACGTTAAAGCGCTGTCGTCGATTCGCGTTGATATTTCGGAAATTGCTCCGGGAACGCAGTTGACGGTAAAGTGGCTCGGCAAGCCAGTTTTCATCCGCCGCAGAACTGAAACAGAAATCTCTGAAGCCCGTGCTGTGGAAATGGCAGAACTGATCGACGTCTCTGCGCGAAACAAAAACGCGCCTGAATTAGATGCGTCTGACCAAAACCGCGCTCTGGACGAAACAGGTGAATGGCTTGTGATGATGGGTGTTTGTACCCACTTGGGCTGCGTGCCCCTTGGTGATGGTGCTGGAGATTTCCATGGGTGGTTCTGTCCGTGCCACGGATCCCATTACGATACTTCAGGCCGTATTCGCAAAGGCCCGGCCCCCGAAAATCTTCAGGTGCCTGTGGCAAAATTTGTTGACTCAACCACAATCAAACTTGGTTAAGGAGCGTTTAGTATGGCTGGAATTCCTCATGACCATTACGAACCAAAATCTTCTGGTGGAAAATGGTTACATAAGCGACTGCCGATTGTAGGACTGCTTTACGATACCTTGATGCTCCCAACCCCCAAGAACCTCAATTGGATGTGGATCTGGGGTATTGTGTTGACGTTCTGTTTGGCACTTCAGATTATAACGGGAATTGTGCTAGTGATGCACTACACCCCGCATGTGGATATGGCGTTCGCGTCGGTTGAGCATATTATGCGAAATGTGAATGGCGGCCACATGATCCGTTACTTGCACATGAACGGGGCCTCTTTGTTTTTTGTCGCGGTTTATGCCCATATTTTCAGAGGCCTGTATTACGGTTCATATAAAGCCCCGCGTGAAGTCACATGGATCATTGGAATGATTATTTATGTGTTGATGATGGCAACAGTATTCATGGGCTATGTGCTACCTTGGGGACAAATGTCATTTTGGGGTGCGACAGTTATTACAGGCCTTTTTGGAGCGCTTCCATTTATAGGTGAACCGTTGCAGGCCTGGTTACTAGGTGGCCCGGCAGTGGACAACGCGACTTTAAATCGTTTCTTCAGTTTACACTACTTACTTCCATTTCTGATTGCCGGGTTGGTTATCGTACACATTTGGGCATTTCACACGACGGGGAACAATAACCCGACAGGTGTCGAAGTGCGGCGTGGGTCGAAAGAAGAAGCGGAAAAAGATACTGTTCCTTTCTGGCCTTACTTCGTGATGAAAGATTTGTTCGCACTTGCTATAATTTTGACAGTCTTTTTTGCGATCGTTGGATTTATGCCAAATTATCTGGGACACCCAGATAACTACATTGAAGCCAACGCTCTGGTGACACCTGCCCATATCGTGCCGGAATGGTATCTTTTGCCGTTTTACGCAATCTTGCGCGCGTTCACAGCAGAGGTTTGGGTTGTGCAGTTTGTAAGCTTTATCACTGGCGGAATTATAGACGCAAAGGTCTTTGGAGTGTTAGCCATGTTCGGAGCTATCGCAGTTATGGCGCTGGCACCTTGGCTGGATACTTCATCTGTTAGGTCTGCGCGGTATCGCCCGATGTTGA
This sequence comes from Rhodobacteraceae bacterium Araon29, assembly GCA_039640505.1. Taxonomy (NCBI): domain Bacteria; kingdom Pseudomonadati; phylum Pseudomonadota; class Alphaproteobacteria; order Rhodobacterales; family Paracoccaceae; species Rhodobacteraceae bacterium Araon29. The sequence goes on along the minus strand of CP046865.1, from coordinate 3,100,226 downwards.
AGTGGTGGTTTGCACTGCTCGTACTAGATTTCATCTTTTTGATGTGGTTGGGAGCAATGCCCGCAGAAGAGCCATATGCAAGCTTTTCATTGATCGCGGCGACCTACTGGTTTGCCTACTTCCTTGTGATACTTCCTCTATTGGGTGTGTTGGAAAAACCACTTCGTCAACCCACTACGATAGAAGAAGATTTTGACGCGCAGTATGGCAAAAAAGATGCATCACCTGCAGAATAAGAAAAGGGGCAGAAACCTATGTTCAAGAAAATTACTCTGAGCACTATTGCAGCATTGGCCCTGTCTATATCCGGTGTCCTTGCAGCAGGTGGCGGAGAGCAGTATATTGAGGATTATCAGTTCTCGTTCGAAGGGCCTTTTGGAACCTTTGATCAAGCGCAACTGCAACGTGGACTTAAAGTTTACACTGAGGTTTGCGCGGCGTGCCATGGTTTGAAGTATGTGCCGATCCGAACCCTTGCTGATGAGGGTGGCCCGCATTACTCCGAAGATCAGGTGCGTGCCTACGCAAAGAACTTTGAAGTCTATGATGCAGACTTGGAAGACTTTAGAGAAGCCAAGCCTGTGGATCATTTTCCCGAAGTCAATGGCGTTGGTGCTCCTGATCTTTCGATGATGGCCAAGGCGCGTGCAGGATTTCATGGTCCCTATGGAACAGGCATTAGTCAGTTGATCAATGGTATGGGCGGTGCAGAATATATTGCCTCTCTTCTGACAGGATACACCGGGAAAGAAAAAGTGGAAGCAGGCGTTACGCTATATGAAAATACGGCTTTCCCCGGCGGTTGGATTTCAATGGCGCCTCCTTTGACAGGTGGGGATATAGAATTTGATGATGGTCACTCAAATGATCTGAAACATGAAGCTATGGATATTGCGGCCTTCTTAATGTGGGCTGCTGAACCAAAAATGATGGCGCGCCAGTATGCAGGTTTCCTTGGTGTGTTTATCTTGGTGATCCTGTCAGGCTTGCTATATCTTACAAACAAGCGGATATGGGCGCCGATCAAGTATAAAAAGTCCTAAAGTCTAACAGCTTACATAAGCTTTATGAGCCCCGCCTTTATGGCGGGGTTTTTATTCTGGCCCAGCCGAGGGCTATTGGAAAGATGGGTTTTAGCGCTGTGCCAATTATATAAGTTAGTCATTGTCGTTTAATCCGGCCCCAGCACCAGAGATCCGGCTGGCTTCTGTCGAAGGGGCGTAGGTATTGAATGCCAAAGCTGTCAGTTTTGCGTAGTGATGATCTGAGATTATTGCTCTATCGAGGGCAACTTGCTTTTGTCCTTGCGGGGTCTTTGCAATCCCAATCGAAAGTGAGGTGGTGGTTGTGACATTAAATCCTTCTAAAGTCACGGCAAAAAGCTCTTGGTTTTTTATATAAGCTTCAAAGTTTTCCCATTTACAGCAATAGCATTGATCCGATGTAGCGGTGGATAAAGCAATAAAGGCAAGAAGAATCCCCGGCGTGTTCACGGGCTTGGGAAACGTAATTTGAGATAACTCATCGGGTGAGTCACAAAGTTGTGCACCTACCTCAAGGACACTCTGCTTTGATGGGTTTTCCAGTGCCTCTAGCAAAATCGGAGCAGACTCAAGACCTAGTGCGGATAAGGTTCTAACGGCTTTTCCAGCTTCTTCGGCTAAACCCCATGCGAGTCCGCAGCCACGCGCAGCCTTATACGCAAGCGCTTCGTATTCATTTAAGGAATAGTTCACTTAGGGCTCCAAAACAGGATAGACCCAGTCATCAATTGCTTCGTTCGGGAGGTCACTCGGAAATGGCGCACCTTTGAACATGTTAATGCGCACCCACCGATCTGAGCGTGGATCAAAATGGCCTGCCCCAAAAAAGGAAAGCTTTGCTCTTAATAAGTCAATTGGAAGCATCTTTGCATCAATTGTATTGTCACGAATTTCTGCAAATTCAAACCTTGAGACGATTTGGCAACGACGCACAGTATGTCGATGTTCTGGATGCGCCACCAAGAACGCTGCTATTTTTTCGTGGTCGCTCCAATTTTCCAGAGCCATGTAAAGAGCAGCAGCATCGCGCCCGGGCTGCAAAGGTTGTTCGTAATCTGCGATGTCTTCCTCAAACCGCTCACCTAGTCTTGGCTCAAGCTTTTCTTCTGATACGTACCATGCACGAGCATTAGCTAATTTATTGCTCCAATCAATCTTAAGAGCCCAATCATATATTGTATCAAGTATCTGACTTAATCTTCCGATGGTCATAGACCCATCTATGCGAAATCCTTTGGTTTCATCAGCGCTCATGCAGTGACTTAAGCCGTCAATCATATCCCCATAGGGCTCTAACATAAGTGAGACAAGCAGCTCTTGACCTTCGAGACTAAGCTCTTTCTCAGCCCAGTAATATAAACTGTCCCAAAGAAAAGTTGTGGTTTGATCAAGATTGGTGATTTTCAGACTTAAAATAGCAAGATCTTGCTCTAAAGACGCCAGTTTTTTTCTTTGAATAGGATGCTCTGACTGCCAAGTCTCAATGTTCTTTATGACTCTTGGTAAAAGGGATTTAAACATTTGGAAATCTTCTGGTGCAACCAATTCCACGCTACGCACTCTTGCTAAAGCCTCTTCTTTGGCTGCAATCCAGTTATTCAAAAGCATTGGATGTTTAATTATAAAAGGGGCCATACCTAGACCAGTTGAGTTGCCAATACCAAACTTGCGGCGAAGTGAAGGCTTCAACTTTACGGCCGTTTCCGGAGCTTTTGCATGCGCCATATGCTCTACCAAATCCATTACAAAAGTTCTGATCAGGTAGACCGTAAGCATTTCAACTTGAAAAGAGCCTTGAAATTCTGGGCGCTCCAATAGTGTTTCCCGGTCGGCGGCGCCAAATTTTCCTGAGCCGTATACCGCCGTGGTACGCATTAAATATCCGACTTCCTCAATTAAGTTTAACTTGGGCTGATCCCCGACAGCCAACGAATTGACAACATGATCCCAAAGCCGAACAGAACGGTTTGCCCGAGAAAGGCTCAACTCTTTCTTCGACACTCGGCCAGCTTCTTGAACTGGTATGTTTTTTCCTAACCGGTCAAGATCAGAAAGTGTGGGGACGCCATCAAAAAGGGCGAAGCTTGCATCCCATTCGGAGGCTATGACACGGTCTGAACGTTTTTCGGGTGGCAAGTCGTTGGCAAATGCCACTAGGGAATATCGGTGTTTTCCAGTGTTGGCGGTGTATATCGCCCGTCCAACGCCTTGTGAGTTAATGTCAAAAAGAGATTTCTCAAAGGTCCAGTTTTCTGATGCAGCACGCCTAAGAAGCACACGCATAAATGAAAGCCTTGTTTGATGGAAAGACCCCATGCGTGCTAATTTCATTATGTCTGATGCTTGTCGTAGAGGTTTCGATCCATCCAACTCTGTTTTGGCGACTTGCATTTTATCCTCCATTAATTCAAAGTTTTATCGCTTAGCTAAAGATGAAAAAACCGCCCAAAAACGACTTGTAAAACCAAATTCGACAAGTTGCCTCTAGGGTTGCATAAGGCTTTTTATAATTAAGGCAGCTTTTGCTGCCTGCCAAATCTCCATCAACCTAGAAAGTTCTTTGAAAACCTCAGTTGCATTTCCGGTCTTAGCCATTGTTTCCATAATGTTTAGCTGTTGCTGCACCCCACTGATGCCTAAAGCTGCTGAGGATCCTGCTGATTTGTGAATACTACCAATAAGAGTTTCAAAATCATCCTGATCTTTTTCGAAATTTGAAATTTGGCTGATTAAGCCTTCTAGCTCTAGCTTAAATCTATCGATTAAAATAACAGTGCTGTCTGATCCCAATTGCCGTTGGAGTTCAGATAATTGATCAACATTAATTAAGTTTGAGTTTTGAGATTCCATTTATTACCCTTCAATATAATTAGAGTTAGTTAGGCGAATAGCAAAGTGGGTCATATAATGAAAAATACACGTTAACTTCGCAATAGCTCTTTATACATATAATCATATTTACCAAATAATAGGGCGCATGCACGTATGAAAACATGACTTTCGGTAGTCCAACTTACTGGCATCATGTCATTTTGGCGTTCACTCAAAGTCTTTCCTCCATTATAGGCTCATACATACCTTTAAAACTAATTGATTTAATTATAAAATTTCAATGTTGGAACTGTTGTGATCTCGTCCAGAATAAAACCTGATTCAAAGAGGTGCCTTAAGTTCAAACAAGCCTTTTGGGCCTTTTCCCAGTGCTATCGGATAGTTGTGCTCTTATTATTAAGAGCCTTGAGGAAGCATTTGAGGTTGTTTTTAAGACTATTTTGTCACATTATCTACCTTAGGGGAGATGCTGTTGTTAAAAGTGAAAGTTGATAGATGAAAATACTAATTGCTGATGACCATGACTTACTAAAGGATACGCTTGTTTTATTCGTACAGGCAGAAGGCAGTATCGAAACCGTGACCGCTTCTGATTTAGATGAAGCTTTAGCGATTGTGGATGCGCAAGGTCCTTTTGACCTTATTATGCTGGACTATAATATGCCGGGAATGTCAGGATTAACGGGCCTGAAACGTGCGTTAACCCATAATGGCGATCAAAAAGTCGCCTTGATGTCCGGAATTGCAACACGCTCAATTGCGGAAGAAGCCCTCGCTTTAGGGGCAGCCGGCTTTATTCCCAAAACTATATCGGCAAAATCTCTTATTAACGCCATAAAGTTCATGGCTATGGGTGAGAAATATGCTCCCATTGATTTTATGACTGCCGAAGATGAGGCTGCCGCCCCAAATCCATTGGCTGAAAAACTTTCACGCCGTGAGCTGCAGGTTTTAGAAGGGCTCTCGCAAGGTAAATCAAACAAGGAAATCGCGCGTGATTTGGATTTACAAGAGCCCACTATCAAACTGCACGTGAAAACCCTTTACCGAAAAATTGGTGCTGGAAATCGTACACAAGCTGCATTGATTGCAAAAGATGAGGGCCTTTTTTAGAGCTTATGATACGTTAGGGGATTTTCAGAAAGCATTTTATGCTTTCTGAGAGGCTTACTTATTTTAAAGAAGAGCGAAATGCATTAAATGAGCAGTGAGGCTTTTTCTTGGCATTCCGAGGCGATTTTATACACCCCTCTAGGAGCGTCTATATCAGCAAAATCTAGTTTGGCCGAAGACCCTAAGCAAACTCATCCAGTGGCAGCGTTCCTAAAGTTACTGCAGGACGGGCATGCACCACTCGTTAAAAGTGATGGCACCAGTGCAATTGGTCCAAAAGCTGCTGTGGGAAATATGTTTTACAGCTCGTCTGGTGGCTCGACCGGTGAGCCAAAGCTGATTTGCCGAAGTTGTAAAAGTTGGGCTCTTAGCTTTCAAGAAAACGCAAAACTTTTCACGCTTAAGCATAAAAAATCCTATGCAACCTTTGGGCATTTGTCACACTCATTAACGCTTTATGCTGCACTCGAAGCTTTAACGACTGGCGCTGAATACCACCCGCTTGAAGGCCTTGGAACAAAACAACAATTGAAAATGATTGCTTATAGGGAAATTCAGATCCTTTACGCCACACCAACCCAACTGCGTATATTGACAAAATCTGCCACTTTACAGAGCCGCTTAAAAGCTGTGCGTGGGGTTATGATCGGAGGTGGTTGGCTCGATCGCGAAACAAAACAGCGCGTTCAAGAACTATGCCCAAATGCTGAAATAAAAGAGTTTTATGGAGCAGCAGAAACCAGTTTCATTACAATCAGTGATCCCTCTACGCCGCTGGGGTCAGTGGGCCAACCATATACGAGCGTACGCATAAAAATTTTAGATACTGCTGAAAACAAAGTTAAGGCAGGTAGTAGTGGAGAGATTTGGATAAAGTCTCCCTATCTTTTTTCCCATTATGCCGAAGGGGTAAAACAGCATACTCGTTGGCGAAACGGTTGGCTGAGTATCGGTGAAATAGGAAAACTTGATACAAAGGGCAACTTGTATCTAACGGGCAGGAAATCTAGGGCCTTCAAGATTGCAGATCAAAATATATACCCTGACGAAATAGAGGTGGCGCTTTGTAGACACCCAGACATTGTAATGGCTTTGGTGACAGACTTCCCAGACAAAATGCGCGGTGCCATAGCTGTCGGGGTCATCGCCACAAAATCAGAAGAAATGCCACAGGATATAAGGAATTGGTGCCGCCAAAACTTAAGTGCACGATCAATACCGGCGATTTTCTGTAATCTTCCAATTAAAGATTGGCCGCTTTTAAGCTCTGGAAAACCTGATATGACGGCAATAAAAAAGTTGGTCAGAGAGATGATATGAGAGAACGATCTGCCCATATCGTTTCTGCATTTCGAAGCATAGTATCCCCTCGTGGCGGTGACTTGGCACGGTTCAAGCCTTATGAGCTGGCTGCCCCCATTGTCAAAAAGCTGATCCATCACGCCGGTCTAGAAACAGATCAAGTTGACGAAATAATCGTATCAAATGCTCTTGGGGCAGGCGGCAATCCGGCGCGGCTTGTTGCCCTAGCTTCTGGCTTGCCTGAACGCGTCGCAGGGCTAAGCATAGACCGCCAATGCTGTGGCGGATTGGATGCATTGGGCTTGGCCCAGGCTATGATACAATCAGGTCATGCAGAGGCGATTATCGCAGGCGGTGTTGAAAGCTATTCACAAAGGCCGGTGCGATTAAGGAGCGATCATGGTGCAACCCCAACGATTGTGTATGATCAACCGCCCTTCACACCCGAAGCTGATCAAGACCCAAATATGGCAGAAGCTGCAGACCGAACATCAGATAGATTGAATATTTCACGTTTTGAACAAGATGAATGGGCCGTTCGCAGTCACCGCTTGGCAATGGATGCGCGACAGGCCCTCAAATTAGAGATTGTGCCTATTTCAGTAGGTATAAAAGAGTATGACACTTATTCGCGTAATTTAACGCCAAAGGTTTGTCGTCGGGCACCAGTAATTTTTGGCAATATAACCCATGGCAATAGCGCAGTTGCAGCCGACGCGGCGGCCTTTTGTCTTATAGTTTCGGATGCGCTTGCGCGTGATTTAAAAAAGCCAAGTCTTCGCATCTTAAAATCCGTCACGCAAGGTGCGGATCCTGCCTATCCAGCGTTGGCACCGGTTTTTGCCATTAAAAATGCATTAAAACAGACAGAAATTAGTATTGATCAGATTGATCAGATCGAGCTGATGGAAGCCTACGCGGCTCAAGCTCTTGCATGCATTTCCTGTTGTGGACTAGACCCCGCGCGAACAAATATTAAAGGTGGAGCGCTGGCCAGAGGGCACCCAATTGGTGCCTCCGGTACTATTCTCGCAGTGCGGCTTTTCCATGACCTGATAGAGCAAAAAGGCAAGCTAGGGCTTGCCTCAATTGCAGCTGCTGGCGGGCTTGGCAGCGCAGTAATTTTGCAGGCCTAAGCTCGCGATAACAAGCTTGCTGGGCGCGCTTGGGCCAACATGGAAGTTATAAAACCGGCCAAAACCGCCTTTAGTATATCTCCTGGCATAAAAGGGAGCATCGCAACCACCAAGGCCTCATTCAAACCTGCAGGTTTTGTAAGCATATAAAATGGAACTGCAATTAAGTATAGCGCACCAATTCCACCAATTATGGCGCTGCTGCCTGCGACCATGCCGATATTTTCTGACCGCCACCGTTCCATTACCAAGCCGGTAATATATGCGGCAACTGGGAAGCCAAATAGAAACCCCGCCCAAGGTGTCGTAAAGACGCCCAGTCCACCGCGTCCACCGGAGAGAAGGGGCAATCCAAGGGCGATTAGAAAAATAAACAAAAGAACTGCCAGACCGCCCCGCTTTGAACCTAAAACTGTTCCGCAGAGCATGATGCCCATGCTTTGAGCTGTAATTGGGATACCGCTGGCTAATGTTATTTTCGGCAGTAATCCCAATGCTGCAATAATTGCCGCAAAAAGAGCGATCATCACAATGTTCTTTTCCATTTGTTTCCCATTTCTAGAGTTTTTCAAGCCCACCCCGGGCTCGGATTGCTTCGGCTATGTGATCTGCATCATCCACCGCGATAAGCGCAAGTGGTAAAACAATTCGCCAGTTACCATTTTTGGAAGTTCGCGCCCTGTAGGCCTGTGCTAAAATAGCGCTTTTCTCAATCAAAACAGGTGTAAAGCGTATAAACAGACCTATCGCAAAAGCTATGGGTTCAGGACGTAGGCCAAATCGCCTTAGAGGCGCCAAGCTGGCAAAGATTACTTTAATCATTTTGTCCATCGCTGTTGTGATTGTGACTAAGTTTGCAAATCCGACAGCAGCCACCATGCGAAGCAAAATTCTTACGCCTGAATCCACTTGCCAAGTAAAGCTATGCCAAAGCAAAATAATGGCCACGAACGGCCATAATGGCCAAAGCAATTTTAGCATATATTTAAAAAACAACCGTCCTTGCGATGCTGCTGCAGCAAATGGCAAAAAAGTTAGAACGCCTAGAAAGAGTAGGCTGTCGATGATAAATAGAAGGGTTGTGATGCCCAATAGTAATACCAGCTTTAGCTCTGTTGGCCATTGGTGGAATATTGTCTTGTGAGGAGAATGCAGCGCCAGCATTAGAGCGCATAAACCTTTTGCATAGCTACTTCAAAATTTGGCAAAACTTCAGCCGGTGGTGCATCTTGTTGGACGCATCCCTGTTCTAACCAAATCGCTCTGTCATATGACGCGATGCTATTGGTATCATGCGTGATCTGCAAAATGGTTTGATCGAGATCCGCAAGCAATCCAGCCAAGTAACTTTTGGTCGGAAGGTCCAAGCCAGAAAAAGGTTCGTCTAATACGAGCAAACGTGGTGACATTGCCAAGATTGACAATAGACATACTAGGTGTCGTTGCCCCTGTGATAGGCTGACAATTGCACGATCTGACCAGTCTAAACACCCAAATTGGTTTAGGATAGACTTGGCCTGATGATTGGCGGTTTCAGAGGGTTGCCCGATTTGGCGCAAACCGAAAGAAATTTCTTCTAAGACTGTTGGGAAAATAATTTGATGATCAGGGTTTTGAAATAAAAGCCCAACGGTTTGAACAGCCATTTTGCGATCATTTAGAACGTCAATTCCATCCACTGTGACGCAGCCTTCGCTCGGTGCAATTAAGCCGCAGATCAAACGGGCGAGTGTTGATTTTCCCGAGCCGTTGCGACCAATAACAGCAATGCGCTTTTCAGTCGTTCTTAGCGAAAGATCGGATATAACAGTACAGCCATCAAAGTCCAAAGAGACCTTTTCAAGCTGAATTTTACAAGCTGTCATTAACCTTCTCCACGGCCTAAAGCCACCTTGCTTAGACGCAAAGGAGGGTTTGGTTGTCAACCCAAGAAAGGGTGTCATTCAAGCAGGCTGATGAATTCAAAAGTGCTTTTTCAGTTGAATCGGAATTTTGCGAATAAGTTCACCACAAATTATGCCTTGCCGCCGAAAAGCCCTACAAAATTTATCAGCCCAATTTTCAAAATTACTCTGATGACCACCCCGAAATGGATTTAACCTCGAGAAAATCTTCAATTCCCCAAACGCCGCCTTCGCGCCCATTTCCAGACTTTTTCATGCCGCCAAAAGGAGAGCCAGCACCCCGAGATTGGCCGTTCATTTCCACCATACCAGAACGAAGCGATCGCGCTAAACGGTTGGCTTTGACGCTGTCTTGGGTTTGAACATAGTTGGTCAGACCATATTCGGTGTCATTTGCGATATTTGTGGCTTCTTTTTCGGTATCAAAGGGAATGATTGACAAAACGGGTCCGAAAATTTCTTCTACAGCAATCGTCATGCTTGGATTTACATCCGCAAATACGGTTGGCCTCACATAAAAGCCTTTGTTCATACCATTGGGACGCCCGGTGCCACCTGCAACAAGCCGCGCACCCTCATCGATACCCTTTTGGATCAAGGTCTGAATTTTATTGAACTGTACTTCATTTACTACTGGACCGATATGCCGACCTTCTTCCGAAGCAGGCGCCACGGAAACAACTTCCGCGGCCTGTATCGCCGTTTCGACTGCCTGATCATAAATAGACCGCTCAACCAGCATGCGGGTTGGTGCATTACAAGACTGGCCCGTGTTGTTCATACAATGTAAAACACCGCGCTTGACGGCTTTTTCATCGGCATCAGCAAACACGATATTTGCACCTTTGCCTCCAAGTTCTAGGTGGACTTTCTTCAGTGTTTCAGCTGCATTTTTTGAAATAGCAGTTCCGGCGCGGGTTGATCCGGTAAAGCTGACCATATCCACATCTGGATGCCCAGAAAGTTGCGTACCAACGCCCACACCATCACCGTTGACTAAGTTGAAAACACCAGGGGGAAACCCTGCTTCATCCATCATCTCAGCAAAAATTAGAGCGTTTAATGGGCTTTCCTCGGATGGCTTAAGTACCATTGTACATCCGGCAACTGCTGCTGCGCCAACTTTCAATGTAACTTGGTTCATTGGCCAGTTCCAAGGGGTGATTAAAGCACAAACACCAAAGGCTTCGTAAATAATCCGGTCATTGGGGGCGTGATCCCCCAAAGGCCGTTCAAACTGAAAAGTTTTTGCGGCCCGAATAAAGTTCTTCAGATGTCCAAAACCGGCACCGACCTGCTGAGTCCGCGCCATATCGATAGGTGCGCCCATCTCAAGGCTCATTGCCTGAGCCAAATCCTCCGTGCGAGATTTGTAAATATCGAGCAGCTTTTCAACCAAGGCAATACGCTCTTGGACAGGGGTTGCCATCCAAGATGGAAAGGCTGAGTTTGCCGCGGCAACGGCAGCGTCAGTGTCGGCCTGCCCACCTAGTGAAATCACTGCTGCAGCTTCTTCGTTAGAAGGATTGATGACTTTATGGTCTCTACCTTCGATGGGATCGACCCACTGTCCATTGATATAGAACTGGCGTTTTTCAATCATTTTTGATGTCCCTTCGATTATCTGAAAATATATCCCAAATCCGACTCACGCGCATCTTTTCAAGCTTCTATGAGAATGACAAGCCTGTTGTCTAGGCTTTGGGATTGGATCGCCTTAAGCACTAAGAGCACTTTTCAAAACTGCTTTGCCAACTCATCTCTTTATTCGTTATGGAAATAAAAGCGCCCCAAAACTGTAGGGGCGCAATTTTCTTTAGTTATTGATAAAACAAAACTTTATCGCTGAACCGTGTTGGCCATGCTTTAGGTATCTGCTTTTTCTTTTTTCTCTTCGGCAATCTCTTGCCCGGTTTCTTGATCAACCATTTTCATTGCAAGGCGCACTTTACCTCGATCATCAAAACCAAGCAACTTGACTTTGACATCTTGGCCTTCTTTTAGAACGTCTGATGGATGGTTCAAACGCCGGTTTTCAATCTGGCTAACATGCACCAAGCCGTCGCGTTTTCCAAAGAAGTTCACGAAGGCACCAAAATCGACGATTTTTACAACCTTGCCGTCGTAAACTTTTCCGGCCTCTGGTTCCGCAACGATTGAGTGGATCATTTCATAAGCCTTTTTGATCGACTCTCCATCAGGTGATGCAATCTTAATCACACCATCATCGTTGATATCCACCTTGGCTCCGGATGTTTCAACAATTTCACGGATAACTTTCCCGCCTGATCCAATCACTTCGCGGATTTTATCAGTTGGAATATTCATGGTTTCGATGCGCGGAGCATGAATGCTAAAATCCGCCGCCTCGGTTAGGGCTTTGGCCATTTCACCCAGAATATGCATCCGTCCATCTTTTGCTTGGGACAAGGCTTGTTTCATGATTTCTGGTGTGATGCCTGCAACCTTGATGTCCATTTGCAAAGACGTGATACCATTTTCAGTTCCGGCTACTTTGAAATCCATGTCTCCCAAGTGATCTTCATCACCTAGAATGTCTGTAAGGATCGCAAAGTCACCATCATCTTCAAGTATCAAGCCCATAGCAACGCCAGCAACCGGTGCTTTGAGGGGTACACCAGCATCCATCATGGAAAGCGAACCACCACAAACAGATGCCATAGAGGATGATCCATTTGACTCGGTAATTTCAGAAACGACACGAATTGTATAAGGAAAATCAGTTGCAGCAGGAAGAACTGCTTGCAGTGCCCGCCATGCCAGTTTTCCATGCCCTACTTCGCGCCGACCGGGAGGTCCAACACGTCCGACCTCGCCCACCGAATAGGGAGGAAAGTTATAGTGCAGTAAGAAATTGCTGCGGGAATTGGCATGCAAAGCATCAATGATCTGCTCATCATCTCCGGTACCAAGCGTTGTTACCACTAACGCCTGGGTTTCACCGCGTGTGAACAGCGACGATCCATGGGTTCGTGGTAAGAGGCCTGTTTCAGACACGATTTGGCGCACATCAGTAGTTGAGCGGCCATCAATACGATTGCCGCCTTTTACCACGTCGCCGCGCAGAATTCCGGCTTCAAGCTTTTTCATGGCTGACCCCAGTTGTGGGTCTGCAAGCTGTTCTTCGCTTAGGGCATCTTTAATGTTGGTGCGTGCCGCTGCAACTGCACTGGTACGCTCTTGCTTATCAGTGATTGCAAAAGCAGTTCGCATGTCCTTATCACCAGCTGATTTAACGGCTTCATATAGTTCGCTATAATCAGGAGCAATAAATTCAAAGGGCTCTTTGGCGGCGTCTTCTGCTAGATCTATGATCAGATCAATGACAGGTTGAATTTGTTCATGGGCAAAAACAACCGCATTGAGCATTTCCTCTTCCGAAAGCTCATAGGCCTCTGACTCAACCATCATCACAGCGTCTTTTGTTCCCGCAACAATCAGATCAAGCCGCTGATCTGGGTCAATCCGAAGATCGTCCATATCGTCAACTGTGGGGTTCAGCACATATTCGCCGTCGGTGTAGCCAACGCGGCATCCCGCAATTGGACCCATAAATGGTGCACCAGAAATTGTAAGAGCTGCTGAGGCTGCGATCATTGCCACAATATCTGGATCGTTCACCAGATCATGGCTGAGAACGGTGCACATGACCAAGACTTCGTTTTTAAAGCCGTCCACAAACAAGGGACGAATTGGGCGGTCTATCAACCGCGCGGTGAGCGTTTCTTTTTCGGATGGCCGTGCTTCACGTTTAAAGAAGCCGCCTGGAATTTTTCCTGCGGCATAGTATTTTTCTTGATAGTGAACAGTCAGAGGGAAAAAATCCTGACCGGGTTTTTGTTCTTTGGCAAAGGTGACATTTGCCATGACTGAGGTTTCACCCAAAGTGGCTATTACTGTTCCGTCTGCCTGACGGGCCGCTTTGCCTGTTTCTAAGATGAGGGTATCTTCCCCCCACTGCATTGATTTTTTTGTTACATTAAACATCTGCGTTTCCTAAGTTGGTCCGTTGACCATTTGCATAGAGGGCGAATTCCCTCTGACCCCGATATCTTCTTTGTCGGGCGCTGGGGTCCGGGCGCCGGATTTCAGATATATGGCGTGTATAGGAGAAATCAAAGAAAGCAAATGCCAAATCGTTTTTGCACTGTGGTGTTGGAAAAAAACATCCATTCTTTCGGGGAAATCTTACCCGTGTCAGTTTACACACGAATTGAAAAATTCCCCTAAAAAAATAAAAACCCGCGCCCCAATGGGATGCGGGTTCAAGAACGATTTTACTTGTGTTGCTTAGCGGCGAATGCCGAGCCGTTTGATCAGATCCTGATAGCGCGCATCTTCTACGCCTTTTAAGTAATCCAAAAGCTTACGACGCTGCGCGACCAATTTCAAAAGTCCACGACGTGAATGGTTGTCTTTCTTGTGGGTTTTGAAGTGTTCGGTCAGGGTTGTGATCCGTGATGTCAGAATGGCCACTTGAACTTCTGGTGAGCCTGTATCGCCGTCCTTCGTGGCGAATTCTTTCATAACACGTGCTTTTTCTTCAGCAGTTATCGACATCGGGGTCTCCTTTTTATCTAAGGGTTAATGGCACAAGCCGGGATGTCGTCCAGCAAAGCCCATGGAGAAAAATCCACACAAGTGTGCAGACCAATTGGACATAGTCTGTTTGGATATAAATGAAAAGCAAAAATATCCCATATTAAGTATTGGCTTTGGAAAACCCGATATCGGCCAGAGAAAGTGGAGTTTCAGAGTTGATCGCAACTATTGCTTCGTTGTTTAGATAAACTACGGATTGGCCAATTTCGTTGGGTTCAACTCGTATATTTTTTAAACCTTGATCAAAGTTGGTTTCGTCAAGTATGATCTCGATTTGATCTTCATTTTCATTAAAATCAATGATTTGGGCACTTTTGTCGAAAGCTCCGGCTGAGGCGTCGATGGAAAATGTATCAGAGCCATCGCCGCCAGTTAAAACATCGGCTTCTTGTGCAATGAGTAAATCATCACCTCTACCACCCTTTAGAAAATCTCTAACGTCGTCTGAACCGCCCTCAAGATGGTCATTGCCATTTCCGCCAAACAGAACATCTTCGCCACTACCTCCATCTAAATGATCGTTCCCATCATTACCATAAAGGCCATCATCCCCTCGGCCGCCCAAAAGTGTGTCTTCGCCGGCGCCGCCTGTCAGGGTATCGTTGCCTTTGTTTCCGGACAGCTTGTCATCTCCCATGTCTCCCCAAAGTTGGTCTGCATGCGCACCGCCTCTTATCTGATCATCCCCGTCTCCACCGTGCAGATTATCATCCCCTCGGCCGCCCAAAAGCGTGTCTTCGCCGGCGCCGCCTGTCAGGGTATCGTCGCCTTTGTTACCGGACAGCTTGTCATCTCCCATGTCTCCCCAAAGTTGGTCTGCATGCGCACCGCCTCTTATCTGATCATCCCCGTCTCCACCGTACAGGTTATCTTCGCCGTGGCCGCCCAAAAGCGTGTCTTCGCCATCACCGCCATCCATATGATCCTCACCAGCGCTTCCGGTAAGGTGGTCGGAGCCTGCATATTCGTTGACCTGATCGTCGATTTCCGGTGCACCACTTAAATCATCTAAATCGGTGTCCGGAAGGCTTTCAGTTGAGGGAATCGCGACCATTCGTGTTTTTAGCGGCTTTTGTTGAACGTCACCTTCAGTTATCTCATCAGTATCTTCCAAAGCGGTTAGGTCAACATAGGAGGCCGTTGTTAGCACGATGTCCTTCTGCAACAGAGGTGTTTCAGAGTTGACCACAAGCACCTCCTCGTTGTTCAAATAGACAACGGAAGACCCGTCATCGTTTGTTTCTATGCGTATATTTTTTTGGCCTTGCTCGTAGTCTTCTTCATTGAGCATGATTTCAATCTGGTCTTCATTTGCATTAAAATCAATGATTTGCACACTTTGATCGAAAGCTCCGGCTGAGGCGTCGATGGCATAGGTATCAGAGCCTTCCCCACCGGTTAAAACATCCGCTTCTTGTGCAATGAGCAAATCATCCCCTTGGCCGCCATTTAAAAAGTCTCTTACAGTGTCTGAGCCACCCTCAACATGGTCATCGCCGTTTCCGCCAAACAGCACGTCCTCACCGGCACCTCCGTTTAAGCTATCATTCCCATCATTGCCGTGTAGACCATCATCGCCGTCATTCCCTAAAAGGTTATCTGCACCGGCACCACCGTTCAGAGTATCATTGCCATTGTTGCCGGACAGCGTGTCGTTGCCCATGTGCCCCCAGAGTTTGTCAGCATCGCTGCCGCCTTGGATTTGATCATCGCCAAAACCGCCATGCAGGTCGTCGTTGCCACGCTCGCCGAGCAGCGTATCATTGCCGTCACCGCCAAGCATCTGATCATCGCCGCTGCCGCCCGACAACAGGTCATCGCCAGCATAACCATTGACTTGGTCATCGCCGTTCATGGCGTCAATGACGTCATCTAAATCTGTTCCGGATAGCACATCTGAGGCCGGTGTCGCTATATTTTGCGATGCCAATAGCTCTTCTTGTGCCTCGTCTTCTGCGGCTGCGTCGTCTTCTTCGAGGTCGGTTAGATCAACGTCAGCATCTATCGGGCCCATCATCAACCCACCCAGCATAAGCAGACCCACCATTCCAGTAAAAAATATCATTTCATCACTGCTCTTATAACGCCCCTTTATGATAGTGCGGGTTCAAGGGGGCTGGAACAATTGCAAATTGGAAAACTGGTTAATGATAGGCTTTAAAAAAGGTCGATATTCATACCAATAACTTACATTGCTGGAAGGGTCTGCTTTGCGCCAAGTTTTGCGATTAAAATGAAATTCAAATGCTGATGTTACAAACTTTATTTTCGAAAAAGCAAGGTCTACCCGGGCACATCACCACTACAGCGCTGGGCACTGGCCTGAAAACATTCATAAATTGTAAAAATGATGGCGCTAGCCACCGGGTGACGTCACTGTTTTAAACTGGGCTGTTGTCTGGTTTGATTTCCCAAAGTTGGGGTTGCGTTGTATAGCTTAAATAGAGTGGGTGCTTTGGATGCCCGGCTTTGGTCAATCCTAGATGGTAGATCGGCGCGTTAACCAATGCGAGCAATTTGGCCACCTCGGCTCCGCGTTCTAGGTGGGCGCCATGGGTGCCCCAGGCGGCAATAACCTGATCCGCCCATGTGCAAGCGTCGCGAATCGCTGCATCATTATCACAGCCCAAAGGATCGATAGCGGCGCGCATTTTCTTTGGATCTGTATCGCGCCAGGCAAAGATATTGGTGACACAAAATGCCCCAAAGCCCAAGGCACGCGCACGTTGCTCACAGCGCTCAACTGTTGGATCATTTTGTACTTCGGTCGCTGTGGATGGGTTCAGCATGACAAAATTGACTTTGCGCCCCTTAGGGTTCCAAACTCGGGTTAGGCTATAGCGATAGGCTAGACAATCTGAATAAATCGCGGTCGAAAAGGCATCACCTTTTTGATGGGTTTTGGTAATCATAGGTTTTAGTCCTACGCCTTTTATATGGGGTCGCACGCTTTAAAACTATTGCAAAACCTGCCCCCAGAAACCAGCCCAAAATGGCCTGAATCCGCTGTCTGTTTTGCGTCAGTATCACGTCAGTATCGCGGAGGTGCCAGAATGCAAAAACACGCGATTTGGGTGCAATTCACCCGATTTATAGATGCCGACGGCCACGGCCTGCCCGTCAACAGCAGTCCAGCAGGCATCGCCGTAGCTAAGATCATTTGAAATAACCATGCCCGGATTGCCGTTGCGCAGCCGCGCAGCCGCTTCGGCAGAGCAGGGCACTTGTGGCAAATCTTCAAGAGCTACTTCTAGAGGTACTAGGTGGCTGTCCAGCTTGGGCGTTCTCGCCATTTCTTCGATCTGTTCGAATGAAAGCCCATTGGCAACCTTGAACGGGCCTGCCCAAATGCGGCGCAGGTTGATCACATGGCCATAGCAGCCCAAGCTATTCCCCAAATCCCGCGCGATCGAGCGGACGTATCCGCCTTTGCCGCAGATCATCTCAAGCACAACATGATCTTGATCCGGCCGGTCAAGCATGATCAGGCTGTCGACAAAAAGCGGCCGCGCTTTTAGTTCCATCTCTTTGCCGGCGCGGGCCAAAGCATAGGCGCGCTGGCCATCAACTTTAACCGCTGAAAATTTTGGTGGGATCTGTTCAATATCCCCAACAAAACCATTGAGCGCCTCTTTGAGACTTTCATCATCGGGGCGCAACTTGCTTTCCTTGATCACTTCGCCTTCCGCATCATCGGTATTGGTGGCCTGACCAAGCCGCACGGTAAATTCGTACCCCTTTAGCGCATCGGTCACATACGGCATGGTTTTGGTCGCCTCGCCTAGAGCCACCGCCAGAACGCCGGTTGCCTCGGGGTCAAGTGTTCCGGCATGGCCGGCTTTTTTAGCGTCCAATGCCCAGCGGACTTTGTTCACAACCGCCGCCGAGCTGATGCCAGCCGGTTTATCGACCACAATCCATCCGGAAATATCGCGTCCTTTGCGTCGGCGTGCCATTCTTGCTCCTGATACCCTTACAGTGGCGCTGCCTAAATCAGCGCGCAGCGCGCGTCAATTGCTTGCAGGTCAAATCAAGTGGTCCGGTTTTGGCTTTGTTAAACCGACATGCAGATGTACTTCATTTCCAGATAGTCGTCGATCCCATGGTGGCTGCCTTCGCGGCCAAGACCGGATTGTTTAACCCCGCCAAAGGGGGCGACTTCAGTTGATATTATGCCGGTATTCACCCCGACGATGCCATATTCTAGTGCTTCGGCGACTTTATAGACACGGCTGAGGTCTTTTGCATAGAAATATGAGGCCAGACCAAAGATGGTATCATTGGCCAAGGCGATCACCTCGTCTTCATCTTCAAACTTGAAAAGGGGTGCAAAGGGGCCAAAGGTTTCCTCGGTCGACACCGCCATATCTTTGGTGGCACCGGTCACAATTGTAGGGGCTAGGAAGTTGCCCGGCCCTTGAGGTGTTTCGCCGCCCAAAATCACTTTTGCACCTTTGGCAGTGGCATCTGCGATATGCTCTTGGACTTTGGTAATTGCTTCTGGGTTGATCAGCGGCCCTAGGGCCGTGTCTGCCGCCATCCCATCACCGACCTGCATTTTACCCACCGCAGCGGCAAGTTTTTCCGCAAAGGCATCATAGATACCGGCTTGAACATAAATCCGGTTGGCACAGACACAGGTCTGGCCATTATTGCGGAATTTGCACACGATAGCGCCTGCCACAGCGGCATCAAGATCAGCATCATCAAACACAATAAACGGCGCGTTGCCGCCAAGCTCCATGGAACATTTAACCACATTATCAGCCGCTTGGCGCAGCAGAATACGGCCCACTTCGGTAGAGCCGGTAAAGGTCAGCTTGCGCACCGCCGGGTTTTCACAAAATTCCTTGCCAATCTCTGAGGACCGAGATGAAGGAATAATGGATAGCACGCCTTTGGGAAGCCCCGCCCTGTCTGCCAGCACCCCCATCACCAAGGCCGAAAGCGGTGTTTCCTTTGCCGGGCGCGCCACAAAAGCGCAGCCCGCCGCTAGGGCCGGTCCGGCTTTGCGTGTGATCATCGCATTGGGAAAGTTCCAAGGCGTGATTGACGCGGCAACACCGATGGGCTGCTTCAGCACGGTGATGCGCTTGTCGGGTTGATGCCCGGGAATGGTTTCGCCGTAAATGCGTTTGGCCTCTTCGGCAAAAAACTCGATAAACGATGCGCCATAGGTGATCTCGCCGCGGGCTTCTGCAAGTGGCTTTCCCTGCTCAGCGGTAAGGATCAGTGCCAGATCTTCGGCGTTTTCCATCATGAGATCGTACCATTTGCGCAGGATCACACTGCGCTCTTTGCCGGTGCGCGCGGCCCATTCCTTTTGTGCGGCTTGGGCGGCGGCAATGGCCTCTGCGGCTTGCGCGCGGCTGAAATCGGCGACCTGCGCGATGACATCCCCACGGGCCGGATTGGTAACATCAAAGGTATCGCCCGTTGTGCCATCCACCCAATTACCGGCCAAATAGCCCTTGGTGGCCAGAAGGTCCGGGTCTTTCAACAAACCCGCCAAATTTGTCATTTCATCCAACATGTCCATCTCCTAAAAAACCGCTCGACTTTGGCCTAGCACCTCTGCAAACTATTTTAAAGCTTGCAATGAGGGATTTATGATAGATTACGATGATGCCTACGCCAACGCGGCGTATATTCCCAATGCAGAGGGCTTTGTTGAAACATGGACCCAAGAGGCGGAGGCATTTCGCGCGCAGGCTTTGGCGCAGGGCCGCGCTGAAATGGATATTCCCTACGGGTCAAGCACGCGGCAGAAATTTGATCGCTTTGCCCCGAAAGCGGCATCACATGGTGTGTTGATCTTTGTGCATGGGGGCTATTGGCTAAAGTTCGATAAATCCTACTGGTCGCATCTGGCCAAAGGCGCGGTTGAGCGCGGCTGGCATGTGGCGCTGCCCTCTTATGATCTATGCCCCGAGGTGCGTATCAGTGATATTACAGGTCAAATTGCCCGCGCGGTGCAGGTGATTGCCGATCGCTGCGACGGGGCGATTGTCCTTGCCGGTCATTCTGCCGGTGGCCATCTGGTGTCGCGCATGGGGGTCGGGGATCTGCTGCCAGACGCTGTTCATGCGCGTATTGCCCATGTGATGGCCATATCGCCGGTGTCGGATTTGCGCCCGCTTTTGCACACCGCGATGAACCGCTCGTTTCAAATGGATATGGCCGCAGCTGAGGCAGAAAGCCCCGCTTTGATGGCCAAACCAAGCTGTAAAGTCACGGTCTGGGTCGGTGCGGATGAGCGGCCAGTATTTCTGGATCAGGCGCGATGGCTGTCGCAGGCCTGGGATGCACCGTTGATGGTGGATGAAGATAAACATCATTTCGATGTGATCGAAGGCCTTGTTGATGCGCAAAGCGAGATGACAAACCGCCTTCTGGATGTGTGATGGGTAAATGAAAAGCCAAACAGTTGCTGGCGGACAGAACACAGTGCGTATTTCCGGGGATAGAGTCACCCGAACGCATCATCCTTGGAGCTTGGCCATACGTAAACTGCTAGCAGTATGTGCAGAAAAGCAGCTGGATTTTGTGCCCAAATGGCTCGGGCAAGATAAAGATGGAAACGAAGTCTTTGAATACATGGATGGCGAAGTGGGACACGATCCACTGCCCCATTTTTTGACCAGTGATGTGGCTGTTGACAGTGCGGGCAAAACCCTACGGCAATTCCATGACGCTACGCGCGAGCTTGTTAACGATGAAACTTTAACATGGCAGTTTGCGGCCAAGCAGCCGTCAGAAGTGATCTGCCACGGCGATTTTGCAAGCTACAACTGCACGTTCAAAGATGCAAAGGTGGTGGGCGTTTTTGATTTCGACTGCGCATTTCCCGCGCCTCGGCTTTGGGATATATCCTATGCGATTTATCGGTTTTCGCCCTTCTTGAATTTTGGCGAATTTGACGACGACTTTGGCGATGTGAAAAACAGGCTGCGCCGGATGTATTTATTCGTTGAGGCCTACGGCGAGACGTCCCAAACCGCGCGGGACGCCTTTGGGCTTATTCCTGAGCGGCTCGAGTCAATGGTTAATTGGATGTATCAAGAAGCGGCGCAAGGCAATGAACACTGTCAGCGTAGTTTGGATCAAGGGCATCACGCGCTTTATTTAAGAGATCATGATGCCATCAAAGCATTTTACCAAGCGGAATTACACTGAAAAAGTCACTGGCCTTAGCTAGCTACAATGATCACGAAACATCTGTACATTTCTTCTCCGCCCATGCCTCGACAATACCCAGCAGTTTGGCAAAATCGTCAAAGCGGGTTGCCGCCTTGAAATAGGAAAGCTCTTTCTTGCGGTATCCAAGCGTGAACAGCGCGAAATCAAATGCGGCGTTTTGCGCTGTGTCGTAATCGGTTTCGCTATCGCCCACATATAGCGCGGCTTTGGCGCCCAAAAGCTCAAGGCAGCGGTGCAGCGGGGCGGGGTCGGGTTTTTTAACAGGCAGGGTGTCACCCCCCACCATGGCATCGAAAAAATCCGCCATGCCAAGAAAATCTAGGTCGGCTTGCGCTGCATCAAAGGGCTTATTGGTGCAGATCGCAAGCGCGGTCCCCTGCGCCTTTAGGCATTTAAGCGCGTCCAAAACCCCCGGATAAGGCTGTTTCAAAAAATCGCTGGGGTCGGTGTAATGCTTCAAGACTTTTGCACAGAGCTCTGCGTGCATCGGCAGCGGTATGCTGCGCGCTTTCATCACCTGTTCCACAAGATTAGGCAGCCCTCTGCCAATAAAAGAGGTCACTGTTGGCAAATCAAGCGTGTCGTAGCCTTCGCCGCTCAGCATTTTGTTCACAGCGGCGAGGATGTCCGGCGCGCTGTCAATCAATGTGCCGTCGAGGTCAAAAATGACAGCCTTCACGCGTCTTTCCATTTGATCGAGCATCCCATTGAAGCAATTTGATCTTTGGGACCATGGCCGGTTTCGGCCACTTCCTTCATGGCTTCAAACAGATCACGGCGCAGGTCGGCTGGGCCGGCTGTGCTTGTTGATGCATCAAGCCGGCCGCGGTATTGCAGCGCATGCTTGCTGTTAAAGCCGAAAAAATCTGGCGTGCAGGCCGCGCCGTAGCTGCGCGCAACCGCTTGGCTTTCATCATAAAGATAGGGGAAAGGAAAATCCTGCTTGCTGGCCAGTTTGGCCATATTCTCAAAGCTGTCCTGCGGATAGGCGACCACATCATTGGCGCTAATGGCCGCTACGCCGATGCCCAGAGCTTTTAGATCGCGCGCATCGCGAATGATCCGGTCAAGCACCGAAAGCACATAGGGGCAATGGTTACAGATAAACATCACCAATGTGCCGTTTGCACCGCTGATATCTGCCAAAGAAAGGGTTTCGCCGCTGGTGGCAGGAAGCGCAAAGTCGGGCGCGGGCCAACCGAAATCACATACTGGGGGAATAGCTGCCATGTTTATCCTTTCGCCGCGGCGCGAATGGCGCGGATGTTATCACCATAAGGCGCGGGGTTTTTCACCGATCCACCTTTGAACACGGCTGAGCCAGCAACCAGAACATCTGCGCCTGCTGCCGCCATCAGTGGCGCGGTTTCGGGGGTAATGCCGCCATCAATTTCAATGTGTATTGGCCGATCCTCGATCATCGCCCGCAGTTTGCGGGTTTTTTCCACTTGTGAGTGGATAAACTTTTGCCCACCAAAGCCCGGGTTCACGGTCATCACACAGACCAGATCAACCATGTCCAGCAGGTATTCAATGCTTTCTGCCGGCGTGGAAGGGTTGAGCGCAATGCCCGCCTTGCAGCCGGCGGCGCGAATGGCTTGCATGGTGCGGTGGCTGTGCGGGCCGGCTTCCATATGGGCGGTGATGATATCTGCGCCTGCATCGGCATAGGCCTGAATATAAGGATCGACTGGCGCAATCATCAAATGCACATCCATAACAGTGGTGATATGCTTGCGAATGGCTGCGCAAAGCGGCGGTCCAAAGGTCAGGTTTGGCACGAAATGGCCATCCATCACATCTACATGAACCCAGTCACACCCCTGTGCTTCGATAGCCTCGATTTCTTGGCCAAAATTGGCGAAATCTGCTGATAGGATCGAGGGGGCAATTTTAATCGAGCGATCAAGGGCCATAGGGCGCATCTCCTGTGTACCAGAGCTTTGGCGGCTATTTTTTGGCGGCAGGGCCATGGGGTGGTTTCGCCCCTGTCTAAACCGGTTAGGGCGTACGCGCAAGCATGGCGGATCGCAATGCTTGCGCGTGTATTAGGGCTTGCGTTTTCGTGTATTTAAGGCTTTAGACAGCGCAGGCTAGGGCGATGGCGTCGCCCCGCTGCTGCTGCAAAGACATCAGCGTGCCTCATCCTATCAGTCCTGAACGCCGGGACCTTCTTTTGCAACGTGTCAATGGAGGGTCAAAAAATGACTGCACGTCCAGAATTCTATCGTTTCCACAATGGGGAAAAGGCAAAGCTGCCGTTTTCCCAAACCGAATATCAATCCCGTCTAACCGGGCTTCGCAAAATCATGGCCGAGATCGGCGCCGAGGCTGCGGTTTTTACTTCGATGCAAAGCATCGCCTATTATTCGGGATTTTTATACTGTGCCTTTGGGCGCCCCTATGCGCTGGTGGTTACTGCCAGTGAAGATGTCACCATCTCGGCGGGCATTGATGCCGGTCAACCCTGGCGCCGGTGCTCTGGCGACAATATAACCTATACCGACTGGCAGCGTGACAATTTCTGGCGCGCCATACGATCAGTCACTGGTGCAGGCAAAGCCATCGGCTATGAAGGCGATCACCTCAGTCTCGCGTTAAGCGATAAGCTCGAGACTTTTCTAAGCCCATCGACCAAAATCAACATCGCGCAGGCGGTGATGCGCCAAAGAATGGTCAAATCTGCGGCCGAGGTTGAGTTGATCCGCGCCGGTGCGCGGGTTGCTGATATCGGCGGCTATGCCATTCGCGATGCGGTGGCCGAAGGGGCGCGCGAAATCGACATTGCCATGCAGGGCCGCGATGCCATGGAAACGGCCATTGCCGAGGCCTATCCCGATGCCGAATACCGCGATACTTGGGTGTGGTTTCAATCCGGCATCAATACCGACGGCGCGCATAATCCGGTCACCAGCCGGCGCTTGCAGCGCGGGGATATTTTATCGCTGAATACCTTTCCGATGATTTCGGGCTATTACACCGCGCTTGAGCGAACGATGTTTGTCGGTGAAGTGGACGCCGAAAGCCTTGCCATCTGGCAGGCCAATGTTGCCGCGCATCAATACGGCATGGCGCTTTTGCAGCCGGGGGCCAGCTGCGCCGAGGTCACCGAAAAGATCAATCAGTTTTTTGCTGAGCGTGATCTGCTGCAATACCGCACCTTTGGCTATGGGCATTCTTTTGGGGTGCTATCGCATTACTATGGCCGTGAGGCCGGTCTGGAACTGCGCGAAGATATCGACACAGTTTTGACGCCTGGGATGGTGATTTCAATGGAGCCGATGTTGACCATTGGCCAAGGCCATGCCGGAGCAGGTGGATACCGCGAACATGATATTTTGGTGATTACCGACGCCGGCAATGAAAATATAACGGGTTATCCTTATGGTCCCGAATTTAATGTGGTCGGCTAAAACTATGATCACGGGCCTCGCCATGTGCTTGGCCCGTGTTGTTTGGTAATTGTGGCAAAAAGTTTTACCGCCCTAATGCAACTTACCGGATGAATGCCTATATCGGCCCAAAGAGATGCATCTTTGGGGATTTTAAATGACTTATTTTAAGTGGGCCACACGATTGATTTTAGCGCTGCTTGTGCTTGGATTTTTGCATTATACATTGCCGCAGCATGATATCGTCAGAATTACCAATAGCTATGAAAAACGCATTGATTTCGGCTCGAACAGCTGGTTCTGGGCTAATGGTGACAGCGGTAATGCCCAAGCCCCAGTGAACCGGGATGTATTTTTCATCGAAACCTTTCGTAGCAATGAAAAGCCGATGATTTACCGCAATGAAGACACAGGATGGGGCTGGCCGCCCTATTTCAAATTCAACACAGCCAACCTACAGGCCCGTGCCACGGACCTGATTGGACCGCAAGCGGATGGTGCAACCCAATGGGCGGTGATCCGGCATTACGGTTGGCGCAATGAGTTTTTATCGATTTATCCCAACGCAACCTCGGTGCGACCGGCCACCGGGCCGGATGAGCGGATTATCCCTTGGCTCAACATCGTTTTACTGGTCGTGTTTTTCGGCGGGTTTTGGGCCCTTTGGGTGCGCTGGGTGCGGTTTCGTACGGCGCGGATTGATCCGGCACTTGCGCCCTGGGCAGATCGTGCAGCCGGTCTTTGGAATTGGCTGGCCAGCAAGCTTTGGCGCCGAACGCCCTAGGCCGATCTATCCACGGCGTTTTTCGTTCGCATAGCGTTGCTGGGCGATAGCTTCATTTCGCTCAGCCGTTCTTTGCTGGTTCAGCATTTGCTCGACATAATCAAGATGCGCTTCGATTGCAGCGCGGGCTGCACTTGGCGCGCGCGCTTGCAATGCTGAATTGATAGCGCCGTGTTGTTCTAAAAGTTTTGAGCGTGTAACGCGATGCTTGAACATCATTTTTCGGTTGTAAAAAACACCTTTGCGCAGCAGGTCATACATTGACCGCATCATATGCAACATCACCACATTATGACTGGCTTCAATAATCGACAGGTGAAATTCGGCGTCTAGCCGGGCTTCATCATCCGAATTGCGTTTGGGGTGTGCTGTAACCATTTTATCGTAGAGCGTTTGGATCACCCGCAAATCGGTTTCCGACGCATATTTTGCGGCACGCTCTGCAGCCAAGCCCTCAAGATCGCGGCGAAACCTGATATAATCAAAGACCGCTTCATCATGGCTTTCAAACAGCCGTACCAATGCGGGTGAAAACGCATTGCCCAAAACATCTGCCACGAATATGCCTGCGCCGGCGCGGGTTTCCAGTAGGCCGCTGTCTTGCAAATCACTGATCGCCGCCCGCAGGGATGGCCGCGACACTGCCAGTTGTTCGGCCAGATCGCGCTCGGCAGGAAGCCGTTCGCCCGGGCTAAGTATGCCGCGTAGGATCAACTGCTCGATCTGGCGTACGACCGCTTGTGAAAGCTTTTCCGCATTGATTTTTTGAAATGGCATGGCCCGCATCTTTTGGTGACAATTTAAGACCAATTACATGATTTTTTAGGGTGAAACAATTCATTAACCAAAACGCGCGTAAGATCTTTGAGAATGTCTAGGGATTAAAATGCGCCACTTTTGCTGGATTATATTAGTTTTTTGTATCGGTTGCGATACCGGCACGCCGCTCTACTGGCCAATCGCGCCTCAGCTGGTCACAGTAAAAGGCGTTCAGTTTGAGGTCCGCGATCTACGCCGAAGGGCTGAGGCGATCCGCATTACCAAGCTTTGGTTTCCCGATACTAAAACCATTCTTCCTTTGGCACTTGACGCGATTAGATCAGTGACCGGATGCGCCGATATTACGCCGCTGGCGGCTGATCCATCGGTGATTACCGCGCGTCTGAACTGCCCTTTGGTGCAAGATCCTTAGCCATAAAAAGTGATGCAGGGCTGTCCGGATAATTTCCAAACGGACCGCATTCCCGAAACCCAAGTCTGCGATACAGGGCGACCGCTTCTTTGAGAAGCCAGCCGGTTTCAAGTGCGATGCGATCGAGGTCATTATGCTGCGCTTCGCGTTCAATCGCCGCCAAAATAGATTTCGCTACCCCTTGGCCTCGGACAGAGGGATCAGTGAACATGGATTTAAGTTCGCCGTAGCCATCCATAAGCGCAAGCGCGCCGCAGCCAACAAAACGCCCATCCAAACGGGCACCAAAAAACCGGATATGCGGCGCACAAAGGGCATCAACCGACAGAAAATAGTTCTCTTCATCGCTGTATAGAGACAACATCAGCGCATGACTTTGCTGCAAAAGTGAAATGATTTCTGGGTGTTTTGGATCAGCATATTGAATGGTTAATGGCATAAAGACGATCTATCATAAGAGTTTTTGATAGGAAGGACGATAGCGGAGTTTACCGGCACTGCAACCGAGATTTTTCGATATCTTGTGTCTTTTTATTGTGTAAACACGACATCAAGTGGGGCTTTGGTTGACTCTGGCCAAGGCCTCAGGGCACCATATTAAAGAGCAGAATCATAGGCAGATATCGCGTGCGCTTTTCCAAATTGCGTTTGACAGGTTTTAAAAGCTTTGTTGACCCAACCGAATTGCTAATTTCGGATGGGCTTACGGGCGTGGTCGGGCCAAATGGTTGCGGTAAATCAAATCTGCTGGAAGCGCTGCGCTGGGTGATGGGGGAAAACCGCCCGAAAGCCATGCGCGGCGGCGGTATGGAAGATGTGATTTTTGCCGGTGCTGCGACCCGTCCGGCGCGCAATTACGCCGAGGTGAGCCTGCAACTGGATAATTCCGAGCGGCTTGCGCCCTCGGGTTTTAACGACACCGACGTGCTTGATATCAACCGCCGAATTACCCGCGATGTTGGCAGCGCTTATAAAGTCAGCGGCAAAGATGTGCGGGCCCGCGATGTGCAAATGTTGTTTGCCGATGCCTCAACCGGTGCCCATTCGCCGGCGTTGGTGCGGCAGGGGCAAATCGCCGAGTTGATCAATGCGAAACCCAAAAACCGGCGGCGGGTTTTGGAAGAGGCGGCAGGCATATCGGGGCTCTATCAGCGCCGTCATGAAGCCGAGTTAAAGCTAAACGGCGCCGAGACCAATCTAGCTCGGGTTGACGACGTGCTGGAGCAATTGGCCAGTCAATTGGCGCAACTGGCTCGTCAGGCCAAACAGGCGGCGCGCTATAGGGCCATTGGTGAAGAGCTGCGCATCGCCGAGGGTGTTTTGCTGTTTCGCCGCTGGAAAGAAGCGGATGAAGCGCGGCTTGCTGCGGAAAAAGAACTGCAAGAGCGGATCACGGCGGCGGCGCAATCGGAAACCGCTGCGCGGCAGGCTGCAAAGCTAAGGGTGGCTGCCGATGATGCATTGCCTCCGCTGCGCGAAGAAGAGGCGATTGCCGCCGCAGTTTTGCAGCGCTTGCAGGTTCAGCGCGACACGCTGAGCGATCAAGAAACCCAAGCCGTTCAACGGATTGACACGCTGCGCAGCCGGATTGCCCAAATGGAGCAGGACATTGAACGCGAAAGCGGGTTGAACCGGGACGCCGGCGAAACCATTGCCCGCCTGAAGTGGGAGGCCGAGGAACTGTCCAAAGCCGCCGAAGGCCACGACGTGCGGCTTGAAGCGGCCACTGATGCCGCTCGGGATGCGGCCAGCATTCTTCAAGAGCGGGAAAGCGATCTGGCACAGCTGACAGAAGATGTGGCCCGTTTGGCGGCCAAGCATCAATCTGCGCACCGCTTGCTTGACGATACAAAAAGCACATTGAGCAAAAGTGAAGACGAAGCCGGCAAAGCGCAGCAAGCTGTCAGTACCTCTCAGGCCGCTTTAAGCGCGGCCAAAGATCAGTTTGAAACCGCCCGGCAAAATGAAGCGCAGGCGGTTGAGGATGCCGCTGCCAGCGAAGCTGCGTTAATAGCTGCTGAAACAGCGCGCGCCGATACGCAGTCACGTGAAGCAGAAGCGCGCGCCAAACGCTCAGAGGCCGAAGGTGAAGCCAATGCCCTGCGCGCCGAGATGGCGGCTTTGGCCAAACTGGTTGAACGCGAAACGTCCGATGCAGGGCAACTATTGGACCGTTTGCAAGTCGAGCATGGATTTGAAAAAGCACTGGGCGCTGCCCTTGCTGATGATTTACGTACCCCCGAGGTTGCCGAAGATGGCCCTTCGGGATGGTTTACACTGCCGCAGTATGATGACGCTCAGAGCTTGCCAGTGGGGGTCACACCGCTAAGCCATCATGTATCTGTGCCGGATGTGCTTAAACGGCGGATGGGACAAATCGGTTTGGTCGAGGCCTCTGATGGCGCCCGATTGCAACCCATGCTGCGACCGGGCCAGCGGCTTGTGAGCCAGCAAGGCGACCTATGGCGATGGGACGGATACCGCGCTTGGGCAGAAGACGCGCCTTCAGCGGCGGCTCTGCGTTTGCAGCAACTCAACCGGCTTGAAGAGCTCAAGCAGCAGATGGCGCAAACCACGGCGCGGGGGGATGCGGCGCGCGGGGCGCATGAAGCGCTGAGCGCCGATCTCATCACCCGCACCGAGGCCGACAAAGCGGCGCGAGATGCGCGCCGCGCGGCCGATCAAAAAGTCGCGGAAACCAACCGTGCTCTGAGCCGCGCAGAAGCTGAGTGCAATCTTTCAGAGGGCCGGCTGGAGAGCCTTGGAATGGCCGTGAAACGCCATGAAGAAGAGGCACTTCTGGCGCGCAGCCAGATGGCCGAGGCAGAGCGCGCCGTTGCAGAACTTGGAAACCTTGATGAAGCGCGCGGCCAGATCGAGGATATAAAAACCACCGTCGAAGCGTCGCGGATGACAATGATGGCCAAGCGTTCGGCCCAAGATGAGATGCGCCGCGAAGGCGAGGCGCGCACCCGCCGCCGCCAAGAGATTACCAAGGAAAGCTCAGGCTGGAACTTGCGGCTTGAAACTGCCGAAAAGCGCAGTGCCGAGCTGCTGGAGCGCAAAAACGAGGCCGAGCAAGAGCTTGAAACCGCCACTGCTGCGCCGGCCGAATTGGCCGCCAAACGCGAAGAACTATCAACCGCCATTACCGAAGCCGAAGAGCGCCGCAAAACGGCCGCCGATGCTTTGGCCATTGGCGAAACCGCGCTGCGCGAGGCGGTAATGGGCGAACGCGACGCCGAGCGCGCAGCCTCTGAGGCCCGCGAGGCGCGCGCCGGATCACAAGCCCGCACCGAAGCGGCCCGTGACAGCGTGACCGCCGCCGCCGAACGGATCGAAGAAGATTTACAGCTGACGCCGCAAAATCTGCTGCAAAGCCTTGATGTTGATAGTGAAAAAATGCCGCCCTCTGCAACCATTGAGGCCGAGGTAAACCGGCTAAGACGGCAGCGCGATGCGCTGGGCGCGGTGAACCTTCGGGCCGAAGAAGATGCCAAAGAAGTCGAGCAAGAGCATCAGGAACTGGCCAAGGAAAAAGCCGATCTGGAAGAGGCAATCAAAACCCTGCGCAGCGGTATTGCCAGCCTCAACCGCGAAGGCCGCGAGCGGCTGCTGACCGCTTTTGAACAGGTCAACAGCAACTTTAGCTTCTTGTTTAAACACCTGTTTGGCGGCGGTGAGGCCAATCTGGTGATGGTCGAAAGTGATGACCCGCTTGAGGCCGGTCTTGAAATTATGTGCCAGCCGCCCGGCAAGAAACTTAGCACCCTGTCGCTGCTGTCTGGGGGCGAGCAAACGCTGACTGCCCTGGCGCTAATCTTTGCGGTATTTCTGGCCAATCCGGCGCCGATCTGTGTGCTCGATGAGGTGGACGCGCCGCTGGATGATGCCAATGTCTCGCGGTTCTGCGATCTGCTGGACGAAATGGTCCGGCGCACGAACACGCGGTTTTTGATCATCACCCACCATGCGGTGACCATGGCGCGGATGGATCGGCTTTTTGGCGTCACCATGCAGGAACAGGGGGTCAGCCAGCTGGTGTCTGTTGACCTTAAAAAGGCCGAAAGCATGGTGGCTTAACCCGCGCTTTGACCCTGCGATCAGGGCCTTTTTCAAACCGTGATTTCCCCCAAAAAAGCGATATCAGTATCACGTCGGTATCACGGCTGTTTTGCAGCGGTGCCAAATCTCAGGCTAATGACAGAGTGTTTGGTGCTTTTCTAAGCTTTAAAAACGGGCCGCTAACGCGCGCCCACGGCTGACTTTCGCCATCCGGCATCGGTTTTGGTGTCGCAGCCTGAAACAGGTAAAAACTTGTTGCATGTTCTGCCTATAAATATTCTCATAATGATAATTTAACCATTCAAGGAGAGAAAAAATGAATATGACAAAAATTGTTCTTACGGCCGCTTACGTGGCATTCGTCGCAGCCACATTATTTTCGGTGGGAAATGTAGGTCAGTACTTCGATGTGGCGTCGTTTATCTTTGTCGTTGTTGTAGCGGGGTTCTGCGTAACCGTTGCGGGGGATGAAAGTGCGGTGTCCAAGTTTGGCACCGGGGCGGTTCGGGCCGGTTGGCTCGGGTCCATGATCGGGATCATTGCAATCTTTGGTAGCGCAGGCTTTGCCTCGGGTGATTTATCCCAAATTGGCCCTGCGCTTGCGGTGTGTTCCCTGACTGTTTTTTACGGCTATTTTTTCAAAATCGGTGCGATCATCTTGGAATGAGTGCTTTGGGCGGCTGATACAGCGCATAGAGCACCGCAAACATAATGACGGCACCGCCGATTAAAGTGGCATTTGACGGGATCTCAGACAAAATAAACCACGCCCAAATCGGGGCCAGCGGGGTTTCCAAAATCGACAGCAGCGCGGTCAAGGAAGCGGGCAGCGCTTTAGCCCCTTGCGATAGGGTTACGAAGGCGCCAGCGGTGACAGCCCCAAACAAAACCAACAGCGGCAGCTGCGGCAGCTCGATGGACAGCGGGCTGATCCAGATCCATGCCAAAGGTAAAACAAGCAAATTTGACATCACCGATGTCAGTCCCGCAGGGGTATCGGGATACTTACGAAATATCAGCATATGAGCCGCCATCATAACAGTCATAAACGCCGCCAAAGCATCCCCGGCCAATGCCCTGCCGAAGCTGGCATTTTTGAACGTAATGGCCACCCCGATGAAACAGATCACCGCTGCAGCCGCTGTGCGCCGCGCGGGCCTTTCCCCCAATGCAGCCCAGCCCAGAGCAGCGGCCATAAATGGCACAGTGGCATAGATCAGCGCCACTTTTGCAACGCTGGTCATTTGAAACGCGGGAATAAACGCAATGGTTCCCAAAAGGGAAAATGCGCTGGCCATCAGGGCAGGCCAGCGCAAGCATCGCAGCTGGATCAGCAATTGACCTGACATCACCAACACGATCAAAGTCAAAATGCCGGCGAACAAGCCGCGCCAGAAAATAATCATCCATGCTGTGGCGGTGACCGACTTTGTAAGCGCCCCGGCGGCGCTAAAGAGAACCGCTGAAACGATGATCAACGCGGCTCCGGTCAGTAGATATTTGTTCATGGTGGCCTTGTCCTTTTCCAATCGCTGCCACTGTGATAGGCTAGGCCTGCTGACAGCGTGCTGTCAGCAGCAAGGGATGCAATGCGAAAGATAGATCGGCTCTTTGACATCATTCAGATGCTTCGGGCGGCCAACCGTCCGCTCACCGCTGGCGAAATTGCCGGCCGGCTTGAGGTGTCAAAGCGCACAGTGTACCGTGATATTGCTGTCTTACAGGCGGCCCGAATTCCGCTGGAAGGCGCGGCCGGTTTGGGATATGTGCTGCGCTCCGGCTACGATATGCCGCCGATTGGGTTTGATCCCGATGAGGCCCAGGCGGCCAAGCTGGGGTTGGAATTGGTGGCGCGCACTGGGGATCACGGATTGACCCGCGCCGCCCGGCGGGCGCTTGATAAACTGCCGCTGTGCCGCGGTGATCCTATCTTGATAGCAATGCCGCAGGGCGCTGTCTTTGAACAGTTTGACGCGCTACCGCAGGTGCGCAGAGCGATCCAGTTGGAACGCAAAATCCATATATATTATACCTCGGGCGAGGGGCGGTCGACCGAGCGGGTGATCTGGCCGCTGATTATTTTGTTCTATCCTGAAACCCCGATGCTGGTGGCATGGTGTGAGCTGCGCCAAGCGTTGCGGCATTTTCGCTTTGACAGACTGCGCTGCGCAAAAACACTAGCCGATCAGTTTGAGGGGCAGGGCGTGCGCCTGCGCTGTATCTGGACGGCCCAAGGCCAAGATCAGATGACATGACCCCATCGACCGTGCAGGCCTCAACCTGCAGGCTGCTGCCAAAGGGGTAAAAGCCG
Source organism: Rhodobacteraceae bacterium Araon29 (assembly GCA_039640505.1). Taxonomy (NCBI): domain Bacteria; kingdom Pseudomonadati; phylum Pseudomonadota; class Alphaproteobacteria; order Rhodobacterales; family Paracoccaceae; species Rhodobacteraceae bacterium Araon29. The sequence goes on along the minus strand of CP046865.1, from coordinate 3,067,329 downwards.
TTTTACTAGGGGCGGCGGTTGAAAACCCTTTCCCATGCGGCGCTGGCGCGGGCCTATGGGGTCAGCCGATGCATATTGGGCTGCATCACGGGCCTAAATCATCCAGCAAGCCTTGCGTTTTTTCCACCATATGCGGCATGCCGATGGTGGCAAATAAATCCCGCGCTGTGATCAAATGGTCCCGCGCCGCCTTTGGATTGCCCCGCGCTTCTTCAAGAAGGCCAAGGTTGCTATAATTCGCTGCCATCCCCTCTTTGCTTCCCAGTTTTTTGTTCAGCTTTAAGGATTGGTTATGGAACCCCTCGGCGGCATCCAGATCACCGCGTATCTGCGCCACAATGCCAAGGTTGCCATAATTCGCTGCCATCCCCTCTTTGCGCCCCAGTTTTTTGTCCAGCTTTAGGGATTGGTTATGGAACCCCTCGGCGGCATCCAGATCACCGCGTACCCGCGCCACATTGCCAAGGCTGCCATATTGGTTTGCCATCCCCTCTTTGCGCCCCAGTTTTTTGTTCAGCTTTAAGGCTTGGTTATAAAACCCCTCGGCCGCGTCCAGATCACCGCGCGCCTGCGCCACATTGCCAAGGTTGCCATATTGGTTTGCTATCCCCTCTTTGCGCTCCAGTTTCTCGTTTAGCTTTAAGGCTTGGGTATAAAAACTCTTGGTGGCGTCCAGATCACCGCGTATATCCGCCAAGATGCCAAGGTTGCCATAATTATCTGCCATCTTGATACCAATTGATTTTGAATACGTAGTGGGTCAATCTGGTCGTGTAGCAGCATAGCCAATCGCAATAATAAACGATGCACCAATCACAGTCCAACTATCTGGCAAAGTTCCGAATACTAGAAAGCTAACTACTGTCGCTGAGACTATCTCTAAGTAATTGAGCGGGGCGAGCTTCGACGTTGGAGCGCGAGCAAACGCGACGATGATCGCCATGTGTGAGATAGTTGAAATAACGCCAAGTGATGCAAGCGCGACCCACGCGGAAGCACTCGTTGGCCAATCAACTTGCGAACTGTCCGATATCGGATCACCCATAAAGAGCCATAGCGCGAGGGCAATTGTTCCTGAAAGGGCAGCAATAATGTGCATAGAAAGGGGCGATCCATGGCTTGAAGCCATTCGAGTTAGCAGAAAATATATGGCAAACAAAAATGCGGCAGCCAGAGGGAAGAGTGCTTGCCATCCAAGACCGTCGAATCCCGGGCGGACGATTAGAAGAACACAAGGGAAGCCAGCTAAGCAAAGAGATACCGTGCGGATAGTCAGTTTTTCTTTTAAAACAACTCCGCCGAGCAATGTTAAGATAAGCGGCGCAAGAAACAGGATTGCAGCTGATGCAGGCAGCGGTAATGTGGCAAGACCAGTAAAGAAGCAAGCCGTGGCTCCTGCAAGTGCGATACCTCGCCAGAAATTTGTCATTGTCCATGCTGCTTTGAGATCGGCCAAGGTTCGCGTAAGTACTGATTGCTTTGCGGATAACGATTGTTGATCAAAAATTCCTGGAATGATCAGGATTGTGATAGGTAGTATCGCAAGTGTGAATAGCCCTTGACCAACGAAGCGCGCGAACGCGACCTGTGTGCCTGGCATTCCATTTACGGCGAGCACCTTCGCGATCACATCCATAATCGGAATCGTCAACATACCGAACGCCATTAGAAGATAAGCAGAGCTGTAATTACTGGGCGCATTGTATGACGCCGATTTGAGCTTTGAGGGAATTTTTTTGACCATATCTTTCCCTCTTTGTGTCCCAGTTTTTTGTTCAGCTTTAAGGCTTGGGTATCGCCATAATAGCTAACCGCGCCGCGCCCAAGATAAAGCGCGATCATGTCTTGGATGGGGCCGTTTTGATAGCGGGCGATCAGGGCGTCAAATTGCGCTGGCAGCGCTGGATCATCCGGCTTGGCGATAAATGTGTCCAGCAAGGTCTGCGCCGCGCTGGCCAATGCGCCGCCGCCGCGCACAATGCTTTGGGCCAGTTGCAGCGCGCCGCGCAGCCCATTAATCTGCTGTTCCAATTCGCGCTGGGTGACATTTTTGGCCTCTAGTTGCGCCTGATACAGTTCAAGCGCGGCGTTTAAATTGTCGATGGTGCCACGATCCTGCGGGTTGCGGGTGTGTACGATTTTATCCCCACCCACATTATCACCATGGCCCGAATGGTTTTGCGACACAACTGCTACATCTTGAACAGGGTCTACATTTGCAACAGGCTGCTCTGAGTTGAAATATAAGTAGGCCGTCCATCCACCACCAACAATTACGAACAGTGCCGGAATTACTACCTTTAATTGGGTCGTATTCTGGCCGATCCAAGACCAAAGCCGTTTGAATGCCATTAAGTTATCCCTTACTTTAATGACAAAACCATAACCGCTTCGCCCCGCCAAAACAAGTTAAAGGCGAGTTTTCTTTGGGCCCGCAAGAATAGGTATAAGGCGCGCCAAAGGTGCATTCTATGCACAGCGCCGCGCCGCCGCGCGGGGGCTAAAAACTGGCGAGTAGCGCCGGGGTGGGCCAGCCGTCGATGGGCATCGACAGAACATCCTGCACGATGCGCACCGCAGCGCGGGTTTTGGCGCCTAAAATGCCATCCACATCGCCCACATCAAAGCCCAGCTCGACCAGCTTTTGTTGCAGCGCCCGCATCTGATCACCGGTTAGTCCGGTGTCCGGGCTCACCGGATCAAGCGGCGCGCCGCCTTCGAGCAGGGTGGCGAAATAACCGGCAGTGGTAATATAGACGAGGCTTTCGTTCCACTCGATAAAGACGCGAAAATTGGGATAGACAAGAAACGCGGGCCCTTTGTGCCCCTGCGGCAGCAGTACAGACGCCATTAAATCATCTGAGGCCAGCGGTTTATGCCGCCCGCGCAGACCCAGCGCCGCCCATTCGCGCAGGGTTTTTTCAGTGGTCAGCCCGGTGAGCGACCAGTTCATATCCGCCGGCAATGTGACCTGTTGCAGCCAAGGCTGATTGGGCTGCCATCCCAAGGCACGCAACATGGACGCGCCCGACATCAGAGCATCGGGCGCCGAGGTTTTCAGCTTAACTTGCCCGTCGCCGTCGCCGTCGATGCCATTGACCAGAATATCTTCGGGCAGCATTTGCACCATGCCAATCTCACCCGCCCAAGCGCCTGTTGTCGTGGCTGGATCGAAATCGCCGCGTTTGAACAGCTCAAGCGCGGCAAAAATCTGCGGTCTAAAGAGTTCCGGCCGCCGGCAGTCATGCGCCAAGGTGACCAGAGCGTTCAGCGTATTAAAGTTACCCTGAAAAGCGCCGTAATCGGTTTCAAACGCCCAGAACGCCAAAAGCACGCCGCGCGGCACCCCCAATTCGCGTTCGATAAAGTCAAACTCGCGCTTGTAGTTGGCGGCATTTTTTGCGCCGTGCTGAAGCCTGTGATTGCTGATTAAGCGGCCCGAAAACTCTAGAAAAGGCAGCTGAAACACACCTTGGGCGCGGTCGGCTTTGATCACCTTTGGATCTTGGGCAACAGAAGCAAAAAACTGATCGCTCAGGGCGTTGGAATAGCCGCGCGTGCGGGCTTCGGATTTTAAACCCTGAACAAAACTGTAAAATCCGCCGCCGCAGGATTGTGCTGCTGCGATGCTGGAAAACCCCGTTGCGCTGATCAAAGCCAGCGCCAAAAATACCAAGCGATACATCCATGCCTCCTGCTCGTAGGTTTTTGCCGCATTTTCGCGGCTGTTTTGCCCAGCATCCTAGCAGCAAAAATACTCTAGGGCCAGATTTCTTGCACCCTGCAGGGTTAACCGAGCACCGCGATCAGTAACACAAACCCCAACATTAGCGCCCAAGTGGTCCACAGCATCCGCACCGAGCGGTCGATATCATTTGGCGTTGCAGCGCGGTTGCCATGCGGGTTGACCCAGGCAAAGGTCCGCTGCGTGCCTTCATAGCTGCGCGGTCCGGCCAGCGCGACGCCAAGCGCGCGCGCCATCGCTGCTTCGGGCCAGCCGGCATTGGGCGAGCGGTGCTGCCTTGCATCTTTTGTGATCGCCCGCCAGTCATGGATTACGCCGCCTTGTATCGCGATCAGCGCGGCAGTAATCCGCGCCGGAACCCAGTTTAGCAGATCATCAAACCGCGCCGCAGCCCAGCCAAACTCGGCCAATGCCGGGGTTTTATAGCCGATCATGCTGTCGGCTGTATTCACCAGTTTATAGATAAGCAAACCGGGAAGCCCGCCTAGCAATAGCCAAAAGGCCGGCGCTACCACCCCGTCCGATAGGTTTTCTGCCCCGCTTTCAATCGCCGCGCGGACCATCTGGTGCTGATCCATCTGGTCAGTATCGCGCCCGACGATCATCGCAACGGCGCGGCGTCCTTCGTGCAGGGAATAGCGCGCGCCATTGCCGACCGCCCGGACATGCTGCACCAGTGACTTTTGCGCTAGCAGGACCGCCGCGCAAAGAACTTCGGCCACGGGGCCAAAAAACCCTAGGATCTGTCCAAGGCAGGCGCCAAGCACAATTAAAATAATCAACGTCAGTGCGCCTTTGATTTTTTTGTATCGCCCATGGTTCAAAGTCGAAGTGCACAGCGTAACGGCCCGTCCCATCAACACCGCCGGATGCGGCAGCCGCGACCAAAGCCACTTCGGCTCGCCCAAAGCGGCATCCAGCAGCAGCGCGAAAAAAAGAACCCAAGCCATTAGCTTAGCGCCCGCTGCAGCCTGTCCCAATCATCGGCGCCGGGCAGACCAAGACGCAGGTAATGATCCGAATAGGGGAAAATACGGCTTAGGATATGATGCTGGGCCAGTTTTTGATGCCAATGCTTTGCGCTTTTAACCGAAAACAGCCGAAAAAGATCGCAGCCGCCGACACCCTCTGCCCCTGCGGCCAGTAGGATTTGATCCAGCCGCCGCGCATCTTTGGCCAGTTGGATGCGGGTGTTTTCGGCCCAGCTCTTATCGTTTAAAGCCGCGGTGCCAATGTCAAGCGCCGGACCAGAGACCGGCCATGGGCCAAGCCGCTCGGCCAGCAAATCCAAAACCGGATCAGCCCCGATTGCAAACCCAAGCCGCACCCCTGCAAGCCCCCAAAACTTGCCAAAGCTTTTTAGCACAATGCGTCCCGGACGGGCCGTTTCATGGATCAGGCTGTGCTGGGGGCACACATCGGCAAAGCTTTCGTCAATGATGGCCAGTGGGGCATTAAGCTCTTGGCTTTGCCACAGGCGTCCATCGGGGTTGTTGGGATGTACGGCGACCTGTACATCGGGCTGATCATTGCTCAGCGTCCAGCCAGTGGCATCAAAGGCGGCCTGATGTTCATTATAGGTGGGCTGGGCAATGTCCACCTTTTGGCCGCGGATCAAAGCCGGAAGCGCCGCGATTAGCGCCGAGGCCCCCGCCGCAGGAACCACTTTGGCGGCCCGAGGTACAGACCAAAACCGCCGCGCCGCTTCAATCAGGTTCTGATAGGCCTCCTGATCGGGCAAAGCGGTCATGGACCGCGGCGAAAACGGCGCCGTGGGGTAGGGGCTGGGATTGATTCCCGTGGACAAATCAAGCCAGTCTTCACGCGCGCCGCCGAACTGAGCAACCGCCGCATCAAGCCCACCACCGTGATCGCGTAAATTATTTTTTTCGCGGGCTTTGATCATCAACTCCTCGTATCTATTTGACAGATATCAAGTATATTCAAGCCCAAGATACAAGGTCTTTCGAAAGTGTTAACATTCTTTTTTTCAGTTAACCTTTTGTTAGGACTTTTGGTTTTGATAGGGATTAGTCGCTCATTTAATTTTCCTTATTTTAGTGTGTCAGCCATGAAAGTTTTAATTGTTGAAAGTGAATATGAGCTGGGTTTAGTATGGCAGCGGGCCTTGGAAAGGTTTGGGGTTAAAGTGGTTCTGGTGGCAGATCAAAGCACGGCCGTTCAGGCCCTGCGAAATCAGAGTTTTGATTTGATCGTGCTGGATTTGGTGCTTGAAAACGGCAGCGCCTTTGCCATCTCAGACTTTGCCAATTACCGGCGGCCAGCCGCGCAGGTCATGTTTGTCACCAACACCAGCTTTTTTTCCGACGGCTCGATTTTTCAGCATTGTTCAAATGCCTGTGCCTATGTGCAAAGCGCAACGCCGCCCGAAGACATTGCGATGATGGTGACCCATTACGCCGCCCGTGTCTAAAGACCCCAGCGCTGGCAGCGTCGATTCGCAAACGGCATATTGGCGGTCGGCAGCGGGCGATGGCGTGCGCCGGTCTACGCCAGTATCCGTTCACAGGCTGGTTTTGTCCCATACCTGTGGCATTTCAGTCATACCATGTGCTGAAATCCAAGGGATATGGCAGGACGCCAAACCCTTGACTTCACAATTGATTTTCTTGCAGATTAACAATCTAAATACATGAAAAATAACATTAAAAAATATTTCTAAATTCACGTTAACGCCTGATTTTCTGACCCCGTTCCGCGTTATGGTGGGCCTTTGGGCGCCAGCTTGGCAAGGATTAGCCGATACCCCCAAATGTTCACTTGAAATTCACCATTTCTGCGGCACACTGGCCTTTGGGAGACGTTGTTATGAGTACATTTTTATCCAAAGAGGTCCAGTTGGGGCTTGAAGCGGCGCGCAAGCGCGAGCTGACCCAGAAAAGCCGGCTAAGAGTACGGTTTGATGGTGAGGTCTATCCCGTACTGAAATACTGGGAAACTGGGTTTTCTGTGGATGCGGATGATGCACCACAGATGCGCGGTTTGGTCGATCTTTTTGACGGTGCTCAGCATGTCTCACAATGCCTTATAGTGGCCTCTGACGAAGAAAACGGTGAATTTAAATTTGAATTTAAACGCAACACGGCCGCGCAAGACATTGCGCCGGTTGATTTTGAAAAAGACCTCAACGCCCCGATTGCTTTGCTCACGTAAAGCGGCTTTGTAAACCTTACTATGCCCAAAGCCAAATCCGGTGGTAAAACCATCAAAGCAACTTCTGAGCGAAGCTGGTTTTTGGAGTGTCCACCGACAATGTTTTTCTAGCTAATGGCTACGAGGATCAGCACTTTGAGAGGATGCCAGTTTTATCAAGGTAGACACAAAACGCATCTGGTCTGCGCTTTCGGGCCCGAATGTGCTTTTGTAATGCCATGCAAGCGACAGGCCGCTAAAGGCGGCGGCCCAAGACAGCAGGCGGGGTTTTAAAACGTTCAATCCTGCGGACCATAACTGGGCGCGCCTTTGAATGGTTTCGGGCCGGAGGGCCATGGCCTCGGATCCCAAAGGGTTTCGAAACGCATTTGCCAGCTCGAACGTGCGCTCGCCCAGAACGCCTTTGGCATCAAAGGCAAGATAACCGCGGTCGCCGGCCTTGATGTTATCATGGTGCAGGTCGCCGTGAAGCGGACGAATATCTTGCTGATCGGCCAGCAAATCCTCGGCCAGCTGGCAGGCTTTGCGCACAGCCGCCCGAATGCCGTCCGGGCAGTCGGCGGTAAACTTGGCATCCAGCAATGCGCGGAACCGGCGCGGCAAAGGATCAAGGCTTGGGATATTTTTGACCGGCGCTTGATGCAAAGCCAAGGCTGTTTCAAGCAGCCTTTGTGATGCTTTTTCATCTTTGCCCGCCCGGGTTAAATCCCCAAGCAAGGGGCCATCGAGCCACTCCATCAAAATAGCTGCATTTGAGCGGGCATATATTTTGGCGGCCCCGATACCATTTTGCGCTGCTAAAAGATCAAAGCCGGGCGCTTCATCTTGTAGGTCATCTTTAAAATAACATTTCAAAGCCGCAAAACTGCTATCTGCGCGCGTCACGCGCCAAATCGAGGCGATTGGCGTTTGGGTGATAAGGTGAGGGCTTTCAATGCCCAAAAGGGTCATAAGATCCTTATCCAACATGGGTTCGGACGATTTTGTATCCTTTTGGCTTGTCATTGCTATCGCTCCTTCCAAAATATCCTTGGTGTCGACAGTCATGCCCAGCACAGCTTTTCATCAGGCAGAGATGGTGGGCTCTACTGAAGATCCCCAAAGGCCTGCGACAGCCGGTCAACCGCTGTTTGCACCTGACTGCGCGGCATGGCGAAATTAAACCGTAAAAATGCCTCGCCGCCATGACCAAAAGTTTCACCATGGTTGGCGGCCAGTTGGGCCTCTTGCTGCACCCGGCGTTTGACCTCATCCGGGCTCATGCCGGTGCCTGAAAAATCCACCCAAGCCAGATAGGTTGCCTCAAGCGGCGTGGATTTAATCCCCGGTAGCGCATTTACGGCCCTATCAAACAGCTGGCGGTTTCCCTCTAGATAGGCCATCAACCCATCGACCCATTCGGCCCCCTCGGAGCTATAGGCTGCCGCCGCCATCCTCAGCCCGAAATAATTCGGGCTCATTCCCAGCGCCGCCATACGTTTTTTAAACTTTGCCCGCAGTTTGCTATCGGGAATAATCACATTACCTACGTGGCTGCCAGCGATGTTAAAGGTTTTTGTGGTGGCAGACATGACTATTAATCGCTCGTTGACGCTGTCATCTGCGAGCGGAAAAACCGTATGCTTTTGGCCGGGGTAGACCAGATCATGATGGATTTCATCCGAGACGATAATCAGATCATGGCGGCGGGCAAAATCGCCAATGGCGCGCAGCTCGTCGGGGGTCCACACGCGCCCCCCCGGGTTATGCGGCGAGCTGAGGATAAGCATTTTTTCACCGCCCGTCATCATCGCATCATAGCGGTCAAAATCCAACGTATAGCGGCCATTCTCAACTGCCAGCGGACATTGGATTACCGGCCGGTCACTGGCGCTAAGAATGCGGAAAAACGAATGATAAATCGGGGTAAATAGCACCACACCATCGCCCGGATCGGTAAAGGTATCAACGCAGATCGCCGTGCCGTTGACCAGCCCATGGGTGGTGAAAATCCAACTGGGGTCGATGGACCAATTGTGCCGGTTCTGCATCCACCACACAATGGAATTAAGATAGGCGCTGTCATTTCCATGATAGCCGAAAATCCCATGCTCGGCCATTTGGCGAACCACGTTTTGCACGCATTCCGGCGGGCGAAAATCCATATCGGCAACCCACATGGAAATCCCGTCTTTCGCCGAAACACCGTAATATGCCTCCATATCATCCCATTTGACAGAGCGTGTTCCGTACCGGTTAATGACCTTGTCAAATTGCATGAAATCGCATCCTTTTCCTTACCGTCAGGCCAAACTACAGATTTCAAAACTCTGTGCAAGAGGCGTTGCAAAGGACGCCGCTTTGTCCTAGATCACCGCCATGATACGCCCTATTCTTATTCATCCCGATCCTCGGCTGAAAAAAGCCTGCGCCGCTGTTGGTGATCTAAGCGATGCACTGCGCCACTTGGCTGATGATATGCTGGACACCATGTATGATGCCCCCGGTGTGGGGTTGGCCGCACCGCAGATCGGCGTTTTAAGCCGCGTGATTGTACTGGATTGCGACAAGGAAGACGGCGTGCCGCCCAAGCCAGTGGTGATGTTTAATCCCGAGGTGGTGGCCAGCTCTGAGGAAACCAACGTCTATGAAGAGGGCTGTTTGTCCATTCCCGATCAATTTGCCGAAGTGACACGCCCGAAAGAGGTTGAAGTGCGCTGGATTGACCGCGATGGCAATGAACAGACCGCCGGTTTCGACGGGCTTTGGGCCACCTGCGTGCAACATGAAATCGATCATTTGAACGGCAAATTATTCATTGATCATATCGGTGCGCTCAAACGCCAAATGATCACCCGGAAAATGCAAAAGCTCAAACGTGAGCTGGCGCGCAAAAAGGACGCTTAGTTATGGCGGTGCGCCCGTTTTTGCGCTGGCCCGACCCACGGCTGCGCCAGCCCGCAGAGCCGGTCGGCGAAATCACAGATGACATTCGGGGTATTTGGGCCGATATGGTGGATACAATGGAGGCCATGCCGGGCGTGGGTTTGGCTGCGCCGCAAATCGGGGTGATGTTGCGCTTGGCGGTTGTAGATGCCTCAGATGAGCGAGGCAGAGCCGTTTTGATGGCTAATCCAGAACTTCTAAGCGGCTCAGCCGAGCAGCGCGAGCAAATTGAAGCCAGCCCAAATTTGCCGGGTGCAGGCGCGAAAATCAAGCGCCCCAAAACCGTTGTTGTGCGCTATTTGAATGCCCAAGGCGTGATTGACCGCAAAGAGTTTAGCGATCTTGCCGCCGCCTCTGTTCAGCATCAGATCGACCATCTTAATGGAAAGATGTATTTTGACAATCTGTCCAAACTGCGCCGCGATATGCTGCTGCGCAAAGCCCGGAAAACGTCATGAGAGTGGTGTTTATGGGCAGCCCCGATTTTGCGGTTCCGGCGCTTGAGGCGCTGGTGGACGCCGGGCATGAGGTAACCTGCGTTTATTGCCAGCCGCCGCGCCCTGCGGGCCGGGGCAAACGTGAACAGCCGACTGCCGTGCAGGCGCGTGCCACCGCGCTCGGCTTGCCACTGCGCCATCCTGCGGCGCTGTCCGCGGCCGATGACCAGCAAGAGTTTGCCGCGCTGGGCGCGGATGTGGCCGTGGTGGCCGCCTATGGTTTAATCCTGCCGCAGGCGGTTCTGGATGCACCGTGCTATGGGTGCATTAATATTCATGCATCGCTGTTGCCGCGCTGGCGCGGGGCAGCGCCCATCCACCGCGCGATTATGGCGGGGGACAGCGAAACCGGGGTGGCAATCATGCAGATGGAGGCGGGTCTTGATACCGGACCGGTTCTTTTGCGCGGGTCGCAGCCGATCACCGCTGCGGATACCACTGCAAGCCTGCACGATAAACTGGCCGCGCAGGGCGCGCAGCTGTTGATCCAAACCCTAAACTCTTTGGGCAGCCTTACGGCAACACCGCAGGACACGGTGGGTGTCACTTATGCGCAGAAAATCGACAAATCCGAGGCCAGGATCGACTGGTCGCGGCCTGCGGCCGAGGTTGACCGGCAAATTCGCGGGCTCTGCCCGTTTCCCGGCGCTTGGACGATGGCTCTGGGGGATCGGGTCAAATGTCTGGGCTCTGAGCTGGTTGAGGATGCAGGCACATCGGGACCTGCGGGGCAGGTCCTAAGTCCGGATTTAAAAATTGCCTGCGGTCAAGGCACGCTGCGGTTAACTCAGTTGCAGCGCGCGGGAAAATCGGCGCAAGACAGCGAGAGTTTTTTGCGCGGGTTTGCATTACCGGTTGGCACCGAGCTTGGCTAGGCGCTAAAAATCAATCGCAAGGCCATTTTTTTCCCAATCACCATAGCGGACGGGTTCGGGGCCATCGCGCCCGCCCAACTCTTTGGGCCGCGTGACCGCTTGCGCCGCTTTGCGCCGTTCTTCGGCTTCGGCAAGGGCCCGCTTAGCGGCCTCTGGCAGGTCTTTTTTCTCGCTCATGCGCTCTTTCCTCTTGCTCTTTGTCTTGATATACGCGGCCGTCTAGCCAAGGCAAGGATCAATCAATGCCGAAACCGCCCGAAACCGCCCGCGGCGGCGCTGTTCAGCTGCTAAATGCGGTTCTGATCGAGCGCCGTTTGATGGCCGAAATTATTGCCAGTGGTGTGCTGCAGGCCCTACCGCCCGGCGATCGCGCCCGCGCCCAACGACTGGCGGTTGAAACTCTACGCGGTCTTGAGCGCGTCGATCGTCTTTTATCGCGGCATCTGCGCAAAACCCCACCGGACAATGTGCGCAATATTCTGCGGCTGGCAGCGTATGAACTGTGCAGTGGCGGCGATCCGCATGGGGTGGTCAATGCGGCGGTGAATTTAGTGGCGGGGACAAAACGCGGCGGTCACCTAAAGGGGCTTGCCAATGCGGTGCTGCGTAAGGTTGCAGCCGATGGGCCGGCAGCTTACGGCGAGCTGCGGGTGCCGCATTTGCCCAAATGGCTGCGCAAACCGCTCCAAGCGGCTTATGGACCGCCCAAAGTGGCAGAGATAGAGCGGGCGCATTTTCAAACTCCGCCTGTGGATATCACGGTTAAAAACCCTGACAAGCTTGATCACTGGGCTGAAAAGCTTGGCGCCGAGGTGGTGCTTGGTGGATCGCTTCGCCTGTCTGCAGCAGGGCAGATATCTGCCTTGCCGGGGTATGATAGTGGCGCGTGGTGGGTTCAGGATGCGGCTGCGGCGCTTCCGGTTCGGCTTTTGGGCAATATTGCAGGGCTGTCCGCGCTTGATCTTTGTGCTGCCCCGGGGGGCAAAACCCTGCAATTGGCGGCCGCCGGCGCTGAGGTGCGCGCGATTGATATCTCGGCCACGCGGCTTGGGCGGATCGAGGAAAATCTGGCCCGCACCAAGCTTACGGCGCAGCTAGAGGTGCAAGACGCGCTGGAGTACCAAGGCGCAGACTATGATATCATCTTACTGGATGCGCCTTGCTCTGCCACTGGCACCATTCGCCGCCATCCTGACCTGCCCTATGCCAAAGATGGTAGTGAGTTTTTCGAACTGATAGAGCTGCAAAGCGGCATGATTGACCATGCGACCAGCTTGCTAAAGCCCGGTGGGCGCTTAGTCTTTTGCACCTGTTCCCTTTTGCCGGATGAGGGCGAGTGCCAAATCGAAGAGGCGCTTAAGCGGCATCCCGGTCTAAAAATTGATCCCAGCGCGTTCGAGGCAGGGTTTGTTGATTCGCAAATGAGGTCTGTCCCCGAAGGCTTGCGCCTGCGGCCGGATATGTTGCCAGAGCAAGGCGGCCTTGATGGATTTTTCATTTCGATTTTACGCTGGGATGGACAATAGGGGGATGATTGTGCCGTGACTCTCCAGTCCCGTTTGAATATAGTTTACGAGATACTCACAGGCCAGTTCTCGAGTAGGGCGGGGTGAATGGCACAAGCTAACAATCTATCGCAATTGTATTTGCAAGTGATGCACGGGCTGACGGCACGTGTGCTGCGGTTTTCGCGGCCTGAAACCGAGTTCAAAGTGGCGCCCGAGCCACGCTCGATTGGCAGCTATGCGCGCGGCAAACAGCTTTGTGCGGGAAATTTGATGTTTGCAGGTCATTTGGTTGAAGCCCCTGGCAAAGCGCCTTGGGATATTCCGGTGCGCGAACAGGAATTTCTTGATGAAGTGCATGGCTTTGGCTGGCTTGACGATCTGGCGGCAGTGGGCACCCCACAGGCGGGCAAGCTGGCTGCGGTATGGACCACGGATTGGATCAAGCGATATGGTGGAGGACGCGGCGCTGGCTGGGTGCCGGATTTAACCGGCCGGCGTCTTATTCGCTGGGTGCATCATGGCTTGATGTTGGTGCAGGACAAATCGCCCAAGGCGCGCGATGAATTTTTCCTCGCGCTTGGCCGGCAATCCATGTTTTTGGGGCGTCGGTGGTCCAAAGCGGCCCCTGGATTGCCGCGCTTTGAGGCTTTGTCAGGGCTGATTTATGCAGGTTTGGCGCTCAAGAATATGCAACATTACGTTGCCCCTGCAACCAGTGCGCTGGCGCGTGAATGTCGTACCCAGATTGATGCTTCGGGTGGTATTCTGACCCGAAACCCCGAAGAATTGCTTGAGGTGTTTACGCTGCTAACTTGGACCGTGACGGCGCTGCGTGATGCAGGTTGGACACCGGCGCCCGCGCATCTTGATGCCATTGACCGGATCGCCCCAACCCTGCGCAGCTTGCGTCATAGCGATGGTAGTCTGGCGCGGTTTCATGGTGGCGGCCGCGGCATTGAAGGCCGGCTTGACCATGCTTTGGTGCAATCGGGGAATAAAACAATTGAAAGCAATGCATTGGCAATGGGATATGCGCGGCTGTCTGCCGGGCGCACCAGTGTGATTATTGATGCTGCGCGGCCACCCTTTGGGCGGGCCTCGATTAATGCGCATGCTTCTAGTTTGGCCTTTGAGCTGTGCTCTGGTCGGCGGCCATTGATTGTCAATTGTGGATCAGGTGTCAGCTATGGCGCCGCCTGGCGGCGTGCGGGGCGGGCAACGCCATCGCATTCAACACTTTATATCGACGGGCTGTCCAGTGCCCGGCTGGGCCGCACCCTAAGCTATGGCGCGCGCGCGCGTGAGGCGTTGATCGATGGGCCTACCAAACTGCTGTGTGAAATCAAACAAATGGGTGATAAAATCCGATTTGAAGGCGGACACAATGGCTATGTGGCTCTCAATGGGCTGACCCATGTGCGCAAGCTTGAATTGTCGTCAGATGGCCGTGCGCTGGTTGCCGAAGATATATTGATGGCCATAGAGGACAAAGATAAGCGCGCCTTCAATAAAGCGTTTGAGACCTCAGAGCTTGCCGGTCTTGCCTATCAGGTACGCCTGCATCTGCATCCAGATGTAGATCCGCAAGTTGATCTGGGCGGCACTGCGGTTTCCTTGACGCTAAAAAGTGGTGAAATCTGGGTGCTCCGGTTTGATAGCAGCTGCCAGATTCAGCTTGAAAACAGTGTTTATCTGGAAAATGGCCGGCTGCACCCACGCGCGACAAAACAGATCGTTTTATCTCAGCGCGCAATAGAGTATGCATCGCGCATCAGCTGGTCCCTGTCCAAAGCGCATGACACCGCAGTCGCAGTGCGTGATGTGAATTTGGATGTGACAGCTGCCGGTTAACTAAAAAATGGACCCTATTACTGATGACTGATCTTTTCCCGCTGCGCCGTGCATTGCTTTCTGTTTCCGATAAAACTGGCCTTATTGATTTGGCCCAAGCGCTCAGCGCAAGCGGTGTTGAGATTCTGTCCACCGGTGGCAGTGCCAAGGCTTTACGTGACAGCGGCATAGAAGTGACGGATGTTGCTGCTGTTACCCAGTTTCCCGAAATGATGGATGGGCGTGTCAAAACCCTGCACCCCAAGGTGCATGGTGGCTTGCTGGCGCTGCGCGATAATCCCGATCATCAGGCCGCAATGGAGGCCCATGATATTGCCGGGATCGACCTTTTGGTGGTCAACCTTTACCCCTTTGAGCAAACAGTCGCTGGCGGCGGCGACTATGACAGCTGCGTTGAAAATATAGATATTGGCGGTCCAGCCATGATCCGGGCAGCCGCAAAAAACCACCGCTTTGTGACCACCGTGGTGGATGTCGAGGATTACGAGGCGCTTCTGGGCGAATTGGCGGCGCAGGATGGCCAGACCTCATATGCGTTCCGCCAGCAAATGGCGCAGCGCGCCTATGCACGCTGCGCGGCCTATGATGCGGCGGTTTCGGGCTGGATGGCACAGGCTTTGGGCAATAAATCCCCTAGGCGGCACAGTCAGGCGGGAAATTTGGCGCAGAGCCTGCGCTATGGCGAAAACCCGCATCAATCAGCGTCGTTTTATGTGGATGGCAACGCCCGCGCCGGGGTGGCCACAGCCATTCAGCATCAGGGCAAAGAGCTGTCGTATAACAATATCAATGACACCGATGCCGCTTTTGAGCTGGCTAGTGAATTTGACGCCGCTGGTGGACCAGCTTGCGTGATTGTCAAACACGCAAACCCCTGCGGTGTGGCGCGCGGCGAAAGCCTTGCAGCGGCCTATACTTCGGCATTTGATTGCGACCGCACCAGCGCTTTTGGCGGAATTATCGCCGTCAATCAAACCCTAGATAAAGCCACGGCTGAAGAGATTAGCAAAATCTTCACCGAGGTTGTGATTGCGCCGGACGCCACTGCCGAGGCAATCGCAGTTTTTGCCGCCAAGAAAAACCTTCGGCTGCTGACCACCGGCGGGATGGCCGATCCGCAGCAGCCCGGGGCAACCCTGCGGCAAGTGGCTGGTGGGTTTTTATTGCAGGACAAAGACACTGGCCATATCACCGAAGCTGACCTCACAGTGGTCAGCAAACGCGCGCCTAGCGCCCAAGAGCTGGCTGATATGTTGTTCGCGTGGCGGGTGACAAAGCATGTGAAATCCAATGCCATTGTTTATGCCAAAGAGGCGGCAACAGTGGGCATTGGAGCTGGCCAGATGAGCCGTGTCGACAGTTGCCGCATTGCGGCACGAAAAGCCGAAGATATGGCTGAAACACTAGGGCTAAGCGCGCCTTTGACCCAAGGCTCTGTAGTGGCGTCTGATGCGTTTTTTCCTTTCGCTGACGGGTTGATGACCGCTGCCGAAGCTGGCGCAACAGCCATAATCCAACCCGGCGGCTCAATGCGCGATGATGAGGTGATCGCCGCCGCCGATGCTGCCGGACTGGCAATGGTGTTCACCGGCATGCGTCATTTTAGGCATTAAGCTATGCATAGATTAACGCTTATCTCAACTCTTGCCGCCTTGCTGATTGACCAGATTAGCAAATATGTCGTGGTCTTTGGGATCGACCTCAGAAACCAATTTGAGCTTGAGGTTTTCCCACCCTATTTGAATTTCCGAATGGCATGGAATTATGGGGTAAACTTTGGTTTGTTTTCAGGCGACAGTGCCCTGCAGCGCTGGCTTTTAATCGGCTTCGCTGTGGTTGTCTCAGCAGCCATCGCCATTTGGCTTCGCCGCACGCCTCTGAGTAGGCTTGGGCTTATATCGGGCGGGCTTTTGATAGGCGGCGCGCTCAGCAATGCATTGGATCGTGCAATCTATGGTGCAGTGGCCGATTTTCTAAATATGTCATGCTGCGGATTGGATAATCCGTTTGCGTTTAACCTTGCAGATGTATCAATTTTCGCGGGCGCTATCGGGCTTATGTTTTTTTCTGATCCGCCCAAAGCGGCTGACACAAAATAGAGAGTGACCAATCGCAAAGATCGCTTTAAAGCTGATCTTAGGTGAGGGGGAAGGGATGCGTTTGCGGATGGTTTTATTTTTTATGGCCGTGGGCTTAGTGGGTGGATGCAGTGAAACGACTGCGGCGCTGTCAGGCTTCGGTAATGCAAATATATCGCCGCATGAGCGCAGTCTAATAAAGCAGGGCCCGCTGCGATTGCCTACCTCATTGGGCACGCTGCCGCCGCCTGAATAAACTCAAATATGGGCCGGCGGCGGCGTGTCAACCTTGATCTGAAGGCAAAACCATCAAAATCCTGAGCGATAATTGGCTTATCGGAGCAAGAAACCAACTGCGGTTGGTTGAAACCTTCTGGCAGCAAGATATCTTTGAGCCAAAGAGGAGGGGATTGATGAAAGTGTTTCGTTTCTGTCTGCCATGGATTGGTTTGCTGATTATCCCTTTGGCAGCCCCTGCTGACATCGCTGATCAGGTCACTGATTTTACGCTTGATAACGGACTTCAGGTGGTGGTGATCGAAGATCACCGTGCACCGGTGGTGGTGCATATGCTATGGTACCGAGCCGGATCTGCCGATGAAACTGCGGGGGTTTCAGGGATCGCACATTTTCTTGAACACTTGCTGTTTAAGCAGACCAAAACCCTTGAATCCGGTGAATTTTCCCGAGTGGTGGCCGAAAACGGCGGCAGCGATAACGCCTTTACCAGTAAGGACTTTACCGCCTATTTCCAGCGTGTTGCAGCAGATCGGCTTGATTTGATGATGCAGATGGAAGCGGACCGTATGGTCAACCTCGACCTCAGTGAAGAGGATATTGTGACCGAACGCGAAGTGATCATCGAAGAACGCAATCAACGTGTGGAAAACAGTCCCGGAGCGATGTTTCGCGAGCAAAGCACCGCCGCGCTCTTTCTCAATCACCGCTATGGAGTGCCAGTGATCGGATGGCGGCACGAAATGGAAAAGCTAAACCTCGGCGATGCGCTTGATTTTTACCGGCAGTATTATGCACCCAACAATGCGGTGCTGGTTGTGGCCGGTGATGTGCTGCCCGATGACGTGCGCCAATTGGCAGAAAAAAATTACGGGCCCTTGTCCGCTAATCCGGACCTAAGCCCGCGCGCCCGCCCGCAAGAGCCGCCGCAAATCGCGGCGCGGCGACTGACGTACCGCGATGAAAGAGTAGCGCAGCCCTATATGACGCGCAGCTATCTGGCCCCCGAGCGCGACCCGGGGGATCAAAGCACTGCCGCAGCGCTCACCCTTCTGGCGGAAATTTTGGGGGGCGGGCAGACGTCTGTGCTGACGCAAAAATTGCAATTTGAGACGTCAACTGCGGTATATGCTGCAGCCTTTTATGACGGGTTATCGCTTGATGACAGCAGTTTCGGATTTGCAGTTGTCCCTTCAGCAGACGTCACATTGCAAGCCGCTGAAGAGGCGCTTGATCAGGCGCTGGCAGAGTTTTTTGAAGCCGGCGTTGATCTTGAGCAGCTTAAGCGGATCAAAACCCAGTTTGCAGCCTCGGATATTTATGCCCGGGATAATGTCCAAGGGCTGGCCAATAGTTATGGGGCGGCGCTGACCTCAGGGCTTGGGCTGAGCGATATTCACGCCTGGCCTGATATCATTCAGGCGGTCACAGCCAAAGATATTATGGCGGCCGCGAAAGATATTTTACGCGATGCGGGCTCGGTCACCGGTTGGCTGATGAAACCAGAAGAGGAGATGCAGTGATGCGGGGAATTTTTAGCGCTGTTGTCGCAATCTTCATCGGCCTATGGGCCGCGCCGCTCTGGGCGGCAAATGCCGTGCAAACCCTCACCACCCCGTCGGGCATAAATGCTTGGTTGGTTGAAGACCACAACATTCCTTTTGTGGCACTCGAGCTGCATTTTCGCGGTGGCTCGGCTCTTGAACCTTTGGCAAAACGCGGTGTGACGCAGCTGATGACCGGCTTGTTGGAAGAAGGCTCGGGTGAGATGGACGCGCAGGCTTTCGCTGCCGCGAAAGAGGGCTTGGCGGTATCCTTTGGTTACCGCGCCTATCAAGATGTGCTGGGGATATCCGCGCGGTTTCTTACGGCCAATCGTGCGCGGTCTGTTGCCCTATTGCGGCAATCCCTGATCGCGCCCCGATTTGACGAGGATGCAATTGAACGGGTGCGGGCGCAGATGTTGACTGGAATTCGGGCGCAGACAAAAGACCCAAATGATCTGGTGGGCAAAGCCTTTGACGCCGAAGCTTACGGCGGTCATCCCTATGGCAGCGACGATCTTGGAACCACTGAGACCGTATCAGCGCTGCGCCGCGATGATATCGTCTCCAGCCATCGCAACACGCTGGTCCGTGGGCGGGTCGTTGTTTCAGCGGTGGGTGACATTACGGCAGAAGAGCTTTCGACTTTGATCGAAAATCTGCTTGGTGATTTGCCGCCAAACAGTGATCTGCCGCTGCTAGAGCCGGCAACGATCGGATTGCAGACAGGGATACAGGTGATCGACTTTCCAACGCCGCAGTCCGTGGCGCTGTTTGGGCACTCTGGCATTGACCGTGATGATCCAGATTTCTTTGCGGCTTATATTCTTAACTATATTTTTGGCGGCAACGGGTTTGAAAGCCGTCTGATGCGCGAGTTGCGCGAAACCCGCGGTCTGACCTATGGGGTAAATACTTATCTGGTCACCGCGGATTATGCCAATCTCTATCTTGGACAATTTGCATCAGCCAATGAACGGGTGGCTGAAGCGATAGACGTACTTAAGGCAGAATGGGCTAAAATCGCGCGTGATGGCATCACCGAAAAAGAGCTGACGCGCGCAAAAACCTATCTTACCGGTGCTTATCCACTACGCTTTGATGGCAACGCAAAGATTGCGCGTATCTTGGCCGGGATGCAGCTGCAGGGTTTGGATCCCAGCTATATAGCTAATCGCAACGGTAAAATTGAAGCAGTAAGCCTGTCGGAGGCCAATCGCGTGGCAGCGCGGCTGTTTCAGCCAGAGAGGCTGCGCATCATGGTGATCGGCACGCCGCAGGGACTTTAGATGATTTTCAAAATTTACAAGCGATTGTTTAAGTTACTCGTGGCTTTTTCTTTTGCCCAGTCCCGCGTTAGCTTAGCAATCTAAACTAGAAAGGCCCCTAGATGTCTCATCCCCCCGATTACAGTCCGCACGGCGGCCTGCCGCCACAAACGCAATTGCTTACTGATCGTGCAGTCTTTACAGAGTCGTATGTAGTGATCCCGCGGGGAACAAACCGAGACATTGTCACCAGTTTTTTGCCGTTTTGGACGGGGATGCGGATGTGGGTTCTGGCCCGCCCGCTCTCTGGTTTTACAGAAACCTTCAGCCATTACATGGTTGAGTTGATGCCCGATGGTGGCAGTGAGCGGCCTGAAACAGATCCCTCTGCACAGTCTGTCCTGTTTGTTGTTGAAGGGGTGTTAAGCCTGATCATAGAGGGCGCTGAGCATCACCTGCGCCCGGGCAGCTATGCCTACCTGCCGGCTGGTTGCAAGTGGGAAATACACAGCCAAGGCGAAGGGCGCGCTTTGTTTCACTGGATTAGAAAGGCGTATTGCGCGGTGGATGGAATTGTACAACCGACCGCCTTCGTTGTTCATGAGAGCGACCAAACCCCCATTGCAATGCCCGACACCGATGGGGCCTGGACGACAACCCGCTTTGTCGATCCGCAAGACCTGCGCCATGATATGCATGTCAATATTGTCACGCTGCGGCCCGGAGCTGTGATCCCTTTTGCTGAAACCCATGTAATGGAGCACGGACTTTATATCTTGCAGGGCAAAGCGGTCTACCGTCTCAATCAGGACTGGGTTGAGGTCGAGGCTGGCGATTACCTCTGGCTGCGCGCCTTTTGTCCGCAAGCATGCTATGCTGGTGGGCCCGGACCGTTTCGATATTTGCTTTACAAAGATGTTAACCGTCATATGGCACTTGGCTGAGTCTAGATTTTTTCTTTGTTCAAATACTCAAATTAAAGCGGCGTTTTGGCTTGTTGACCTTGTGGTTGTCAAAGTGAGTATTTAGGCAAAGAAAAAATGTAAGTGCGGGTCAGGCAAAGCTGCCATGGCAAAACCAGCCGCCAGATATAGCCGCGCCATGGGCAAAGAACAGCCAAAGCTTATCGCCCTCGGCGCAGGTCACTTGCCAATAGTCGCGCACGCCGCTGCGCCAGTTGGGATCTTCTAGCCACCATTCGGGCGCAATGCGCTCGGGGCCGTGATACGCGATTGCGGTCATTGGGCGGCCGCGCCAGCGAAACAGGCTGGGAAGCTGCATTTTTTGAAGGTCGTTTATCGGCTCTGGTCGCCATAAAACCACGGGTCGCTTGAGGCGGGATTTGGCCCAGCTTTTAGCGGGCTCGGACCAGGCTGCCGCAAGCGTTTGGTGGCTTTTTTCGGGGATATAGCTATTGGCTGGATGGTGGCGGGTGATCCGCTCTAACCCAATCCTGGCCCCGATCCGCCCGATCAGATCTGCTATCAGATGCGGGTTTTCCTTTTGCTGCTGGGTGTGCTGCCCTGCACCAAGGTGGCCCGTGAGCACGGTGCTGTGCAGCGCTTCGGTGCGGGTGGCTTCAAGCCGCAGAAGATCAATGCCAAAGCCGGCTTCGAGATTGTCTAGTTTCATCATCAGGATCGGCCAGATCCGCTCTGGGGTATCGCTAGGGCGTGCCAGACCAATTTCGATGCTATCCATGGTGGCATCGCTGCGAAAGGCTTCCAGCCGAATGTTCCGGGCCCCTTGGGACTGTGCTTTCAAGTGCTGGCACAAACGTGGCAAAAGCCGATCGAGGGCGGCAATGATATCATCGCGCAGTCCGATCGGGTCTGGCAGGCTGAGCCGCACTGCAAAGCAGGTTGGTGCGCGCAGCGGGCAAATCGGCTCATGGGTGCTTCCCAAAGCCTGATCTAAGCGTTGCACCAGGGCCTTGCCAAACCTGCGCGCCAGCGCCGCGCGCGGCTGGCCGCTAAGCTCACCAATGTGCCGCAACCCTAAGCGGTTCAGGGTTGCCGTTAAGGCCGGAGTGATCCGCAATGCGGCCACCGGCAGTTCGCGCAGGGCGCTGTGGGCGCTGCCGACAGGGGCGATATGGTGGGTGTTGGCCGCTCTATCACCACCCTCTGACCACATATCTGGGGGCTGGCCGTAGCGTTTGGCAGCGCGTGAGCGGGTCGCGCGAGCCTCTTGATCAATGGCATCCCCACTGCGGTCAGGTGGCGCGCTGCCTTTGCCATAATGGGCCAAAGCCCAAGCCGCGCCTTTGGTGTCCGCCAGTCCTATATGTGTGCTCAACCCAAGCGCATTACAATCAGTGGTGAGCTGCCCTATCAGGGCTTGTTCGCCGCCAAAAAGATGTGCGCACCCGGTGATATCCAGCATTAGGCTGTTGGGGTCTTCTAGTGCCACCCAAGGGCTGAATTTCCCCGCCCAGCGACCAAGGGTGCGTAAAAATTGCCGTTCAGCATGCGGGTTGCGCCGCCGAGTGCGTAGGGAGGGGCACATGGCTTGTGCATCGCGCAGCGGTTGGCCACGTTGTAGCCCCATCGTGCTGGCCGCCGTGCACAGCGACCATAAAACCTGCCGTTGGGCATCATCCTGAACCACTGCAAAAGGGGCCTCAGTGGTTTGGCGCTCAAGGCGCAAAAGGCGCTCTGCTCCAAGACGGGGAAACCAGATACACATAATACGGCGATGGGGCATTTTACACTCGGCAAAAGAAATGTTCTTACTTTGTTCTTTTAATGTTTTTATCACAGCGAGTCGAGCGTAATTCCAAGAGGATTTGAAGACCTTTGAAATCGAACGGCCGCGCCGCGCATTGGCACGCTAAGAAGCCCTAGTAATAAGTGGTCGGACTTCCGCATATTCCGAAAACCTATTTTATGTATTCAAAAAATAGCGTGCGCGGCTACAGGTGCGTTCAGGCTTTCCTTCTGCTCAATTGTTCCTATATTTATTGAACCGACCAAAGATCACCAACGCTCAGCCCAACGGGAGCCAGTTATGAAAAAAATTCTGCTGACCTTTGCCCTTATGTTTTTGGCTACGCTGTCTTTTGCGCATGCCAACGTCACCTCTGAGGTGGTGAAAGCCAGGATGATCCTGATGACGGATTTCAAAGCTCCGCTGTCTTTGATTTCGCGCATGGCGCGCGGCAGTTTGGACTTTGATGCCGAAGATGCCGCCGAGGCCAAAATGGTTTTGCTTGCTCTTGCGCAAGATGTACCAGAGAAATTCACTGAAAATGTGACCGAAACAGCGTCAGGCGCTGCACCGGAAATCTGGACGAATTGGGATGATTTTCTGGCCAAATCAGAGGCTTTTACCGCAGCGGTGCAATCTCTTGATACAGGCTCTCCCGACGGGCTTGGCGCCGGCCTTGCCGCAATTGGTGCTGGCTGTAAATCCTGTCATCGGATGTATCGGACCAAATAGTTTTCTATATAAGTCTATTGGCCAGTAGGGATGTTTCTACTGGTCGCCCAAGTTTGACAACCCCTCATATCTGCCGCAGACTATCGACCGGTGTCAAAGGAAGGGATTGCAAATGACAGACAAACAAAAAGGGTCCAAGGACAACCAATCAAACAATGTTCTAGAGGCCCGGTTTTTTCAAAGCCGCACAGTGATTGTGGCCGGAGAAATCAACCATCTTTTGGCGCAGCGGGTGGTCAAACAGCTACTGGCACTGGCCGAAGATGGCGATGCACCGATCAACCTTATCATTAGTTCGCCCGGCGGGCATGTCGAATCGGGTGACATGGTGCATGATATGATCCAGTTTATTCGCCCCAAGGTACGCACCATTGGCAGCGGCTGGGTGGCAAGTGCGGGTGCGCTGATCTTTGTGGGCGCGGCGCTCAAAGACCGCTATTGTCTACCCAATACCCGGTTCTTGCTGCACCAGCCAAGCGGGGGTATCGGCGGGCAGGCCTCGGATATGGAAATTCAGGCTGAACAAATCCGCCAGATGCGCGACCGTTTCGAAGATATTTTTGCCGCTGCAACAGGTCAAAGCAAAGCCCGAATTGCCCAAGATACCCAACGCGATTTCTGGCTCACCACTGAGGCGGCACTGGACTATGGTCTGGTGCATCAGGTGATCCGGTCTGTCGATCAACTCACATGAACGGTGCCCTAACGCTGCGCCCGGCCAACCTACAGGATGGCGCAGCCCTCTGGGCCATATTGCAGCCCGCGTTTCACGCCGGCGACAGCTATGCAGTGGACCGCGATATCAGCAAAAGCGCAGCTCTGCACTATTGGACCGGAGAGGGTAAAACCGCCTATCTTGCGATGCGTCTGGATCAGGCTGTGGGCAGCTATTACATGCGCCCCAATTACCCTGGCGGCGGCGCGCATGTGTGCAATTGCGGCTTTGTCACGCACCCCCAGTCCCGCGGTCAGGGCATCGCCCGAACCATGCTTGAACATGCGCTCAAGACCGCCAAATCTGCCGGCTATAGCGCTATGCAGTTTAACTTTGTGCTGGCCAGCAATGCTGGGGCCATTCACCTGTGGCAAAGCTGTGGCTTTGCCGAGGTGGGCCGCCTGCCGCAGGCGTTTCAGCATCCGGCGCTTGGGCTCATAGACGCGCTGGTTATGCATCGCCAGCTTTAAACTGATAGGCTTGGTTAAACCGGGCCGTGATGGCTGCCAGAGGCCTTGACAGGCGGCGCTCTATAAAACCACGATAAGATATATTTTGATCGGGGAACAGATGTGATTTATTACCCACCGGCGCCTATTCAGCACCCTCTCCGAGCAGGAAATTCTCACCTTGGCAATCTCGTCAGAAGAAGAGGATAGCCGTATTTTTGGCAGCTTTGCAGCGCATTTGCGCGCCGCGTATCCAGCAAGCGCGGTGGTGTTTAATGGCATGGCTGCAAAAGAGCGCAGTCACGGTCAGAAATTGATTGATCTGCATATCCGCCGCTTTGGGGATCATATCCCGCTGCTGCGCCGCGATCATGTGGCTGGCTATTATGATTGAAAACCAATTTGGTTAATGCAAAACCTTTCCCTTGAATGCATCCGCGCCGAAGCCGCTGCAATGAAGCAACGCGCAGAGCGGTTTTATCTGGCCGCGGCGCAGCGCTGCTCAGATGCGGCAACCCGGCGGTTACTGGCCGATTTAGCGGACAGCGAAGCGGCGCATCATGCCGCCGCGCTGCCTCTTGAAAACACGCATCTGACCGGCGCGCATGCAAGCGGCGAAGACATGCCTGCCAGACGCCAGTTTATCCTCACTTGCATACAGCCGGCGCTGGCCGGTCTGATAGATAGGTCGGTTTCCACCCTGGCGCGTATTTTTGCCGCCGCTTTTGCCACCCAAAGCAGCGAAGCAACGTTTCTGGTCGACCTTGCCGCCTCGTTTGGTGCGGGAATATCTATGGGCTTTACCGAAGCGGCCTCCGATGATGGGGCAATCTGAGGTCGCGGCTCGCCGATAAAACGCGGTCTGGCGGCCGGGGTGATTACAATAATCGGCGGCTTGGGCCATGCCCTGCCGTATTTTATCGCAGATATTCAAACTACAAACAGCACTGCCTTTATTGTGGTATTTTTGGAACTTTGGGTCATTGCCTGGGTTCAGAACCGCTATATGGAAACACCATTTTTCCGCGCGGCATTGCAAGTTGTTCAGGGCGGCGCGCTGGTGTTTGCCACTGGGCTACTTATTGGCAACCATCAGGCTTTTCTTTTGCTCAAATACTCAAAAACCAATCTGCCGGCCGCGGCCGGATAAACTTGGCTTATGCCATGATTTCAATTGACCTTGCACGGCCACCTGATAAGCCTAAAATTATGATCGCTATTTTCTTCAAAACCATCCCATTTTTTGCCATAATCGGGCTGGGGTATTTCGCTGTGCGGCGCGGCATGTTCACAGCCGAAGCCACCGCTTATCTGACCAAATTCGTGTTTTACTTTGCCCTGTCGGCCATGCTTTTCCGGTTTTCATCTAGCTTGTCTTTGGGCGCGCTTCTGCAGTGGAACTTTATCTTTGCCTACCTGCTGGCCACCGGGTCAATTTATCTGATGGCGATCAGCTTTGCGCTGCTACGGCGCGTGCCGCTGGCCGAAGCGGCGGTCGAAGCGCAATGCGGGGTGATTGGCAATGTTGGCTTTTTGGGCATCCCGATGCTGGCCATGCTTTTGGGCCCCGAGGCTGTGGGCTATGTAATGCTGGTTCTGGCAGTTGATCTGATTGTCTTTAGCTCGCTGATTGTGATTTTCATCGAAGCCTCTCGCGATGGTAGGATGCGGCTGGCAACCCTGCGCACAGTGTTTATCGGCCTGCTCAAAAACCCCATGATTGTGTCAATTTCACTTGGACTTTTTTGGTCGGCGGCAAAATTGCCGATGCCTGATCCGCTCAGTGAGTTTGTGATTTTACTGGGCGCTGCGGCCTGCCCCGGGGCGCTGTTTGCCATTGGCGCCTCGCTGGCTGGTAAATCCGCTGAGCGGGCGCAGTTCGCAATTTGGCTGTCGGTGGTCAAACTGGTGGTGCACCCGGCTGCAGTTGCTGCCAGTGCGCTGTTGCTGTTTGCGGTTGAACCCTATGCGGCCTCGGTGATGATTGCGGCGGCGGCCCTGCCGGTGGCTGGCAATATCTATATTCTGGCGCAGCACTACAATGTTGCCCCGCAGCGGGTCTCAGCCTCAATTTTAATGTCCACGCTGGGAAGTATCGTAACCGTTTCATTGGTGATGAGCTGGCTGCTGGCGTAGGCGGGTGCATTGGGCATGGCTTCTTGGGGGTGGACCCAGTGACCTATCCAACCAGTAATATGTCGCGAATGGCTCTTGTGGGGTGCAGGGCTTTTGCGCTAGCCACAACAGACGTTTGGCAAAAGGAACATAGCAGTGGAAACCATTTCAGAAAACAAATGTTTTGGCGGTGTGCAGGGGGTCTACCAACACCGCTCAGAGCGGTGCAATTGCAATATGACCTTTGGGCTATTTCTGCCGCAAGAGGTCAATGAAGGTCCGGTTCCGCTGCTTTGGTATTTATCAGGCCTGACATGCACCCATGAAAATGCGATGGTGAAAGCCGGGGCACAGGCATGGGCGGCCGAGCAGGGCATTGCCTTGGTTTTTCCCGACACCTCGCCGCGCGGTGAAGGTGTGGCCGATGATGAGGCCTATGATTTAGGGCAGGGCGCGGGATTTTATGTCAATGCCACCCAAAGCCCCTGGGCGCCGCACTATCAAATGTGGGATTACATTGCCGATGAGCTGCCCGCGTTGCTGTTTGAAAACTTCGCGCTTGATCCTGCGCGGCAATCCATCAGTGGCCATTCCATGGGCGGGCATGGCGCCTTGACCCTGGCAATGGGCTTGCCTGGCCGGTTTCGCTCGGTGTCGGCCTTTGCACCGATCTGCAACCCGACTGCAACGGAGTGGGGCCGCAAGCAGCTCACTGCCTATCTGGGTTCGGACGAAAGCCGTTGGCAGCCGTATGATGCCGCGCAACTGATGGAAAAGCAGGGATTTGATGGCCCGTTGATGATTGATACCGGAACCAAAGATCAATTTGGCGCCCTTTTGGGCACCGAGGCTATGGCGCGGGCCGTGGCTGCGCGGCGGCAACCTGCGGTTTTGCGTTTGCAGCCGGGCTATGACCACAGTTACTTTTTTGTCGCCAGCTTTATGGATGACCATATCGCGTTTCACGCCGAAGCGCTCTATAAAGACTAGATCATGGCACATTATGACCTCATAATCGTCGGGTCTGGTCCCTCTGGCCGCGCAGCGGCTATTCAGGCGGGCAAGTTAAAGCGCAAAGTGCTGGTGGTGGATCGCAACGACCGCTTGGGCGGGGTATCGGTCCATACGGGAACCATTCCGTCAAAAACCCTGCGCGAAACCGTGCTTAACCTTAGCGGATGGCGCGAGCGCAGCTTTTACGGGCGCTCTTACCGGGTCAAGGATGAAATCCGCGCTAACGATCTTAAATCGCGGCTGCATAAAACGCTCGATTATCAGGTCGATGTGCTTGAGCATCAGTTTAACCGAAACCATGTGGATACATTGCTGGGTGCGGCGCGTTTTATGGGCGACAACCAGCTTGAAGTGGCCACCAAGGCGGGTAAGAAAACCAAAGTCACCGGCGATAAATTCCTTATAGCAACCGGCACCCGCACGTTTCGCCCCGACTGGGTGCCGTTCAACAGGAGCAGCGTTGTTGACAGCGATGAGTTTTTGCAAATGGCGCAAATTCCGCGCAGCCTGATCGTGGTTGGCGCCGGTGTGATCGGGGTGGAATATGCCACCATGTTTTCCGCGCTGGATGTGCGGGTCACTCTGATTGAACCGCGCCAGACCTTTCTTGATTTTATCGACCGCCGTACTATCGACGAGTTTTCCCATCAGATCCGCGAAAATGGCGTTGATCTGCGGCTGGGATCGGAAATCGACAGTGTTGAGGCCTGTCCCGACCATGTCGAGGTCGCCTTGAAAAACCGCCGCCATGTGCGCGCGGAAATGCTGCTTTTTGCAGCCGGTCGTTTGGGTGCGACCTCGCATCTCAATCTCAAAGCGGTGGGGCTTGAAACTGACCACCGCGGCCGGATCGAAGTTGACCGCAAAACCTATCAAACCGCAGTGCCGCATATTTATGCCACCGGCGATGTGATCGGTCATCCGTCGCTGGCCTCGACATCGCTGCAGCAGGGCCGGATTGCCGCCTGCCATGCGCTGGACACGCCCACCTTGAAGGAAAGCCCATGGTTTCCCTACGGGATTTATTCAGTGCCGGAAATATCCACCTGCGGCATGTCGGAAGAGGAAATCCAGCGCCGCGGCATTCCCTATGAAGTGGGTATCGGCCGGTTTCGCGAAACCTCGCGCGGGCATATTATGGGGCTTGAACATGGCATGGTGAAAATGCTGGTCAGCCTTAAAACCCGCCGCCTGCTGGGGGTGCAGATTGTGGGCGAAGGCGCCACCGAGCTTATTCATATTGCCCAGGCGGTGCTGAACCTCAAAGGCACTGTGGATTATTTCGTCGAAAACACCTTTAATTATCCGACTTTGGCCGAAGCCTATAAAATTGCCGGACTGGATGCCTTTAACCGCATGCCAATTCCCGACGCGTTCAAAGTGCAAAAGCCGCAAAGCTGACAAGACGTAAAGTTAATTGAAAAAATATGCGCACAATTTCCCACGGTTGACAGACATCATGAGTTTTACTACCTAAGAGTGATAAATTTTATGTTTTTTGGGGGGGGGTGAAGACTGAGGCTGAATTTACGGAATACTTCGTTTATTTTTTGTTCGATAGTCGCATCTAAGGTGCATTTCACACCTTAATTCATAGAAAGTTCATAGGCGGTTTTCTTTTGAGTGCTGCACCACTTTGTGGGAATAAAGAGTTTAGAATGCAATTATTGAACCAAAACCCTGTCCTAATTTGTATTGATTTACAACAAGGCTTTTTAGAAGAGGACAGTTGGGGCGGAAATAGAAATAATAAAACCGCCGAGGAAGTTTCGTCAAAAATTATAGCTAGATGGCGAGAAATGGACGAGGAAATCATCCATGTCCGTCATAGTTCTACGAACGCAGAGTCAAAACTTCATCAAAGTTCAAGTGGATTTAATTTCAATCCGCTGTGTCAGCCAATCGAAGGGGAAACCATCTTAACCAAGTCAGTGAATAGTTGCTTCATTGGGACATCACTGAAAGAAATATTGGATGCGCGCGACTGCGAAACACTTGTCATTATTGGTTTAACAACGGATCATTGTGTATCAACAACGACAAGAATGGCATCAAATTATGGATACAAGTGTTATCTGATTTCGGATGCAACCGCTACCTTTAATAGAATCGGCGTAAATGGTGAAACTTATCATTCTGAGTTGGTACATTTAACCGCACTTGCAAGTTTGAAAGACGAGTTTGCAACAATCTTATCCTGTGATGACCTAATGAAATTGCTATGATTTTGTTGGAAAATTTTAAAAATACACAATAATAACAGTTGTTTGCAATTTTTAAACTATTGATTGAGAATATTTAGGACCTAATTTCATGCGCTTTGTTTTCATAATTGCTCTCTTTGCAACCCTTGCTGTTCCTTTGTCTGCGCAGGATTTTGATAAAGGGCTACTTGCCGCACAGCGCGGTGATTTTGCGACAGCCCTCAAAGTGTGGCGGCCATTGGCCGAAGAAGGAGATCCTGTTGCCCAAAAAAATCTGGGTTTGATGTACTACAATGGCGACGGTGTTGCGAAAGATGACAAAAAAGCCGCTTATTGGTACAGACTGGCCGCTGAGCAAGGGGATGTCCTAGCCCAAACAAATCTGGGTTTGATGTACGCTAATGGCCTAGGCGTTGCGCAGGATTTCAAAGAAGCTGTTAAGTGGTACAGATTGGCAGCTGATCAAGAGTATGCACCAGCCCAAACCAATCTGGGTGTGATGTATGACTATGGCCTAGGCGTCGTGCAAGACGACAAGCAAG
Source organism: Rhodobacteraceae bacterium Araon29 (assembly GCA_039640505.1). Lineage (NCBI taxonomy): Bacteria > Pseudomonadati > Pseudomonadota > Alphaproteobacteria > Rhodobacterales > Paracoccaceae > Rhodobacteraceae bacterium Araon29. The sequence goes on along the minus strand of CP046865.1, from coordinate 3,037,147 downwards.
CCTTTAAGTGGTACAAACTGGCGGCTGAGCAAGGGGATGCTGCTGTCCAATACATTCTGGGTGTGATGTATGACAATGGTCAAGGCGTTGCGCAAGACGACAAGCAAGCCATTAGGTGGTACAGATTGGCGGCTGAGCAAAAGTATGCCCCAGCCCAATACAATCTGGGTGTGAAGTACGCTAATGGTCAGGGCATTGCGCAAGACGACAAATTAGCCGCTCATTGGTATAGACTGGCGGCTGAGCAAGGGGTTGCTAGCGCCCAATATAATCTGGGTCTGAGATATGCCAGTGGCGAAGGCGTTGCACAAGACAACAAGCAAGCTGCTCATTGGTACAGACTGGCAGCTGAGCAAGGGCATACGTATTCTCAATACAATCTGGGTTGGATGTACGATAATGGCAAAGGTGTCCCAAAAGATCACAAGCAAGCCATTACGTGGTATAGACTGGCGGCTGAGCAAGGGGATGCTGATGCTCAATACGGTCTGGCTTTGATATACGAAAAGGGCCAAGGCAGTACCCAAGACCACAAGCAAGCCATTACGTGGTACAAACTGGCAGCTGAGCAAGGCCATGCTGATGCCCAAAAAAATCTCGGTTTGATGTACTATAAAGGCGAGGGCGTTGCGAAAGATGACAAAAAGGCCGCTCATTGGTACAGGCTGGCGGCTGAGCAAGGGATTGCTAGCGCTCAATATAATCTAGGTTTGATGTACGCCAGTGGCGAAGGCGTTGCGCAAGACGACAAGCAAGCCACGAACTGGTACAGACTGGCTGCTGAGCAAGAGCATAGGAATGCCCGATACAATCTGGGTTTGATGTACGCCAAGGGCAAAGGCGTGGCGCAAGACTACAAACGCGCCACTAAGTGGCTCAGATTGTCAGCCGAGACAGGCCATATTAGAGCCCAGTTCAGTTTAGCTCTGATGTACTATAAGGGCGAGGGCGTCGCGCAAGATCACAAAGAATCCGCTTATTGGTTTAGATTGGCAGCTGATCAAGGCGGTGCTGCTGCCCAATACTATCTGGGTGTGATGTACGCCGACGGCGAAGGCGTCGCTCAAGATCACACAGAAGCCGTCAAGTTGTATCTAATGGCGGCTGATCAAGGCGTTGCTGCTGCGCAAAACAAACTGGGCGTGATGTATGAAAATGGTACAGGCGTTGCGCAAGACAACAAAGAAGCCATTAAGTGGTATAAACTGGCCGCTGAGCAAGGGCACGAGGAAGCTCAGTACCAACTGGGTGTGGTCTATGACAATGGCGAAGGCGTCGCTCAAGACACTATTTTGGCCTATATGTGGTTCAATTTAAGTGCTGCTAATGGGAATGAGAATGGGGAACAGGCTAAAGATTTTGTAGAAAAACAAATGACCTCTCAAGAAATTGAAAAAGCCAAAGCGATGGCCAGAACATGCATGGATAGCAATTACCAAGACTGCGGGTATTGAGAAAAGTTGCTTGATAGGATTTGCATTATAGCTGCGGGTCCACTGAAGCAGCCGCACCTGAAATCATTTGAAACGTCATGCCATTGCCGCAAAGCTGACAAGAACATACGGGTATTTTTGCCCTCACTGGCTGGACTTTATTGCAAGCCCGATGCAAAGGATGGTGTGATCGGTAAGGGAAAATATAATGGCGCAGACTGACTTAAGCCGTACATCGAAACAGCGCTTGGCGATTGTGTCCGATGCAGTTTCGGTGTTTTTGCTGCAACATCACGGATCAGAGGTCAAAGTACTTTTGATGCGGCGGGCCACCACGATGAAGGGCACATGGTGTCAGGTGGCCGGGGGCATCGAAGCCGGTGAAAAAGCATGGCAGGCCGCGCTGCGCGAAGTGCGCGAAGAAACCGGCATCATACTGGGTTCGCTGTGGTCAGGCGATATTGTCGAGCAATTCTATGAACCCCACAGAGATCGGATCGCGATGTTACCCGTTTTTGTAGGATTTGTTGCGCCGCAGATTGAGGTTCAACTGAATGACGAGCATGACGCTTATGAGTGGCTGGATTTTGACGCCGCCTGCGCCCGTGTTACCTTTCCCGGTCAGCGCCATACCCTGCGCACGATTGAGGCCGAGTTTGTGGCCCGTGACCCCGATCCGGTGCTGCGGATCGACATCGCATGACCGCGCTTTATATCGATGCGGATGCCTGTCCGGTCAAAGCCGAAGCCGAGCGTGTGGCCAGCCGTCATCAGGTCAAAATGTATGTTGTCAGCAACGGCGGCTTGCGCCCTTCGCAAAATCCACTGGTGGAAACCATTATTGTTCCCGATGGGCCCGATGTGGCCGACATGTGGATTGCTGAGCGCGCAGGGGTTGGCGATGTGGTGATCACCGGCGATATCCCACTGGCGGCGAAATGTATCGAAGGCGGCGCGCTGGTGCTCAAGCACAACGGTGAAGCGCTGACGGCGGCCAATATCGGCAATGTTCTGGCAACCCGTGATTTGATGACGGATTTAAGGGCTGCGGATCCGTTTCGCCAAGGCGGCGGAAAAAGCTTTACAAAATCCGATCGTTCGCGTTTTCTGAACGCATTAGAAACCACCCTGCGCAAAGCCAAAGCAGGACCCTAATAATTTTAAATACCCCATAATTTATCGGAGACCGCATGCAGGCCAATAGTGCCAGAACGAACCTTATAGGTGCGCTATGCGCCATCGGTGCGATGTTTTGCTTTTCGCTCAACGATGTGGCGATCAAATTGCTAAGCGATGCCTATCCGCTGCATCAGGTGGTCTTGGTGCGCACTTTGATCGGTATGGCGGTGTTTTTCGCGCTTATCATGCCCTTTAGCGGTGGTCTGCGCTGCTTGCGCACCAAACGCTTAAAAATGCATTTGGTGCGCGGCTTCTGCGTGGTTTTGGCCAATACGTTTTTCTTTATGGGACTGGCTGCCATGCCCATCGCCGATGCGGTGGCGATATTTTTCATCAGCCCCTTGGTCATCACGGTATTTTCAGTGATCTTTTTGGGCGAAACTGTTGGCCCAAGACGCTGGAGCGCGGTGGCGCTCGGCCTGATCGGGGTGATGTTTATCGTGCGGCCCGGCACCAGCACCTTTCAACTGGTATCCTTGCTGCCGATGCTTGCAGCGGTGTGCTATGCCACGCTCAATGTGCTGACCCGCAGGCTCGGAGTGACTGAAAGCGCCGCTACGTTGACATTTTACATTCAAGTGACCTTCCTATTCGTTTCCGCAATGGTCGGGTTGGGGTTGGGCGACGGCCGGTTTGACACTGGAAGCAATGTTTCGCTAACCTTTTTGCTACGCGAGTGGCAAAGCCCTGCCGTGGCTGACTATTGGCTTTTAATCGTGATCGGGGTTGCAAGTGCCTTTGGCGGTCTGCTGATTTCTCAAGCATATCGGCAAAATGAGGCCGGCTTTGTTGCCCCGTTTGAATATGTAGCCATGTTGATGGCGGTGTTTTGGGGGGTGGTGATATTTGCTCAATGGCCTGACGGATTTACCTGGCTCGGTATTGCGCTGATCCTTGGCTCTGGCTTGTTTACCGTCTGGCGTGATACGGTTACTGGTGCCGCTCCAAGAGCGCGGGCTGCAAAATACCGTCAGTAATGGATTTGATTTAAAAAGGAGCTTTTTCATATGGCAGAGATTTCAGCAGTGGTTTTTGACATTGGCAATGTATTGATCGAATGGGTGCCAGAGCGATACTTTGATGAGGCTTTAGGGGCTGAGCGCCGTCAGGAATTTTTTGAACAAGTGCCTATAATCGATGCCAATGCTGCGATAGATAGCGGCGCTGATTTTATCGGAACCCTTCAGCAGCTTGCGCTGGACTATCCACAATGGAAAACCGAGATTACGCTTTGGCGGGATAACTGGCTTGCCATTGCTGGCCCTGAAATACCAAGGTCTGTGCGATTGCTGCGGGCGCTTAGGGCGAATGGTATCCCGATTTTGGCGCTAAGCAATTTCGGGGTACAGCCGTTTGAGCAAGCAGAAAGGCACTATGATTTTCTGAGTGAGTTTGACCAGCGATACATTTCAGGACATATGCAGATTATAAAACCGGATCCGGCAATTTATGCAGCGCTGGAAGAGGGCAGCGGATATGCACCGAAAAGCTTGCTTTTTGCCGATGATTTGCCGCAGAATATCGCGGCGGCAGCAGCGCGCGGCTGGCAGACCCATCTGTTTCAAAATGCGGATGGTTGGGCCGACTGTCTGGTGTCGCACGGGCTTTTGAGTGCTGCGGAGGCACAATGAAATTTGCATATATTCCCTTTGACGAAGGCGAGAAACACCTTGACTGGATCGGGCTGACCGAAGCCTTTGCTGCCGGTCATGCGCGCCCGAAGGCGGAAATTGCCGATACGTTTCTATACCGCGACCCTGATACACTTTTATCGCGGTCTGCATGGATTGACGGGCTGGGACTTGCGGTAAAATCAGCCACTGTTTTCCCGCAAAACCCAAGCCGTGGCATGCCGATGGTCAATGGCGCGGTTAGCCTTTTTTCCGACCGCAGCGGCGAGCTTGAGGCCTTGGTCGATTTTCATCTGGTCACCAAATGGAAAACCGCCGGTGACAGCCTTTGGGCGGCCAAGCGGCTGGCCCGTCCCGACAGCCGCAACATCCTAATTATCGGTGCAGGCACCGTGGCCCGATCCCTGCGCGCGGCCTATGCCGCCGGATTTCCCGAGGCGCGGTTTACCGTCTGGAACCGCACCCGCACCACGGCCGAAGCTTTGGCCGAGGGTGATGAGCGGATGCAGGTGGCCGATGATTTGCAAACGGCGGTCGCCGACGCGGATATTATCGCTGCGGCCACCATGTCCACAACGCCTCTTATCTGTGGTGCGTGGTTGAAGGCCGGCCAACATATTGATCTTATTGGCGCTTATCGCCCCGATATGCGCGAAGCGGATAATGAGGCCCTGCGCCGATCGCGTATTTTCGTGGACAGTTATGACACCACTCTTGGGCATATTGGCGAGCTAAAGATGCCGCTCGAAAGCGGTGCTATTCAACGCTCGGATATTTTGGGTGATTATTACGATGCGGCTCACTTTGCCCGTCAATCAGATGATGAAATCACCCTGTTTAAAAACGGCGGCGGTGCGCATCTCGATCTTATGACAGCTCGGTATGTGCTTGACCGCTGGACATCTTCCCAATGATCTGGGTGCTGATATGCCTGCTGGTTTTAGGGGTGGCCTTTGCCCCTTATATTGCCGAGCGCAGACGGCTGGTGATGGATGATGATGCCCGCGCGGATGCGCCGGGGGCGTTTGTTGAACTGCAAAACGGTGTCACCCATTACCGCTATTACGGGCCTGAAAAAGCGCCGCTGGCCATCTGTGTGCACGGTCTAACAACGCCGTCTTTTGTGTTCGAGGCACTGGCCGACGGGCTGGTCGCCAAAGGCTATAGGGTGCTGGTCTATGATCATTACGGGCGCGGATTTTCCGACCGGCCGACTGCGGCGCAGGATCGGACATTTTTTGTGAGCCATCTGGATGAATTGCTTCAGGCGCTGGGCGAAACCGAAAAGTTTCTGCTGATCGGGTATTCGATGGGCGGCGCAGTTGCCACGGCGTATACAGCTGCTTTTGAACAGCGGGTTCGAAACTTGGTGCTCTTGGCGCCCGCCGGCATGGGGCATCAGCTTGGACCGCTTGCAAAAATTATACGTTTGGTCCCCGGAGTTGGGGACTGGCTTTTCATGGCGAGCTATGGGCGTAGCCATCGCAAAGCGACGGAAAAAGAACGCGTTTTAGCCTCTGCGGTGCCGTTTGTTGTCGATCGGCAGCAGCGTGAATTGCAATATCGCGGGTTTCTGCCGTCGGTGCTGTCCTCTTTGCGTAACGGGCTGCGGGTGCAGGCAAAAACCGACCATCAAAAGATCCACGCTGCCGGCACAAAGGTGACCGCCATATGGGGTGCAGAAGATGATGTTATCCCACTTTATTGCAAGGATAAGTTGGCACGGTGGAACCCGGATGCCGCCCAAGTGGTGGTGCCAGATGTCGGTCATAGCCTGCCCTATACCCAGTCACAGTCAGTGCTTGACGTGGTGCCACCACCTGCCTCAAACGGCGGTTAAACCGGCCAAACCAGGCTGCAGTATCGCGTCTGTATTGCGGCTGTATCGCGTGGGTGGGTCTACGCCGGTGAATAATTACTTTTGAACGGGCTACGCAGCGGCGGCAACTGGCCGCCCCTCACGCACGGGAAGGTGCACCAAAGCGCTAAAGGCGCCCACCCCGATGCCGACCCACCAGACAGCCGTATAGCTGCCGTAGATGTCATACATCCGCCCGCCAAGCCACACCCCTAGAAAACTGCCCAGCTGATGCGAGAAAAATACAATGCCGTATAGCGTTCCCATATACCTCAACCCGTACAGATGCGCGATTAGCCCGCTGGTCAGCGGTACGGTGGCCAGCCAAAGCGTTCCCATGGTGGCAGAAAATACAACCACGCTCAGCGGCGTGATAGGCAGCATGATAAACACGGCGGCTATCACCGTGCGGCCAAAATAAATACCCGATAAAAGATATTTTTTGGCAATCTTATTACCCAGATGGCCGGCCAAAAGGGTCCCGGCCACATTGGCAATGCCGATCAAAGAGAGGGCAAAGGCGCCCAAGGCAGAGGTTGTGGTAATTCCAAGGCTGTTCAGCGGACTGCTGGGGGCCAGCGGGCCGCACATTTCAGTAATCATCGCTGGGAAATGTGCCGAGATAAATCCGAGTTGATAGCCGCAGCTGAAAAACCCGAAAAAGATCATGGCAAAGCTGGGATCGCGCATCGCGTCGCGCAACACCTCACCCATCGATTGTTCTATCTCGTCTTTATCTGCTAGTGCAGGCGCGCGCATCAACGGCAGGATTAGCAAGCTGCCAAGAATTGCGGCGGCAAAAAGCAGAAAAACGGATGGCCAGCTCATCAGCCCCAAAAGCCATTCGGCCAAAGGTGGCCCGATCACTTGACCGCCGCTGCCTGCCGCCGTTGCAATGGCTAAAGACATAGAGCGGTGCTCTGGGCGGCTGGCACGGCCGACTACCGCTAGAATAACGCCAAAGCCTGTGCCTGCGACCCCAAAGCCAATCAGCAGAGCGTAAAATTGATGCGCCTCTGGCGACACCGCAAAAGAAGAAAGCACCAAGCCTGCCGCATAAAACAAACCGCCGGCAAAGATTGCGCGCCGATCGCCAATTTTTTCCGCTAAAGCGCCAAATATGGGCTGGCCGATACCCCATGCAAGGTTCTGGATGGCGATGGCCAGTGAAAATTCAACCCGCAGCCAGCCAAAATCCTCGGCAATGGGAATTTGAAACACGCCGAATGATGCGCGCACTAAAAAGCTGATCAAAATGATCATACAGCCTGCGATTAGCACGGGTGTGAACATGGTCGATGATTTTGACATTGCGCCCTAACTTTTTGGCTGCTGATGTTTGAAACGCTACAGGTCTTTTTGATGCGGGGTCAATTTTGACGCTGGGGAAGTTTTGATCGCTGTGCTCTTTAATTCTGCTGCGTTGGGCTGTATTTGGCAGTTATGCGCAGCGTAACGGATAGATACACCGCTCTGATTGCCGAGCAAAAAATCACTGCTGATGCGGCACAAGAGGCGCTTCTGCTGCAGCTCGATCGGTTGCAACAGGCGGTTGTTGCTCCGGTGCGTCGCGGTCTTTTTCGCAAAGCGGCCCCGGCGCCCAAGGGGCTGTATATCTGGGGCGGCGTGGGTTGCGGAAAATCCTTTTTGATGGATTTATTTGTCGAGAGCCTGTCAGATGTTGTACGCCGCGTACATTTCCACAGTTTTATGCAAGAGGTTCAAAATGCCCTGCATGAGGCGCGTAAAACAGCCACCAAAGATGCTTTGGCGCAGGTCGCCAAAGACATCTCAAAAGGGCTCAAGGTTTTGGCATTGGATGAAATGCAGATCAAAGACATCGCTGATGCGATGATCGTCGGCCGATTGTTTGAACTGCTGTTCGGACATGGGGTGGCAGTAATTACAACCTCAAACCGGCCGCCCAAGGATCTTTACAAAAACGGCCTGAACCGGCAGTTATTTTTGCCGTTCATAGCGTTTATCGAGCGTGATCTGGTGGTCCATCCAATGCAAAGCGATACAGATTACCGGCAAAACCGCATGGCAGGGGCGCAGGTGTATTTTGCGCCCTCTGGCGCCGCAGCAACAGATCAGATTGACCAGATCTGGCAGGATTTGACCGGCGGCGAAGAAGCGCGCTTTCATTTGTTTGTCAAAGGCCGCGACTTGCCGATCCCGCGCTATTTCAACGGGGTTGGGCGGTTTGCCTTTTATGATCTATGCGGTCAGCCACTTGGGCCGGCCGATTATCTGGCCATTGCCGAACATCTGCGGGTGCTGGTGATTGAGGATGTACCGCAGATGGGCCGCAGCAATTTTAACGAAGCCAAGCGATTTGTCACCCTGATCGACACTTTATACGAGGCCCGCGTGCGGTTGATCTGTTCGGCTGCCGCTGCGCCGGAAATGCTGTATGTCGAAGGGGAAGGCACGTTTGAATTTGAACGCACCGCCAGTCGCCTGCGCGAAATGCAATCGGCGGATTGGGCGGGGTGACGGTATACGGCTTATGGGCAGCTCGGCACCGTTTTAGTGATGTTCACGCAGTACCGCACCGGCCAGATAAAGCGAGCCGCAGATTAATATCCGCGCCGCTGGCTCTTGCACGACAATACGGCGAACCGCTTCGATGGTGCTTTCAGCCGCCTGCGCTTGCAGGCCATGCTCGGCGGTGAAGGCAGCGGCCAATGCGGCGGTTTCATCAGCTTTTAGCGTATTGAGCTCGCCGGGGATGGAAACGCCATAGAGCCCCTGCGCAACGCTGGCCAGCGGGCGCATATATCCTGCGACATCTTTGGTATTGAGCATCCCACAGATTAAATAGGTCGGCTGTTTGGGCAGGGTGGCCAGATGCGTGGCAATTGCTTTGCTCGCCGCTGGATTGTGACCGCCATCCAGCCATAGCTCGGCCTGCGGTGCGGCTTCAACCAGCGGGCCGCCGCGCAGCCGCTGCATTCGCGCCAGCCATTGCGCCGTGCTGACGGCCTGTTCGCAAATCTCATTGGGCTGACCAAGCTGGCGCAGCGCCGCTATGGCGGTGCCGGCATTTTGCAGCTGATGCGCCCCGGGCAGGTTGGGCAGCGGCAAATCCAGAAGACCACGCTCGTCTTGGTAAATCATCCGGCCGTATTCAGTGCTGACATGCCAGTGCTGGCCATGCACGATCAGAGGCGCGCCAAGCGCGTTTGCTTTGGTTTCGATCACCTCAAGCGCGGCATCAGATTGCGGGCCCAACACCAGCGGCACGCCGCGTTTTATGATGCCGGCCTTTTCACCGGCAATTTCCGGCAGGGTTTCGCCCAGAAACTGTTGGTGGTCTATCGACACCGGCGTAATGATGCTGAGCGCTGGCTTTGCGATCACATTGGTGGCATCCAGACGGCCGCCAAGTCCGACCTCAAGCAGGGTATAGTCGGCCGTACTGCGCGCCATGCCCAGTAGCGCGGCGCAGGTGGTGATTTCAAAATAGGTAATATCCGCGCCATCGTTGGCTTTATAGCATTCATCCAGCAGCGCTGTCAGATCAGGCTCTGAGATCAATCTGCCCGCCAGCCGGATACGTTCGTGAAACCGTGCCAGATGCGGCGAGGTATAGGCATGCACGCACTTGTCTGCTGCCTCTAACCCCGCTCTGATCATGGCCAAAGTGCTGCCCTTGCCGTTTGTTCCTGCAATATGCACCACGGGCGGCACAGTGTTTTGCGGATTGTCCAAAGCGGCCAGCAGCCGCCAGACGCGGTCTAATGTCAGGTCGATAACCTTTGGGTGCAGAGCCATCATCCGCTCAAGGATGATGTCGGATCCAGCTGCGGTCATGGGGCGGTCTTAGCCGCGTCTTTTGCTGTGTCCTTTGCGGGTTCTGCCGCTGGCGCCGCAGGGGTGTCAGGCTTTGGCAAATCCCCTTTGACCGCCGGACTTAGACCCAGCAGCATCCGAATGATGGTGACCAGCTCATCGCGCATATCCCCGCGCGGGGTCACGCGGTCGAGCATGCCATGATCCAGAAGGTATTCGGCCCGTTGAAAGCCCTCGGGCAGCTTTTCGCGAATTGTTTGTTCAATCACCCGTGGTCCGGCAAAGCAAATCAATGCATTGGGTTCGGCAATATGCACATCGCCTAGCATCGCATAGGATGCGGTAACGCCGCCGGTGGTCGGATGGGTCAGCACGACGATATAGGGCAGGCCGGCTTCTTTGAGCATTTGCACCGCCACCGTGGTGCGCGGCATTTGCATCAAGCTTAAAATGCCCTCTTGCATCCGTGCGCCGCCGGCTGCGGAAAACAGCACCAAAGGCCGCTTTAATTCCACCGCGCGCTCAGCAGCGGCGATAATGGCATTGCCCACATACATGCCCATGGATCCGCCCATAAAGGAAAAATCCTGCGCAGCGGCCACAATCGGGGTGCGGCCAATGTCGCCTTCTGCCACCAGCATGGCTTCTTTTTCTTCAGTTGATTTCTGCGCTGCCTTCATCCGGTCGGGGTATTTCTTTTGATCCTTGAATTGCAGCGGATCGGCGATCGGCTCGGGAACCGCAACTTCAATGAATATCCCGCCATCAAACAGTCCTATGAACCGCTCCCGTGGGCTGATCGCCATATGATGCCCGCATTGGGTGCACACATTAAGGTTTTCGCTAAGCTCGCGATGAAACAGCATGGTGCCACAGCCGCTACATTTAGACCACAGATTTTCCGGTACTTCACGCCGCGAAAAGATCGAATTAATCCGAGGGCGGACGTAGTTTGTGATCCAGTTCATGCCTTGGTTCCCATGTGGCGATGCGCTTTGGACTCAAATAAGACCAGTTTGACAAAATTGCAATCGGCGATCCGCCGGCTTTTGCCAACTGTTTTATGAAAACCGATGCGCAGCGTTTAGGCAGCTTTGCTTGAAGCCTGCAGCAGAACCTGCCAATAGTTGCGCCCAAGCTCCATCTTTGGCCCATGACCTTTTTGCAGCATAAGCTGGTGCATTTTTGGTAAGTTGCGACAGGGCACATGCATCACAAGATGGTGCTCAAGATGGTAATTGACCCAATAGGGCGCCAGCATCAGGCGGGTCAGCGGCCCGGCATGGGTGGTGCGCACGTTTTTAAGCGGGTTATCAGAAAACTCAACCGCGCCATGTTCGGCAATATTGCGCACCCGCAGCACAAGTTGATACCATGTGAGCAATGGCAAAAGCCAAAAGCACAGCCACCACCACCATGCGCCCACAGCCCAAAAAACCACGAATACCCCGATATTGGCAATCACCGCCCGCCCTAGCGAGCTGCCGGAAAAGGCCTGCGCCAGCTCTTGCGAGCTGGGCCCGTCTTCTACATCACCGGCCATTTTAAAGGCAAACATGATTTGCTGTGCGCGCTGCTTGAGGCCGGTCTGGCCGGTGATATCGCGGATCAATTTGCGGCGCAGCGACGCGCGGGTGGTGGGAAACGGCTTTGACAGCCGCAAATCTGGATCATCCTCGCTTTGGGTATGGCGGTGATGTTGCAAGTGGTACTGGCGGTATTCGGCCAAATCCGCAAGGATCGGACGCCCGCACAGCCAGTCACCGACAAATTGATTGAGGGCACGGCTGCGAAACAGCGCATTATGCGCCGCCTCATGCATTAAAATCGCAAAGCCCAGTTGCCGCGATCCAATGATCATGATGGCCACTGCGGCAGTAAGCAGATTGGGCCAAAGCGAAAATAGCGCCAGTGCAAGCGCAATAACGCCCCAGCAATGCAATACTAAAAGAGCACCCCAAAGATCGGATCTGGCCGCCAAGGGTCGTATCTCATCCGAGCTTAGATAGTGCTTTCCGGGCGTCATCTTTGGCTCCTTCGCAGGGTCGCTTAAGTCACGCTAGCCAGACGAGGGCCACCTAACAAGGCCTTTTCAAAGAACGTCGCGTAAGCTGCGCGCATTATCCATGCGGCGGGCCCAGATCCGATAGACTGCCAGCATAAGGATGATCATCAAGATAAGATTGCCGGACATCAGTGGTGAGCTGAGGTCAGCTTTCGTTGAAAACAGCGCCATGCCGTTCATGTTACCATCTATCCCAAGCAGAAACATCACCGTCAGGTTGTTGGCAAAGTGAATACCCAGTGCTGCGCCCAGATTGCCGGTACGCAGTGTTACCTTGCACAGCAAAATGCCCAAAGCTGTTGTTGCGGCCACCACTAGAAAGGCGTTTTGGCCATAGGTGGCGGGGCTATAATGCAACAGCCCAAAGGCCAGTGATGGCAGCGCAATCGACAGCCAAAAGCCGCCGCCACGGGCGCGGATCATTTGTAAAAGATAACCGCGAAACAGCAGTTCTTCGGCCCCGATTTGCACAAAGAGCAAAAGCAACATTGGCAGTAACCAAAGCGCCCATTGCGGCAGATCAAGCGCCATATGCGCGTTGTAAAGCGGTAGGTCCAAGAGCAGAGCCGGTATCTGAAACAGGACTTCAAAGCCGAACGCAAGGATCAAGACGACTTTGGCTGCGGTGAAAAACTGTTGCCAGTTAACCAGTTGCGATGGCCCCAAAAGTGCCAGTGGCGTGCGCCGGTGCACAAGCGGCAGCACCAGTGCAAGCGCGAACCAAACGGGTAGAAAGGTCACAAACAAACCGGCCAGGGCCATAGGGCTGTGACCCAGGCCTTGCTCAGAGATAAAAATTTCTTTTAAGAGATCAGAACTAAACCAATTCCCTAAAAAGGCTAGACCGAAGTTAACTGCCGTGTAAAACACGCTTACCAGAATAATCCCCAGAATAATCCGCCAGATTTCAGAGCCATAGTCTATGTGTGATGAAAAATCTGCTGTTACAGTGCGTAAGCGGTCATCGAACATACCAGAAGTCCTTAAAATATCTTTAATAAATAATGAACAAAATTGTTACACGCCATAGCACTTAATGCAATACACATCTGGCGCCAAAGTCTATTTACTGCCATGCCGGCAGCATTTTTGCGCGCGCGCTTATATTCGACGGCACAGCAGTAGGTCAGATCAGGCTTGTCTCGGCGCTGGGGCTTTTGTATGACCATGCAAACCCAACAGGAAAGGTTTCCCAGTGAGCAAGTTCGACAAAGCCAAATTGCCAAGTCGCCATGTAACCGAAGGCCCGGCACGCGCGCCGCATCGGTCCTATTATTACGCGATGGGCATGACCGAAGAAGAAATTCATCAACCACTGGTCGGCGTTGCCACCTGTTGGAACGAAGCAGCGCCCTGTAACATTGCGCTCAATCGTCAGGCGCAATCGGCCAAGATGGGGGTCAAGCAGGCGCTGGGCACTCCGCGTGAATTTACCACCATCACCGTCACCGACGGGATCGCCATGGGCCATGAGGGCATGCGTAGCTCGCTGGCCAGCCGCGAAGCGATTGCTGATACGGTCGAGTTGACCATGCGCGGCCATTGCTATGATGCGCTGGTTGGTCTGGCCGGATGCGATAAATCGCTGCCCGGGATGATGATGGCCATGGTGCGGCTTAATGTGCCCTCTGTGTTTTTATATGGCGGCTCTATCCTGCCGGGCCGTCTGGACGGTAAAGATGTAACGGTTCAGGATGTGTTCGAGGCTGTGGGCCAGCATCAGGCCGGTAATCTAAGCACCTGTGAGCTGGAAAAGCTTGAAGCGGTGGCCTGCCCCTCGGCGGGTGCTTGCGGCGGCCAGTTTACCGCCAATACTATGGCTTGCGTTTCCGAGGCGATCGGGCTCGCGCTGATGAATTCATCCGGCGCGCCGGCGCCCTATGAAAGCCGCGATCAATATGCCGAAGCCTCTGGCCGCGCAGTGATGGCGCTATTGGAGAAAAATATTAAGGCCCGCGATGTGGTGACATTAAAATCGCTTGAAAATGCGGCGCGGGTGGTGGCCTGCACAGGTGGGTCCACCAATGCCGGCCTGCATTTGCCAGCCATCGCGCATGAGGCGGGCATTGATTTTTATCTTGATGACGTGTGCGAAATTTTCCGCGATACGCCGTATTTTGTCGATCTTAAGCCGGGCGGGCAATATGTGGCCAAAGACCTTTATGAGGTGGGCGGCGTGCCGGTGGTGATGAAAGAGCTGCGCAAGGCGGGGCTTTTGCATGAAGATTGTATGACCGCATCAGGCGAAACCATGGGCGAAGCGCTGGATAAAATTTCCCGCGAAGCCGATGGCAAGGTGATTTACCCAATCGATGCACCGATTACCAAAACTGGTGGTGTTGTTGGTCTGAAAGGCAATCTGGCCCCCGAAGGTGCGATTGTTAAGGTTGCAGGCATGGCCTCGCAGCATCAGATTTTCACCGGACCGGCGCGGGTTTTCGAATGCGAGCAGGACGCCTTTGAGGCAGTTCAGGGCCGCGATTATGACGAAGGCGATGTGTTTGTCATCCGCAACGAAGGTCCGTCGGGCGGGCCCGGGATGCGCGAAATGCTGGCCACAACTGCGGCGCTATCAGGGCAGGGGATGGGCAAAAAAGTCGCGCTGATCACTGATGGCCGTTTTTCCGGCGCCACCCGCGGCTTTTGTGTTGGCCATGTGGGTCCGGAAGCCGCGCATGGCGGCCCGATTGCCCTGCTGAAAGACGGTGATGTGATCACGCTGAATGCGATCGAGGGCTCAATCTCGGTCGATCTGAGCGATGAAGAGCTGGCGCAGCGCAAAGCGGACTGGGCTGGCCCGCGCGAAACCATCTATGCCTCTGGGGCGCTGTGGAAATATGCGCAGCAGGTTGGCGAAATCTACAAAGGCGCGGTGACACACCCGGGCGGCAAAGCTGAAAAGCACGAATATATGGATTTGTAAGACTATGACAGCCACCCGTTGGATAGGTCTCCGATGGGGGCTGATTTTACCTGCCCTTGTGTTGGCTGGATGCATTCAATTGCCGCAATTTCCAAGGCTTGACCGAGCCGAATACGCCACTCAGCATCAATTTTCTGCAGGCGCTGCCTTTGCCAGTCCGCAGGGCTATTGCATTGCCAGAAAGCTGATCAAGGAAAAGGACGGCGTGGGGTTTCTGGTTACAACCCCATGCCCAACAGTAGAGGGCTTTGACGAGGTTGGATTGATCACCCTAACGGTTGCGCCGGCAGACCCAAGCGGTCTAAAGGGCGCTGATGAACTGCTGCGCGCCTCGGCCCCATCCGGCGCCTTTAAGATAATAAAAAAATCCCCAAAAATGGTTCTGGCGCGTATTTCACCGCAAAAAGAACAGTCTTTGGCCACAGCGCAACGGGATTTCTGGCAAGGTCTGGGGCTACGCGGTGGGTATATAAGCATTGCCACGCTATATGTGCCCAAAGGTATTACATTTACCGATAAAATGGCCACCGATATTTTACGTGATACTCTGACGGCGGTATCTGCGTCCCAAACGGCGCAGGCTCAACAAGCTTTAAAGTCCGCCCAGCGTCCACAGGCCAGACCAACAGTATTTTCTGTATTGCGTCCCAAGGCCCGGCCAAGCTCCTGATACGCCCCGTCGTGACGCAGACAAAAAATAATTTGAAGCCGCAGGCTGGCTCGCCTATACCTTGATGTGTTCTTTAGGAAAGTAATTTTTGTGCAGAATTGGTTTGAGCGGGCAATCATTGCCCAAGCATCAAAATTATGGCGGCGGGATCTTCGAAAAATACCCGACATGGCCGCTTTAGAATTGGTCCAGTTACGCAACGCAGCGCTGGATTGGCGCGGTGCGTTGGATGATTTTATTCGTAGGGCGGACAGCCGAATTTTGCGGAGCAAGCTTAGACATTCTGGATTTCAAAAACCAGCAGATGTAGATTGGGCCTGGCGACCTGAGCTATGGTCTAGCGCCATCGCACCAACAGGCGTTGCCTCGGCGCGCTCTGAGACCCCGCTGGGCCAAGAGGTTCGACTTTTTCATGATTGCAAGATGGCAGATTTGACCATCAAACAATTTCGCAACCTGCGTCACATCGATCTTGCCCCATTTGGCTGTATGTTGGAGGTGTTTCAGTTTGATGGGTCCTACCTATCGTTGGCCATTACTCTGCC
The DNA here is from genome assembly GCA_039640505.1 of Rhodobacteraceae bacterium Araon29. NCBI lineage: Bacteria > Pseudomonadati > Pseudomonadota > Alphaproteobacteria > Rhodobacterales > Paracoccaceae > Rhodobacteraceae bacterium Araon29. Next base: position 3,021,045 of record CP046865.1, on the reverse strand, counting down.
CCAAAAGGCTACTTTAGGATTTAAAACCGGACATGTTGTTGAGCTTGAAGCCATTATTGAGAGCGAAAGACCTCTCAAAACTCTTGCTCGGCTGAATATCAAACATGGGCCAAATGTGGAACAAATCATCCGCGAGTTTTCGAATGATGACAAAGTGTCCTCTGTCGGTTTTGACCTCGGTTATCTGATGTTGAATGAAAATCGCATTGAAGAAATCTGGCTTGATTTTATTTTTGAAACGCCCCAAATGAATCAGATAAAAATTCGCGATTTAACCTTTTATAGACGCCCTCGGTCTGGGTTTTAAGGACGCATAATATGACGCTAAAGGTTCAAGAACTCGAGTTTAAAAATGGTCTCTGGCTCGGCCTTGTCAGTGGGGTTGCGCCGGGTTCGGATCACTTGCCAGTTTTTGATGTGACCTTGCATGGAGAGCCGGTTGATGCAGCCAAAGTCATCCGCACGCAGGATACAGATGATTTGCATTTGCATATCCCCATCCCGCCGTCGGCTGTGGGTGCAGGGGTGCATAGTTTTGTCATCACCGAATATGAAAGCTCTGAGGTTTTAGCGCGGTTCACGCTGATCGGCGGTGATTTGGTCGATCAAGATTTGCGCGCAGAAATTTACCTTTTAAGTGCAGAGCTGGATCTTCTCAAACGGGCATTTCGGCGGCATTGTGCGGATACCTAAGGGATAGGGTTGACGCTGCGTTGTAGGTGACAACGCAGCTCTATTAGGCAATGATTTGGCAGCTAATCTGAATGAGGACCCGCCATGCCCACGTCTTATCCGCATATGCTTGCCCCGCTCGATCTTGGGTTTACCACCTTAAAAAACCGCGTGCTGATGGGGTCTATGCACACCAATCTAGAGGAAACCAAAGATTGGAACCGGGTAGCCGAATTTTACGCAGAACGCGCGCGCGGCGGGGTCGGGCTTATGGTTACTGGGGGCATTGCGCCAAACCGTGAAGGCGGCGTGTTTGCCAGTGCCGCCGGGCTTTATAATGATGATGACATTGCCAATCATAAGGTCGTGACCGACAGGGTGCATGAAGCCGATGGGAAAATCGCCATGCAAATCCTGCACGCGGGCCGCTATGCCTATAGCCCCGAATGTGTTGGGCCTTCGCCAGTGAAATCCCCCATATCGCCGTTTCCTCCGAAAGAGCTGGATGAGGCCGGCATCGAAAAACAAATTAGTGATATTGCAGCCACCGCGCTGCGCGCACGCAAGGCGGGCTATGATGGCGTCGAGGTGATGGGATCCGAGGGCTATTTTCTAAACCAGTTTCTGGTCACCCATACCAACAAGCGCACAGACCGCTGGGGCGGAAGCTATGAAAACCGCATGCGGCTGCCGGTTGAAGTGGTGCGCCGCGTGCGCGAGGCGGTGGGTGCCGACTTCATTGTGATCTATCGGCTGTCGATGATTGATCTTATCCCGAATGGTTCGACCCATGATGAGGTGGTCAAATTGGCCCAAGCGGTTGAAGCAGCAGGCGCGACTATTATCAACACCGGTATTGGCTGGCACGAAGCGCGCATTCCGACTATTGCCACATCGGTGCCGCGCGCAGCCTTTGCCTGGGTGACCAAAAAGCTGATGGGCAAGGTTGGAATTCCGCTGATTACGTCAAATCGCATCAATACCCCTGAAGTGGCTGAAGATGTGCTTGCGACCGGCTGCGCCGATATGGTCAGCATGGCGCGGCCGTTTTTGGCAGATGCGGACTTTGTGGCCAAGGCGGCGGCGGGAAAGGCTGCACAAATTGCCCCTTGCATCGCCTGTAATCAAGCCTGTCTGGACCACACATTTGGCGGCAAAATCAGCTCTTGTCTGGTCAATCCACGGGCCTGCTTTGAAACCGAGCTGACGGTAAAGCCCGCGCAAACCCCCAAAAATGTTGCAATCGTTGGTGCTGGCCCCGCTGGTCTTGCCACCGCAATCACCGCGGCCCAATGTGGCCATAGCGTGACGGTTTTTGAAAAGTCTGATGAAATTGGCGGTCAGCTTAATCTGGCCAAACAGGTGCCGGGAAAAGAGGAATTTTGGGGCCTTGTCGACTGGTTCAAAACCATGGTGGATGATCTGAAAATAAAGGTCCGACTTTCTCAGACAGCGCATGCCGATGATCTTGCTGCCTTTGATGAAATCATCGTGGCCACCGGTGTTATGCCGCGTGATCCGCAAATTCCCGGTCAGGACAGCGCGCATGTTTACGGCTATCTTGATGTGCTGAGCGGGCGCGCGAAACTGGGTAAAAAAGTTGCCGTGATTGGCGCTGGTGGTATTGGCTTTGATGTATCGGAATATCTGGTGCATGAAACAGGTCACAGCGCTACCGAAAACCTTCCTGAATGGCTGCGAGAGTGGGGCGTTGGCGATCCTGAACAGACCGCCGGCGGATTGGCCGCCGAGGGTGCACAGCCGCAGCCTGCAGCCCGTGAAGTGACGCTATTACAACGAAAATCGGAAAAGCCAGGCAAGCGACTCGGTAAAACCACCGGCTGGATCCATCGCGCCGCGCTCAACATGAAAGGCGTGAAAATGGTTGGCGGGGTGAATTATGAACGCATCACTGATGAAGGTATCATGGTGTCGCGCGGCGAAGCCCGGGACGCACCCGAGGTGATCAAAGCGGATAGCATTGTTCTTTGTGCTGGCCAGCTTTCTGAGCGTGGGCTGGCAGATGATCTGATCGCACAGGGACGCCAGCCGCATATCATTGGCGGCGCTGATCTGGCCGCTGAGCTTGATGCCAAAAGGGCGATTGATCAAGGTGTCCGGCTTGCCTTATCGCTTTAAGTGCCTAGAAACAGTCCGCTAAAAACCCCGGCAATGTCCACGATCTGCCGCAGTCCTGACAGAATTCTATCCGATGTAGAGAGGGTAATTTTGTTGATGAATAGGATAGGTAATGGATCGTTTAACCGAGATGGAGGCATTTGCAACCGTGGTAGACCAAGGCGGGTTTACCGATGCGGCCAGAAAAATGGGGGTATCAAAATCGGCGGTTTCAAAGCATGTATCCAGTTTGGAAACCCGGCTGGGCACGCGGCTTTTGAACCGCACCACCCGGCGCGTTAATCCGACAGAAATCGGATTGATCTATTATGATCGCGCGCGGCGGGTTCTAAGTGATGCTGGGGATGCGGATGCGATGGCTTCAGCCTTGCGCGCGATACCTGTTGGTGACTTGCGGATCAATGTTGACGCAGATTTTACTGGCAGCCCGCTAGCGCCAATCCTGAACTGCTTTTTGCTAAGCTACCGTGATATTTCGATGACGATTGAGGTGAATGCCGAGCCTATTGAATTAGGTAATGGAGAGTATGATGCAGCCATTCGCATTGGCGCAATGCAAGATAATATGATGTCTGTTCGTAAGCTTGGCGAAACCACGCTGCGTATGGTTGCTAGTCCGCAATATTTGGCCGATTATGGCCGGCCCCAACGGATTGATGATCTAACGGCTCACAGGCTCTTGCATCATGCGTCGAGCGCAGTGACATCTGTGTGGCATATTCCAGCAACCAGCGGGGAAACGCGGCATATCAGAACCTCTGGTGCTTTGAACGTAAATGATAGCCAGTCGCTGCTAAACGCGGCAATTTCGGGTTTGGGCATCGCCTATTTGCCGAGTTATCTATATGCGGACGCGCTCAAAGACGGCCGGGTTGTGGATGTTATGCCGGAACTGCCGAAAAATCGACAAGGCATTTACATCACGTATTCACCAGAGCGGTATCTTCAGCCCAAACTGCGCGCTTTGATCGAATTTCTCGCCGAAAAGTTAGACGCCCAAAGCTTTGATCTTTTGTAAATCACTGCAAGCGTTTTATCACCGCTTCGACACGGCGGTTTCGTTCGCGGCCACTATCTGCAGTGTTTGCTGTCAAAGGAGCAAGAAAGCCAACACCATCGGCGGTAAGCTGTTTGGCCGCAATACCGTATTTAGTGACCAACCGCTCAACGACCGAGGCCGCGCGGCGCTTAGAGAGGGCAATATTGGCATCACTGGCACCCGTGTTGTCAGTATGGCCAACCAAAATAATCTCAGCTTCTGGCTGGTTTTCCATAAAATCGGCCAGTTCCTGCAAAGAGCGAAATGGCCCCGCTCCAAGTTTTGATGATCCGGGTTCATAATCCAAGTCGGAAAGCACGGCATAACCGTTTTGAAGCAGTTCGGTTTGCATGTCGGTGTAAAATGTCTGGCGGGCCAACTTGGGAAGCCTTTGAGATATCTCGGCGGTCGCTGAAGCCTCTGGGTTCACTTCGATCAGTTGAAAACTCAATGTGCTGCCAGCTTTGCTTGCCAGCAGGGTTTTAACGCTATTGGCTTTTTCAAAGGCAATAAAACGAAAATTGCGCAGATTGACGAACATCTGCGGTGCAAGGAATACTTTGATCGAATAGCGAAAATCAAACCCGCCGCACTGCACGTCGTGACAATCGAAAACAACGTCATATCCGGCCTCTTTCATTTGGCTCAAAATAGGCGCGGCGAATTGATCTATAGTGATCGAAGGGCTTTGTAACTGCCATGCCCGTTGCCAGAGGGGGCCAGTTATTCGCTTTGTTGGAACCGCCCCATCCGCCCAAGAGCCAATGGGCATTTCGTATTTTGCCACTTTGCTGTGCTCGACAATTTGCTGTTTGGCTCCGTTTGGCACGGTCAAAGTAACCTGCGCCGCAGCTGCCATGCACCAAAAGGTGAAGACAATGCAGAGGGATATCTTAACGATGTAGCGCGTGATAGTCGTCATTGGGCCGCATGTCGGTGGCACTGGCCACCCGGTTGGTCATATTAAAAAATGCCGCCACATTGGCAATGTCCCAGATATCGCGATCATTAAAACCCACGTCGCGTAGGTGCTGGCGATCGGCTTCTTCGATCTCGGCGCTGTTTTTGGTCACCTTTTCAGTAAACGCAAGCATTGCGCGCTGCCGGTCATTCAGCGGTGCTGAGCGGTAATTCATCACAATCATTTCGCCAAGGATTGGATCGCCTGAAAGCTCACGCACCGCTGCACCATGGGCGGTCAGACAATAAAAGCATTTATTAACGGATGAAACGGTGACTGCAATCATTTCGCGTTCAAGTTTGCTTAGCCCGCTGTCGGCCAGCATCAGGTTGTTATAAAGCCCGGTAAAAGCATTGAGCTTTTCAATATCAAACGCATGCGCTGTCAGCACATTCGGCACCATACCCAGTTTGTCCTGACAAACGTCAAAATACTTTTGCGTTGCCTCAGGCAACGGGTCGACAGGCGGTAGGTCGAGGGCAGTGGCGGATTGCTTGGGGTTCATGACAGCTCCTTTTTCATGCGATAATGGTACTGTCCCACAAGTTGCATCCCGAGTGAACAGTAAAGCTGGTTCGCGGCGGTATTTTCTTGAGTGCAGAGCACTGTGATCGTCGTGGCTCCTTGGCTTTGCGCCCAAAACGCAGCCTGGCGCATGGCCCAACGTGCCACGCCTTTGCGGCGCTGATGGGGCAAAATCTCAAGGGCATGCACCATCGCCACAGAGCCGAAAATCGCCACAAATCCGGTGCCTGCCGGATGATCGTCCCAGCGCATCAAAAGGCTGGTTTTAGGGCCCTGCGCCCGCTGCATAATTATCTGGCGGGCTGGCCCGATGCCACCGCTCGCCCATATTTCACGCTGGATTTCCAAAGGCTCCCAAACCGAAAACATACTGACCCTTGGGGGCCTCTCTGTGGCAATAACCGCTACCGGAGCAGAATAAAAATTAGTTGGATCAACGCATTCGTAACCGCGCGCGGTAAGTTGGTCATCCAAACTTTGTTGGGAGGTTTGCGCCCTATCCCGGATTGCAAAGAGGGCAGGTTGGTCCAAGTCCCTCATGGCCGCCTGGGCGGCGTCAATCTCATCACTGCCCACGCTTTGCTCTGCTGAGGCCGCAGAGACCCGTTTGCCGCCGCCCAAGCCCTGTCTAATGGTCCATGGGCCCAGCACGTGCTTGGCTGCCGGGGGCCAAGTGGCATCAACCACTACCCAAGGGGGCGCATGGTCACAGATCATTCGATGAGCATCTGTTGCAATTTTTTCTTCGCCGCCTCAAGCTGGTTCGGGTCTGTTCCGCGCAATACAATATTGGTGCCATAAATGCCATCTTTTTGAAACGGATAAGAGCCGATCGACAGCTCTGGATAAAGCTTTGCCACCGCGCCCAGCGGTTGGGCGACATCCCCTTCACCGCGCTCTAGGCGAAGCGTGTCACTTTGCAGTGGTGCGCCCCCTGTCAATTGCGGTAGCACGCTTGCCACCATGGCTTTAAAAACCGCTGGTACCCCGGCCATCACATGGGTATTTCCCAGACTAAATCCGGGCGCCACCGAAACCGGGTTATCAATAAGCTTGGCGCCGTCGGGAATACGCGCCATGCGCAGCCGCGCGGCATTAAGCTCTAGGCCTTGGCGTTGGTAATGAGTGGTGAGCAAGGCCTTGGCATCGGCCCGTACATCAATTGCCGCGTCAAAAGCCTCTGCAATGCAATCTGCGGTGATATCATCATGTGTCGGCCCGATCCCACCTGAGGTGAAGAGATGATCATACCGCTTCGCCAAACTGCGCGTGGCAGCGATAATATCCGCCGCTGTATCAGAGACGATCCGCACCTCTTTGAGATCAATGCCTGCCTTGGTCAGTTCGCCGGCCAGATAATGCATGTTTGCATCTCGTGTGCGGCCCGATAGAATCTCATCACCTATGACCAGCATCGCGGCAGTTGGATTTGACATTTTACTTCCTTTTCTTTTCCTTTTTGAGGGTATAGGGCCATAATATGCAGTTTCAAACCCCTCTTGTTCCCGCCCGTTTGATCCGCCGTTATAAACGGTTCCTTGCTGATATCGAACTGCAAGACGGACAAACCGTCACCGCCCATTGTGCCAATCCAGGATCCATGATGGGTCTGGCGGATGAAGGTACAAAAATCTGGGTTGAGCCAAATGATGAGCCCAAGAAAAAGTTAAAATTTGGCTGGCGGTTGATTGAGCACGAGAGTGGCCATTTTACCGGTGTTGATACCAGCCTTGCCAATAAGGTGATTAAAGAAGCCCTCATCACGCGCCACGTTGCGGGTTTGGACGCTTTTGATACCTGCCGGCCCGAGGTGCGCTATGGGGCCAAGAGCAGGATTGATTTTTTGCTCAGCTCAGGCGGCCAGCCAGATATCTATGTTGAGGTCAAAAGCGTGACTTTGCAACGCCAAGCTGGCCTTGCCGAGTTTCCAGACAGTGTCACGGCACGTGGCACCAAACATTTGAACGAGTTGCAAGCCATGGTTGAAGCCGGACACCGCGCGGTCATGCTTTATCTCGTACAGCGCACCGATTGCACCCATTTCGATGTGGCCCAAGATATTGATCCGGCCTATGCCGCAGCCTATCAAAAAGCCCGTGCTGTGGGGGTTGAGCTGCGGTGTTTTGCCGCCCAAATTTCCCCAGAACACATTGACCTTGGGGCTGAATTAGCAATTATGGGCTAACGGTGACTGGCAATTCATGCGTTTCGGCGCTAGAGAGCGGTAAAATGCTTCAAGGAGAGTGTATTTGACCAAAGGTGACCCCCAGCGCAAAACACGCGATGGTATCAGTCTTTTCAGCCCAGCAGATTTTGCCGGTATGCATAAAGCCGGCGCCTTGGCTGCGCAGATTTTGGATGAAATATGCGATCTGGTTGTGCCTGGTCAAACTACTGGTGCCCTGAATGAGGCCATCGAAGCAAAAGTGAATGCGGCGGGCGCAACCTCTGCTACCATTGGGTACCGCGGCTATCAACATGCCAGTTGCATAAGCGTAAACCATGTGGTTTGCCACGGCATTCCCAGCGATAAAAAACTTAAAGACGGCGATATCCTAAATATTGATGTGACGGTGGTTGTCGACGGTTGGTTTGGGGATACATCGCGAATGTATGTCGCTGGCCAGCTATCGCGCAAGGCAGAGCGCCTTATCCAAGTAACGCACGACTCGCTGTTTAAAGGGATCGAGGCTGTTAAGCCTGGCAATACCTTTGGAGACATTGGCTATGCAATTCAAAGCTATGTAGAATCCCAAAGAATGTCAGTGGTGCGCGATTTTTGTGGCCATGGGCTGGGCCGGGTGTTTCATTCACCGCCAAATGTGCTTCACTTTGGCCGCCCGGGTACCGGCGCGGTGTTGGAAGAGGGAATGTTTTTCACCATTGAACCCATGGTTAATCTTGGGCGCCCCGAAACCAAGGTTCTTTCGGATGACTGGACTGCGGTGACCCGTGATAAATCACTTTCGGCGCAGTTTGAGCATTCTGTTGGCGTGACGGCGACGGGGGCTGATATTTTTACCCTGTCACCGACGGATCGCTTTCATCCGACCTTTTCAAAAAAATAAAATCAAAAATGCTTCGCCAAAACCTGTGGGTTCGGAAGGAGTTCAATATAGGCCTATATTACCACCTTTTAAATGCGGCACTCTGATTCATGTGAGCCAATGTTGTCTTTTTTGAATTGGCTTTTTTGAAAGACCTGAATGATCCAGTCGCATACATAACGCAATGCCGCGTCGTGGCGCCGAGTTTCATGATATACCAACCAAACTTCGCGGGCATAACTCGACTTCAAACCATCCAGAGTTTTGTTCTCACCAGCAAAAGCATCGGCTTCTATTGTTTTCCAGCCCTGATGCTCTGGATAGAGCGCATCAATACCCAGCCCAGCCCAACCAGTTTTCTCGACAGCGCTTTTGATGCATTCAAGTGTGTTGATTCGAAGTTCTGGCTCGGACTTAAAAATTTGCTTCGCTCGTTCCATTTCAGGCCAATTATCCATGCTGTGATCAAGCCCAATCCACTTTGTCGGATGGGTGGATTTTTTGGCGAAAATTCCAGTTTGGAGGACGCCAACCTTTCGGCACATCAAGCGCCCCTTGCTCGGCCGTTCTAAATGCAAGGCAAGATCAACCGTGCCGTCAGCTGTACGTTCATGTTTGTTTTCCGCAACGATGTTAAGCTCAATACCGGGGTGCAGATCTGCAAAGCCGGCAAAAAAACCGCTTAGATAGGCGGAAACGAGCACATGAGGCGCTGACAATGTTATTTTGCGAGACACTTGTTTTGCATTGTCACCATTTATTTCTTCGGTTTCTATTCGATTGAGGGAAACTTGAAAATGCGCGGCGGCTTCGGCGAGCTTATCGCCATATGGTGTAAGTTTCCAGCCATTGCCAAATTTGACCAACGCCGGTTCGGCGAGAGAGCTGTTAAGCCGCTCTAGCCGCCGTGACACAGTTGAGACATTGGCCTTTAGTGCAAAAGCTGCATTTGTCATCGTTTGGCTTCTTGCCAGATGCATTAAGCATTTTAGATCATTCCAGTTGGGCATCTTGTGCTCCTCATTTCGGTATCGTCTATTTTTTAAAGCCTGCTGTTCCGAATCTCTGAGTTTGATATTGACCAATGTACAACATTTGGTAGTTCTTTGGTATTAAAAAAATACCCTTAAGGGTGTAAAATTTGTGGCATGACTTATCCATTACGTGTCTGTTTGTCACTAAAAAATTATGTGCTGAAAAATTACCGTTGTAGAAAATTACAACCTTTGGTAATTTTATAGGCTGTGCTATTCTTTTCGGTCAATAAGAGATAACCAAAATGTACATACCCTCAAGCACTTAAAAATATTGAATTTTAAATAAATGAGACAGCATTAACAATTAAGTTATATCACAACCTGAAGATAAGTGAGATAATCACTTTTGTTATAGTTTGTTTGGATTCTTGAAAAAAATTCATAAATATTAAGGTTTTGGCCTTTAGGGCAATCATTGGATCAGGAGTTTACATTGAGTGTTTTGGGTGTGTTTGGTCAGAATTTGCGAAAATTATGTACCAGTCGGCCGTCTATAGCGGCCGTTTGTCGTGATTTGGATATTAACCGCGTACAGTTCAATCGGTATATGAGTGGCCATTCTTTTCCAAAGCCTAATGTTCTGGAAAAAATATGTGACTATTTTCAGGTAGATTCCCGGATCATTCTGGAAAAGCTGACCGACGACCAAATAGAAATGGTTCGTAATGGAAAAAACGCCCGTAATATTGGGATTGAAGGCAGCTACCTGCATAATGCGGTGAATTACTTTGAACGCAGTATTTCTTTGGGTGTGGCGCAGTATGAAATCCCTGATGGTATTCATTGTCTGTGGCGTAATTCTTTCATGGATACGAGAACCGCTGTTAGCAATCTTGTTTTGGTGAAAACTGTTAATGGCAGCAGGGTGTTCAAATCGTTTGATCGTCCAACAAATGCACGACGTTTGGTTGGAAAGGACAATTTCAATCCACGGGAACATCGCGGCGCAGTCCTAAGCACGGCAGACGGATTTACTTTGCTTGGGATCAGCCCACACCCGTCTTGGTACATTAGTATGACCTATCTTGGGAGAGCCTATTTTAGCGATAGTATCCTCACCGGATTTTCAATCGTGTCGCGCAATGAATATGTTGGGCGGCGGCGCGCATCTCGCTGTGCATTTGAATTATTGCCGCAGCGTTCAGACGATATTTTGCCCATGGCGCGTCAAGCCGGTATGCGCCGGCCGTTAAGTGATGTGCCTGATATCATTCGCGAATTGATTGAGCCACCATTTTCATAACACCGCCCGCTGCAGTATTGTTACATGCGTATTGCCATATTTGCGTTGATCAAACAGGATAAATCCGGTGGGGGCCGTCATCGGACAGGATTCTTCCCATACTATGTAGGCTTCGGGGGCAATCCAGCCGCGCTCAAGGGCTATTTTCAAAGCTTTTTCGCCCAACCCTTTTCCATAAGGCGGATCCAGAAAAATCAAATCAAATGCATCTACAGGACATTTCGAAAGCCGCGTTGCATCAAGTTTTTTGAACACCACTTGTGCGTCGGTTTTAAACAGCGCGATATTTTTCTGCACTATTGCAGCAGATTTCGCGCCGTTATCAACCATCCAAATACTGCTTGCACCGCGGGATAATGCCTCAAATGCCAACGCACCCGTGCCTGAAAAAAGATCAAGAACACGGGCATTGGCCAGGCGATTACTGATTCTTTCGCTGCTGAGTAAATTGAACAGATTTTCACGGACGCGGTCAGTGGTGGGGCGCAAATGTGCGGCATTGTCGGTTTTTCCCACCGTTGCCAGCCGCCTGCCTCGAAAGGTTCCTGCAATGATTCTCATGGCTTTAACAGGCTTTTAAGATTGATCTTAGGGTCTGCAATCACCGCAGGGGCGGGGGAGTTTCCATTTTCAATCAGCCGTTTTCCAACCATATAGGCCCGTGGATCGTTCATCGCATCCACTGCCAGCAGTCTATCGCCTTGATAGTACCAAAAAGATACCAAATTTGGTTCATCTGGTGCAGCGCGGGTTACAATACTGTCGTAACCTGTGTTCAATCCTGCAATTTGCAGTTTCACATCATATTGATCGGACCAGAACCAAGGTTGGGGGATATAGGCCTGTTCAGCACCTAGAATATTGCTGGCGACTGCTTCGGCCTGATCAATAGCGTTTTGCACGCTTTCCAGTCGCAGCTTGCCATCTTTATAGGGAAAGACGGCGCAATCGCCCGCAGCCCAGATCGCCGGATCCGATGTTTGCCCAAGGGCGTTGACTTGGATCCCGTCCTCAACGGTCAAACCGGCGGCCTTGGCAATATCGCTCTGCGGCGTAATCCCTACGCCAACGATGACAAAATCAACAGCGATCTTGCGGCCGTCGCTCAGGGATGCGCCGCTAACGCGGCCCTCTGTGCTGTGCAATTGGGTCAGTCCGGTTCCTTCTTGAATGTTGACCCCGTGACTTTGGTGCAGAGACCGGAAATAATCGGACGTTTGCGGCGCGGCGACGCGCTGTAAAATCCGTTCGGACATTTCCACCAAAGTGACGTTAAGCCCTAGGCGCGCAGCCACTGCCGCCGCCTCAAGCCCAATATACCCACCGCCGACAATTAACACCCGCCGTCCGGCCATAAATTCTGGTGCCATGGCATCGGCATCGGCAAGGTCGCGCATCGTGTAAACACCTGCCAAGGTGCCGCCGATGCTTTTTGGCAGACGCCGCGGCGAAGACCCGGTGGTCAGCACCAAATGATCATAGGGATAGAGGGTATCACCTGCAGTCACCGTTTTGGCGGTGCGATCCACCGCATCAACGCTACGGCCTAATGCCAAAGTAATGGTTTGGTCGTCATAAAAGTTTTGCGGTCGCAAAAAGAGCCGCTCTTTGCCAATCTCGCCCAAGAGATATTTTTTTGACAAAGGCGGGCGCTGATAGGGCAGTTCGGGCTCACTGCCGATCATGGTGATCTCACCCTGATGGCCACTGCTGCGCAATTTTGCCACCAAAGATGCCCCCGCCTGACCGGCGCCAACTACCACAATTTTCATTACGTCTCCTTGAGCGGTGTGGTCATTTTCATTGCAACCCTATATTGAGTGTGGACCAAAATGCAATCAAAGGACAAAGCAATATGACGATATCTGTGGGTCAGCGACTGCCAGAGGCAACATTTTTAAAAATGGGCGATAAAGGCCCCGAAACTGTTGAGCTTAGCGCTAAGCTTGCAGGACGGAAGGTTGCGATTTTTGCAATGCCGGGCGCGTTCTCCGCGACCTGTACAGGTAATCATATTCCAAACATCTTGATGCATAAAGAGGCGTTGGCGGCCAAGGGCGTCGAAGAAATTTTAATTGTGTGCGTCAACGATCCTTATGTCATGCGTGCCTGGGAAAAATCATCAGCCGCCGATGAAGGAGAGCTTACATTTCTTGCTGATTCGGATGCTCAGTTTTCCAAGGCAATGGGCTTGACCTTTGATGCGCCTGTAATCGGGTTTTATGACCGCTCTCAGCGCTATGCAATGCTTGCCGAAGATGGCCTGGTCGCCGCGCTGCTTATCGAAGAAAAGCGCGCTGCGATTACCACATCTGGCGCGGATGCTTTGCTGGTCGCGATTTAAGCCTATTTTGCCAGCTGGTCCATTTTCTCGGCCAGTTTTACATCAAGAGCGCTGAGCCCTCCGACATCATGAGTGCTCAGCGTGACCTCAACCCGGTTATACACATTAAACCACTCTGGGTGATGGTTTAGCTTTTCGGCCCAAAGAGCCACTTTGCTCATCCAGCCAAATGTCTCGATGAAATTACCAAAGCGAAAGCTCTTTTTAATGGCATCTCGGTCTTGATCCATGCTCCAGCCATTGTTTAAACACTCGGCCAGCGCCTGAGTACGGTCTTGGTCAGATAAAGGTGAATTCATTCTATTTCCTCCACAGTCGGTTTTCGAAAAGGGCCGTAGCTGGTCAGGATTTCGATATCCTCACAGATCGCCCGCTTCTCGGCTTCTAGATATTGTTCCACAGCCTGTTGAAAGCTGGGTTCGGCCAGCCAATGCAGCGAATGGGTTTGCACCGGCAGATAGCCGCGTGCCAGCTTGTGCTCACCCTGCGCTCCGGCTTCGACCCGCGCAAGCCCCTGCGTTATGGCAAAGTCTATCGCCTGATAATAACAGACTTCAAAATGTAGGCAGGGGTGATCTTCTACCGCGCCCCAATAGCGTCCGAACAAGGCATCGCGCCCAATAAAGTTCAGTGCGCCGGCAATATAGGTATCGTCGCGCGTGGCCATCACCAAAGCAATATCATTTTGCAGGCGCTCTTGCGCCAAATCATAAAAATCGCGCGTGAGATAGGGTCGGCCCCATTTTCGGGCACCGGTATCTTGATAAAACCGCCAAAATGCATCCCAATGCTCGGGTTGCAATTGTTCCCCGGTAAACACTTGAATGTCACCGCCAAAACCTTTCGCGCGGGCGCGCTCTTTTCGGATGTTTTTACGTTTGCGGGACGACAGGTCGCCCAAAAAAGCCTCAAAGTCGGGATAGTTTTTATTATACCAGTGAAATTGTTGCGTGACCCGATGCAGCAGGCCTTCCTCGGTGCCCTGCGCGGCTTCTTCGGCGGTGCAAAACGTAACATGTGCTGAGGACAGTTTATTGGTTTGGGCAAATTGCTGAATGGCTTGAATCAATGTGTTGGTGGCCAACGTACGGTGTTCTGGACGTACAAGAAACCGGCGCCCAGTGGCCGGAGTAAAGGGCACAGCAAGCTGCAATTTAGGGTAATAGCGCCCACCGGCCTGCTCATAGGCATGGGCCCAATTGTGGTCAAAAATATATTCACCCTGCGAGTGCAGCTTAAGGTACATCGGCGCGCAGCCAATCAGCATGTCATCTTGATAGGCGGTTAAATAATACGGCTCCCACCCGGTGCCAGGGCCGACTGATCCACTGTCTTCCAGGGCTTTAAGAAACCGGTGGGTGGTAAAGGGATCAAGCGCGCGGCCGCTCACAGCCTCGGGGCAGGCGCAGCTGTCCCAGTCACTTTCGCCAATCTCTGAAAGCGATGAGATAATCTCAACCCGAAGCGATGCCCGGCTCATTTATGACCTCCGTTGCCCTTTCTTGATGTGGCGTGATGGGCGCTAGGATCAAGGGGTAATCCGCGCGGCATAGCCTTCAAAGGTAATATTGTCGGCCATCTGCCGTGCAATCGCTTCTTCGGCCTCTGATGTGATAGTCCAGCACAGTACCGGATGCCCAGCTGATTTAACTTCGGCCACACGGGCGTTGGCCAGATCGCTCTGATCGTGGCTTATAAATCCTGCTTCCATTGCATCGTACCCATCAAGTCGCCGAAGCTGCTGCAAACGCTGTTCGGATATGTCGGGCCAGTCTTTGGCAGAAAAGCTATCCGTGGTTAGGCCACGGGGAATTTCCGGCGCAAGCTTGGCCATGTGGGCCACAGAATGTGGATTGAAAGACATAACGGCCACTGGGCCGCGATAGCTATGCAAGGCCGCAGCAGTTGCGCCTTCTAGCTGCCCGTCAGTTGGGTCAAGCTCACCGTGCTTATATTTAATCTCGATCAGCAGAGGAACTTTACCGGCAACTTGAGCCAAAATATCCACAAGTGCCGGTATGCCAGTTTGCCCACCAAGCAGCTGAACTGCACCAAGTTCGGCGGCAGTTTTATCCATTACTCGCCCGGCTACGCCGGTCATACGGTTGAGCGTTTCGTCATGAAACACCATTGCCTGACCATCGGACGAGCATTGTAGATCAAGCTCGATCCCATAGCCAAGGGCAACAGCCTTGGCAATCGCTTCGCGGCTATTTTCAACGCCATTTTGCCCACCGTGAAAGCCGCGATGCGCTATGGGCACCTGCAGGAACGCGTCGGGCAGCAGCAGGGTCATTTTATTTGAAAAATGCCTTCGATTTCGACGGCTATTCCCAATGGTAAAGCCGCCGCTGACACGGCGGACCGCGCATGTCTGCCGGCTTCACCTAGCGCTTCAGCCAAGAAATTTGATGCCCCGTTGATGACCTGAGGCTGCTCTGTGTAGTCCGGGGTTGAATTGACAAATCCGGTCAGCTTGACGACCCGCACCAAGCGGTCAAGATCGCCGCCGCAGGCGGCTTTGACCTGAGCAAGCAGATTAATGGCGCAGGCTTTGGCCGCCTCTGCGCCCTCTTCAGTGGTCATATCCGCCCCAAGCTTGCCAGTAATTAGCCCGCCCATTGTGCCGGGAATTTGACCCGAGACATGTACAATGTCCCCGACAGTGACAAAAGGCACATAATTCGCCGCTGCCGCTGGTGCATCGGGTAAGGTGACGCCGATTTGCGCCAGTTTGCTTTCAAAATTCCCACTCATGGCTAAATCCTTTTTGCATGCGTTAAACCCTACTTAGCCCTAATTTTCTGCCACGAAAAGAGCCGGTTTAGGTTTCGCGGAATGCGCGGATGAAATAATCGCTCAAAGGTTTGAGAAAATAATTTAGCGGACTGCGTTCGGCGGTACGGATAAAAGCATCAACCGGCATCCCGGGGATAAGCGTTATCTCAGGAGGAAGCCGCGCCAACTCGCCATCGCGTAGTATAATTTCCGCGCGGTAATAGGGCTGTTGGCCATTTTGGTCTTGAAACGCATCGGCCGAAATAAGCGTGACCGTCCCGAAAAGTTCCGGCGTGCTGCGCTGATCCAGTGCAGAGAACCGTAAGGCCACCTCTTGGCCTAGAAATATTTGATCAACATGAATAGGCTCGATGCGCGCGGCTATCACCAAAGGCCGGTCTTGTGGGATCAGAAATAAAACTGGATCGGCAGGCCGTATTACCGAGCGCGGCGCATGCACTGCAAGCCCGTAGACAATGCCGGAAACCGGCGCTCGAATGTCCATCCGCGCTAGCTTTTGCTGTAGCGCACGATGTCGCTCTTCCAGTTCAAGAAACCTAAATTGCTGATCTCGCAGATCGCTGATGGCTTTTTCACGCCGCTGGGTCTGCAGCGCATCAATTTCGACATTAAGCTCGGTGATCCGGACGGATGCTTGGGCTGTTCTGGCAGTGAGATCACCAATTTGGCCGTGCAATTGCGCGGCTGCGCGCTTTAGGTCAAGGAGTTTTGCAGCCTGCGCCAAACCACGGTCAAACAGGGTTTGCTGGTTTGTTAACTCTTCCTCGGTCAGTTCCAGTTGTATACTTAGGGCTGTTTGCTGCGCAGCAAGGCCTTCGATTTGATTGAGCACCTGTTCGCGTTGTTTTGCCAGCTGTTCACTTTGATGATCTATTGAGGCCCCGCGCGCCTCAAACAGCCGTTTCTGGCCCTGCATCAATTCAGCAACTTCCGGATCTTTTGAGGCTTGGTGCGCAAGTCTTGGATCAAAGCTAATCTTTGAAAGCGCATCGCGCTCAGCCTCAAGACGGCCGCGCCGGGCCATCATTTCAAAAAGCTGACCTTCGATAATCGCCATCTCGGACTGTTCGGCACTGGGGTCGAGGCGCACCAAAACTGCATTGCGTTGGACCAACTCGCCTTCTTCAACAACGATTTCCGCCACGACGCCCCCATCGGGGTGTTGCACCACTTGACGGTTTTTTTCCACCTCAATCTGGCCGCTGGCAATAATGGCGCCCGATAGTGAGCTAAAGGTTGCCCAGCTGCCGAACCCGCCAACCAAAACCAGCAGTGAAAAAAGCCCCAAAAGCATTGGCCACCTAAGGGCAAAAACGGCTGTAGAGCCTGTCATGTTGCCTCTTTAGACGGGGATGGTTGGGCCAACGCCTGATAGTTTTGTACTGTTGATTTTAACACATCCTCTTTTGGACCAAAGGCTTTACATTGGCCCCCGTCCAGCATCAAAAGCAGGTTGCACTCTTGAATGGCTGCCGGCCTGTGGGCCATAATCAGCACTGTTTTTCTTTCGGCTTTTAGTGCGCGAATGGCGGCGTTCAAGGCAAGTCCGCCTTCATGGTCAAGGTTTGAGTTGGGCTCATCCAGCACGACAATCACTGGATCACCGCACAGCGCACGGGCAAGCCCGATACGTTGAATTTGACCGCCGGACAGCTGACCGCCAAAGGCGCTCACTTGGGTGTCATAGCCATCGGGAAACGATAGGATCATCTCATGCGCAGCGGCTTTTTGGGCCGCTTCAATGATATGCTCTGGCGGGCGATCGGGGGAGAGCCGCGCAATATTTTCAGCAATTGTGCCATCAAAAAGCTGCACCCGTTGGGGCAGATAGCCGATATGTTCGCCCAAAAACTCAGAGGCATAATTGTCAAGTGGCGCACCATCAAGCCGGATTTTACCGCCGGCCGGCGGCCAGACCCCTGTTAAAGTGCGGGCCAGAGTGGATTTACCAGCACCCGATGGGCCTATGACCCCAACAGCAGAGCCCGGCGGTATGCTAAAGGTCAAAGATTTGAGCGCTGCGGTTTGTTCACCCGGCGGAAAGACGGTCAAAGCCTGTGCTTCAAGCTGCGCTTTTGGAATCGGAAGCGGGGTACGCTGTGTTTCGGGTGGCGTTTCGCTTAAAAGCTTCGACAGGTTTTTCCAACCTTTGCGGCCGCGCTGTACCAAAGCCCATTGCCCGACCGCCAATTCGATTGGGGCCAAGGCGCGGCCAAGTAAAATCGATCCGGCAATCATGGCGCCGGGGGTGAGTTGTTCTTGCAGCACAAGATAAGCACCAAGACCCAGCATCGCAGATTGCAGAAACAGCCGGAATGTTTTGATCATAACTGTGAAACCGCCGCTATAATCAGAATTCGTCAGTTGATTTACCAAGGCCGAATTGCGCAGGGTTTGCCAGCGCTCGAAAGCACCTGCCGACATGTTTAGTGCGCGGATCATTTCCGCTTCGCTGCGCATATGCTCGGCAGTTTGTGTTGCGCGAAAGCTCGCCTGATTTGCTTTTGCGCCTGCCACGCGCGTGGTCAGTTGGTTGAGCAGGGCAAAACCGATTAAAATAGCGCCACCACTTAGGGCCAACATCCCAAGCCATGGGTGAAAAAGGCTAATTCCTAAAAGGAAAATTGGCGTCCAAGGCAGATCGAAAAAGGCCATAAGAACCGGCGATGTCATCAATCGCTGAATCATTTCAAGGTCATTTGCAGCACTGGCCGCCAAAGGGTCTTGCTTCACTGCGGATCTGCGCAGCATTGCATCAAAAACCCGGCGGTCCAGCCGCGCCTGAAACCGCGCACCGACGCGGGCCATAATCCGGCCGCGGGCAAAATCCAAAAGACCCATCACGGCATATAAAAATACAACCACTATTGTCAAAGCCACCAAAGTTGCTTCGGACCGGCTGCTCAGCACGCGGTCGTAGATTTGCAGCATATAAAGTGGGCCGGTTAGTAGTAGAAGGTTGGCAAAGCAGCTAAATAGGCCGACACCCCAGTAAAACCAACGGCTTTCATTGCGCGCTTTAATCAGTTCTTGTTGGCCATATTGGTGTGATGTAATTGCCATAAATATATTCTTTAGTGGAGCGAATAATCCAAAAGTATTACACATCATTTAACTTATGGCTAGAGTGCATTACATTTTGTCGTGATGTGGGTCTTGGGTGGAACTCATGCCTTGATGCGATATATAACTATAGTGGAATCAAATTTTTTTGTGCGATTGATCCGGCGGCAGTGTTAAATGGTGGTACAAATGGCTTTTTTATATAAGCTGTGTTTGGCGATTGCGCTGGTCGTGCTCAGTGCGTGCAGCCCTCAGATGCTTGTCACTGATATTCACGACCCCTATGAGTCCACCAACCGTCAAACGCACGCCGTCAATAAAGCCCTTGATAAAAGGCTCTTTCGGCCATTGGCCGTCGGGTATTCTAGAGCCGTGAACGATACTGTTGAAACCATGATCGGCAACGTGGCAAGTAACCTTTCTGTGCCGAGCCATATTGTGAATGATCTGCTGCAGGGCGAATTGATATCGGCTGTGCAGAATACTGCAAAATTCGGCATAAATTCAACGCTGGGCCTTGCAGGTATTGCAACCCCTGCTGCTGAGTTTGGGATTGATGGTGGGCGTTCAGATTTTGGCCAGACTCTGCATGTTTGGGGTGTAAGTGAGGGTGCATACCTAGAATTGCCTCTGCTTGGTCCGTCAACGGGCCGGGATGCAGTTGGAACTGCTATTGATTACGTTCTTAACCCGATTGGCCAGTTTGCAACCGCCGAGCAACAAGTAATAGCAACATCGACCCGCGTTGGATCAATTCTAAGTCAACGCGGCCAATTTGCAGGAATGATTGATTCTGTGCTTTATGAAAGTGCGGATAGCTATGCCCAAATGCGTGGTATATTCCTGCAACAACGGCGTTTTGAAATTGGTGGCCAACAAGAGGATGTCTATTTTGACCCCTATGACGACATATTTGAAGAAGAATAAACCGCAGCGCAGAACTGTAATTTTGGGGCTTGCGGCTGCGTGCATTCATGTGGCAGCGCCGGTTTGGGCGCTCAGCACAGCTCAAGCCAAAAAACTTGTTGGCAATGTGGTCGATGATATCAATACGGTTATTCAATCGGGTCAAAGTGAACCTGCCATACTGGCTGATTTCGAGAAAATTTTTCAGCGCTACGCAGATGTAAAAACCATAGCGCGATATGCGCTGGGGCGTGACGCGCGCAGCGCATCCCCGGCTCAGATGGCGGCTTTCACGGACGCTTTTTCAAGTTACTTCTCGCGTAAATATGGCGCGCAGTTTAATGAATTTGTCGGCGGCCGGATTGATGTGAAGTCAACGAAAGCTGTCAAAAGCTTTCATGAGGTTAAGGCCATTGTCGAGTTTCGGGGCGGCTCGAAGATGGAGCTTATATTTTTGGTCTCTGATCGTTCAGGGCGGCCGCTTTTTTTCAATATCTTCATGGAAGGTATCAATATGCTTCTGACCGAGCGCACAGAAATTGGTGCGATGCTGGATCAACGGCGCGGCGATCTAAAGGCGCTGATTTCCGATCTGGAAAAAATGGGTTAAAATTGCTGCCCGCGATGCAATTAAGGGCTGCCAAGCAAGCGGCGTAAAAGGGTATTGATTGCACCTCTTGGGCGATCCTGCTCACCGGTACCATTGCGATTGAAAAATCCCCCTGTGGGCGCGGGCCCGCCCGGCGGCTGCGGTGCAGACATCGGCAGTGGCTTTGGCATATCCGTTTGATGTACTCGGGTCATGGTTTCATGCCAGATCTGTGCAGGTAGTCCGCCGCCAGTGACCGCCGTAAGGGGCCGGTTGTCATCATAGCCCATCCAAACGCCTGCCACATAATCGGCAGTAAAGCCGATAAACCAGGCATCTCGGGCCGCTTGCGTGGTGCCGGTTTTGCCCGCCACTTGCCAGCCCTCAAGCCCGGCGCGTTGCCCGGTACCCTCGTCGACAACTTTTTCCATCATATAGACCAGCTGCTCAGCAGCAGATTGCCGGATCACTCTTTCCCCGATGCCGCCGCCGGCCCCCATTACAGGTTCATTGTCCTCGTTCAAGCGAAGCTCAAGCAAGCCATAGGGGGTGACTGCCGAGCCACCATTTAAAATTCCGGCATACGCGCCGACCATATCAATAAGCGTTGCCTCCGACACCCCAAGCGCAATCGCCGGACCTTCTGCCAGATCGGTTCCAAGGCCAAAGTCAGCGGCCACTATGCGCACATTTTCGCGGCCAACAGCTTCTGAAAGACGTACGGCTGGAATGTTGAGGGATTTGGTGAGAGCTTCGCTTAAGGTGACCTGGCCCAAAAACTCTTCTGAGTAGTTTTTGGGGCTCCAATCGCCTGAACCGGGGATTGTTAGCGTTAGGGGGCTGTCCTCAAGCATGTCGAGCGGTGAGTAACCTAGTTCCAGCGCGGTGGCATAGACGAAAGGCTTAAAAGCCGAACCGGTTTGGCGCAGGGCTTGGGTGGCGCGGTTAAAAGCCCCGGAGACTTTTAGCTTACGCCCGCCCACCATCGCGCGCACGGCGCCATCAGCCGACATGACCACGATCGCGGCCTGCGCTTCGGATCCTGTTTTGACCAGATCTTTGAAAACATACTCAAGTGCCTCTTCCGCCGCCCTTTGGATGGTAGGATCGAGCGTGGTTTTAATCTTCACATCTTCGGTGGTATTGCGGGTAAAGAAAAGTGGCCCGCTTTCCATCACCCAATCTGCAAAGTATCCACCTGCATTGGCTTCGGCTGCGGGCGATAGCACGGCAGGTTTTTGCCGTGCGGCTGCGGCTTCTTGCGCGCTGAGATAGGACTGCTCTTCCATCAGGCCGATAATCACTCCGGCGCGGTTTTGCGACCGTATCAGATTGTTGGTTGGGGCATAGCGGGTCGGGGCCACTAGCAAACCGGCAAGCATGGCGGCTTCTGCTGGGCTAACATCGGCCGCCGACCGGCCAAAGTAGCGCTGTGCAGCAGCCTCAAATCCGCGAGCGCCTGCGCCCAGAAAGGCCCGGTTTAGGTAAATCGTCAATATGTCGTCTTTGCTGTATTTGGCCTCCATCGCGAGCGCATAGATCGCTTCTTTCACTTTGCGCCATAGAGACCCTTGGCGGCAATCGGCTTCATAGGCGCGTTCGCTGGCCCAGCGGTTTTGGTCATAGGGCACGCCGAGGCACAGCAATTTTGCAGACTGTTGGGTGATTGTTGATCCGCCATGACCGGATAGCGGCCCGCGGCCTTCGCTTAGGTTTATCCGGACTGCGCTTGCAATGCCGCGTGGGCTTAGACCAAAATGGCGATAAAAGCGTTTGTCCTCTGTTGCGACAACCGCATTTTTTAAATGGGGAGAAACTGTCTTTGCATTGATAACACCGCCGAATTGATCCCCGCGCCAGGCAAAAATCTCGTCTTGATAATCAAGCAGGGTAACAGAGCCCCGCGCTCGGCCATCCAAAAGCTCGCCTACGGGTGGCAGGCTGAACCACACATAGCCGATTGCAAGACAAACCAGCACAGCAATGGTTAGGCCGGTGCGCCACAGCACCGCCCATATCAATTTCCAAATCAACCGCAGCACCCATTTGATGAACCGAGTTATCATATTGCCTTTCGGCTTCTGCTTCGGTGACCGGCTTGTTTTTTTAGAGGCGCTCACTTTTGGTGCGCCGCCAGCGCCGCGGCGCTTCGGATATCGATTGTCGGCGACCAATTGTTTGGTCGGTTTACGGGTGCCTGCCATGTATTTGTAAAGCCTCAAGGCGTCTTTGTTTTGCGCAGCATAGTCGGCTTTTGTCTGCTTGTTTAGGGCATTTCGTCCGGTAATTTCATTCCGTTTAAGATTAAAAAATAATCAAAATAACATAAATGCGCAAAAAATATGCGCTTTTGCCATATTTTTGACTAATTTTACCCCTGGCTCTCCTTCCCTTTTAAAACCAGCAGCACTTTTGTGGGCTCGCAACGTTTCTCAATTTGGCCATTCATTGGCCCGACTAAGGAAGGAAAACACGGTGAAATTGATCATTGCAGCCATCAAACCGTTCAAACTCGAAGATGTGCGCGAAGCGCTGACCGAGATTGGTGTTCGGGGGATGATGGTGTCGGAAATAAAAGGTTTTGGTGCCCAATCTGGACATACCGAAATCTATCGCGGGGCGGAATATGCGGTGAATTTTGTTCCCAAAATCAAACTCGAAATTGTGGTTGAGAGCGCATCGGCTGACCAAGTCGTCGAAACCATAATGAAAACTGCTCAAACGGGCAAAATTGGCGATGGCAAGATTTTTGTTCTTGATGTCGCACAGACCGTCAGAGTGCGCACCGGCGAGTCCGGTCCAGAGGCTATCTAACAAAGGAACCCTTGAACAATGTTTACCAAAAGAACATTCACTCTCGCTGGCGCAATGCTGGCAGTTTGCCTTCCGACACTCGGCTTGGCACAAGAGGCTGATGTCACGCCACTTAACGGTGAGATTGGCTTTATTTTCACCACATTCATGTTCCTCGTCGCTGGATTTTTGGTGTTTTGGATGGCGGCAGGCTTCGCCATGCTCGAGGCCGGTCTAGTGCGGTCAAAGAACGTCACCATGCAGCTCACGAAAAATATTGGGCTGTTTTCTCTGGCGTCGATCTTTTACTACCTGATCGGCTATAACCTGATGTATCCTGGAGATGGCTGGAGTATCGAAGGCATGCTTGGTGGCTTTAGCATAACAGCGCTTGAAGCCGTTGGACTGGCCGGCGAAGAGCCTGATCTTACCTACGCATCTGTTGGGTCTGACTTTTTCTTCCAGCTGATGTTTTGTGCGGCAACAGCGTCGATCGTTTCCGGCGCCTTGGCTGAGCGGATCAAGCTCTGGCCATTTTTAGCCTTTACCATTTTGCTCACATCTGTGATCTACCCGATCCAAGCCAGCTGGAAATGGGGCGGCGGCTTCCTTGATGCCATGGGCTTCTTGGATTTTGCTGGATCAACTGTTGTGCACTCAGTTGGTGGCTGGGCTGCGCTGACAGGCGCGATCATCCTTGGCCCACGGATTGGCAAATACACCAAAGAAGGCAAAACCGTCCCGATCCCTGGCTCTAATCTGACGCTAGCAACTTTGGGTACATTTATCCTGTGGCTTGGTTGGTTTGGCTTCAACGGTGGTTCTCAGCTTTATATGGATACTGCGGGCAATGTGGCCGATATCAGCCGGATCTTTAGCAACACCAACACGGCAGCAGCCGGCGGTGCAGTTGCGGCTTTGATCCTATCACAGCTGCTGTACAAGAAGCCTGACCTCACGATGGTTTTGAACGGTGCGTTGGCTGGTCTGGTGTCAATCACGGCTGAGCCGCTGACCCCAAGCCTTGGTGCAGCGACGCTAATTGGCGCCGTGGGTGGTGTTATCGTGGTACTCACAGTGCCAATGCTTGACCGCTTCAAAATCGACGATGTGGTTGGCGCGATCCCAGTACACTTGTTTGCTGGTATCTGGGGCACAATCGCTGTGGTCTTCACCAACTCTGATGCTTCGCTGGTCACCCAGCTTTATTCCATCATTGTGGTTGGTATCTTTGTGGTCATCGCGTCCGGTATTGTCTGGTTCGTGCTGCGCTCAACCATCGGTATCCGCGTCAGCGAAGATGATGAGGTGAACGGCTTGGACATGTCCGAACTGGGTATGGAAGCCTATCCAGAGTTTGGCCGCGGCTAAACTTCAGTTGACTTAAAAAGGTAACGGGCCCCTGTTTGCAGGAGCCCGTTTTTTTGTTGGTTAGGGTTTTTTGCCCACATACCTCAAGAGTTAAAGAAATGCCCGTCATAAATCGCATCTAGTGTATCGGTTTCAAACAGTGAAGACACCGATGTGCCGTTCCAACTATTCAAGATTGCCTGGGCAAACATGGGCGCTGTAGGCACAATGCGAATGTTTGGTGCGGCTTTCACTGGATCGCTGGCTTCGATGGAATCGGTGATCACCAGTGATTTCATTACTGATTTTGAAATCCGTTCGACCGCAGGGCCAGATAAGACCCCGTGGGTGATGTATGAGTGAACTTCCGAGGCACCGTTTTCAAGCAAAACTTCGGCCGCTTTGCACAGCGTGCCAGCAGTGTCGCAAATATCATCTACAATGATACATTTTTTGCCTTCAACGTTTCCAATCACGGTCATCTCAGCCACTTCACCGTGTTTTTCACGGCGTTTGTCCACGATGGAAAGTGGTGCGCTGATCCGTTTAGCCAACTCTCGTACGCGGGCTACACCGCCCACGTCTGGCGATACAACCATCACATCATCAAGCTGACCTTTGAACTGGTGCATAATATCCAAAGCGAAAATTGGCGAGGCATAGAGGTTGTCCACCGGAATATCGAAAAATCCCTGAATTTGTGCTGCGTGTAAATCCATGGTCAGCACCCGCTCGATGCCGGCCTCAACCAGCATATTGGCCACCAGCTTGGCACTGATTGGGGTCCGGGCTTTTGATCTACGGTCCTGCCGTGCATATCCAAAATAGGGAATAACCGCGGTGATCCGGCTGGCCGAAGACCGCCGCAAGGCATCGGCCATAATCAGAAGTTCCATCAGGTTATCATTGGCAGGATTTGATGTGGACTGGATGATAAACATATCCTCGCCGCGCACGTTTTCATAAACCTCGACAAAGATTTCTTGATCGTTGAACCGTTCAACGCGGGCATCTACCAAGCCCACGTTAAGGCCGCGATGAAGCGACATGCGCCGCGAAATAGCTTTGGCTAAAGACAGGTTTGCGTTTCCCGAGATTAGCTTCGGTTCAGTGATAGTTGGCATATAACTTTTCCCCAGATGCACTATGTGACAGATTCGTGACGTTGACACCGCTTAGCATGACGTTATCGTCTGGCAAAGTGGTGGATGCGCAGGAGAGAGAATTTGCCAACAATTGAGTATTATTTTTCGGTTATTTCGCCCTACACCTATCTTGCGGGCGAAAGATTAAGCGATATAGCAGCGCGCCACAGTGCCGATATTATCTATCGGCCACTGGATGTGGCGGCGCTGTTTTCACGCACAGGCGGTTTGGTCCCTAAAGAGCGCCACATCAGCCGTCGTGAGTATCGATTGCAAGAACTTACACGTCAGGCAAAAAAACTAGCTCTGCCCATAAATTTGAACCCTGCGCATTGGCCAACCAATCAGGCACCGGCCTCGTATGCCTTTATTGCGGCCAAAAACAATGGCGGTGGTGATCTGGGCACATTGGTTCATGCGATGACCCGTGCCTGCTGGGCCGAAGATCGCAATATCGCCGAAGATGATGTCATCCGCGACTGTCTGACAGCGGCGGGATTTGACCCTGCGCTGGCGGCCGGCGGTTTGTTGCAAGGGGCCGAAGAATATGCCGCCAATCTCGAAGCAGCGGTGAACGCTGGCGCGTTTGGTGCCCCGTTTTATATTGTTGATGGGGACCAACGTTTTTGGGGGCAGGACCGGCTTGACGATCTTGATGCACATTTGTCTGGTGCGCTTTAATGCCAATTGAAAACCGCGCTGGGCATTTGACCCACTATACGCACTCGGAAGGGGATGGCAGACCGGTTTTAATGCTGCATTGCACCATGGGCAACGCGGGTGCATGGCGTGGGCTGACGGAACATCTTGGCTCTGCCCAACGTTTTATCGCCTTTGACTTGCCCGGACATGGCAAATCTGCGCCCTGGCACGAGCAAGGTGATTTTCATACTATTGGCACAGAGATTGCAAAAACTTTTCTGGATCAGCCGATGGATTTGATCGGGCACTCGTACGGCGGCACAATTGCACTGAGGCTAGCACTTGAACTGCCAAAAATGGTACGCTCACTGGTACTGATCGAGCCGGTGCTGATCAATCTTGCCTTTGCTGACAATCCAGAGCTTAAAGCTCTTTATGCCCAAGATCATCAAGGGTTCGAAGAGGCTTGGCAGCGCGGTGATCTGGAAACCGCAGCGCGCGAGTTTTCCCGCATGTGGGGTGATGGTCGCCGCTGGGAAGATGTGCCGCCGCGCGCGAAGCAGACGATGATCGATAAAATTGGTATGATCAAAGCGGGCGAGCATAACGTAATCGGAGATCGTTACGGGTTTTCAAAACCTGGCCGGTTGGCCTCTGTTGATGTGCCAGTGCTGTTGATTGAAGGGGCTGCGTCGCACCCTAGTGCAGGGGCCGTAAATACCGCGCTGCAAAATCGATTGCCGCAGACGCAGCGCGCGGTAATTGGTGGCGCGGGCCATATGGTGCCAATCACCCATGCGGCCGAGACCGCACAGGCGATTGATGGGTTTTGGGCAGATACGATCTAGAATAAGTAAAATCCCCGTGTTTGCGAGGTTTCAAAGAACCAACACTGCATGTCATTCGGCGGTGTTGGTTTTAATTTTGTGGTTGCCACCTTAGAGATTTTCAAAAAAATTGAGCACAGCTTGGGTTAGCATTTGATGTTTTTCGCGGCGTGCGTCCCCACCGTTTTCGCAGACAAACACGTCCTCGGGGTCTTCTGCTTTCAAAATATCCAATGCCTGATCCGTACAGACCCCAAGAAAGTCAAAATGTGACAGCCCTTCCGGTTCTAGATAGCGCTTAGACTGCGCTGGAAGCGCTGCAACCAAAGCGCGGGATTCACCATCGAGATTTATGTTGGCGTAATTGGCTTTTGCCCCAATAACCAAAAGCGGGCGCTCGATTTTGCTAAGGCTTTCAGTTGAAAAACTTTGTGTGCCGCCAAGATCAAAAACGGCAAAGCCTGCTATTCTTGAATCTGACAGATCCTGAGACATCTTGCTTTGGTCCTCGGCTGTTTTTGCAATACGCCATTCCTTTACTATTCGACAGATAAAATCTTGGGGAAATTGCACACAATGCGTAGCAATCTTATCAGGGTCGTAGCGTCCTCCGGCCAATAAAACCGCGGTAAATCCACCCAAAGAATGGCCCGCCATAAAGATGCGGTTTTCATCCACGCGCTTGGCGAAATCGGGATGATTGATGATATGGTCTATGGTTCTTGAAATATCCTGCGGCCGCTTCCAAAGCTGACGCCTGTCATAGGCATCACGCAGAAATGTTGAGGTTCCGGGGTGATTGATGGCGGCTACAAAATAACCCGATTGACTAAGCGCCGAAGCCAGCCACGCTTGATTTCTGGCATTGCCAAACATGCCATGTGAAAAGATGAACAAAGGCAATTTCCCATCAATGGGTTGAGCATTTGGAATGACGCTGATGTTTTCCCAAACCGCATTTCCATGGGCGCTTTGGGCGCCAGTTTGCTGATGGGTTGGATACCAAATGTAACCATTTAAATGGCGACTGCTGTCCGGCGACGTGATCTTTAGGGTGATAAGGCCGGTTTGATGCTGTGCTGTTTCTGCCTGTGCTGACGCAGACTCTAGCGTAAATATCAATAGCGTGTATATTAATGATCTGAACTTCATTTTGTTACTCCAATTCAATATATTCATGAGCTTAAAGTCAGTTTAAATGTAATAATAACAACAGTGTAATTGCCGTTTTGGGGTCCTTAATCGTTATCTAGGACATCCAGAGAGAACATCAGGACACCACGAGCATCAAATAGGACAAGAAAACAAGATTTGTTATCACTGCCTCTGCCGATTATTGAGTTTTTGCTGTGTGCAGTCTTTTGTGCGCTTGTTTGGCGTGTTGATGTGGGAAGCCGTCTTGCACGGTATTTTTTCACTGCTTTTTTTGGTTCAGTTGCACTGGCGGCGTTAATGGTCGGACTGCGATTTGGCTATGATTTTGAAAATATAATCGTGGTGCAGAGGATTATACCACTTTTCATTGGCCCGTTGGTGTATCTTGGGTTTCTGTCATTGATGCATGCGCCAGCGCAGATGAGGATCTATATTGCAATAAATTTAGGCATTGCAACTACGGCATCTCTGTTACCTTTTTTATTCCGTGAACTACGCCCAGCTTATGATTTCTTTATTAGCTTTAGCTATTCGATCTATTGCATTGCCCTTTTAGTGTTGTGGCGCCGGGGTGCGGATAGCCTACGAAATGCAAAATTTGATAGCATTAGGGCGCTTCGGCTATGGATGCTTGGCGCGGCATCCCTTCTTGGAATTATGGTCATTATAGACACTATGATTGCAGTACGGTTCGCGCACCAGCAGCTTAAAAATGCGCTTGCCTTGATTTCCAATGCTTCGTTGATTTCTGTTGTCATCCTTTTCGGTGGGCTCATGTTTATATTTTTTGCAAGCCAAGAAAAACGCGCGTTAAAACACCCTACCAAAACCACAGATGACGTGAATGAGAAGGCGCTTGAGGTTGAGCGCTTAACCCGAGATCTTTTAGAGAAAAACCAGCTTTATCTTGATCCCAATCTTTCGCTTGAACGTTTAGCAAAGCGCCTTCATTTGCCAACGCGCTCTGTTTCTGAGGCGATTAATCAGTCTCAAGGTATGAATGTATCGCAATATGTAAATAGATTCAGGTTGCAAAAGGCTGCATCTCTGTTGGTCACAACCGCTCTAAGTGTAAATCAGATTTTGGAACAATCCGGGTTTTTGACCCGGTCAAATTTTTACCGCGAATTTGAACGGGTTTTTCGAATGTCTCCAACCGAATACCGAAGTCACAATAAAAGATAGTCCGGTTCTACAGCTGATCGCCTGATGCGATTTTAGGCAGATGATGAAAACATGCAATGATTTGTCAAACTTGTGGTAAGACCCAAGAACAGTACACAATTCTGTGTGCATTTTCTCAAAATTGATCGGATTTATTTATGAAACTTCCAGAATGGACTGGACCTGCGCTTTGGGGCGCAGTGGCCGGTGGCGTGGCTCTTGCAATTATAGGTTTTAATTGGGGCGGCTGGGTCAAAGGTGGCACTGCTTTAAAAATGTCAGAAAAATCTTCTATAGCGGCCGTTGCTGAAGCTCTTACACCCTATTGCCTCGCAGCCTCAGAGGCTGACCCTCTTGCTGCCGGTGTTATGGCAGAATTGGAAAAGGCATCTGGGTATAATAAACGCAGCATTCTTGAAAAATCAGGATGGGCGATCCCATTAGGGGCCGAAAAATCGAATAGAGAATTGGTAATATCCTGCCTAACTGCGTTAGAAAACAAAACCTAGGTGGCTAACATTGATGGCGCTCTTTGGGCGCATCTAAGAGGAATTTAACAAAAATATTTTTGTTCTTGCACTTGGGCGGCTCTGAAGGCCAGTATTGGTTTCAGGGCTGTCGTGACATAAGGGCAAAATATACAGACGGCTGTGGCTGTTTGATGCTTTAGAAAACGCGATAAGGCCTAAAAATAATTTTAGTATGCGTTGATTAAGGATATTTTGTAATGACGGTGGTTCATAAAGCGGTAGCGGCCGTGGTCCGCGACTATGGTAGAGGTTCTGAACTGTTGGTGTTTCGCCACCCTTTTGCTGGGGTGCAACTTCCCAAAGGAACGGTTGAAACAAAGGAAGCTTATGCGGCGGCGGCACTGCGTGAGCTTCATGAAGAATCTGGGCTGTACCTCACGCTCAAACCGCAGCCGATAGGTGTTTGGCATCGCCGTATGGGTGCTGGCGCCAACAAAGATAGACATTTGGAAAAACATATCTGGCATATTTTTGCACTTGAAGTGCGCCATCCGCTGCCCGATCACTGGAGCCATACCGCCGTGGGAAGCCCGGCGGAAGAAGGCTTGGTTTTTGAATTTTTCTGGCGGCCGCTTGGCCCTGATCTTCACCGTGAAGTGCATCCATTGTTTGCTCCAACAGTGACCAAAATCCAGAATTATTTTAGCGCTCAGATGGCTGCATTCGGGACTTAGCCTGCGCTGCTCTCATCGCTTTGCGCATCTTTCTGACCAATCTTGGGCTCGGTGCCGGCCAAAAGCCGAGCAATATTTTCGCGATGTCGCCAAAACACCAAAGCAGTGAAGGCGAGACATAAAGCAACAAGGTCAGGGCGGGCATAGACGACGCACCAAACCAACGAGCTGGCCACCGCGACCAGTGCCGACAGCGACGATATACGCCGCACGGCGGCCACCACCAGCCAAGCGGCGCAGCAGGCCACGCCCAGTGGCCAGTAGAGCGCCAAAACGACCCCAAACAAGGTCGCCACGCCTTTGCCGCCGCGAAACCGAAGCCAGACCGGATAGCAATGGCCAAGCATGGCAAAAAGTGCGGCGATTTGCGCTGCGGCCTCTCCTGCCGTCATCTGCGCCAGCACAACGGCGAAGATGCCTTTGCCGCCATCTAGTAAAAGCGTGAGCGCAGCAGCGGTTTTACTGCCCGTGCGCAGCACATTTGTGGCACCAATGCTGCCCGATCCGATATCGCGCAGATTGCCCAGCCCCATCATCCGTGCCAGTACCATGCCAAACGGGATTGAGCCAAGCCCATATCCGGCAATGGCCCATAGGATCAGGGTGGCGCCATCGCTGGTTATATCGGGAAAAAGTATCATGCCTCAAAAACCTCTTTGCCCGCCACAAACGTGCGCAGAACTTTGCCCTGCATCCGCGCCCCGTCAAAGGGCGTGTTTTTCGACTTTGAATGCAGCTTGAAACGGTCGAGAACAAACGGCGCACCGGGATCAAACAGCACAAGATCGGCCGGTGCCCCCACCGATAGCCGCCCTGCCGAAAGGCCAAGCCGTTTGGCCGGATTAAGCGATAGCGCCCGAAACAGGGTTGGCAGATCAAGATCGCCGGAATGATACAGCCGCAGCGCCGCAGGCAAAAGCGTTTCAAGCCCCACCGCACCCGAGGCGGCCGCTTCAAAAGGCAACCGCTTGCTTTCTTCATCCTGCGGCGTGTGCATAGAGCAAATGATGTCGATTACACCATCGCGCACTGCTTCTATGATCAATTGCCGATCCTCTTCGGCGCGTAGCGGCGGTTTGACTTTAAAAAATGTCCGGTAGTCGGCCACATCAAATTCATTGAGTGTCAGGTGGTGGATCGAGGTGCCTGCCGTGACATCAAGCCCGTTGTCCTTGGCGCGGCGCAGTGCAGGCAGCGCGCGGCCAGTGGTGATCTGATCAAAATGATAGCGCACGCCGGTCATTTCGATCATCGCGATGTCGCGGTCAATGGCCATGCGCTCAGCCATGGGGGAAACGGCTGGTAATCCGCGCAGGGATGCAAACTTGCCCGATGTAGCCGCAGCGCCCTTTGACAGCCCCGGATCTTGCGGATGACCCATCACCAGAGCCCCAAGCGAGCGCGCATAGGAAAGTGCACGCACAAGCACTTTAGTATCGGTGATCACCCTGTCACAATCGGTAAAGCCCACTGCGCCAGCATCCAGCAAAAAGCCGATCTCGGTCATTTCGCGCCCGTCGCGGCCCTTGGTCAGCGCCGCCATGGACAGTACATTCACTGGCGCGGCTTCATTGGCGCGCCTGCGGGTAAATTCAAGCGTTTCGGGGGTGTCAATCGCCGGCAGGGTATCGGGACGAGTTACTACAGTCGTCACGCCGCCGGCGGCCGCTGCTTGTCCTGCGGATTTAAACGATTCCTTATGGCGCTCGCCCGGCTCGCAGACTTTAACGCCGATATCAATGATCCCGGGGGCAAGCACCTTGCCGCCGCAATCAATGACCACAGCGCCCTTTGGCGGGGTGTCAACAACAGATCCAACCGCTTGGATCACACCATCTTTGATCAACAGGCTGCCGTCTGTTTCATTACCTGCTTCGGGATCAATGAGGCGCGCATTGGTCAACAGTATTTTGGTCATACCACAACCTCCGGCGCGTGGACCCGCCGGTTGCGTGCCAGCAAATCCATTGCCGCCATACGCACCGCCACACCCATTTCCACCTGATCCTGAATCACCGAACGGTTGATGTCATCGGCAATATCACCGTCAATTTCAACGCCGCGGTTCATCGGGCCGGGATGCATAACAATAGCATCATCCTTGGCCACTTGCAGTTTATCTGCATCCAGCCCGTAGCGGTGGTAATATTCGCGCTCAGAGGGGATAAACCCGCCGTCCATCCGTTCGCGCTGCAAACGCAGCATCATTACCACATCCACATCCTGCAGCCCTTGTTGCATGTCCTCATAGACCTCGCAGCCAAATTCGGCGATGCCCGAAGGCATCAACGTTGGCGGTCCGATCAGGCGGATGCGGTTTTCCATTTTGCCCAACAGGATAATATTGGACCGTGCCACGCGGCTGTGGGCGATATCGCCGCAGATCGCGATGCTCAACCGATGCAGACGGCCTTTGGCGCGGCGGATGGTCAGCGCATCCAAAAGCGCCTGCGTGGGGTGTTCATGGCGTCCGTCGCCTGCGTTTAACACACTGCAATTGACCTTTTGCGCCAGCAGATCAACGGCGCCAGATTGCGGATGCCGCACAACCAAAAGATCAGGGTGCATTGCGTTTAGCGTTAGCGCCGTATCAATCAGGGTTTCGCCCTTTTTGATCGAACTGGCCTGCATGGCCATATTCATCACATCGGCGCCCAGCCGTTTACCTGCCAGCTCAAACGAGGCCTGCGTACGGGTTGAGTTTTCAAAAAACATATTGATCTGGGTCAGACCGGCCAAAACGTCCGAATGTTTATTCGAGCGCCGGTTTAGATCAACATAGCTGTCGGCAAGATCAAGAATTTCGGAAATAGCAGCGGGGGAAAGTGGCTCAATGCCCAAAAGGTGTTTGTCGGTGAACCCCATAAATGCGCTCCGCTGAATTTGAACGGTTCATAAAGTGCTAGAGGCCTTGGCACAAGCCCTCAGTCACTTTCTACCATAGATTCTTATGCGGGCTGAATTTGCTTTTTGGTGCAACCGCTTGGAAATGCGCAGTGCGCCACATCGGTATCAAGAACCGCGCGGTCAGGAACGGATGGCCCGCGCAGGGGTCTATAGTTGATACCTCGCGTTACAGCCGGCGAAATAGAAATAAAAA
Organism: Rhodobacteraceae bacterium Araon29; assembly: GCA_039640505.1. Lineage (NCBI taxonomy): Bacteria > Pseudomonadati > Pseudomonadota > Alphaproteobacteria > Rhodobacterales > Paracoccaceae > Rhodobacteraceae bacterium Araon29. The sequence goes on along the minus strand of CP046865.1, from coordinate 2,987,301 downwards.
TTGCTTTGCAATAGTGAAAAATACGCAAGTTTCGGGTCGTGATGCAAAGGCTTGGTATGATACAGGAAATTACTGAAACATTTTCGGGATGGCTTGGTGACAGCTGAAAAATCATCATCATTGGATCTTAGGTCTGCGGCCATGCTTGCGCTACTGGCAATAATTTGGGGCGGTTCCTTTTTCTTTGTTGAAATTGCCTTGCAAGAGGTTCCGCCGTTGACCATTACTTTGCACCGCGTTTTCTGGGCGGTTCCAGTTCTTGGCCTAATTGTGCGCAGGCAAGGCATTGCGTTTCCAACATCACTGCGGGTTTGGGGCGCTTATCTGATAATGGGCGCGCTCAATAACGCGATCCCTTTTTCATTAATAATTTGGGCGCAAGTGTATATTGACAGTGGTTTGGCCGCAATTCTGAACGGAACCACGGCTATCTTTGGTGCTGTGATCGCCGGAGCGCTGCTTTCAGATGAGCGGTTGACCCTATACAAGCTTTGGGGTGCAGTGCTTGGTCTTATTGGTGTGGCCTTTATTATGGGACCGTCTGTCTTGACCGGTTTTGACCCGCGTAACCTGGCGCAGCTTGCTATGCTGGGTGCAGCTGTCTCTTATTCTTTTGCGAGTGTCTGGGGCAAAACAACGCTTTCTGGCCAGCCACCGCTAATGAATGCATTTGGAATGGTGGCAGCGAGTAGTTTTTTGATGATCCCGATTGCGGTAATTTTTGATGGGCCGCCAAGCTTTTCCCTGTCGTTAAGTGTCTGGGCCGCCCTTTTGGGCATCGCAATCCTGTCAACGGCGGTGGCGTATATGCTTTATTTTGCCACTTTGGTGCGGGCTGGCGCTGCAAACTTAATGCTCGTCACCTTGCTCATACCCCCATTTGCAATTGTCCTTGGCGCAGTCTTTCTGGGCGAGCAGATGCGGCCAGAGGCATGGGCGGGATTTGTAATTATTGCGTTGGGTTTTGCAGTGACAGACGGCCGGATATTCAAACGGCGATCCAAAAGCTAAAGAGGTAAATTTTTTAACTGCGCATATTACATGAGAAAAGCGATGTACTTATGCCGGCAGTCTTTTGCATCTCAACCGGACTCCTTTTCCTTTTGGGCTGCACAGGCTAGACTTTCATCTATGGAATCGCAAATTGACTGGCACAGCGCACGCGCGCTTTTGGAATGGCAGGTGGAACTGGGAGCAACCGAGGCAATCTTGGATGCGCCGGTGGACCGCTTTGCGCTTGAGGCAGCAGCCCCAAAGCCGGCCGCTGCTAAAACCGCGGCTGCCCAATCTGCGCCTCGGCCCATTCCCCATCAAGATCCTGTTCAAATTGCCAAACAGGTGGCCGAAGCGGCCAATTCGCTGGACACTTTAAAGGCTGCATTGGCCAGCTTTGAGCATTGTGAGCTAAAGCGCGGCGCGCGCAATTTGGTGTTCAGCGATGGAAGCCACAAGGCGCGTGTGATGATTGTCGGCGAGGCGCCCGGCCGCGATGAAGACCAGCAAGGCAAGCCTTTTGTCGGCCGCGCCGGTCAGCTTTTGGATAAAATGCTGGCTGCAATCGGTTTGGACAGGCATGCGAAGGCTGTGGAAAATGCGGCCTATATCACCAATGTTGTGCCATGGCGCCCGCCGCAAAACCGCGAACCCAGCCCTGAAGAGATCGCTATGCTGACGCCTTTCTTACTACAGCATATCGCGTTGGTTAAACCAACTGTTGTGGTGGCGATGGGGAATATTTCCTGTCAGGCATTGCTGGGCAAACGTGGGATTTCCAAGCTGCGCGGACAGCTGCAAAAAAGTTGCGATATAGATGTGATACCGATGTTCCATCCGGCCTATCTTTTGCGCAATCCAAGCGCTAAAAAATTGGCCTGGGCCGATCTTTTAATGTTGAAAGCAAAACTGAGCGTATCATGAGCCGCATCGACGAAACACTTGAGTTTATTCCTGTAAAAATAGCCATTCTGACAGTGTCTGATAGCCGAAGTCTGGCTGACGACAAATCGGGGCAGACTTTGGTTGACCGGCTTGCAGCAGCGGGCCATCATTTGGCAGAACGCACCATAGTGCCCGATGAACGCATTGAAATTGCCCAGCAGTTGCGGCAGTGGATCGACAGCCCGAATGTTGATGTTGTGATCAGCACCGGTGGAACGGGTCTTACGGGCCGTGACATAACCGTGGAAGCCCACCGGGATGTTTATGAAAAAGAAATTGATGCCTTTGGTACGGTATTTACCATGGTGAGCATGCAGAAAATTGGCACCTCGGCAGTGCAAAGCCGCGCCACAGCTGGTGTCGCGAAGGGCACCTACCTTTTTGCCTTGCCTGGAAGCCCTGGCGCCTGCCGTGATGCATGGGATGAAATTTTGCTCAAACAGCTCGATTTTCGTCACCAGCCATGCAATTTTGTGGAAATAATGCCCCGCTTGGAAGAAAATCTCCAACGGAAGTGAAGCGACCAACCGTATAAAACTGGCTTGGCAAACCTAGAATGCACACTACAACTTAACAGCATAAGCGGGTTTTTCCCGCTGAAAGGGGCTAAAACATGCGATTTTTTAGGAAAAGCCTGGTTGGGCTCCTGCTGCTATCCTTAACCGTGGGGCTATTTGCCTATGCAGGGCAGATGGTAAGCTCAGCGATGAAAGACAGCATGTCGCGCAAGCCCCGAACGTCGCAGCAACGAGAACGGGTATTTACCGTCAATGTAGTCACTGCAGAGCCGCAATCTATTACCCCGATGCTAGAAGCTTTTGGCGAGGTTCAAAGCCGCCGCACGCTTGATTTGCGAATGGCCACAGGGGGGCAGGTGATCGAATTGGCAGAAGGCTTTGTCGAAGGGGGTCAGGTGCAAGCAGGCGAGGTGCTTGTGCGGTTGAATGATGCAGATGCGCGTTCGGCTGTCGGCCGTGCAGAGGCGGATGTGACCGACGCGATGGCCGAAGTGGAAGAGGCCGACCGTGCGCTGGTGCTAATTAACGATGAATTGCAAGCTGCACGGGATCAGGCCGATCTGCGCAGCCGCGCCCTTGAACGCCAATTAGACTTGAAAAAACGCGGTGTTGGCACCTCTGCGGCTGTGGAAACTGCCGAGCTGGCAGCGTCTTCTGCCACCCAGGCAGTGCTGTCGCGGCGCAGCGCGGTAGATCAGGCCAAAGCCCGCGGCGCTCAAGCACAAACCCGCCTCGCCCGAGCAGAGTTGGCTTTGCAAGATGCAAGTCGGCGGTGGAAAGATACCGTTCTAACGTCGGAATTCAGCGGGACGCTGGGCAGTATCAGCTTGGTGAAAGGCGGTTTGGTCAGCCCGAATGAGAAAATTGGCAGCTTAATTGATCCCGAAACCCTTGAAGTTGCATTTCGGGTATCAACTGAACAATACGCACGCCTGCTTGATCGGTCCGGAAAGCTGATCAAAAGCCAGGCTAAAGTCTCGCTTAATGTCTTTGGAACAGAGCTGACCACAGATGCCGTGTTAAGCCGCGACAGCGGATCTGTTGGCGCTGGACAAACTGGACGGCTCTTGTTTGCCAAATTGCAAAACCCGCGCGGATTAAAGCCGGGTGATTTTGTCACTGTGGCGCTGAGTGAGCCAACGATGGACAACATTATTAAGCTGCCGTCATCTGCCCTAAATGCAGATAACGCTGTTTTGGTTTTGACCGAGGATGACAGGCTTCAAAGTACCGAGGTTCGGGTCTTTCGCCAACAGGGTGACCACATTTTGGTGCGTGGCCGCGGTTTAAGCGGCCGCGAGGTCGTGGCCGAGCAAACGCCGGTCTTAGGCAGTGGGATCAAGGTTAAACCGCTTAGAAGTGGTGAGGCAAGCACCCCTAAAGAGCCCGAAGTCGTTGAACTCAGCGACGAGCGGCGCGCCAAGCTTATCGCGGCGATTGAGGGCAACGCATATATTCCCAAAGATGCCAAAGAACGGATTTTAACCCAGCTCAAGCAGGACAAAGTCCCGGCCAAGGTGGTTGAGCGTATTGAAAGCCGGATGGGAGGATAAACATGGTACGTGATCTTCCAAAAGCCGCTGGCGGCATTCTGTCGTATTTCACCCGCCATGGCACAGCTGCAAATTTATTATTGGTGGTTTTGATTATTGCCGGTCTGGTCAGCTTGCCGCGCATGCGTGCGCAGTTCTTTCCAGATGTTATTATTGACAATGTCACTGTCAGTGTCGCGTGGCGCGGCGCGGGCGCAGAAGATGTTGATGACGCGATTGTGCAACTGCTTGAGCCTGCCTTGCTTTCTGTTGAAGGTGTAACAGGTGCAAAAAGCACATCGCGCGAAGAACGCGCCAACATTCTTTTAGAATTTGAACCCGGCTGGGATATGGCGCGCGCGGCTGCCGATATTGAAACAGCTGTGGATCAGGTCACTACGCTGCCCGATGACGCCGAAGATCCATTGGTGCGGCGCGGGGCTTGGCGCGACCGTGTGACAGACGTCATCATTTCCGGCCCGCTTGATCCTGCGCAGTTGGCTCTATTTGCCGATGAGTTGGTTTTACGTCTGTTCGCCGAAGGGGTGACACGGGCCACCGTCACCGGCGTGGCAGCCCCGGAAACAATCATTGAAGTGCCGGCGGTTAATTTGGTGGCGCATGACATCACCATGCAGCAAATCGCGGCGGTGATCGCGCAAGAAGTCAGCGCCGACCCTGCTGGCGATGTGAGCGGCGCAAATGCGCGGGTGCGAACCGGTGTGGAAAAGCGCTCGGCAGAGCAGATTAGGCGGATTGTACTGCGCTCGAACGCGGATGGATCCTATTTGCGCATCGGGGATATTGCACAGGTTCGCGTCGAAGGGGTCGACCGCCAAAGGGGATATTTTGTTAGTGAAAACCCGGCTATTGCGGTGCGTGTGGACCGGTCGCAACAGGGCGACGCCATCGAAATTCAGGATACAGTTCAGCGGATTGCCGACCGGTTATCGGAAACCCTACCGGAAGGGGCCCAGATCGAATTGATCAGAACCCGTGCAGAGTATATTTCGGGTCGCCTGAACATGCTGCTTGATAATGGGCTTAGTGGTCTTGGGCTTGTGCTGATATTGCTGTTCCTATTTCTCAATGCCCGCACGGCTTTCTGGGTTGCCGCCGGTATTCCTACGGCGATGCTTGCTGCGCTTGCAATTATGTATGCTGCGGGCATAACCATTAATATGATTTCATTGTTCGCTTTGATCATCACTTTGGGGATTGTGGTGGATGACGCTATTGTGGTTGGTGAACATGCTGACAGCCGTGCCCGTAAGGGGCTTGGACCTATTGAAGCTTCTGAAACTGCTGCGCGCCGTATGGCGCTTCCTGTGTTTGCGGCAACCACGACCACGATCATAGCCTTTTTCGGGCTGGTTGCGGTGGGTGGCCGGTTTGGTGATTTGATTGCAGATATTCCGTTTACCGTTGTGGTGGTGCTGGCGGCCTCATTTATTGAGTGCTTTTTGATTTTGCCCAACCACATGGCGCACTCGCTCAAGCACGGAGTGAAAAATCACTGGTATGACATGCCGAGCCGGGTGGTAAATATTGGTTTCGAATGGGTGCGCGAAACCCTGTTTCGCCGGTTGATGGCTTTGGTCATTCGTGGCCGCTATGTCGTGCTTGCAGGCACCGTTGCGATTTTGGCGAGCCAAATTGCTATGTTTATGTCCGGCCAAGTGAAATGGCGGTTTTTCAACGCACCAGAGCAGTCTTCGGTGAGCGGTAATTTTGCCATGGTTTCCTCTGCTGGGCGTGAAGATACGATGGAAATGATGCGCGAAATGCAGCGTGCAACCGAAGAGTTAGGGCGCGATTATGAGGAACGCTACGGCAGCAACCCTTTGGATTACGTGGTGGCCCAAATTGGCGGCAATTCTGGGCGCGGTTTATCCGGCACTGAAACCAAAACACCGGATCAATTGGGCGGTATTTCCATTGAACTGATCGACCCTGATTTTAGATCGTATTCCAGTTTCGCCTTTGTGGGCGAGTTGCAGGATAAAGTACGCCGGCATCCTTTGGTCGAAACAATCTCGTTCAGGGGATGGCGATCGGGGCCGGGTGGTGACGCGTTAGATGTACAGTTCTATGGCGCAAAAGCAGAATCCTTAAAAGCAGCGTCAGAAGATTTAAAGGCCGCCCTGAGCCGATTTTCAGAGGTCTCGGCAGTTGAAGATGACTTATCCTATGACAAAGAAGAGCTAATCTTAGAACTCACAGCCCAGGGCCAAGCATTAGGATTTACCATTGACGGGTTAGGGCGCGTTCTGCGCAACCGTTTAAACGGGTTGGAAGCTGCGAGTTTTCCGATGGGGCCGCGCAGTGCAGCGATTCGTGTAGAATTACCTAAAAACGAGCTTACGGCAGATTTTCTTGAACGCATGCAGTTGCGGACTATTGCAGGGAATTACGTGCCGTTGGCCGATATTGTAAGCGTCAACCGCCGGTCCGGCTTTTCAACTGTGCGCCGCGAAAACGGAATTCGGCTGATTTCCATTACGGGCGATATTTCCGAGGATGATCCGGCAGCGGCAGAAGAAGTGTCTTTAGCACTTGAAAGCGAAATACTGCCCGAAATTGCCAGCAAACACCAAGTAGATTGGCGGCTTGCAGGACTGTCAGAACAGGAAGATGAGTTTCTCAACGATGCGCGCACCGGAATGATCCTATGTTTGGTCGGCATCTATCTGGTCCTGACATGGGTTTTTGCCAGCTGGACACGGCCGGTCGTGGTGATGGCTGTTATTCCCTTTGGGTTGGTCGGCACGATATACGGGCATTACATTTGGGATGTTCCGTTATCGCTGTTTACCGTGGTTGGACTTTTGGGAATGACAGGAATTATTATTAACGATTCCATCGTGCTGATTACATCGATTGATGAATATGCCAAAGAGCGCGGGCTTATCCCGTCGGTGATTGAAGGCACGGTGGATCGTCTCAGGCCAGTTATGTTGACCACTTTAACAACGGTGCTTGGCCTTGCGCCTTTGCTGTATGAGCGTTCCTCGCAGGCGCAGTTTCTCAAACCCACAGTGATTACATTGGTCTATGGTTTGGGGTTTGGCATGCTCTTGGTGTTGTTGGTTGTCCCAGCCTTGATCGCTGCACAGCATGACGTGCGCCGTCATTTCGTTTCGCTTCGCCATGCTTTGTTTGGCCGCGCTAAATCTGTGCGCGCGGCAACTTGGGGTTTAGGGCTTTTGATCGCTGGTTGGTTTGCTGTCACCATGGGTTGGGTGATGAATTTTGGAGCCATGCCGCAAAGCCTCGCCAACGGGCTGCCATTTCCAGTGAATGCGGCCTCAATGCCAATCGCGTTTGCAGTGTTTTTTACTGGGGTTTGCGGGATTATCCTCGTTGCGTTTCTTGCGAGTTTGATTGTGCAGGGTGTTGGCCGTCTGCGCGCTTAAGGGGCGCAGGTGCCGGCATCAACTGTGTGGTTTGACCCAACAACAGTTATACTCAAGTCTGATCCACGCAGATCAGAGGGCCGACCTAAATCGCCATGCAAGAACCCCTTAGCCGAAAGAACCTGCCCATTTCGTTTGGGATGCTGCATAGATATCCAATGTCCCAACTGAGAATATTCAAGCATCACAATTTCTTGGTCGCCGGTGGGCGGCAAAGACAGCTGAACATCTATTTCAAGGGTATCGCCAGATGCACTAAACGTGCAGGCGAGCTCTTTGAGGTCAGCCTCGCTTTTTGAGTAGGGCAGATTGGCCAGTGCAGCAATAATCTTGGGGTCGGGAGTTCGGCTGTCGGGGGATAAAACGCCTGAAAAGGAAAGTGCTGCCGGTATGCAGATATCGTCACAAATACCTAGAGAGGCCTTTAGATTAAGCTCGACCAAGCTTTGGGGGTCTGAGGGCTGAACAAGCAATGGTAAAACCACATGACCAGAATAACCAATTGACCACATATCTTGCGGACCAAATAGGATAGGAGCAGGCCAGATAATCTCTAACTCTTGCGCATTGCGAGAACCACTAAAGTCAAATTGCGGAGGAAAGCCCGTGTCGCCCGGCGCGCGCCAATAGGTTTTCCACCCCGGTGCAAGATGAATTTCCAATGCCGCCGTATACTGCCCGTTGGATTTGAGCCAACCGCTGCGCAGTCCATGCGCGTTGATACCTTGAGTGTCAGCTGCAAGATTGTGCGCGCTCAATAAGGCCCAAAAACTTAGCCAGGAAAAAATAACATGTGTTAGCTTCATGCACAGTGAATGCGCGAATATTTGCCATTTGCCAAGACACTTTTATGCGATTTGGCCGTGCGCAGGACATTGCAGTTGCATAGAAGGCTGTCACAGGTCATTCTGAACATAAAGAAAGGATTTGGCATGAGCAGGCCTGATCAAAGTTTGGAACTTGCTGGAAAGCTCCTGATTGCGATGCCAGGGATGATGGATCCGCGATTTGATGGCTCTGTGATTTATATGTGCTCGCACAGCTCAGAGGGCGCAATGGGCTTGGTCATCAACCGACCAATAGAACATGCGTCCTTCAAAGAACTTTGCAGTCAGTTGTCCATAGAAACTACCAATGCTCGCTCTATTCCGGTGCTTTTTGGCGGCCCAGTTGATCAGTCGCGCGGATTTGTTGTGCATTCGCAAGATTATCAGGCAGAGGTTTCAACGCAACCTATCGGGCAAACGCTTTCGATGACAGCAACCAAGGATATCATCGAAGCTGTTGCAACCGGCTCTGCACCTGAGCAGGCAAGTTTATTCATGGGGTATTCTGGATGGGGCGCGGGTCAGATCGAAGACGAGATCGCCAATAACGGCTGGCTTGTTTCTGATGCCAATGAGGATATGGTCTTAAGCGTTGACCACGGGGGTAAATGGCAATCTGCACTGGGATTGATGGGCATTGATGCGTTGATGCTATCAAGTTACGGGGGAACGGCGTGATGCGTTTTAACGTGGCGCAGCTGCTCTTTGAAGCCGGTCATTGATTGCTAGCCCAAGCCCGGTTTGCGGGATTGGGGATACCGCGATCATTGCTTTTCCTTCTGCATCTAGGCGGTGCAAATGACTAAATAGGTTTGCCGCCGCTTCAATTAAATCAGCCGAAAGTGATAGGTTAAGATCACAATCAACCGCTCCAAACCCTAACCGTGCTTCATCTGGTCGCCAGTTTTTGGCATCCAGCCGAACCTGTGCACGCGGCGCATAATGCGAATCCATCTGACCGGGCGTGGTGATTTTGTCGACAGTCGTCTGGATGTGAACAGGCTTGCCAATTTCATTTTTTATATCTTCGGCGGCAACGCCGCCGGGACGTAAGAGCACTGCGGTGTCATCTAGTCGAATAATGGTGGATTCAAGCCCAACAGTGCACAGCCCTCCGTCCACAATCGCGTCGATGCGGCCCTTTAGGCCGGATCGCACATGCGCCGCGCTTGTTGGGCTAATCTGTCCCGATGGGTTTGCCGATGGCGCTGCAACGGCGCCGCCAAATTTTTCCAGTAAAGCTTTGGCCACAGGATGGTTGGGAACCCGGATGGCGATGGTTGGCAAACCTGCACTGAGCAAATTCGAGAGGCGTGCCTCTTTTTTTCGCGGCAGCACAAGCGTTAAGGGCCCCGGCCAGAACGCTTTCGCCAGTTGATCGGCCAGATCACTCCATTGAACAAATCTGCGCGCCGTTTGCACGTTTGCTACATGCACGATCAATGGATTGAACTGCGGCCTGCCTTTGGCGTGGTAAATTTTTGCGACCGCATGGTCATTGCTTGCATCCGCGCCAAGCCCATAGACTGTTTCGGTTGGAAAGGCCACCAAACCGCCATCCTGCAAAATACTGCTTGCCTGTTTAAGATGCGCAGCAGCGGGGGAAAGAGATTGGGTGCGGATAGTTTTCATATTGACGCTGCGTTTTGGTTGCTGGTTAAAGACGGTCGATTAAGTTATCACAGTGAGTTGCGCATAATAGCAAATGTTTGCGTTGCCAAGTCTACTTTCGAGGAGGTCCAATGCCATATCAAGCACCGATAGACGAGTACAAGTTTCTTTTGGATCATGTGGTGGGCTTTGATCAGGTGAGCAACACGTCACGTTTTAACGAGTCAACACAGGATATGGTTGAGGCAATTTTGGCCGAGGCTGGGCGCATGTGTCAGGATGTCTTGGCGCCTTTACAGCGTGCAGGTGACACTGATCCGGCTCGGATGGAAAATGGTAAAGTGAGAACCTCAGCAGGCTTTAACGAAGGCTATAAAGCGATTGCAGAGGGGGGATGGGTTTCAATGTCGGCCAGCCCAGAGTATGGCGGTATGGGGCTTCCGATGACAATCACCACAGCCGTGAATGAAATGATGGCAGGCGCATGTCTGTCGCTGCAACTCAATCCTTTGATGACCCAAGGCCAGATCGAGGCGCTTGAACATCACGCCAGCGATGCGATCAAATCCTTATATCTGCCAAAGCTGATTTCTGGGGAATGGTGCGGAACAATGAATTTAACCGAACCGCAGGCCGGATCAGATGTTGGCGCCTTAAGCGCCAAAGCAGAGGATAACGGTGATGGAACCTATGCGGTGTCTGGGCAAAAAATCTATATCTCATGGGGGGATAATGATTTTTCTGAAAATGTGTGCCACTTGGTTCTGGCGCGCCTTCCCGGTGGGGCCGGTGGAACTAAGGGGATTTCGTTATTTTTGGTGCCCAAACTGATCCCGGACAGCGATGGAAACCCCGGGGTGGCCAATGCTTTGAAGGTTGTAAGCTTGGAACATAAAATGGGCCTGCATGGCAGCCCGACAGCGGTGATGCAGTATGACGGGGCAACCGGCTGGCTGATCGGCGCGCCGCATGACGGTATGCGGGCGATGTTCACTATGATGAATAACGCGCGGTTGGGTGTGGGTGGTCAGGGCATTGGCGCTGCAGAAGGCGCGTATCAACATGCGCTCTCTTATGCACGCGAGCGCAAGCAAGGCCGCAGCCCCATTGCTGATGCCTCTGGAACTATTCTTGATCATGCGGATGTGCGGCGCATGCTGTTGACCATGAAAGCCGATATTTTTGCTGCCCGCGCGATTGCTTTGGCCAATGCTGTGGCCATTGATTTAAGCTCTGCCACGGCAGACCCTGCGTGGCAGGCCCGCGCGGCGTTGCTGACCCCTATTACCAAAGCTTTTGGAACCGATGTGGGGATTGCCGTTGCAGAAATGGGCGTGCAAGTGCATGGCGGCATGGGATTTATCGAAGAAACCGGAGCCGCACAGTATAGCCGCGATGTGCGCGTCACCGCAATTTATGAAGGCACAAACGGAATTCAGGCGATGGACCTTGTGGGCCGCAAAATGCTTGACGGCGGCGAGGCCGCTTTTGCGCTGTTGGATCAGTTTGCAAGCGAAAGTGAAAGCGCAAAGCAAAGCCATCCTGATTTGGCCGATAAGGTTTGGCAGGCAACAGAAACCCTGCGCGAAGCCGTGGAATGGATGGCGACGCAAACAGAGTTTAATGACCGCTTTGCTGGCGCAACAGGCTTTTTGCGTGCCTTTGCAAGGGTTCTGGGCGCGCACTTCCATCTTCATGCAGCAATGAGCGAGCCAGAGCCAGGCCCTCGGGGGAAACTTGCCAGATTTTACATCAACAGTTTGCTCCCCGAACATATCGGTTTATTGGATCAGGCCCGCCAAGGGGCCGAGGATCTGTATGCCTTTCGCCTAGAGGAACTGGCCTAAGAATGACGGATGACCTGCAACTGATCACGACCCCTTGGACATCGCCGCCCGAGATCGGCTCTGCAGTGGAAGTGGCCAAAGGGGTGTTTTGGGTCAGGTTGCCACTGCCGATGAAGTTGGACCATGTGAATACCTATGTCTTAGATGATGGTAACAGTTGGACCGTTGTTGATACCGGCATGGGGTCGGATAAAACCCGACAGATATGGCGCGATTTACTTGGCGGCGTTTTTTCGCAAAAATCTGTAGGACGGGTGATCATAACCCATCACCATCCGGATCACATCGGGCTTGCAGGTTGGTTTCAAAGCGAATTCAATGCAGAACTATGGACAACACGCACCGCTTGGCTGATGGCGCGGATGCTTTGTTTGGATGTGCAAAAAACACCGCCTCCCGAAACCTTGCGGTTCTGGCAGCGCTCTGGAATGGCGCAGGACATCATTGATGAGCGGGCCAATGGAAAGCCGTTTAATTTCGCTGATGCGGTCCATCCGATGCCGCTGGGCTTTCACAGAATACAGCAGGATGATGTGATTGAAATAGGCGGTAGGCACTGGCAGGTCCATATCGGGCACGGCCATGCACCAGAACATGCCACCCTCTGGAACAGCTCTGATAATCTGGTGCTTGCTGGGGATCAAATTATTTCATCAATTAGCCCAAATCTCGGGGTGTATGCCACAGAGCCAGAGGCAGATCCGGTTGGCGACTGGTTTGAATCCTGTGGCCGGTTGGCAAAACTAGCACATCCAGATCAATTGGTTCTGTCCGGCCATAAACTACCATTCAAGGGTCTGCCCTTTCGGTTTAAACATATGATTGAAAACCACCATAGCGCTTTGGAAAGACTAATCGCTTTTTTGGATCAGCCCAAAGCGGCGACAGAATGCTTTCAGCCGCTTTTTAAGCGGCGTATTGGCGCAGATGAATATGGCCTAGCTCTGGTTGAGGCAGTGGCGCATCTTAATCATCTCTATTTAAAGGGGGATGTAACCCGCCGCTTGGACCCAGATGGTGTGTATCGCTATCATCGCTAGGACGCCGGCGCTGCGCCGCGCGCGCATTTTTGAGCTTTTGAAGGGGTGCGACGAGAGGCAGCATCAAAAGAGTTTGGCTAGAGGATGACAGCGGCCAACAAATCCGCTAGAGACAGAATGAGAGCTTTGACTAGGAGTAGCCGAATGGCCAAGCATGAACACGGATCAATGGACACTGAGGACCAAGAAAAAACATTTGAAGGGTTTATGTCTTTAGTGACAAAAACAGCGATTTTCTGTGTGGTTGCGTTGGTGTTTATTGCACTCGTAAATGGGTAGTCTACGCACGTCATTTTGAGACGTGATGTGTTTAGGCAGTTTCTGCCTAAACTTTTCCAAGATTTAATCTTATGCCATTTGCCCTGTGACATAAAGGCAGAGCGCGCCTAGTAGGATTGCGGCAAATACATTTTTTGTCTTGTAACCCACCGCCAAGGTAACGGCCGCCGCGATCAAACGGGGCCAATCTAGAGCGCCGCCGGTGGCCTCTGGCCAAAGTACCAGCGGTGCAATTAAACCAGGCAGCAAGCCGACCGCCGTGTAGCGCAGATGGCGCAGAACCCACGGCGGCATTTTTCGATCACCCACCACGCCTAGAAATAAAAAGCGCAATCCAAACGTGCCAAGGCAAAGCGCCCAGATCACAAGCCATAAATTGCTTTCTTGTGCAAAATTCATCCGCGGCGCTCTCCAAACCCGCGCTGTTCACTCCAAGCGCCGACGCTCATCCCGATCACACCTGCGAGCATAATCCCAAGGTTATACGGCATGGCATGAAACAAAAGCCCCGCAATGACCGACGCCAGAGCGGCGAGAATATGCGGCACAGTGCGTAGCAATGGGGCGAGAAGGGCAATAAATGTAAGCGGGGTGGCAAAATCCAACGGGATTTCGGCGGGAACGGATTGACCGGCCAATGCCCCAAAAAAAGTTAACGCGTACCAAATCGGGATCACAGGCGTCGCAACACCAAAGAAAAACGCCAGTTTTTGCGGCATGTTCATTTGAGGGTTGTTTTCATATTGTAGAATGCTTGTGGCATAGCTTTGATCAACCATTGTATATGCCGCCGCCATCCTCTGCCAAAACCTTGCTGTGCCCAAATGAGGTGTCATTGCGGCCGAATAAAGCGCCATGCGCAAATTCAAAGCCAACGCAGATAAAATAACAATTACAGTGGGGGTGTTGTCTTGCATCAATTCCAGCGCGGTAAGCTGCGCTGCGCCAGCCACCACCAGCACGCTAAAGCTCAGCGCTTCAAAAACACTAAGGCCTGCTTCGGTTGCGACCACTCCGAATAAAAAACCGAAAGGTCCAATGACAAGCGTATGTGGGGCGCCGTTTAGTACACCCTTTATGAAAAAACCTGACGGCTGTGGGATTGACATATATGATACCTAAAGTAGCACAATAGAGCGATGCAATTCTAAAATAGCCTTGGGGCAAATATTGATGACCAAATCGACAACTGACTATCTGATTGCGCCGATGAGTGTTGCACGGAGCTTAACAGCTCAAGTAACGGGTTTAGATCATCAAGGCCAGCACCAGGTGCTGGATGTAGTCGAAGAGCGCCCGTTGACGATTTTCCTCAATTCGCAGGAAATTGTCACAGCCATGACCATTGGGGATTACCCCGAGTACTTAGCGCTTGGATTTTTGCGCAATCAGGGAATGTTACAGCCCGATGATCAGATCACCGATATTGCATTTGATGAAGAGCTTGAAACCATTGTTGTGCGTACGGCGCGAACCACGGATTACGAAGCAAAACTGCAAAAGAAAACCCGCACAAGCGGATGCGCCGTTGGAACCGTGTTTGGTGATATGATGGAAGGCCTTGAAGCGGTAAAACTGCCCCGATCAGATATAAAAACATCTTGGCTCTATGCACTTGCTGCAAAAATTAACCGCACGCCCTCGCTTTATTTAAAAGCCGGTGCCATTCATGGGACTGTTCTGTGCCACCAAGATCAGCCACTGGTTTATATGGAAGATGTAGGGCGTCATAATGCCGTGGATAAAGTCGCGGGATGGATGCTGTCTCAATCGGTAACGGCAAGTGATAAAATACTTTATACCACCGGGCGATTGACATCGGAAATGGTGATCAAAACTGCGCATATGGGGATCCCGATCCTCGCCTCCCGTTCGGGGTTTACCGCGTGGGGGGTCGAGATTGCCAAGCAAGTTGGTCTGACTTTGATCGGGCGGCTACGCGGCAAGCGATTTGTCTGTCTTGCGGGCGAAGAGCGACTGATTTGGGACGCGGATATGGAAAAAATTCCGGATGACCCTAGAGCAGCAATGCGCAAAGGCTTAGAGGAATGAAGCAACCGCTCGGAGTGATACTGGCTGGCGGTCTGGCCCGCCGCATGGGGGGCGGGGATAAAGGCCGGCTGGTACTGCAGGGACAATCCATGATGTCGCGGGTCGTTGAGCGGTTGGCCCCGCAGGTTGCGCAAGTCGGATTGAACGCCAACGGCGATCCTGACCGGTTTGAAGATCTTGGACTGCCCGTCTTTGCCGACAGTGTTGACGGATATGCTGGGCCGCTTGCCGGGGTTCTTGCCGGTTTGGACTGGGCCTGTGCACAGGGCGGCGAATACATCGTTACGGTTGCGGCGGATACGCCTTTTTTCCCCTGTGATCTTGTGCCCCAGCTCATTCTGGCCTCTGAGGGCATGACGGTGCCTTTGGCCCTTGCCGCTACAAAAGAGCCAAATGGCGTGTCTATGCGGCAGCCAACCTTTGGCCTCTGGCCGGTTGCTTTAAGGGAGGACTTGCGCGGGCATTTGCAAAATGGGTTGCGCAAAATTGTGCAGTGGACGGAAATGCACGGCGCAGGGCAGGCTGCGTTTTCATCGACACCTTTTGATCCGTTCTTTAATGTGAACACGCCGCAGGACTTGGAAACGGCAAGTGCATTGCTAAAGGATCGCGCATGAAAATCTACGGCGTTACAGGGTGGAAGAATTCGGGCAAAACGGGCCTTATGGAAAGGTTGGTCAGTGAATTTGTCAAGCGTGGCTTTTCAGTATCCACAATCAAGCACGCCCATCACAGTTTTGATGTGGACCGCAGCGGTAAAGACAGTCATCGCCATAGAATGGCGGGCGCAGGTGAGGTATTACTGGCCTCGCGCAACCGCTTTGCGCTGATGCATGAGCTGCGCGACGAAGCAGAGCCCAGCCTTGAGGTGCTGCTTGCAAAACTTTCGCCTGTTGACCTGGTCTTGATCGAAGGGTTTAAACGCGACCGCCATCCAAAGATAGAAACCTTTCGCGCGGTCACAGGCACGGACCTTATTGCCACAAATGATCCGACCATTCACGCGGTTGCAAGCGATGTTGCAATGACCCTTGATCGGCCTGTTTTTGATCTTGATGATACAGCCGCTATTGCAGATTTCATCCATTCAGAGGTAGCACTGTGAGCATAGATACGATCATCGCTATCGACTGGTCAGCGCGCTCGAAGCCTTCTGCCAAAAAGCCGGTTAAAGACGCGATTTACCTATGTGCACAGCGACGAGGGCAGCCAATCGCGCACCCGCTTTATTTTCGCACGCGGCGCGCAGTGATGCAGCATCTTTACGCGCTATTGGAAACAGAAATGACGGCCGGCAGGAAAACATTTGTAGGTTTTGATTTTTCCCTTGGATATCCGCAAGGCTTTGCCAAAGCGCTGACTGGCATGCCAGAGGCACTGGCTGTTTGGGACTGGTTAAAGGAACGGATTGAAGATGCGCCAGATAATAGCAATAACCGATTTGAGGTGGCCGCCGAGATCAATAAAATCTTTGCTGGCATTGGCCCGTTTTGGGGGGCACCAGCGCAGCTGAAGTTCCCCAGTCTGCCGCATAAAGGCGCGGCGCGCCATTCCCACGGATTACCAGAATACCGGCAAACCGATCTTGCGGCCAAAGCCCATAGCGCGTGGAAGCTGTACACCACTGGTGCAGTGGGATCACAATCTTTGCTGGGCCTGCCCTATCTTTCAGAGCTGCGCAAATGGCTTGGCCAACGCTGTCAGGTCTGGCCGATCGAAGGGTGCAAACTGCTGCCGCGCGCATCCGTTGTGGTGGGTGAAATTTACCCGAGCATTCTGGCTGCAAAAGAAATTATGGAAGATTACATCAAGCGTTGGCCCGATCAGTTATATGATATTCTGGATGCACAGCAGGTCCGCGGTAGTTGTGAACAATTGCAACGTATGTTTCAAACTGACCCTCTCTTCCAAAGCTTGATCCCTGCCGATATACCTGCAAATATTCGAATTGAAGAAGGATGGATTATGGGCAGCTCTTTTGTGCGGGGGCGCCAATGATTACACCGCCGCCCTTGCGTGATGATTGTTTCGCTTTGCCTGCAGGCGTTGATTGGATGCCCGTTAAAACGGCGCTCGCGCTTTTAAAAGAAAAACTGACATGCCGGGTCGCTTCGACCGAGCTTCCGCTTCAGCAGGCGGTTGGGCGGTTTTTATCTAGCGATCTTTATGCGCAGCGTAGTAGTCCGCCGCACGCCAATAGTGCTGTAGATGGATACGGCTTTGATGGGACGCTCAGCGATCAAAGCGCTTCGCTGATTCTGCCACTGATTAAAGGCCGCGCCGCAGCGGGTCAGCCTTATCAAGGGAGCGTTCCAAAAGGGTCGGCGATACAGGTATTAACCGGCGCTGCCCTGCCCAAAGGGGTCGACACAATTGTGCTTCAAGAGGATGTGGCAACTGATGGGAAAGAAGTTGCCTTTCACGGCCCTTTGCGCCAAGGAAAAAATACCCGGTTGATGGGCGAAGATATTCAAGCAGGCCAAGGTGTTTTAAGCCGGGGCCGCAAGGTTACAGTGGCTGATTTAGGGCTTTTGGCCTCTGCCGGTATTGCGGATCTACCAGTGTATGACACATTGAGCGTAGGGGTTTTGTCAACCGGCGATGAATTGATTGAAGCGTCCCAGTCGGCGAAATTTGGTCAAATCTACGATGCCAACCGACCAATGCTTTTGGGGCTTTTGCGCCGTCTAGGCTATGCTGTAATGGATTTAGGCACCGCGCCGGATGATCCCGAAAAGCTGCGCGCGCAACTGAACAGTGCGGCCAGTCGATGTGATGTGATTTTGACCTCAGGAGGCGCTTCAGCAGGCGCAGAAGACCATATGTCGGCTCTGCTAACCAGCACCGGATCAATGGCGCTTTGGCGCGTCGCGGTGAAGCCGGGACGGCCATTGGCTATGGGGCTTTGGCAAGGGGTGCCGGTTTTCGGACTGCCTGGAAACCCAGTTGCGGCATTCGTATGCACGGCCATTTTTGCAGCGCCGGCTTTGCAGCAGATGGCTGGAGGAGACTGGCCAGTCCCGCAAGGTTTTAGCGTGCCAGCTGCATTCCATAAATCCAAAAAGCCGGGCCGAAGTGAATTTTTACGCGCGCGCATAAGAGAGGGCCGTGTAGAGGCCTTTGGTTCTGAAGGATCTGGCCGTATTAGCGGGTTGAGTTGGGCCGAAGGTTTGGTCGAGCTTGGCGAAGAAGCCGCAATAATAAAGCCCGGAGATAAGGTTCGATTTATCCCCTTTAACGCACTAGGTCTTTGAACCAAAGCCTGCAAGCTTGGTCTCTTTAGCTAAAGGTGCCGGCCACCCGCCCCAAAAGCATAAAGGCCCGCGCTGTGCGCGTTTCAGAAAAGGCAGATATTTCTGCATCGCTTGCGGTTGGTTCGAATTTCGAAAAACAAGTGTCAAAAACGCGAAGGAAATGATGCGCAGTATCACGGAAAACAGCGTCTTGTTTCATTCGCCCGTTGCTTAAAGCCAAAGAAGAACGATCTTGTATGCCGCCCAAAGCAGCAATGGATCTGCCTCTATCGCCTTTTGCAAATTGCCGCCAGATATCCGGCCGAGCCATGTCTGGCCGCAGATCATCCATGTAAATGCCATCCTGGCTGAGCAATGTTAAAATATCCTGAGCAGCGCGGATCATTTGTGATGTTAGGTGATCCTTCATGGCGCGGTTCATGACCGCAAAGCCTACCGTATCATCTGGGGTTTCAGGAAAGTTCAAAGCACGGATATAATCTGCGTTTGATAGAGGCGCTGTAAAAACTTCGAGCGGCGTTCCAAGTTCCAATACGGTTTGGTCATTGGGCTCCTCTTGGGAACTTAGATGGCTTTCCGATCTTGATTGTCCTGCCGCACCATCGGTTTGTAAGGCGGGAAATTGGCTGATCAGGCTATGGATTTTACGTTGTTCTTCGGCTATTTCGGCCAGCTTGCGATTTACAGAGGCGTTCAAACTTGTCTGAGAATCTGTTTTGTTTTGTTCAATAAATGAATGGCGCAGGGCCTCTACGACCGTATGCAACCTTTGAGCATCTTGTTGTAGAATTTGAGATTTCTTAACCATTAGGGCACAAATCAAAAGGATTGATGCTGGTAAAATGGCCGCGCCGATAAAAACCAAAGTAACCTCTGGGCTCATAGGTGGATTATTCCAGAATACAAAACCGCTAAAAATAACCCAGATGACCGCCAGACCAATCGTAACCGTAACGATCACGTTTTGGGATTGACGGTTGGCTGGCGCTGATAATCCATCAGACGGCGTCTGCAGGTTTTTATGTTCACTCATTTAATACAATTTATTTAGAACTGATGTCACGCGTAATGAACGCTCAAGATTTCGTAAGATTTTTGCCCACCTGGGGTTTTTACTTCCACGCTGTCGCCTTCTTCTTTGCCAATCAGTGCCCGTGCCAAAGGTGATTTAATATTTAATAAGCCGCGCTCGATACTGGCCTCGTGTTCGCCGACAATCTGCCAGGTTTTTTCTTCGTCGGTGTCTTCATCCACCAGACCAACAGTTGCCCCAAATTTAATCGAACCCGACATTTGCGAGGGATCGATTACCTCTGCGAGCGATAAAACACTTTCAAGCTCTTTGACACGGCCTTCAATGAAGCTATGTTTTTCGCGGGCTGAGTGGTATTCTGCATTTTCTGACAGATCGCCATGCTCGCGCGCTTCGGCAATGGCTTTAATAATTGCGGGTCTCTCGACCGACTTTAGCTGTTTTAGCTCGACCTCAAGCGCAGTGTATCCCGCGCGTGTCATTGGGATTTTTTCCATATCAAGTCCGCTTTGTCATGGGTCGCAAAAACGACGATTTGCTCGGTTATAATGCTTATTTGGACAAAGGCTACCTGAGAATGCAAGTAAAACATGTCAAAGTTTAAAGCGGTTTGCCACCTTCTGCCCAAAACTGAGCCGCAAAAGGCTAAATTACCGCCGCGTTTAGATTGACGTTAGCCTTTACGGCAGGATATTCATGCGCAACAATATTATGTGCACACCCCAATGAGGAAAACAAATGTCTAATACCGAACGGGAAGCAATGGAATATGATGTGGTAATAGTCGGAGCGGGTCCGTCGGGTCTTTCGGCGGCCATACGGCTTAAACAACTCGATTCTGATCTTGATGTTGTGGTGTTGGAAAAAGGGTCCGAGGTGGGCGCGCATATTCTTTCGGGCGCGGTTTTGGACCCCTCTGGCCTCACCCGTTTGATGCCAGATTGGAAAGAACGTGGCGCCCCGCTCACTGTGCCCGTTAAAGAAGACAATTTCTACGTTCTGGGGGAGGGCGGTCAACTTCGGCTTCCAAATTTGGTCATGCCGCCTTTGATGAACAACCACGGCAACTATATTGTTTCAATGGGCAATGTATGCCGCTGGATGGCAGAGCAGGCCGAAGAATTAGGGGTAGAAGTTTTCCCGGGAATGGCCTGTTCGGAATTGGTGTTTGGCGAGAACGGCGAAGTCAAAGGCGTGGTGGCTGGTGAGTTTGGCAAGAACCCCGATGGCACGCCCTCAGATGGATATGAACCCGGCATGGAATTGCACGGCAAATATGTATTTTTATCCGAAGGCGTGCGTGGGTCACTGTCCAAGCAAGTGCTGGAAAAATACGACCTAGCGGCCCAATGTGATGTGCCAAAATTTGGCATTGGCATGAAAGAAATCTGGGAAGTGAAGCCAGAAAACCATAATGAAGGCGAAGTCACCCATACCATGGGCTGGCCTTTGGGGTTCAAAAACTCCGGCGGCTCTTTCGTCTATCATCTGGATAATAATCAGGTTTACGTCGGCTATATCGTCGATTTGAATTATAAAAACCCGCATCTGTTTCCCTACATGGAATTTCAGCGCTTCAAACACCACCCAAAGATTGCTGCACTGCTTGAGGGTGGAAAACGCGTGGCTTATGGCGCCCGCGCGGTGACCAAGGGCGGCTTTCAGTCAATTCCGCAGTCAGCTTTTCCAGGGGGTGCTTTATTGGGGTGTTCTGTTGGACTTGTTAACTTGCCGCGGATCAAAGGTAATCACAATGCAATGCATTCAGGTATTGAGGCGGCTGAGGCAGCGTATAAGGCAATTCAAGCCGGCCGGTCCGGGGATGTACTGGAAGAGTATGATGCTTCGTTGCGCAAAGGACCCGTTGGCAAGGATTTGAAAAAGGTGCGCAATGTAGCGCCACTAAATAGCCGTTTTGGGCCACTTGGTGGGCTTGCGCTCGGCGGATTTGACATGTGGTTTCAAACGATCTTTGGCGTTTCGCTGTTCGGCACGTTAAAGCACGGGAAAACCGATGCAGAGGCCACAGAACCTGCATCTAAGCACTGTGAAATTGATTACCCGAAACCGGATGGAAAGCTGAGCTTTGATCGTTTGACCAATGTGTCATTTTCCATGACAAACCATGAAGAGCAACAGCCGGTGCATTTGCAGCTTTCCGATGCATCTGTGCCTTTGGCGGTCAACCTACCGACCTATGCGGAGCCTGCACAGCGCTATTGTCCGGCGGGCGTCTATGAGGTTGTGTCCGAAGAAGGAAAAGAGGATCGGTTTGTGATCAATTTTCAGAACTGTGTGCATTGCAAAACGTGCGATATCAAAGACCCGAGCCAGAATATTAATTGGGTCACGCCGCAAGGTGGGGATGGACCGAACTATCCCAATATGTGATGGGCGGTGACGTTATTGGCGCCGTTGAGCGTGTTCATGACCAAGAAATAGAACGGTTTTAACACTTGTTAGGCATGCTCGGCATTGCCATGGCCAGTTGTAAGCCCTAGTTAATAGACATAAAATAATTCATGAGACTGGTTTGTTGATCAAAAAATCGCTTTTACTTGCGCTTACGCTTGGACTGTTGGAACCAGCAGCCGCACAAGAAGGTCTTGCGGGGCCATATCTGGCTGCTCGACATGCAAGTTTTGCTCGGGAATTTCAAACAGCTTCTAAGTATTTGGAACAAGTTGTTGGCGAAGACTCTAGCAACATAGATGCAATGGAAACGCTAATTCTGTCGAAAATCGCACTTGGCGTTTTTGAGGATGTCTACCCTATTGCTGATCGGATCGTTGATGATGGCGTTGACAGTCAAGTTGCCCATGTGGCTTTGATCACAAGGGCTGTTCGCGTACAGGACTTTAAAGCGCTTGTTGCGCAACTGGATGCCCAAAAAGGCATTGGTCACCAAGTTGTGGATGGTTTGCTATTGGCGTGGGCCAATGTGGGCGCAGGTGATGCCCAAACCGCTTTTGCAATAATGGACGGGTTAAAAGATCAAGAGCCTTCTCAGGGACTGGTCAGTTACCATAGGGCATTGATGCACCATGTAATGGGGGATTTTGAACTTGCTGAGGCCATTTTTAAAGATATTGGGCAACAGGCAGGTGCCCTATCGCGGCGAGCGGTTATTGTAAGATTGCAATCCTTGATGGCGCAGGGCGAATTTAATCAGGCAGAAGCGGTTCTTGAGAAATATTTTGGAGAAAATTTAGATCCTGAATTGTTGGAATTGCAGGATGACATTAAAGCCAGTCGAATGCCAAACGAACGCCTAATCGGGTCTGTAGCCGATGGCATAGCAGAGGTGTTCTTTGCCATCGCAAAAGCGCTAAGCTCTGAAGCTCAGGATGAATATTCTTTGATGCATGCTCGAGTGGCAGAATTGTTATCATCTGAACATGTTGAAGCTATCTTATTGGCAGCGAATGTGTTGGAAAATATGGGCCAATATGAATTGGCAACGAAAGTCTATCAAGAAATTTCACCTGATAACCCGATTTTTCATCTTGCGGAATTGGGGCGCGCTGAAGCGCTTCGCGACAGTGGAAATGTCGAGGCCGCGATAGAGGCGTTGGAAAACCTGACACGCAGCCATCCATTGATGGTGCGCGCGTACCGCACGCTTGGCAATATTTTGCGATATGATGAGCGATATCAGGAAGCCATCGAGGTTTTCAATGATGCCATCGAACTGACAGACCCCAAAGACCAATCGGCTTGGCGGCTTTTTTATGCCCGTGGGATAGCCTATGAGCGCTTGAACAAATGGCCCAAAGCGGATCGTGACTTTCGTAAAGCACTGCAGCTTAACCCCGACCAACCCTTGGTCTTGAATTATCTGGGGTATTCGCTTGTTGAAAAGAAAATTCAGCTCGACGAGGCTTTGGCGATGATCGAAAAAGCTGTTGATCTTAGGCCGAGCAGCGGTTTCATCGTAGATAGTCTTGGCTGGGTGTTGTTTCGCATGCAGAAGTATAAAGAGGCAGTTCCACATTTAGAGCGGGCTGCCGAGTTAGAGCCCGTCGATCCAATTGTAAACGATCATCTTGGTGATGTTTACTGGGCTGTCGGGCGCAAACGCGAAGCTTATTTCCAATGGCAAAGAGCGTTGTCATTTGATCCGGAAGAAGCTGAAGCCGACCGGATTAGACGTAAGCTTGATGTGGGTTTGGATGTGGTGCTGCAAGAAGAAGGCGCGGATCCACTGACCGTTGCGCAAAGTGATGATTAATGAATTTGCGCCGGCAAAAATTAATTTGTGTTTGCATGTGACAGGACAAAATAAGGATGGCTATCATGCGCTGGACTCCTTGGTGCTTTTTACAAAGTTTGGGGATCGGATTTCCGTGTCCCCTGATGCAGATTGGGGATTAAAGCTCTCGGGGCCTTACGGTCAGAATGTTCCAAAAGGTGCTGAAAACTTGGTCTGGCGTGCGGCTGAAATGACAAACCCAGGTGATGGCGCTTCTATTCAATTGGAAAAAAACCTTCCGCCAGCTGCGGGAATTGGAGGCGGCTCTAGTGATGCGGCTGCAGTTATTCGAGCCCTGTCGCAACTATATCCCAATGCAGAGCGCCTTGAACTGGATCTTATGGATTTGGGCGCAGATGTACCTCTGTGCATGACTACTGAACTGACCCGTATGCGCGGGATTGGTGAAAAGCTCGTTCGCATGGGGGCGCCACCTTCGCTTCCTATTGTGTTGGTAAATCCCGGGGTTTCATTAAACACCGCTGACGTTTTTCAGGCCCTGGAGCAAAAAGAAAACCCGGCACTTCCCGATGATATGCCCAGCCCTAAGGACTTATCCAATTGGCTGAACTGGCTCAATGCGCGGCGCAATGACCTTGAGCGGCCAGCGATCAAATTACGCCCAGTCATTGGGGCGGTTTTAGCGGCTTTAAATGATTTTTCAGGCACTAAATTAGCACGAATGTCCGGGTCTGGAGCGACCTGTTTTGCCATCACCGAAACCGCCGAGCAGTGTGAAACTTTGGCGGCCTTGCTGAAACAGAGCTATCCAGACTGGTGGGTCGTGGCCACTCAAAGCCTTACGCGCAGCGTGGTTTAATTGATCCTATCCACCACATAAAGTGCCAAAGAATGTAGGATGTCACGAATATCATGCTTAGGTAGCAGTGAAATAGACTGCTGTGCACGGTTTGCCCAATATAGTGCATCTTGGCGCGTTTCATCAATCGCACCATGAAGGGAAAGAAGATCAAGAGCGTGTTCTAAATCACCATCCTTTTGTGCGCCCGTTGCAATTGTTCTTGACCAAAATTCACGCTCTTCTGGATTGGCTTTCGAAATGGCTTTGATGAAGGGAAGCGTCAGTTTTCTTTCGCGAAAGTCGTCCCCAATGTTTTTTCCTGTGGCGTTACTATCACCGGTGACATCAAGCAGGTCGTCGACAATTTGAAACGCAATTCCCAATGCATCACCATAGTCATAAAGCGCCTTACAATGCGCTTGCGGCGCGCCCGCAATAACGCCGCCCACTTCTGTGGATGCCGAAAAAAGTGCTGCCGTTTTGCCGCGCACCACTTGCATGTAAATGGCTTCGGTTGTGCTTAAATCACGCGCTGCGGTTAATTGCAGTACTTCGCCTTCTGCAATGGTCGCCGACGCGTTTGACAAAATATCCAGCACCTGCAGGGATCCAGTTTCGACCATCAGCTGAAAAGCGCGTGAAAATAAATAATCGCCCACGAGGATGGATGATTTATTATCCCACAGCAAATTGGCGGTCGGCCGGCCCCGGCGCTGTGTGCTTTCGTCAACTACGTCATCATGCAAAAGTGTTGCTGTGTGGATAAATTCAACGGTTGCAGCCAGATGAATGTCATAGGGGCCTTTGTACCCGCACATCATTGCGCTGGCCAAAGTGAGCATGGGCCGCAAACGTTTGCCTCCGGCGGCAACAAGATGCGCGGTAAGCTCAGGAATTCGGGGCGCATGTTTAGAGGCCATGCGCTTGGAAATAAGAGTGTTTACAGCTGCGAGCTTCGGCGCCAAAAGCGCGGCGAGACTATCATTTGGCTGTGTCATGACTGTGGCTGACATTCTAGGCTCTTTTTTCCGTCTGTCTCGACAATATGGTTCTGCCTGACTATTCTTGGGCTTATGAAAGAGTTGCTGCGCACCAATGATATCACCGTGATCGCCTATGCGCGGGCTGTTCTTGATGACGCAGGTATAGAAAGTTTTGAGCTAGACGTAAATACAAGTGTTCTAGAGGGGTCCTTGGGCATATTGCCGCGCCGTTTAATGGTTATTGATCTTGATTTGCAAGAAGCCGTTGACCTTATGCAAGATCATAAAATTCCCTGCGCATGACTGTTATTTCCTCACACATCACAGAAGACGAATTTCTGGGCGGCAAATTGTTGATTAAACAACCCAGAAATGGCTATCGGGCTGGTGTCGACCCCGTTTTGCTTGCCGCGTCAGTGAATGCCAAACCAATGCAGAGCGTTTTGGAATTGGGATGCGGTGTAGGTGTGGCATCGTTATGCTTGGGCCGCCGCGTGCCCGATTTGCAGCTCACTGGAATAGAAATCCAATCTGATCTGGCTCAGTTGGCGCAGGAAAATGCCGCCCACAACCAGTTAACAATGGATGTGGTGATCGGCGATTTGGCTGTTTTACCTCAGGGTTTGAAAAGCAGCCAATTTGATCATGTGATTGCCAACCCGCCCTATTTTGATCGGTTAAAAACAACCCCCGCGCCCGATCCATCCCGCGAACGGTCCATGGGCGAACAAACCCCGCTTAAAAGCTGGGCCTCGGTTGCGGCAAAACGCGTTAAACCGAAAGGCTATGTTCATTTTATTTTTCGCAGTGAGCGCTTGCCAGAATTGCTGAATGCCCTTCCAAAAGAGCTTGGTAGCCTGCGTATCCTGCCCTTTAGCGCGCGGGTAGGCCGCGCCAGCGAATTATTGATTTTGCGCGCACGCAAATCAGGCCGAGCAGGATTTTGCCTTGAGGCACCGATTGTAATGCACAAAGGCACGGAACACACCACAGATGGCGAAAGTTACACAGATTTAATCAACCAAGTTCTACGGCATGGAGCGCAAATTGAGTGAAGTAATTCTATAATCTGGCGTCTCTCTCTTCAAAAGTAAGCAAGTTTTCACCATTTTCTGTCTATTTTGCATCTGCAGCGTGACAGGTGGGGGAAATTGTGCTGACATGAAGATATTAAAAAAAAAGGAGGTTAAAAATGAGCGTTGTTGCGCATGTTCAAGAACTCAGAAAGAAACATGAAGCGTTATCACAGGCTGTTGAGCAGGCCCAAAAAAATACAGGTGCAGACACATTGCACATCGTCGATTTGAAAAAGCAAAAGCTCCGAATAAAAGAAGAGATCGTCAAACTCTCTTCCTAAATTCGCAAAAGTAACAGGTGCCAGAACACTTATATCAAAGACATGCACGAGCCTGTCTAGTCTAGCAGTTTTGCCCGTTTCAAAATGCAAAAGCGTCCATCTTGTCTTTCCGCGGCAAGAACAAGGTCGTTGATGGTGAATGGATTTGTAAGCAGAGGATTTAGCACCGGTTCAAGCGCGGTGGTAACCTGCTCAGCTTCTGAGCCATCAACGCGCCCCATTAAGGTAATGTGAAATCGAAATTCGTCCATAACATAGGGATATCCCCAAGTTCGCAATAATTCGTCCTGAGCAGCGGTCAAATTCGCTTTGCGGCGGCGCATGAGGTCTTGGGGCGTTGCAGGACTGCGAAATCTGTCAAAAGCAGTCACACAGTCTGCGGCCAGCTGGTTCAGCTGTTTAAGCGGGCTTGATGGCCGTAGCGATAAAAATCCCCCCTTATTGCTAAACTGAAGCTGCCCTGCGCAGGCCGATTTTTGAGTTTTGCAAAACGCCTTGAACGCTGACATAAGCCCGGCCTCAGTTTTTCCCTGTGCAAGACGGAAAGGAGCTTTCAAAGTTGCATGCAGCCCGTATTTCTTTGGGGATTTGGTGAGTATTTCCCGTGGGCGTGGCAAACCTTCTAAGGCAATTCCCTTTGTTTCGGTCCCGGTTTGTGGGTCCCATCCCAACCAATGCGCGCCGAACTCAGCAAAAGCGCCATGAGGCATATAGTAAATTGCATAGCGGGAATACGACATCGCGGTTCCTAAAGGTTTCGCCTAGCTGTAGGTTGGTTAGATGACAGTTTCCTGAAAACCCTGCTCTGTTTTCGACCCGTCAGCTTCTAAGAGTAGCCCCGCGGTTTAGTGTTGGCGCCAATTCAACAATTTTTTGGGTTTCATTAAACGTCCCATCGATACGGGCACAGATTATTTCGGCAGCGCGCCGGCCAATTTCACTGCGGCAAGCATCCATGGTTGCCAATTGCATAGGTAAACCTTCTAGCAGTTCGACGCCATTAAAGCCGGCCAAGCCAATGCTTTTTGGGATATCAATGCCTTTACCCAATAGATGTAAAAGGCCTCCGGCGCCGATCATATCATTTGAATAATATAAAAAATCCAAATCTGGAGAGCGGCTTAAAATTTCAATTGTCATATCCCGGCCCTTGGCCAGCGCTGATCCACCTGAGTAAAATTCTTGATCGCTGATTTCGATGCCAGATTTTGCCAAGGCTTCGGTAAAGCCTTCGAAGCGCTTGCGTGCCCGGTGGTCCAGCGGCATTTTTGTGCCAAGAAATCCAATTTTCCGGTAGCCTGCAGAAATAATCTCCTGCGCCATTTGCCGTCCCGCTCGGCGGTGCGAAATGCCGACCGCGCAATCAACCGGGCTGCCATCCGTATCCATAATCTCAACAATTGGAATGCCAGCCGCTTGCAACATCTTTGAACTGGCATCGGTATGCTCTAGTCCGGCAATAATAACGCCAGAGGGCCGCCATGACAGCATCTGATAGAGCACCTTTTCTTCCTGCTCCGGCAGATAATTGGTAATGCCAACAACAGCCTGTAAATCCGTACTGCCCAGAACCTCGTTTATCCCCATCATCACTTCGGGAAATACCATATTGGACATCGAAGGGATAATAACAGCCACCAGATTAACCCGTTGACTGGCCAGAGCGCCGGCAATTTTATTGGGCACATAGCCTAGCTCTTTGGCGGCAAGCAAAACTTTTTCCCGGGTTGCCTGCGATACATCCCCCCGCCCTCGCAGAACACGGCTCACCGTCATGTCCGAAACCCCTGAGGCTTCTGAAACATCTCGCAGTGTCAAAGTGCGGGGCGGTATTTCGCGCAAAAGAAACGCTCCTTAAAAGGCTTGTTACCCCACGTTATCCCATTGTTCCAAAGAGTTTCAAGATATTGCGTGCAGCGCGCTTAATTTAATGAAAAAGGCAAGGGCGCGATGGGTATTTTCAGATGACAAATCCTAAAATTAGGTCTAGATCAATTCTTAGGTCCCGTGGCTCAACTGGATAGAGCAGCCCCCTCCTAAGGGGCAGGTTACAGGTTCGAATCCTGTCGGGATCGCCATTTGCCTTTTATTCATGTCGTCTGCTCCCAAAACCAAATTTTGCAGCTTGCAACCTAGCCTTTAATGGCGTTTGTTTTGGCCCATGGATGGCCCGGATTTTACGTTTGAAGCAAGTTTAATGGGGCAGGGGTATCCCCTGATCGCCGGGGTGGATGAGGTTGGCCGTGGCCCTTTGGCTGGTCCCGTTACGGCAGCGGCGGTTATTCTTGATCCCTCTAATATCCCGCAGGGGTTAAACGATTCCAAAAAGTTATCCGCCAAACGCCGTGAAAATCTCTATGATTTGATCCTCAAAAGCGCAACAGTTGCTGTCGCGCATGTCTCGGTCGAAGAGATTGACAGGATTAATATTTTACAGGCAAGCCTTTTGGCAATGCGCAACGCGGTCGCCGCGCTTAACCCGCAACCTGCGCATCTTTTGATCGATGGCAATCGGGTGCCTGACCCTATCAACATCCCAGCGCAACCTATCGTAAAAGGTGATGGTAAATCGCTCTCGATTGCGGCGGCGTCCATTGTTGCAAAAACGGTTCGCGACCGGTTAATGGTCGAACTGAGCCTGCAAAATCCGGGATATGGCTGGGAAAAAAATGCCGGCTACCCGTCTAAGCAGCATATTTTGGCACTGCAGCGGTTAGGGGTGACCCCACACCATAGGCGTTCTTTCCGGCCTGTACACAATATCTTGTATCAAGAAAATAAATAACCCTTTGATTCAAAAAAGAAATTGACGCCGAATCATGTTTGACTCATTTTAGGGACAAGTTAAGAGCGCAAAAACGCGCCGTTCCAAGAGGCAGATTATGAAAACAAAGACACTCCCCAAGGAGGCAAAAGCGCTTCCATTAAATACAATCATTAGCGGCGATTGCATCACGGCAATGAATAATTTGCCTAGCGATTCCGTCGACCTTATTTTTGCTGATCCACCGTATAATCTGCAACTAAAGGGCGACTTGCATCGGCCGGATAACAGCCGCGTGGATGCCGTAGATGATGCCTGGGATCAATTTTCATCCTTTGCCGCTTACGACCGTTTTACCAACGAGTGGCTCAAAGCCGCGCGGCGCATTCTTAAGCCTAGCGGAGCTATATGGGTGATCGGCTCTTATCATAATATTTTCCGTGTTGGCTCAGCCTTGCAGAACCATGGGTATTGGATTTTAAACGATGTGGTTTGGCGCAAATCCAATCCAATGCCAAACTTTCGCGGCAAGCGATTTACCAATGCGCATGAAACCATGATCTGGGCTTCGAAATCCGAAGGTGCAAAATATACCTTTAATTATGAAGCGCTTAAAGCATTGAACGAAGGCGTTCAGATGCGCAGCGACTGGGTTTTGCCGATCTGCAACGGGCATGAGCGGATCAAGAATGAAAATGGCGACAAAGCCCATCCGACGCAAAAACCCGAAAGCCTTCTGCACAGGGTTCTTGTGGGTTCAACCAATCCCGGCGACGTGGTGCTTGATCCGTTCTTTGGCACCGGTACCACTGGCGCGGTGGCCAAAATGCTCGGCCGCGACTTTATCGGTATCGAACGTGAGGCGGCCTATCGCAAAGTGGCGCAGAAGCGCATTGAAAACACACGCAAATTTGACCGTGAGGCTTTGCAGGTGAGCGCTAGCAAACGGGCCGAGCCGCGTGTGCCTTTTGGCCAATTGGTCGAGCGCGGTATGCTGCGCCCGGGTGAAGAACTGCTGAGTATGAACGGCCGGCACAAAGCCAAAGTACGCGCGGATGGTACGCTTATCGGGGATGACATCAAAGGCTCAATCCATCAGGTTGGCGCTGCCCTAGAGGGCGCTCCAAGTTGCAACGGCTGGACCTATTGGTGTTTCCGTCGGGACGGAAAAACCGTACCGATTGATC
Organism: Rhodobacteraceae bacterium Araon29; assembly: GCA_039640505.1. NCBI lineage: Bacteria > Pseudomonadati > Pseudomonadota > Alphaproteobacteria > Rhodobacterales > Paracoccaceae > Rhodobacteraceae bacterium Araon29. Next base: position 2,956,609 of record CP046865.1, on the reverse strand, counting down.
TGCTTCGGCAGCAAATTCGCGCTGAAATGGGCGAGCAGCTCAACTAGTATTACGGCGGGTCGGTATCGCGTCGGTATTGCGGCTGTTTTGCGCAGGTGCAAAATTTCCACCACCGCGCATCAATTTCTAGGAAATATCCGTCTATGCGCTGCCCGCATAGGCCACTCAACCCTCACCAATCTTGGTGGGGGTTTTTTATTTTGGAAGCGGGTTTTGGCCGGTGTTGTAATCTGACCAGTCAAGAATTTCCGGATAATACATTTCACGCCATTTTCGCACCCGTGGATTCATCCGGGCCCGCCAGAGACGTGGCACCATGGCGGCAAAGGTCATGATCCCATACCCATAGGGAAGTTGCGGCGCTTCTCCGATAGAATAGTTCTGTAGCAGCGGATAGCGGCGGCTGGGTTTGTAGTGATGATCCGAATGGCGTTGCAGGTTGATCAAAAGCCAATTGGTGGCCCGATGGGCGGCATTCCATGAATGGTGCGGTTTGACATGTTCATATTTGCCGTCGCCCAGATGTTTGCGCGTCAGACCGTAATGCTCCACATAATTTACCAGCTCCAGATGCCACACGGCGATCAGCGCTTGCCAGATAAACAGTCCAACGCCTACCCAACCTGCAAGCGCAAAGGCCAAAATTAACATCGCGCCTTGCAGCCCCCAATAGAGGAAAAACGGATTGCTGGTATCATACCAAGGCAGATCTTTTTTCGCCAGCTTTGCACGCTCTGCTTTAAAGGCTGACGCCCAGCATTCACCCAGAACACGGATAAAGAAACGATAAAAGCCTTCGCCATATCGGGCCGTCACAGCATCGCGCGGCGTGCCCACGTAGCGGTGATGCACCAAAAGATGTTCACTGCGAAAATGCGAATACAGCACCATGGCAAGCAGCGTATCGGCCAACATTCGCTCGCGGCGATCGGATTGGTGCATCAACTCATGCGAATAATTGATCCCTATGGTACCGCTGATGATTCCCATGGAAAAAAACAAACCGATTTTTTCCCAACCGGTCAGCTCTGAGCCAGCGCTATACCAAAGCAACCCGAATAGGGTCACAAACTGCAACGGTGCCCAAATCACAGTGACCAGCCGATACCAGAAAAGATCATCATCTTCGGTGTCCGGATCGGCATTTCCAAGGTTTAATCCGGTGAAAACGTCTAACGCGGAAAACAGATACCACACCGTAAAGAACACCAGCAAAAACCCCCAGCCGCCAAGGCTGGCGGCGATCCAAATCAGTGGGATCATCCCAACAGAACACCAAAACGGCATCGCGTTCTGAAATGTAAATTTTCCCAAATTTTTGGTCATGCTATATCATGTCCTGTTTTTTAATATGGGCTGATCGTAACTCAATTCGGGCGCGTTCGCTAGATCAAACACTTTGCGCATCACTGTTGGCAACTCGGCAGGCCGAAACTGGTGCCGGTCGATAAATGCGCCTTGCTCCACCGGCTCTGCCGTGGTCAGCCGAGCTGTTTTGATTGTCAGTTCGAGATGGAAATGGGTAAAGGTGTGGCGCACTTTTTGGGGCAGCGTGGTCCAGGTTGCGCGCACAGGTGGCGCGTCCTTTGGCGCGTCATCCCATGCGCTGCCCGGCCAGCCAAGCATACCGCCAAGCAAACCGCGATCAGGCCGGCGTTCAAGCAAAACTGCGCCATCAACGCGCTCAACGTAATAGACTATGCCATACCGGGTTGGCTTTTGCGGCTTGGGGCGCTTTTTAGGCAGCTCTGCGGCGCTGCCGATGGAAACCGCCACGCAACTGGCGCACCACGGGCAGAGAGTGCAGCTTGGGTTTTTGGGGGTGCAAACTGTTGCACCAAGATCCATCACGGCTTGTGCATAATCACCGGGACGCGCATTGGGGGTCAAACTGGCGGCTTTTTGGGTCAGCTCTGGTTTGGCATCGGGCAATGGGGTCTGCACTGCATAAAGCCGTGCCATCACCCGTTCGACATTGCCATCCACTACAGTTGCGACCTGCTGAAATGCAATGGCCGAAATTGCAGCGGCAGTATAGGGTCCTATACCCGGCAATTTTAACAGCGCTGAATGCTCTTGGGGAAAAACGCCGTTATGCTCATCGGTCACGGCGCGAGCGCATTTTAATAGATTTCGCGCCCTAGCATAATAGCCTAGCCCGGCCCAAGCGGCCATTACATCCGCGTCCACCGCAGCAGCTAGTGCGCGCACGTTAGGCCAGCGCGATGTGAATTTCAAAAAATAGGGTTTAACGGCTGCGACAGTGGTTTGCTGCAACATAATCTCGGACAGCCAGACCCGATAGGGATCGGGCCGTTGACCACGTTTGCTCAGCGCGGGTGCGATCCGCCAGGGCAGGGTGCGCGCGTTTTGATCATACCAGTTCAGCAGATCATTTGATCGCGGTTGGTCACACAAGTTTGATCTCACTTTTTCACATAGTGTCTGGAATGCTGTGGTTAAACCAGTAAGATAGCGCCGAACGCAAGGATGCAAGGCATGTCTGGGCACCGAGGCAAAACAAATGGATTTAAGCGCACCTCGGTGTTGCTTGAGCGGCGCATTAAAGATGTGAGCCAGAACCGTGGCTTTGCCCAGTCGCGGGTGCTGACCCATTGGTCAGAGATTGCTGGTACGGATATTGCCAAAATTGCCCAGCCCACCAATGTGAGCTATTCGGCGCAAGGGATGGGCGCCACTTTGACGCTGCTGGCCCGCAGCGGACATGGGCCGGAACTTGAAATGCAAAAAGAAAAGCTGCGCGAACGGATCAACGCCGTATACGGCTATAATGCCATCACGCGGATTAAAATATCGCATACTTCGGCCTCTGGCTTTGCCGAAGCGCAGACCGCGTTTGACCCCCGCCCTGCGCCAGCGGCGCCGGGGGTGGACAAAAAGATTGCTGAGCAAGCGCGAAAAACTGCGAGCCCGGTGGAAGATCAAGATTTGCGGCGTGCTCTTGAACAATTGGGTCAGAACGTTCTAACTAGCTCAAAACCAAAGACCACTCTTTGAAAGGTATTTAGATGTTGCGCAAACTGTCGTTTACTCTTGGCGCTGTCGCTCTGCTTATGGGCGCCGGTTTATGGCTTTCATGGCCCTCTTCTTTGGCCACAAACGCCGAATTTTCACTGCCCTTTGCCGCCACCGCTGAGACTGATAGCTCGGAACCTGCGGCGGTTGAGATTATCAATATGGTTCAAGGTGATGAAAACGCACCGATCACTGTGGTTGAATATGCGTCACTGACCTGCCCGCATTGTGCCAGTTTCCACACTGAGGCCTATAAAGACCTGAAAACAAACTATATCGACAGTGGTAAAATCCGCTTTGAGTTTCGCGAAGTTTACTTCGATAAATATGGCATCTGGGCCTCGATGATTGCCCGCTGCACTGGTCCGGACCGGTATTTCGGTGTGATTGACCTGATGATGAACACGCAGAACACATGGGCGCGCGCTGGTGATGACCTTTCGATTATTGGCGAGCTTAGAAAAATTGGCCGCTTGGCTGGTTTGCAAGATGACCAATTGCAAAGCTGCTTGCAGGATGCAGATAAGCTGCGCGCTTTGGTCGCTTGGTACCAAGAAAACGCCACCCGCGATGGAATTCGCTCCACCCCGACGTTCTTGATCGACGGCGAAGTTTATAAAAATATGAACTATGATGATTTTGCTGCGGTGCTGGATGAAAAACTGGCGGAAAAATGACCACACCGCTGACCGGTCTTAAAGTTGTTGAATTGGCGCGGATCCTCGCTGGTCCGTGGGCCGGGCAGACCTTGGCCGATCTTGGCGCGGATGTGATCAAAGTCGAAGCCCCTCGGGGCGACGATACCCGCCAATGGGGCCCGCCGTTTATTGAGCGGGAAGATGATAAAACCGCAGCGTATTTCCATTCCTGTAACCGCGGCAAAGCCAGTGTTACGATTGATTTTCGCACCCCCGAGGGACAGCAGGAACTGCACCGGCTGCTCAAAGACGCAGATATTGTGATTGAGAATTTCAAAGTTGGCGGATTGGCAAAATACGGGCTTGATTATCAAAGCTTATCAGCGCGCTATCCAAAGCTGATCTATTGCTCGATCACCGGTTTTGGGCAGACAGGACCTTATGCGCATCGGGCCGGCTATGACTATATTATTCAAGGCATGTCCGGATTTATGTCGATCACTGGTGAGCCGGATGGCGCGCCGCAGCGCGCCGGTGTGGCCATAACCGATCTCTTTACCGGCATATATGCCAGCACCGCGATCCTGTCGGCATTGCATATGCGCAGCAGCACCGGACGCGGCCAGCATATTGATATGTCGCTGCTGGACTGTGCGGTATCGGTGATGGCCAATCAGGCGATGAATTATCTGGTAACCGGAACCGCGCCGGCGCGCACGGGCAATTATCATCCCAACCTGACGCCCTATCAGGTCTTTGACTGCCGCGATGGCCATATTATCATAGCAACCGGTAATGACCCCCAATATCAAAGGCTGTGTAATATCTTGGATCTTGAATCCATGGCCCAGGATCCTCAGTTTCTGACCAATGCAGACCGTATTGCCAATCGTGAAAAGATGGTTTCTGCCCTGAGCGAGCAGACAAAAACCATGACAAAAGACCAGCTTTTAAAGGCATGTGAAGACAAAGGTGTGCCAGCCGGTCCGATCAATGCCATGGATGAGGTGTTTGCCGACCCGCAAGTGATACACCGCCAGATGCAGGTCGAATTGGACGGTATCCCAAGCGTTAGATCACCCTTTACGTTTTCGGATGCCGAGCTGAGCTTGCAGAAGCCCTCGCCAAAGTTGGGCGATAACAACCTATAATATATCGGCTGAGATTGCCTTTTTGACCATCGCGGTAAATTGATCGGTATCTTGCACCTCTAGACGCACGGGAAGCGTAATTACATCACCTTGAAAGTCATCGGGCAGACGCGCGGCATCTTTTTCGGTGGTTACAAGCTGTGCCTGCTGCGCCTGCGCCTGCGCTTGCAATCTGCCCAAAAGGGTCGGGGACAGGCTTTGATGATCTGCCAAAGCTTCGCAATGCACAAGCTGCGCGCCAAGTCCGCGCAGCGTTGCAAAAAACTTCTCCGGATGGCCAATACCGGCAAACGCCAGATAGCGGCCGGTTGACCAATCCATACCCATGCTCAGCGGCCGCAATTCTGCATCAAAATGCGGTAGGTGAAGGGCGCCGCCCCATTGGTTTTTAAAAGCGTGTTGCGCCTTTTGTGGCCCGATGGACACAATTGCATCCGCCCGCGCCAGACCAGCAGAAACGGGTTCGCGCAGCGGGCCTGCAGGAATGCACTTTGCATTTCCAAAACCGCGCTCAGCATCCACAATGACCAAAGACAGATCTTTTCGGATGGTCGGATCTTGAAAGCCGTCATCCATGATAATCACATCAGCGCCGGCTTTTTCGGCCGCCCTGAGCGCTTTGACCCGATCTTTGGCCACCCATGTGGTCGCAAAAGCCGCCAGTAAAAGCGGCTCATCACCGGTTTGATCCGCGTTGTGGTACCGTGGATTAACCTCCAGCGGGCCCTGCACATTGCCGCCATAGCCCTTGGTGATAACATGCGGACGCTTGCCCAAAGTGAGCAGCAGCTGCACGAGCGCAATCACGGTTGGCGTTTTGCCTGTGCCGCCAGCATTTAGGTTTCCAACGCAAATCACGGGAGACTGCGCGGTGACCGTAGAGTGCTGCGCTGTTCGCTGCGCGGTCGCATAAGCGTAGAGCTGACCAATTGGGGACAGCAAGCGCGCTGCAATATGCAGCTTGTCGGGCGGGGTAAACCAAAACCGTGGCGCTTGCATCTTAAACTCCAATCTCGTCCAGATGGCTGAGCACCCGGTCAATCACAGCATCGGTTAATTCTGCCCCATCTGAGGTCACCTGCCAAGCGGCAAAGGCCATTTGCGCTGCCACATCGGGGGCGGAAATCTGACCCACAGCAGCGGCAAGCGTGTCACTGTCACGAATTTGGCGCGCCGCGCCTGCTTCGGCCAGTTTAAGATAGCGGTCTGAATAGTCTGATACCATGGGGCCATATAAAATTGCGCAGCCATGTGATGCTGCGCAATAGGGGTCAAGTGCAGGGCCTTGGGCCACCATCGACTGACCCAAAAAGCAAACCGAAGCAAGGTGATACCAAAAATCTAATGGATCGGCGCCTGTCGGCACTAGCACATGCGTGTTGGCATCTGGGCCTTCGGCTTGTGATGGAATTAGCGCATGCAATCCGGTGTCTTGGCACTGGCGAATTGCCTCAGCGCTATCCTCAGGCTGCTGTGGCGCCAAAATTAGCAAGGTTCGGTGGGCATGGCGCATTACCAAACGGTGGGCGGATAAAACCGTTTCGATTTCGCCCTTCGATACCCCCGCAGCCAACCAAACAGGCCGGGTTGCCAAATGCGCATAGGCCGGGTTGTCCGGCCTATCATCACCTGCACGTGTTGGCAGGACGCCTTGTTGCAATGCGCCTTTCAATTGAATACGAGAGGCAGCGATACCAAGTTTTGCCAGATGTTGAGCGGCTTGGGTGTCCACTGCGTAAAAATCGGAAAACCATCGTAGCGCCCGGGCTTTGACATTTGGCAAAAACCGGAACTTGCGCGCGCTAAAGCCTTCGCTAACTGCGTCAACCAAAAGCATTTCTAGGCCGCGCGCGGCAGCCATTTTAAGCAAGGGCGGGTGCAAATTACCCCCGGCCCACAAAAGATAGTTTGGCGTAAATTTTTTTAAAAAGCGATCAATGGAATGGGCATCAAAGGGCATTTGCAGCCCCAGGATGCGCGCTTGCCGCGTTAGGTTCTGCGACCTCTCTTGTGATCCGGTCAGAACAATATAGAGATCCGGGTGAGCCTGCAGCATGCGCAGGGACAGATACTCGATACCGGCAAAATTAGCGCAGTCGGCTATATGAATCCACACCACAGGCGCGACAGCGAAATCGATGTCATTTTTGGGCTCACTCGAAACCATTGTCTACCATAAGTCCGGTGGGCCGATATGATCTATCAAACCTCTAATTCCTCAGTTTTCGATGTGGCAATCTCTTCATCTCGCAAACGGTGCAGATGGGCGATAAAATAGCGCATATGGGCATTGTCTACGGTGCGCTGTGCCTCGGCTTTCCAGGCAGCATATGCGGTTTGGTAATCGGGAAAAATGCCAACAACATGTAGGTCATCCACATTTTTAAAAACGGTCTCGGCTGGGTCAATCAACTCGCCACCAAACACCAAATGCAGTCTTTGCGCCATTTTAGGGTCCTTTTATGCTGATAGGCCTATGCTAAAAGAATTGGGCATGCGGGTAAAGCCTAACACGTTGTCTGCCGTCAGCAAGCCGCGGGTCTGCACGGCATTCTTGGCCGCCAAACTGCAAACGCCGCAGAGGTGATCTGCGGCGTTGATAGGCATATTGCGAAAGATATGTGCTTTAGAAGCCCAGACCTTCGTATTTTTTCTTAAACTTAGAGACCCGACCATCCGCGTCCAAAAGACGGGTGTTACCGCCGGTCCAGGCGGGGTGCGCAGACGGGTCAATATCAAGCGATAGCGTGTCGCCATCCTTGCCCCAGGTTGAGCGCATTTTGACAATGGTTCCATCGGTCATTTTGACGTCGATGAAGTGGTAGTCTGGGTGTATCTCTTTTTTCATCTCGCCGCTCCTTAGCTTTCCGCACCGGCTTTGGGTGCCCGGTAATTGGTCTGCTCTGCGATCCGCGCAGATTTTCCGCGACGGGTGCGCAGATAGTAAAGCTTCGCACGGCGCACACGGCCGCGGCGCATTACTGTGATGCTTTCGATATTGGTTGAATACAGCGGGAACACACGTTCCACGCCTTCCCCAAACGAGATTTTGCGCACGGTGAACGATCCGGCAATCCCTTTACCGTTGTTGCGTGCAATGCAAACACCTTCGTAGTTCTGTACCCGCGAGCGGGTGCCTTCGGTCACTTTGTAACCGACGCGCACTGTGTCTCCGGCTTTGAAATCGGGAATTTCTTTCCCAAGTGAGGCGATTTGCTCCGCCTCGAGCTGTGCGATTAAATCCATCGCGTTTCTCCTTTGCCTGCGGTTGTTCCGCAAAGTTTTGCGCGCCCCAGAGCTCTTGGTCTTTTATCGGGTCCCTACCAATTGATAAGCCCGCCAGAGGGTTCGGTCGTCATTGCTGTTGCCATATGGCGATCAACTGGCGTCTATAAGAGCGATCAAAGAAAATCCCCAACACACCAATCTAGGCGGCCTATAACAGTGGCCGCGATTGTTTATCAAGCGGTTTTCGCAGGTTTTACGGGTAAAACTGCTTATTTATCGGCATTTAGTGCCCAATTAGGGGTCTTTTACCTTTCTGGGCGGTTCCAAGCTGCCAGCAGGGTATACTAGGGATACTCTAGCAGACCGTTTTGAGCTTTCCTCGTCCATCAAGGCCATATCCACATATATCTATAGAAGTGGGTCCTTTTCCCCCGTTAGAATATCTATGGCTCTATCATCAATCGTTGTGATATTTTTATTCATTCATAAAACTCCAAATTTGTAGATAAATTAGGAAAAGACCCATAATGATTATTATAATTGAGCCGACATACTGTAAAAAAGCGATGAAAGGATTTTTCGATTTTTTTTCTAGAAACCTCTTTGAAAGGTATTCGAAAAGCCAGTCAAAGAAAGTCATGTTAAGCGACTTTGCGTCTGCAAGGTGTGCATTGCCTCATGGACAAACATACCTTGAGTGTCGAGGTCGTTGGTATGTAATGTAATCACTATTTTTATGTTACCTGTTTTGATGGTTGCAGTACTGGCGCCGCTTCATTGGTTGCCTACAATTTGATATTCTCATTCATTTATAGCTACCCCTTGATTTGTAGATAAACTATGAAAAGGCCCATAATAAACATCATAATTGAGCCGACACTCTGTAATAAAGCAATGAAAGGATTTTTCGATTTTTTTTCTAAAAACTTCTTTGAAAGGTATTCAAAAAGACTATCGAAAAACATCATGTTAAGCAGACTTTGTTTCGATCAGCCATTTTATCTTAAACTCCTTCAATTTTGGTTACTTAGAACACGAGCGCAATCAAGAGGCAGCACCCCTTCTTGGTTCTGATAAATTGCAAGCATTTTCGTATCTTTGAGGTATTGACAAATTTCATCCTCGCGATTTTCACTGACGTTCGCTTGGTAATTGAGATATTGATCCACCAATTCCCAGTTACCCAAAACGCGGTGGTAGAATACCAAGTCGTTGGATATTTTTTCCACAGCGAATTTGATCGCGTGCAAATGTGATGCACTGTAATCGTCATTACATACAAATCTAAGATTGTTTTCTAAACGTTCTTGCCTCTGAATCGCCGCCCCAAGTGCGAAGAACTGAAAGGAACCTTCTAAGACGTAGCCGCATTCGAGAGCCAACAGAACGGTGTTATCAAGGTAACCACTCGAACGCTTTGGAGTGCCAAATTTAGCAAATACAATTTTAAAAACTTGTGCTGTGCACTGATAAAGTTGCTCACCGAAAGCAGATTTATTTTCTTCTATGCGACTTCTGGCATCCAAATATGACTTTGGAAGCCCGCAGGCCAGATCTATTGTTGGAGCAATATCGCCGACTAAGTCTGGAATAGATAGAATGAAATTTTGTCGTGTTTCATCCGTCTCCGAATGCTCTTTTCGAATAACATCGATTAGTTGGTTGAGGTCAATTTTATCCCCTGTAATGGATGTTAGAGCTATTGAGTTGGCAAATGCCGCGCCCGAAATGCTAAAGAAGAAAACTAAAGCAAGAAGAGTTTTAAGGTGGATTTTTATCATGACTGCAGCATAAAAATGATGCGAAAAGCGCTATTTGAAACGATCGTTTTTGTCAGGCTCGATCTGAGCGCCGAGCAGTTATTCAACTCATGTATGAAACTTGGAATATTCACAATCAATAATCTTTTGCGCTTTAATCTCGGTCTTCTAATATAAAAAGACTTTACCACTCAGACCGATTTCTGTCACTCACAATCTATGGGTGAGTATGGTTGAAACCTGTACCCACGCCGGCTGTTACAACTTCGTCTGTTTTTACTCGAATTGTCCAATCTGTCATTTCAAAATTCCTTTCAATTATATTATGAATCCCCAGTACCCGTTGTTTTGGGAAATACCAGCAAGTTGGTCTCTGCGAAATACCCAGAGATATCGATAGGTATGATGAAATCTCAGAAACCCAAATACGTGAACAGATTCCAGTTTACTTGATCTAATAACAGAGCATTCAATTTCATTGCAATTTTCAAGTAATTCAACAGGTGCACTTGGAAATGTCATCAGTGGAGAAATAGTCAGATTTCCCGAAGGGCTCCGAAACCTATCATGGCTGTATCCGTATATTCTATAGTCGAATCCATGTTTTTCCAGTTCGCGCACAACCGTTTGAAAATCTTCCCCAATAGGAATTTGGGCATCTAGAGTAGACAGAAAACGATCAGGTCTACTATTGTTCAAAGAAACAAAAAACAAAACAAATATGGCGATAGCAATCAAAAAGATTAACTTGCGCCGAGGCATTATGTGGTTAGCATTTGAAATATCTGTAACGCTCTTTGTCAAATGTTCGGTTATCTGCTTGGAAATATGGTGCAGTGATAATGGAATAACTATTTGAAACTGTCGTTTCTGTCACGCACAATCTATAGGTGAAAAGGGTCTCGCTCTGCGATAGCAAAAACCGAAGGAAAAACTGTAGGTTTTTGAGAAGGTACTTGCCGTTTTGACAGGATCGAGGCAGGCCTTGCACGCGCTGTTTTTGCAGCAACCTTTGGTCGAAGTTTTATCCAATTTTAACGCCTGATGTGCTCGATTTTCGCACCATCGCGATACTGCCGCGATACAGATGCAAGACCGACATGGGTTTTGCGCTGTTTTAAGCGGCGCGCTCTTGTTTGTCGCGGCGGCGCTTTAGCGCTTTTTATCCCAAAGATCAGGCCGGCGGGATTGGGTCAGCTGCTCGGCCATTTCGCGCCGCCATTTTTCGATATTGCCGTGATGACCGGATTGCAGAACCTCGGGGATGCTCCGCCCGTTCCACGTTGCGGGGCGGGTATATTGGGGATGCTCAAGCAGCCCGTTTGAATGGCTTTCGTCCTCGACCGAGGCGGCATTGCCCAAAACATCCGGCAACAGCCGGACCGTGGCATCCAGCATGGCCTGAGCGGCTATTTCCCCCCCTGTCATGACAAAATCGCCCAGCGAGACCTCGGCAATCTGGTAATGCTCCAGCACCCGCTGATCGACGCCTTCAAAGCGGCCGCACAGCAGCGTAATGCCATTTGCCCCAGCCCAGTCGCGCGCCATGGCCTGATCAAAGCGCACCCCGCGCGGGGACAGATAGACCATTGGCCGGTCTTTGGGCGCAGAGCGGCGCGCGTCATCAATCGCCGCGCCCAGTATATCGGCGCGCAGCACCATCCCGGCGCCGCCGCCTGCAGGTGTGTCGTCGACATTTTTATGCCTGCCCTCACCAAAGCGGCGCAAATCCGTTGTCTCAAGCGCCCATTTGCCGTCTTTTAGGGCTTTTCCGGTCAGGCTTTCACTCAGTATTCCAGGAAAGCACTGGGGGAAAAGCGTGATCACCTGCGCAGTCCAAACCCCAGCGAGCTTTGGATTTGCGCTCATCAGCTCTTGGGGCTTTAAACTGGCGGATATGGATTTACGGCCATGGGATTTTGCTGGACCGGTCATGGCGCATCCGGCAGCAAACCTTCGGGCGGGTCTGCAATAATTTTTCCCGCCGAAAGGTCGACGGTTGGTACTGCTGTGCGGGTAAAGGGCAGCAGGGCTGTGGTTTTAAGCCCGGGGCCGTCGATTTCCAAAAGATCCGAGGCACCGTGGTTTTGCACCGAGCGCACTTCACCTAGCAGGGCGCCGCCGGTGTCATAGACTGTCAGCCCCACGAGATCGGCATGATAAAATTCGTCATCCGGCAGGCTTGGCAAACGGTCGCGCGGCACAAATAAATTCGTGCCTTTCAACGCGTCAGCATCTTCTTTTGTGACAATCCCCGACATACGGGCGCTCAGACCGTTTTTGACACGGCCGGTGAGCACCACATCAAATGCGCGTGTGCTATCTTCTGTGAAAACGGGCGCATATTCTGCGATGGCTTCGGGCTCAGTGGTAAAGCTTTTTAGCCGCACCTCACCGTGGACCCCAAAGGCCCCGCCGATTGCACCGACACAGATCAAATCATCTTTCATCGGTTACCTTTCGCATAGGTCGTTGACGTAGCGGCCGCCAGTCTCTTCGCAGCGTTCGCTTGCAGATTGCCGTTCATATATAATCCCAGCCACAAAGGCGATGCCAAGAAAAATTAACAATCTTATTGGGCGGAATAGCATCAAAATACTCCGCAACGGGTTTCGGTTTGGTCCGTTGAGGGCAGGTCACAGCGGCGCTTGGCGCGCCGCTGTGGGTTCAGCACGTTGAATTTAGACTTGAAAACTGGTGCAAAACTGCCCATTCCGAGCCCAAACTCCTTTTATTTTTCAGCGTCTTCGGCGGCTGCTTCTTCTGCAGGAGCTTCTTCTGCTGGAGCTTCCGCTTCTGCCTCCGCTGGGACTTCTTCTGCTGGGGCTTCCGCTGCTTCTGCCGGGGCTTCCGCTTCGGCCTCTGCAGGTGCTTCTGCTTCTGCCTCTGCTGGTGCTTCGGCCACTTCTTCTACGGGCTCTGCAGGCGCTTCAGCTGCTTCGGCGGCTTTAGCAGCCTTTTCTTCGGCGCGTTCCTGCATTTTCTGGCCAGCCACGGCTTTTTGCGGGTTGTTCCGGGTCTTTTTCTCAAGCACGCCGGCGGCCTCTAACATCCGGCTTACACGGTCGCTGACCTGCGCGCCTTCGCCCAGCCAGTACTGGATGCGCTCGAGGTTCATCTTGACCCGATCTTCGCTGTCTTTGGCAAGCAAAGGGTTGTAAGTGCCCAGCTTTTCCACATAGCGGCCATCGCGTGGCATGCGGCTGTCGGCCGCAACAATGCGGTAAAATGGGCGTTTTTTGCTGCCCCCACGGGCAAGACGGATTTTCATGGCCATTGTATATTCTCCTTTAGAATGGCGGTCGGGGCATGGCCCCTAGGATTGATGTTGTTTGTGGTGTTGGATGACTTCCTGAATGATGAAATTCAGAAATTTCTTGGCAAACTCAGGGTCCAGATTGGCCTGAGCTGCAAGCTCTTCAAGGCGTGCGATCTGCACGGCTTCACGGGTCGGATCGGCGGGTGGCAGATCGTGCTCTGCTTTTAGCTTTCCCACCGAGCGGGTGTGTTTAAACCGCTCGCCCAATGTGTAGACAAGGATTGCATCAAGCCGGTCAATGCTATCGCGGTGTCCTTTTAAAAGTGTCGCGGCGCGGGTGCTGGCGTCAGTCATCAAAGCTCTCCTTTTTGGATGAAAACAGACCGCGGTATCGCGTCGGTATTGCGGCTGTTTTGCGCAGGTGCATTTTTCATATTAAACATCAGGCGGCCTCTGGTTTCGGATGGCGGTAGATCAGCGCCGGTTCACCAAGCAATTCGGTTTCTTTTTCTACCCAAGCGCCAAGCCGCTCGGCGAGCCGGCGTGAGCGGGTATTTTGCGGATTAATCATGCTAATGGGTTGTGGCACGCCGAGCGCGGCGCCGGCAGTGCGAGCGGCCAATGCCGCTTCATAGGCAATGCTCTTGCCTTCATATCCGTTATGTACCCCCCAGGCGAGTTCCGCCTCGGGCCATTCTATATGCTCAAGAAATCCGCAGAAACCACACATGCTTGCGCTGGATTTTTCTATCACATGCCAAAGCCCATAGCCGCGCAACTGCCAGTGGCCAGCGCTGCGTAGCAGCGCGCGCCAGACCTGACCGCGATCGAGCGGTCCGCCGACACTGTGGGATCTGGGTGAGGCGAAAAACTGCGCCATAGCATCCAGATCCTCAATTTGAGGTGCACGCAGGATCAGCTGCTCGGTTTCAAGCTGTGGTATGCTGGTCATAACAGAGCCTCGGGTGCCGGATGCCGGAAAAGCATGTTTTCGCCCATGTTGGTGTTGTGATAGCTGCGCTCGTAAGTTGCGCTCATGCGTTCGGCCAAAGCGATCGAGCGGTCATTGCCGGGCACGATATTGCTGGTCAAAGTGGTAAAGCCAAGATCTTCATAGGCCCAGCGGCGGACGCGGCAAGCGGCTTCATAGGCGATACCGCGGCCTTCAAAGCCGTCAAAGACCACCCAGCCCACTTCTGGTTCGGGCCATGTTTCGGGGTTCCAGATACCGCTGATGCCGGCGATCTCGCCGGTTTTTGTTTCAATGGTGAAATAACCGTAGCCATGGATGTGCCAATGGCCCACATTTAGCGCAAACCAGCGCCACGCCGCGCCGCGCTCGGGGATATGGCCAAAGCCGCTGGCGCGGGTTTCATCCTGCATAAATGCGATCACGGGCTCCATATCGCGCGGCTCGGGGCCGCGCAGGATAAGCCGCTCACTGAGCAGACGGGGGGCATTGGTCAAAGGCATATGCGATGACCTTTCGGGGCAGGGCCCGCAGCGGGGTGCACGTCTTCTGACCAAAGCACAGAGGAGTATTTGGACAAAGAAAAAATCATGAGGCAGGGCTTTTTGTCAAAGCGTGGCGATAGACCAGCGTGTCGTCTTTGCTATCGCCTTCAGGGCGGGCAGCATTGGGATCTTGGATGGCACCGAGGCGCTCTGCGAGGCTTATAGATCGAAGATTGTCTTTTGCTATATAACTTACAATCGAACTGCGTTGGAGGGTGTCTTGCGCCCAAGCAAGCGCTTTGCGCGCAGCTTCGAATGCGTAGCCTTTGCCTTCACCCTTTGAAAGAAAAATCCAGCCAATTTCAGTTTCTGGAAAATGGGCCGGCTGATTGATGCCAATCTGGCCGATGAAGTCGTTGCTGTCGCGCAATTCAACCCCCCAGCTGCCAAAGCCTTTGAGCGACCAGCTGCCAACTTCGGATGCGATCCAGTACCAGCTTTGCCGCTGTGAATGCGGCCCATCCACGAATTTGGCCCGTTCGCTGCCAAGCAGATCATAAAGCGGTTCAAAATCCGCCATTTTATGATGGCGCAAAATCAGCCGCTCGGTGGTGAGGGTGGGGGCCGTGGTCATTTCTTTTTCCCAAATCCGCTAAGGCCCGGGGGTAGGCCTGCACCGCCGCCAAGACCCGGCAATCCGCCGGGCATGCCGCCTTGGGCGCCAAGCTGTTTGGCTGCGGCCTCAAGCGCTTTGGGGTCCATTTGCGAGGGGTCCATGCCGGCGGGCATTCCGCCGGGCATGCCGCCTTTGCCAAACATGCCGCTCATGGCCTGTTTGAGCATGCCGCCTTTGCCCATTTTACCCATCTTTTTCATCATATCGCCCATCTGGCGCTGCATTTTGAGCAGCTTGTTGAGCTCGCTCACTTCCATGCCCGCGCCTTTGGCGATGCGTTTTTTGCGGCTGGCCTGCAGGATTTGCGGGTTGGCGCGCTCTTTCTTGGTCATCGACTGGATCAGCGCGATCTGCTGTTTGAACACTTTGTCGTCCATGCCGGCGGCGGCGGCCTGTTTGGCCATTTTGCCCATGCCGGGCATCATGCCCATGATGCTTTCCATGCCGCCCATTTTCATCATCTGTTCGAGCTGCATTTTCAGGTCGTTCATATTGAACTGACCTTTCTGGAAGCGCTTCATCATCCGCTCGGCCTGTTCGGCCTCGATGGTTTCTTGGGCCTTTTCCACCAGTGCAACAATATCGCCCATGCCAAGGATGCGGCCGGCAATCCGGTCCGGCTCAAAGGTTTCCAGAGCGTCCATTTTTTCGCCAAGGCCGACAAAGCGGATGGGTTTGCCGGTGACCGCGCGCATCGACAGCGCTGCGCCGCCGCGCCCATCGCCATCCATGCGGGTTAGAACCACGCCGCTGACGCCGATTTTATCGTCAAATTCGGTGGCCACGTTGACCGCGTCCTGACCGGTGAGCCCGTCCACCACCAGCAAGGTTTCGCGCGGGTTTGCTACATCGCGCACGGCGGCGGCCTGAGCGATCAGCTCTTGGTCGATATGCAGCCGGCCGGCGGTGTCGAGCATATACACGTCATAGCCGCCAAGGCTGGCCTGGGTTTTGGCGCGTTTGGCAATGGCCACCGGGTCTTCGCCTTTGACGATGGGCAAGGTGTCAACCCCGATTTGCGCGCCGAGAATTTGCAGCTGTTCCATCGCGGCGGGGCGGTTCACATCCAGCGAGGCCATCAGCACCCGTTTGCCGTCCCGCTCGCTCAGCCGTTTTGCCAGTTTTGCGGTGGTGGTGGTTTTGCCCGAGCCTTGTAGGCCGACCATCAGGATCGGTGCGGGGGCGCTGTCGATTTTCAGCGCGCCGGGATCTTCGTCGCCGGTGAGCACATGCACCAGCTCATCATGCACAATCTTAACCACCTGCTGACCGGGGGTGACCGATTTGGTGACCGCTTGGCCGGTGGCTTTTTCTTGGATCGCTTTGACGAAACTGCGCGCCACGGGCAGCGAGACATCCGCTTCTAGCAGGGCAACACGCACTTCGCGCAGGGCGGTTTTGACATCATCTTCGGACAGCGCACCCTGTTTGGTCAGCCGGTCAAATACACCTGAGAGGCGTTGAGAAAGATTTTCAAACATATCCCGGTTCCTTTTCCCGTTTGCCGCAGCTTTGCCACGGTGGCGCCAGTATAGATAAGCCCGATCCAAAATGCGACAGCCCCCGTGGGCGAAACCTCGCTGACGGGGGGCGATCCTTGCATTGGCATAGGACCGGAAGCTTTTCCACTTCCGTTGTGATTGAGGGCCAGTTAATGCTTGGGCATTGGACTGTCAAGGTTATTTGCAAAGGATATTGGGGATGCAAAGCGATTGGGACGCTTCGGCTGAGGCATGGATTGAAAGTTTGGGGGCGGGCGGCGATTTTAGCCGCGCTGCGGTTCTGGATCGCCCGATGATGGCGGCAGTGCGCAGCAGCGGGGCGCAGCGGGCGCTGGATGTGGGCTGCGGCGAAGGGCGGTTTTGCCGGATGATGGCAGAGGCCGTGCCCGAGGTGGTCGGGATTGATCCAACCGCGCGGCTTTTGGCCGAAGCGCGGCGGCTGGGCGGCGCGGTTTATCATGAGGGGGTTGGCGAAAACCTGCCCTATGAGGAGGGCGCTTTCGATCTTGTGGTCAGTTATCTAAGCTTGATTGATATCGCCGACAGCCGCGCGGCGATTTCCGAGATGGCGCGGGTTGTCCGGCCCGGTGGGCATGTCTTGATCGGAAATCTGAACAGTTGGGTCACCGCTGCGCAAACCGAAGGGCTGGGAATTCAGCGCAATGCGCAGGGCCATGGAACTGTCACCATTGTGGATTACCTCAAAGCCTATCCCGTGACGGTAGAGTGGGCCGGGGTCCGGATTAAAAACCGGCACCGCCCGCTGGCGCAATATATGCAAGAGGCATTGCAGACCGGGCTGCAACTGGTGGATTTCCAAGAGCCGCTTGCCGATGCAGGGTGGTCCCGCAGCGCAAGTTATAACCACACGCCCTATTTATGGATGCAGCTTTGGCAAAAGCAGCCGTTAGGGCTTTGAGCGATCCTCTGGTTCAAACTCGTGCTCTAAAAACCGCTCAAGCGCATCAAGGTTCACGGCCTCAAACTGGCCAAAGCTTTGCATCCAGATGCTGGCATCGCGCAGGGCTTCGGGCTCAAGCTTGCACCATTTCACTCGACCGCGTTTTTCCTGACTGATCAGGCCGGCGCGGGTCAGTATGCCAAGGTGTTTGGATATTGCCGCCAAAGACATCTCGAACGGTTCGGCCACATCTGTCACCGCCATATCATCTTCCAGCAGCAGCATTAAAATCCGCCGCCGGGTGGGATCGGCCAAAGCGGCAAAGGCAAGATCAAGCGGGTCATCCATGGCGCTATTAAGCCTGCCTGCCCATGATCGTCAACCAAATGGTTGAATATGCGATTTGGGCGCATTTTGTGCCTTAGGCCTCAATCGAGGAGGTGTTTGAATTTTGAGGGTCGAAAAAAACATATATTAATCAGTATTTTACGTGACTATAGCTGCACTAAACTGGTTGTTGACTCTGCCTGCTCTGCGGCCTAACAAAGCGCAACTGTTCAACGAGGCTTTGCTTTGTCTGACCCCAACAACCCTGACCCGCTAAAATCGCTTGATGAGCGGATCAAGGCTGTAAAGGTGGCCAAGACACCAGAGCCAAAGGTGGACGACCATTACACGGGCGCGCAGCTGGCTTGGCGCATGGTGATCGAACTGGTGGCGGGGATCGCAATTGGCTTCGGCATCGGATACGGGCTAGATGCTTTGTTTGATACATTGCCGGTGTTTTTGGTGATATTTGTTTTACTGGGCTTTGCCGCAGGCGTGAAAACCATGCTTCGTACGGCGCAAGAGGTCCAAGGTCAGGAAACGGCGAAAGCCGAAGAAGATAAAGAGGGTTGAACCGTGGCAAGCGAAGCACAATCAGAAGGCTCAGGTCTGGTTTTCCATCCAATGGATCAGTTTATCGTTAAACCGCTTTTCGGTGACGGTCCGATTGAATGGTACACCATTACAAACGTCACCTTGTGGATGGCCCTTTCCGTGGTCGCCATCATTGCGCTTTTGGTTGTCGGTACGGCGCGCCGCGCGATTGTCCCAAGCCGTAGCCAGTCTATTGGTGAGCTGGCTTATGGTTTTGTCTATAAAATGGTCGAAGATGTGGCCGGTAAGGATGCGGTTGGGTATTTCCCTTATATCATGACGCTGTTTATGTTTATCGTCTGCGCCAATTTCCTTGGTCTGCTGCCGATGTCCTTTACCACAACATCGCATATCGCAGTAACGGCGGTGATGGCGATGGGGGTATTCCTCGCCGTGACGATATTGGGCTTTGTCAAACATGGCATGTCGTTTCTGTCACTGTTTTGGATTTCCTCGGCGCCCTTGGTGCTGCGGCCGATCCTCGCGCTGATCGAAGTGATTTCCTACTTCGTGCGCCCGGTCAGCCACTCTATTCGTCTGGCGGGTAACATGATGGCTGGTCACGCGGTGATCAAAGTGTTTGCCGCCTTTGCCGGTATTGCTGTGATCGCGCCGCTGTCGGTGATTGCCATCACGGCGATCTATGCGCTTGAGGTTCTGGTGTCATTTATCCAGGCCTATGTTTTTGCAATTCTGACGTGCGTCTATCTCAAAGACGCGCTTCATCCTCATCACTAACTGTAACCAATAAGAATCAACGACTATCTAAGGAGAAAGCCAATGGAAGGCGATATCGTACAAATGGGTGCCTATATAGGTGCAGGTCTGGCATGTACAGGAATGGGCGGCGCGGCCGTCGGTGTGGGCCATGTGGTCGGCAACTTCCTCTCAGGTGCCCTGAGAAACCCATCCGCTGCAGCGGGCCAAACAGCGACCATGTTTATTGGTATCGCTTTTGCAGAAGCACTGGGTATCTTTTCGTTCCTGGTTGCTCTGCTGCTTATGTTCGCCGTATAATTCACCGCGGAAACAATCCTATGGTCGGGTAAGCTGCAAAGTGGCTTATCCGCATCCCTCAGGTTCCGACGGAGGACAAGATGGCATCGAATACAACAGAAGCCGCAGGAAACGCAGCTGACGCCTCTGCGCCAGGTATGCCGCAGCTGGACTTTTCGACCTTTGGCAATCAGATTTTCTGGCTGGTGGTTACGCTTGTCGTGATCTACCTTATCCTGTCGCGCATTGCCTTGCCGCGCATTGCTGCGGTTCTGGCCGAACGACAGGGGACAATATCGCATGATATTGCTGCTGCAGATGAGCTAAAGTCCAAAGCAGCCGCTGCGGAAGAGGCTTATAACAAAGCGCTTGCTGATGCCCGTGTGGAAGCCGCGCGGATCACAGAGGCCACCAAAGCCGAGATCAAAGCCGAACTTCAGGTGGCGATTGATGAAGCTGATGCGAAAATAGCTGAAAAAGCCGCCGCAAGCGAGGCAGCGATTGCAGAAATTCGTGCCAGTGCTTTGGACAGTGTCGACGAAGTCGCCAAAGCGACCGCTGCGGAATTGGTCAGTGCGCTGGGCGGCAAAGCCGAGGCCAAAAAGGTCAATGCGGCTGTGGCCGAGCAGTTGAAAGGATAAATTGATGCGCTTTCTAGCTCCCTTTATTGCCCTGATGGTGGCCAGCCCCGCGCTGGCGGCATCTGGCCCTTTCATATCGCTTAAAAACACCAACTTTATTGTTCTTTTGGCGTTCATCCTTTTCATTCTGGTACTGTTTTATTACAAAGTACCTTCGGTGCTGGGCAGTATGCTTGATAAGCGCGCCGAAGGCATCAAATCCGAATTGGATCAGGCGCGTGAACTGCGCGAAGAAGCCCAGAGCATTCTGGCCTCTTACGAGCGCAAGCAAAAAGAAGTGCAAGATCAAGCCGACCGGATTGTCGAAAGCGCCCGCAAAGATGCACAGGCTGCGGCCGAACAAGCCAAGGAAGACCTGCGAGCTTCGGTTGCGCGCCGCTTGGCCGCCGCAGAAGAGCAGATCAGCTCAGCCCACGCCTCGGTTGAACGGGAAGTGCGCGACAAGGCGATAGGTGTGGCCATTGCGGCTGCCCGCAACGTGATCGCGGCACAAATGACAGCGGCTAGCGCCAACAAGTTGATCGACGGCGCGATCACTGAGGTAGACGCCAAGATGCACTAAACGGTTCTTTACTATTACTCACAGTGTAAAAACCCGAGGCTTGCCTCGGGTTTTTGCATTATAATGATGGGGTTAGATGGCTTCATACGGCTGGTTTTCGTTAGGCCTTCTGCTCAACATTAACCAGATTATCTTGTAATTTTTTGCGCTCAGCGTTTGCCGTAATAGAGCCCGACCACATGTTCGGCTTGGGCAAAGAACAGCCAGCGTGAGACGAAAAGCCCCGCCACATGGGCAATCACGGCCACCAGTGCAATCCAATGGGTGAACGGTATTGATAGCAGTGCCACCGGCGTTCCGATCATCAAAATAAGCGCAATGATCCGCAGCTTTGAGGCATGCTTGCGTCCCACCACATGGACAAATTCCTTCAGCAGATAGTTGGTGCCTGTATGCGGCGGCTCAAAAGCGCGCACAGTGCCGATCTCACCAAGTCCGGTGGCGCTGGCCAGCGATGTGCCGCTTTGCGCCAAAGCCCGATCACCGGTAATCCAGTAGGCAATCTGTACGATGCCGGCCGCCATCAGCAGCATCAAAGCTGAGCTGATCTGACCAGACAACAGGCCGCCGCCGGCCAAAGACAGCGTTAGAAACAAAAGCGGCGTTAGTCTCGTGTTCCAGCGCGGCACTGTTTTCAACTGGCCATATATCATTGAGGTGGCAAACACCGTCGCCAGTGACAAAATCGCGCCGAGCCAGCCCAGAGGGGCAACCGCAATACCAAAAAAGACAAGGCCTGCGCCGTAGGCGGCCATCACCAGCAGCGCGCCAACGGAAAGCCACGCCTCACGGCTGAGCCAGCTGGTTTTCCATTGGGTGAAAGCTTTCAGCGCACGCTCTGGATGACCGAGGTGAAAGGTTGATGCCAATAGCCCGCCCACCGCAAGCAGATAAGCAACAGTAAAAAAGCCAAAGGCCATAAATCCGGTTGGTGGCGGCATCCCGAAGCCTAGGAATGTCAAAAGCCCAAAGCCAAGACCGGAGAGTGAGGTGAAAATAATCACGGATGGGGCGGGATGCATCAGCGGGTCTCCAGGGTTTTATCAAGCCAGGCCATAAAGCCTTTGGGTTCTTCCGCCACAGGCTTAAGCAGTGGCGCAAGAATGTCAATGTCTCCGAGTTGGTCCTTGGGCCGAGGGGGCAGGTATTTGTTCACCGGCTTTGTTCCTTGTTCCGGCATAAGGTCCATGCCCCCACGCTCGGCTGTTAGAACGCTAACGTTACTTTCAGGATCTGCAAAGTCCCCAAAGTGCCTCGCCCCGGCCGGGCAGGTCCGCACGCAGGCGGGCTCGCGGTCTTCTTCGGGCAGGTTTTCGTTATAGATCCGGTCCACACAAAGCGTACATTTCTTCATCACCCCTTCTGCGGCATCAAGCTCGCGTGCGCCGTAGGGGCAGGCCCAAGCACAAAGTCCGCAGCCAATGCAGTCGCTTTCATTGACCAGAACAATACCGTCCTCGACCCGCTTGTAACTGGCGCCGGTCGGGCAGACCGTCACGCAGGGGGCATCTTCGCAATGCAGGCAGGATTTCGGAAAATGCACAAGCTGTGCAGCGCCCTCTGGCGGCTGCACCTCATAAGAATGGACGCGGTTTAGAAAGGTGCCGCTTGGATTAGCGCCATAGGCGCTTTGATCGCTCAGCGGCGCGCCATAGTTTTCCGTATTCCATCCTTTACAGCTAATCACACAGGCATGACAGCCGACACAGGTATCAAGATCAATTACTAATCCTAGCTGGCGGTTTGTTGTCGCTGGCAGTTCGGTCATTTGCCTACCTTCCACCTTAATGTTTCTGGGCCTTGCCCGACAGGGGATATAAGAGCGTCAAAGCTTGGTTGGCTTTCCGGCGGTGCAGTGGATTTTTCAATCTTGACCCTTAGGTCAAACCACGCGGCCTGACCGGTGATGGGATCTGAGTTTGCCCAGCGCAAACCGTCGCCTTTGGCCGGCAACAGCTCATGGATCAGATGGTTGAGCAAAAAGCCTTTGGTCGCCTCGGGGGCTTTTTCATCAAGCGCCCACGCGCCTTTGCGTTTGCCAATGGCGTTCCATGTCCAGACGGTATTTTCATTTAGAGCGGCCATTTCCATCACCGGCACAGTGATATCCCCATGCGCCGAGCTGACTTTGGCCCAATCGCCATCGCGCAAATCATGTGCGCGCATCAGTTTGGTGGGCAGATAAAGCGGGTTTACCCCATGGATTTGGCGCAGCCATGCATTTTGCGTGCCCCAGCTGTGGTACATGGCCATTGGCCGCTGGGTCAGCGCATGAACAGGGTATTCATCGGGGTCAACATGACTGTCTTCAAACGGCGGGTACCAGATCGGCAATGGGTCAAGGGTTGATTTGATGCGCGCGCGCAGATGATCGGGCGGCTGACGGTCGCCATGGCCTTCTGCAGCGCGTTGGAATTTGCGCATCGGTTCCACATAAAGCTGAAACAGATAGGGCTGCGGGCTGTCATAAAGGCCCATGCCCACGGCCCAGTTTTGATAATCCATATTCCAGGGTTTATAATAGTTTGCCCCTGCTGGAATATGTTCCACAAAAAACCCGCCATTTTGGATATAGCGATCAAGCTGATCAGGGTTCACATCCCCGCGCCCTGCTTTATTGCCATTGCCACGAAATCCGGCCAGTGGCCCGATGCCGGGTTTGCGGATATGGTTCACGATATAATCGGCATAATCATCATATTTCTGGCTGCCGTCTTCATTCACAAAGCCGGGCAAA
The DNA here is from genome assembly GCA_039640505.1 of Rhodobacteraceae bacterium Araon29. Classification (NCBI taxonomy): domain Bacteria; kingdom Pseudomonadati; phylum Pseudomonadota; class Alphaproteobacteria; order Rhodobacterales; family Paracoccaceae; species Rhodobacteraceae bacterium Araon29. The sequence goes on along the minus strand of CP046865.1, from coordinate 2,933,146 downwards.
TTTAGCCGCGCTCCAAGATCGCATAGCACCGACTGAAAGCCGCGCACATCGCGGTCCGGCTCGACCACCGGCCAGCGGATGGCGTCGGCGGCCGCATCAGCTTCGCAAATCGGCCGGTCGAGCAGGCTGATACAATCATGCCGTTCAAGATAGGTGGTGTCAGGCAGAACCAGATCCGCATAGGCCACCATTTCGGACGAGTAGGCATCCGAATAGATGATGTTCGGGATCACATAATTGCCGCTATCATCCGTATCGGTGAGCATCTCGATCACGCCGCTGGTGTTCATCGAGCTGTTCCATGACATATTGGCCATATACATGAACAGCGTGTCGATTTTATAGGGATCACCGGCATGTGCGTTTGAGATCACCATATGCATCAGCCCATGGGCCGACATGGGGTTTTCCCAGGTGAACGCTTTATCAATGCGGGCCGGGCTGCCATCGTCTTTCAGCGCCAGATCTTCGGGTCCGTGCACAAAGCCTAAATGCGGGCCATCCAGCGGGGCCCCCGGGGTTACTTTGCAATGCGGCTTTGGATGGATCTCTGATGGCTTGGGATAGGGCGGCTTAAAGCGAAAGCCGCCGGGCACTTCGACCGTACCAAGTATAATTTGCAGAATATGCAGGGCGCGGCAGGTTTGAAACCCGTTGGAATGGGCCGAGATGCCGCGCATGGAATGAAAGCTGACCGGACGGCCGACCATTTTTTCATGCCGCTCACCGCGAAAATCTGTCCAGGGCTGATCCAGCTCAAAGGCTTCGTCAAAGGCCACACGGGCAAGCTCGGCCGCAATCGCGCGGATTTTGCCAGCAGAAATGCCGGTCTTTTCACTAACCGCTTCGGGGGCATATTCAGGGTCGAGATAGCGCTCTATCATATGTTGAAAGACGCTGCGATGGGTCAATGCGCCATCACTATGCGTGCCCCGAAGGTCAGGGCGAACGCCTTTTTGGTCGAAGGCCGTCAACGCGCCGGTCACGCGGTCAACTACCAGCTGTTTGCCATCGCCGTCACGCAGCAACAAACCGGTTTCTGCATCCACTAAAACGGGTGCATTGGTGTATTGAGCCAGATAGTCTAGATCAATTTTACCAGCTTTCAGCAGCTCATGCACCAGCGCCAGAATAAACAGCCCATCGGTGCCCGGGGTAATCCCTATCCAATCGTCGGCCACCGCATTATACCCTGAGCGAATGGGATTAACGCCGATCACCTTTGCGCCGCGGGCTTTTATTTTACCGATGCCCATTTTAATCGGATTACTGTCGTGATCTTCTGCCACGCCAAACAGCATGAACAGCTTGGTGTGATCCCAGTCGGGCTGGCCAAATTCCCAAAACGCCCCGCCCATTGTGTAAATGCCCGCAGCGGCCATATTCACGCTACAAAATCCGCCATGTGCGGCATAATTCGGGGTGCCAAAATTCTGCGCCCAGAAACTGGTAAAGGACTGTGACTGATCACGGCCTGTAAAGAACGCCAGCTTTTCGGGATTTTCCTCACGCACCGGTCTTAGCAAGCCGACAGCCATATCAAGCGCTTCATCCCAGCTGATTTCTTTAAACTGGCCCGAGCCGCGAGGCCCCACCCGTTTGAGCGGTGCGCGCAGCCGCGAGGGGGCATTGACCTGCATGATGCCGGCGCTGCCTTTGGCGCAAAGAACACCTTGATTGACCGGGTGATCGCGGTTGCCTTCGATATAGGCAACTTGTCCTTCTTTCATATGGACATTTATGCCGCACCGGCAGGCGCACATATAACAGGTTGTTTTGCGTATCTCGTCTGACACTTTTGGAGAGGTGTCTAAAGATGGCTGTGATTTCATCGGTTTAAGCCCCCACGGTCCTTTCTGGATCTATAGTCCAATTCGTATAAGTCCCATTAATGCCAAGCCAATCAAAAGCAGAAGGCAAAAGGGACGGTAGAAGGGTTCCAGCCTTGGGATAAAGAATTTTGTTCCCAAATACACCCCCAATGTGGCGGGAATAGATAGAATGACGCCGCGTAGGGCAGCGCGTTCATCCATCACGCCAAAAGCAATCAATATGATAAGAGATAAGACCCCGGACAAAAGAAGAAAAACCACTAATGTCGCGCGCATTTGCCGCGCGGGTACATTGCTGACCAGCACAAATAGCGCAACCACCATACCGCCAACACTGGCCAGTCCGGTGGCGATACCAGCGCACACGCCAACCCCCAAGTGCCCTTTTGGATTGGCCAGAAAATCAAGCTTTATCTTACCTAAAAGTAAGGCTGCCAAAGTAGCGATACAGCCTAGCGCAAGGGTCTGAGAAAGTGGAACCGATACTTGGGTGGTCAGATAAAGCCCGAGCGGCATCCCAAGGCTGGAGCCAACAACAAGCGTGATCGCCAAGCGCCGATCTGCTTCTTTCCAGCCGCCGCGGATCATCATCAATCCAGCGCATAGCTCAAGCCACCAGCACACAGGTATAAGCTCGATGGGTGGAATAATCAGCGCCGCAGATGCCATCACCAGCGCCGAGAGCGCAAATCCGGAAAACCCGCGCACAATCCCGGCCAATAAGCAAATCAGGATGACAAGCCAGAATTGATGGTCTGGCAGATTAAGCAAAGTGCTCATCGGATTGAACTGGGGCAATAGGCCATTATAGCGATCCCAGATGCTGCAATACAGTCACCGCAATCATTTGCGTCACATCCTCGCCGGTGCAGCCGCGTGACAGATCATTGGCCGGTTTCGCCAGCCCTTGCAAAATCGGGCCAATGGCGGTTGCGCCGCCCAGCCGCTGGGTGATTTTATAGCCGATATTTCCGGCGTCCAAGTTTGGAAAGACCATCACATTGGCGCGTCCTGCAACGGCTGAGCCGGCTGCTTTGGCCGCCCCGACGTCTGCGTCGAAAGCCGCATCAAATTGGAGCTCCCCATCAACTTTTAAAGAGGGCTGCGCGGCTTGAACCATCTCGGTTGCCTGCTGCACTTTGCTAACAGATTTATGCGCCGCGCTGCCCTTAGTAGAAAAGGACAGCATCGCCACCTTTGGAGTATCGCCAAGCAGATCACGGCAGGACTGTGCGGCCATTATGGCAATCTCGGCAAGCTCATGTGCATCAGGGTCAATCACTAGGCCGCAATCTGAATACACCATGGGATAGCTGTGCGGTGGAAACATTAAAAAACAGCTTGAAACCATCGCGGCATTTTGGGCTTTTCCGATGACTTGAAGCGCCGCGCGCACCACATTGGATGTGGTTGCAACCGCGCCGCCCACCGTGCCATGGGCCTGCCCAAGATGTACCAATAGCGCTGCATAGATCAAAGGATCTTGCACCGCCTTGGTGGCTACCTCAGGCGTCATGCCCTTATGTTTGCGCAATTGGTAAAACGTCTTGGCCAGTTCGGCTTTTTGCTCAGATCCCACTGGATCATGGATCGCCATGCTATCACTTTCCTGGCCGCCCGCCGCAGACAGGACGCGGTGCACATCAGAGCGGGGACCAATGAGAACGATATCGGCTATTCCGGCGCTTTGAGCCGCAACCGCGCCGGCAACCACGCGGGGGTCTGTGCCTTCGCTCAGGGCAATAATTGGGCGCGCAGCAGAAGCTAGCTTGACCACCTGCGCTGCGGCCGAAGCCGCAGGCAGAGACCCACTAATGTCTGCTGTGCCCATTTTATCAGGCCTGTTGCACACGCATGTCGGATGCTGAAATGCCCGCCACTGCAACAGGCTTTTTCATCGCATCACGGCGGAACGGCTCGCCCAGTTCTTGGTTGATCAAGGCTTCAATCAAGGTGGTTTTACCGTTTTTCATCTGATCCGTGATTGCTGTGTTCAGCGCGTCGCGCAATTCTTCCATTGTGTGTGCCTGCACCCCTTGCAACCCGCAGGCATTGGCAATACCGGCATAAGAGACTTGGGTATCTAGCTCTGTGCCCACAAAATTATCATCATACCACAGCGTTGAGTTACGCTTTTCGGCGCCCCATTGGTAATTGCGGAACACGATCATGGTGATGGGCGGCCATTCTGAGCGGCCAATGGCCGTCAATTCTGTCACGGCGATGCCGAAGGCACCATCGCCGGCAAAGCCGACAACAGGCGTATCAGGGCAGCCAATTTTGGCACCGATGATGGCTGGCAAACCATAGCCACAGGGACCAAAAAGCCCGGGAGCAAGATATTTGCGCCCTGTCTCAAAAGTAGGATAAGCATTGCCGATCGCACAGTTGTTGCCAATGTCCGAGCTGATAATAGCCTCTTTGGGCAGAGCGCTTTGAATGGCGCGCCAGGCCATGCGTGGGCTCATCCACTCGGGTTTATCGTCCCGCGCCCGCTGATTCCAAGAGGTGCCGGGATCATCATCTTCGTGATCCATGCTGGACAGTTGCTGCGCCCATTGTGATTTGGTCTGGGCAATGGCGGCCTTGCGCTCGGTGCGGCTGCTGTCGCCTGCACTGTCTGAAAGGCGCTCAAGCAGTGAATTCGCCACATGTTTGGCGTCGCCAATGATCCCAACTGATACTTTTTTGGTCAGCCCAATGCGGTCGGGGTTGATATCAACCTGAATGATCTTGGCCTCTTTGGGCCAGTAATCAATGCCGTAACCGGGCAGGGTGGAAAACGGATTAAGCCTTGTGCCCAGACACAGTACCACATCCGCTTTCGATATTAGCTCCATACCGGCTTTTGAGCCATTATAGCCCAATGGTCCGGCAAAAAGTGGATGCGATCCGGGGAAGGCATCATTGTGTTGATAGCCAACACAGACCGGTGCATCCAGACGCTCGGCCAGTTTCATGGTGTCGCCAATGGCATCGGCCAGCACAACACCTGCGCCGTTTAGGATTACGGGGTTTTTTGCGCTGCTGAGCAGGTCGGCAGCCTGTTGCAGCGCGCTGTCACCACCGGCTGGCCGCTCGTAGTCGATCATTTCGGGCAGATCGATATCAATCACTTGGGTCCAGTAATCACGCGGCATGTTAATTTGCGCCGGCGCCGAGGCGCGCTTTGCATTGGCGATCACACGGTTGAGAACTTCTGCCACACGTGATGGATCGCGTACCTCTTCTTGATAGGCGACCATATCTTTGAAAAGGGCCATCTGCTCGACCTCTTGAAAGCCGCCCTGGCCAATGGTTTTATTGGCCGCCTGCGGGGTGACCAACAGCAGCGGCGTGTGGTTCCAATATGCGGTTTTTACTGCGGTGACGAAATTGGTAATGCCGGGGCCGTTTTGGGCAATCATCATGCTCATTTTACCAGAGGCCCGTGTGTAGCCATCGGCCATCATGCCGCCAGAGCCCTCATGTGCACAGTCCCAAAATGTAATGCCGGCTTGGGGGAAAAGATCGGAAATCGGCATAAAAGCGGAACCGATAATTCCAAAGGCATGTTCAATGCCATGCATTTGAAGAGTTTTGATAAAGGCTTCTTCTGTGGTCATTTTCATTGGCTGAGGTCTCCTGAAAGCACAAATCAGACAACGCTCCCGTAGCGCTGTTATTTTGATAAGTTTCTAAGCGCTAGACCAGTGCACCGTTAGGGCCAGATCGCAAGTCAGCATATAGCCAGATCAACCTATTGCTGCGGCTATTTTCTCAATACCTTGGGCAATGCGATCAGTGGGAATTGAAGAATAAGCCAGCCGGTAAAATTCGTGGGGCGCAGTTCCACCGGCAAAAAATTTCTGGCCCGATTCTATTAGAATACTCTCGTCGCGCAGCCGAATCGCAAGCTCCGCTGTATCTGTGCCTTTGGGCGCTTGCATCCAAAATGATGAGCCGCCGTGTGAGCCTTTTCCGGCGATTTTCAAGCCGCAGTTTTGGATTGCTTGCTCCATGACGGTGCTGCGCTTTTGGTAGGTTTTGCCCATCCGTTTGATCAGGGAATTGTAATGCCCAAGGCTCAAAAAATAGGCCGCCGTACGCTGAATATGACCGGGGGGGTGGCGCAGCACGCTGGCGCGCAGCGCTCGGGCTTCTCGGATGAAGGGAGCCGACCCGACAAGATAGCCAAGCCTTAGACCAGGGAATAAAGATTTTGAAAACGAGCCAACATAAATCACTCGCCCGTCCTGATCGAGCGATTTGAGCGCAGGCGAGGGCGGTTTTAAAAAGGACATCTCAAACTCGTAGTCATCTTCGATAATCAGCGCGTCCAACTCACGGGCGCGGTCCAGCAGATCTTTGCGCCGAGCCAAGGGCATCGTGGCCGTGGTTGGGCATTGGTGGCTTGGGGTGGCAAAAATAACATTGCTTTCGGGGGGATATCATCTGGCGGCAGGCCAAAATCATCTACATCAATTGCTGTAATATGGCAGCGGGACTGGTGCAAAATACCGCGCAGCGCCGGATAGCATGGGTTTTCTATAACCGCAGTACGCCGCTGTGTAAGCAGCACCTGAGTGGCCAGCCAAAGTGCATTTTGCGCTCCAAGCGTGACCAAGATTTCATCTGTGCCTGCTATAATTCCACGTCGGGGCAATGTGTGGCGGGCAATAAATTCAAGCAGTTGCGGGTCATCGCGATCAAAATAATCAGCTGTCAGCGCCGGAAAATCCTTAGCCCCTAATGCTTGTAAAGCACACAGTCGCCAATTGGCATGGTCAAACAGCGTGGGGTCAGTTTGGCCATAGATAAATGGGTATTTATACTGCGCCCAATCTTCCGGTTTGTCGAGCCAACTGTCGTCATAAAACCGCTGCCCGATTGCGCGGCTCCAATCCACGCGGTCTTCGGTTTGCGGGCGGTGTTCAAATTTTGGCGGTTCCGGTGCGTTCGGCGATACAAAATAGCCCGAGCGGCCTTTTGAAATCAGATAATCATTTGCCAGCAGTTCTGTGTAGGCCAGTGTTACTGTAATTCTACTAACCCCGAGGTGCATGGCGAGCCTTCGTGTCGAGGGCAGCTTTTCGCCCTGCAGAAACCTACCAGATAGAATCCCGTTTGCGATCATCTGCTGAATGCGGGCCTGCAGCGTGCCCAGCTCGTTTGCTTCAAGGAAAAATGTTTCTATGGGAATAGCCATACCGGTAGTTTAAACTGGCTCTATAGGTTTGGCAAACTGGTATTATTCCAAAAAGCGCGCACAGTTGTTCCGATACTCTAGAGGAAAATTAAAGCCCCCGATTTGTGATTACAACAAACCGGAGGCTTTGATCATCCGAAAAAGTCCGGACTATTTTCTGGCGTGGAAGGATACGCCAAAAAGTTAGCGGTTTAACCGCCAAAGACGCGCGTAAGCGCCTGGTCCACGGCATCGGTGATCTGATCAATGTCATCCGCGCTCGAGATCAGCGCTGGACTAAAGCAAAGGGTGTTGTTGAGCCCCGGCAAAGAACGGTTGGTGGCACCGATGATCACACCTTGCGCCATACAGTCCGCGACCACAGCCTGAACTTGTTTTTCTGGCGCTGGCTCTTTGCTGGCGCGGTTACTGACCAGTTCGGCGCCGCAGAACAGCCCCTTACCACGCACTTGTCCGATGATGGCGTGCTTTTCAGCGAGTTCATTGAGGTTTTCGATCATCCGGTCGCCCATAGCCAGTGTGTTTTCCAACAGGCCTTCGTCTTGGATGATGCGCATATTTTCAATTGCTGCCGCCGGCCCCGCTGTACAGCCACCAAAGGTGGATATATCGCGGAAATAATTCATTGGATCACTGGCATCGTCTTTGAACATGTCAAAAACATCATTTGTGGTGACCAGACAGGCAATCGCCGCATAGCCCGAAGCCACGCCTTTGGCCATGGTGACCATGTCCGGCTTGACGCCATAATTTTGGTAGCCGAACCAAGTGCCCGTGCGGCCAACGCCGCAGACCACTTCGTCTATATGCAGCAGGATATCATATTTCTTGCAAATTTCTTGCACCCTGTCCCAATAGCCTTCGGGCGGGGTGATGACACCGCCGCCTGCCGTCACCGGCTCAAGGCAGAGCGCGCCGACCGTATCGGGGCCCTCGGCCAAGATCACCTCTTCGATCGCATCGGCGGCGCGTTTGCCGTAGGCTTCGCCGGTTAAATCCCATTGGGCACGATATTCTAAACAATGCGGCACGCGGATAAACCCGGGCGCAAATGGCCCGTATTGCGCATTGCGTTCATCCTGACCACCGGCGGACAGAGTGCCAATGGTCGTGCCGTGATAATCGCGGTCGCGATACAGAATTTTATGTTTCTTGCCGCCATAGCGTTTATGGGCGATCTGGCGGACCATTTTAAAGGCTTTCTCATTCGCCTCAGAGCCCGAATTGCAATAATAAACCCGGTGCATTCCCGGCATTTTATCAATCAGCTGCTCGGCAAAAGTGGCGCCGGGGATTGAGCCGGCCGAGCCGGCAAAGTAATTCAGCTTTATCAGCTGGTCGCGCACTGCATTGGCAATGCTTTCGCGGCCATAGCCAACATTTACCGTCCATACACCGCCGGACACCCCATCAAGATGCTCTTTGCCGTTCTGGTCCCAAACCCGCATCCCTTTGCCTTCGACAATGATCCTTGGCTCGCTGGTTTCAAACGGCTTGTGCTGAATGAGGTGATGCCAAATATGATCTCGGTCTGCATCGACAATTTTTGACAGGTCGTTTTCACGAATGTTGCCGTCCATTTTTTCACCCTTAAGTTGTGGCGGGAGTGCAATACCCCTGCGCATAGAATCTTTGAATCCAGTCAAGCCTATTATTTGCACTTCCAGATAGGTCCAGATTTATATTAGATTTAAGTCCAAAATATTGAGATTTTCGATGATTTATGCTGGGAAATATGATTAACTGTTTGGAATCTATTAATAAAAATAAAACACTAATTTCCAATTATGACTCAAAAGGGAATGTTCAAAATGGTCAACGCTGAAAATAATCGTTGATCGGAATCATCTTATCGGGTCGGATTGCAAAGCAGGCTTGCCCCTATGGTGGCGAGCACAGAAATTCTGCCCTGTTGGCAGAAGGAAGGCGCCTCAATTGTGAGGCAAACAACGGGAGTATATAAATGTCGATGAAATCGAAACTAATGGGCGCTGTTGCCGGCACCACCATGGCACTCAGCGCGCAGGCTGCGTTTGCCGGTGGACATGGTGAAATCACCGTGGCCTATTTCCTTGAGTGGCCAATGCCATTTGAATATGCAAAGCAAATGGGCACTTATGACGAAGAGCTTGGCGTCAAAGTGAACTGGGTCAGCTTTGAGTCCGGTGTGAAAATGTCGGCGGCGATGGCCTCGGGTGATGTGCACCTATCCGTTAGCCAAGGTGTTCCACCTTTCGTGGTTGCAACATCAGCCGGTCAAGACTTGCAAATTCTGGATGTTGCTGTGAGCTACGCGGACAACGACAACTGCGTTGTCAGAAGCGATCTTGAAATTGACAAAGACAGCGCTGCCGAACTGGCAGGCAAGAAAGTGGCTGTACCTTTGGGCACAGCGGCCCACTACGGCTTCCTCAAGCAAATGAGCCATTTTGGCGTTGATGTTGGCAGCATGGAAGTTGTGGACATGGATCCGCCGGATGGTGCGGCGGCGATTGGCAATGGCGCTGTTGACATGTTCTGTGGCTGGGGTGGTTCGCTGCGCCGCGCCAAAGAGTATGGTAACATCCTTCTGACCGGTGATGAAAAAACCGAGCTTGGTATTTTGGTGTTTGACGTAACCTCTGGCCCTGCGGGTTGGGTTGCTGAAAACAGTGATCTGGTTGCCAAATTCCTCAAGATTACAGCCGATGCCAACGCAATGTGGGCAGACTCTTCCAACCATGCGATGATGCTTCCTGCGATTGCCAAGGACGCCGGTATGGATGAGGCTGCAACAGCGGATACAATGGCAACATTTGTGTTCCCAACGGTTGACAGCCAATTGTCTGCAACATGGCTTGGCGGCGGTGCGCAGGAATTCATGAAAGGCGTTGCAGACGTCTTTGTGAACGCCGGCAGCATCGATTCAGCACTGGATAGCTATGTTGGCAACGTCAACACAGGCCCACTGGAAACCGCTCACGGTATGTAAGTAAACGACTGCGGGCCGGTTCGCCGGCCCGCGGGATGCGCCAATGTTTCGTTTCATTTGAAATTGTCTCCACTAAAAGTAGGAAGAGAAAGGCGGCCATGTCTGGACTGTCCATCCAAAATATATCCATGCGCTTTGATTTGCCAAACGGTGATTGGGTCCAAGCGCTTAAGGATGTTACACTCGATCTAAAAGCGGGTGAATTAATGTCGGTTTTGGGCCCCTCGGGCTGCGGCAAAACCACATTGCTTAATATTGTTGCCGGCTTTCTTGCGCCAACTCAGGGTGAAATTTTACTCAATGGTGAAAAGGTTGTTGGCCCTAGCGCCGAGCGCGGCATGGTGTTTCAACAAGGTGCGCTGTTTGAATGGATGAACGTGCGCGAAAACGTCGGCTTTGGCCCACGGATGAAAGGTATCAGCGCTGCGCAAGCCCGCGAAAAAGTTGATCATCTGTTGGATGTGGTTGGGCTTCAGGATTTTAAGGATAAAGCTGTATATGAACTTTCTGGCGGCATGCAGCAAAGGGTCGCTTTGGCCCGCTGTCTGGCCAATGACCCCGATGTCATTTTGATGGATGAGCCGCTGGGCGCGCTCGATGCGCTGACGCGTGAAAAAATGCAGTCACTGGTTTTGAAACTGTGGAAAGAGACCGGCAAAACCATCATTTTGATCACCCATTCGGTGGAAGAGGCTTTGCTGCTTGGCGAACGGCTTTTGGTGATGGCGCCGCGCCCGGGCCGTATTCACCGCGAATATCGTCTGCCGTTTGCTGACCTTGGCGTCGATGCGGACCTGCGCGAAATTAAAAAGCACGCTGACTATGGCGAAAAACGCGAAGAGATTTTGGAAATGATCTGGAATATGGAAGAAGAGATCATGGGACGTACGGAGGCAGCGGTCTGATGGAAGTATTGGTCAAACTCTCCCAAGAACTGTGGTCCATCCTGGTTATTCTAGCCTCGGCGGTGCCCTATATCGCCGGTTATATAGGCTTAATTCTTCTTACCCTCTTTGTTTGGAGGGTGGTGAAACGGCTTCTCACGCCCAAGCAGGATTTTGGCTCTTTGAAAACCGTGACATTCGGTGATGAAAGCGCTGTAAGTTCAAATTTTGCAGCCTCTATTGTGTCCATCGTGCTGATTTTGATTTTCTGGGGGTCATTCACCGGATCAAAGATTATACCTGCCTTTCTTCATATGCCCGGTGCCTTTCAAGGCGAAACCGAATTTACCTATACGGCGGAAACCGATAGTGGCCTGCGCGATGATGCCACTGTTCAGGTCATCGTGCATGGCATCGGGGAAGATGTGAAATTGCCCGAGATTGACCTCGGTGATGGCGTTGCCAAAAATGATGTCATGGCGGTCAAAGCCTATCGAACAAAATTGCTAAAATGGGATAAAAACGATGATGAAACCCGCAAATCGGGGGCCAAGGTTGTTGCGATCAACGGCCAACCGATTGCAAAGGGCGAATCGGTCTATCTTGATGATTTGCGGGTTGCAGTGACGCCCAAAGGCACGTTGAACATCGAGCCTAACAAAGGCTGGCAAATGGAGCCGATCTGGTTGCCATCGCCCGAGGCGGTCTGGAGACGGCTCATCGAGATATCAACCGGAGGGTTCAAAAATTTCCCGCTGCTCGAACATCTGGGCTTTTCTCTGTTTCGGGTTGTGGTCGGATTTTTAATTGGCGCCATGGTGGGCATACCTTTGGGCTATGCCATGGGCTTGTCCGATTGGTTTCGCGGGTGGTTTGATCCGATTGTAGAGTTTATGCGGCCTGTCCCGCCGCTTGCCCTGATCCCGCTGGTGATTATTTGGGCCGGAATTGGCGAGGTCGGCAAAGTGATTTTGCTGTTCCTCGCCGCACTTTGGATTATGGCCATTGCATCCCGGGCTGGGGTGTCCGGGGTCAAAATCTCGAAAGTTCATGCGGCCTATTCTCTGGGCGCGAGCAAATGGCAGATTATGCGCTATGTGATTATTCCCAACAGCCTGCCGGAAATCTTTACCGGCGCGCGGGTGGCCATGGGCGTGTGCTGGGGCACAGTGGTGGCGGCAGAACTTGTGGCGGCGGAAAAAGGCGCTGGTATGATGATCATGGTGGCCTCAAAATTCCAGCAGACGGATATCGTTATCTTGGGCATTATCCTTATTGGGATCATCGGCTTTGGCATTGATATGCTGATGCGCTGGGCCGAGCGGATCATGGTGCCTTGGAAAGGGCGGGGGTGATCACCCGTCTTTTTTTTTGCACATAGCTTTGATCAATTGCCATTCAGCGGCGCTTAAAACCGGTTTGACCGTGGATTGGTGCCGCGCCGCAGTTGCAATTGCCACGCGGCGTTCGGCGGTCGGTGGATGGGTTGAAATATAGCTAAAATTTTCAAGAAAATCTGGCGCTAATTCCTCAACACGTTCAAAAAACCGCTCAAAGCCTTTTAGATCAATTTCTCCATGTTGCAGTTTTTCTATAGAAAATGCGTCAGCGTGCCGCTCAGCACGTCTAGAATAGGACCCGTTGAGAGCTTGGTCTGCAAGTATATAGACCAGTGTACCGCCACTAAAATCGCCGACCACAAGCGACAGAATTCCGGCGGTACTGGCAGAGTATATCAAGGCCCGAAGCGGATCGCGTGCCACCACATGCCCAAGTTCATGGGCCAAAACGCCAGCCAGTTCCTCTGGTGTATCAGCGCTTTGGATAAGCTCGTTGGTTAGCAGAATAATACCACCGGGCAATGCAAAAGCATTTAGCATATCGTGACGTGTGACCAGCACCCGCAAGTCATAATCTAGCTTTTCTCCAGACAGTATTTTCGCCGTCATTTTGTCCAAAGCTCGCCGCCCTTTATCTGTTTCGCAGATAAACGGGTCATCGCTTTCAATACTAAATAGCAGTTCAATTTGCTTCATTACTGTCTGACCGAGCGCCGCCTCGCGCTTAATTGGCAGAGCCTCGGCAAGAATAAGAGCTAAACTTGGCAGGATCAGTAGTAAAATCGCCGCAAGAGATCCAAGTGCGATTACACTGCGGACCAACGCTTTGCGCAGATCTGACCTTTTGGTCTTTTTAAGATATAGATTGGGCATTTCGCTGAGCAGGTTTTGTGCCTCTGTACCCTCAATAATCAGCCGTCCGCTGTCATTTTGAGCTGCTGCGTCTGCGGTTGCGTCCAAAAACAGGATTGTGGTTTTTTCCCGGCCTTGCTTTTGCGCAGCGCGTATATCGGCAAGTGGCCAGTAAATCGCCGCCTGTAAAGTTGGGCCGGTGATCTTAAGTTCTTGTCCATTGCTTTTATGGGTAACGCTTACCTGATGAGATTTTGCCGAAATACCGTCATGAAAGCGGCCCTTTACCGTATCGCTCAAAAAGCGCCCCCTATGTCAAGCGCATCGGCAAAGCCCTCTGCATCTGCTGGCGATCTTCGAACAGTTTGGAAAATTTTCTCTAAATCAGAGCTATTGTGAACAGTAATTGAGGAAAACATGTGCTCAAGAATAGGCTGGGTGATCATGATGAGCGACAGAGCGTTTGCTAGCACAAAAAACCCTAGATAAGTCAGACCTGTGAACAAGAAACCTAAAGTACTCGCGTTTCCAACCGAAAAAAGTGTAAATGATATTCCGCCAAACACAGCACCAAAAATACCTGTTATCAGGCCAACAACGATGCCGCCAAGAATATAGGTCGCTAAAATGCGCTTTGTTCTCGGAGTGGCGCTAAACCCCACGGTTTTATTAAGTGTTTTATGCGTCATTAGATAAGCAAAGGATTGAACATTATAGTGGACGAGCCCGCAAACAAGAACAATGCAGCCCAAAAATCCGGCAATGATGCCAATTTTTATTGCTCCGAATGCGATGACAACTGCTCCGAGGACACACAGTACGCCAAAAAAGATATATTTCATTGACGGGTAAAGTTCAGCCCACTTGCCGTTTTGCGCGATGGGTGCATCGCCAACAAAACTCCGGTCAGCCATGTATTTTTCAAGTCTAAAGGTTGCAAGCGGCATCAGAGCGCCCAAACTGACAAGCGTAAGGAGGCTATAGAAAAGATATCGCCACACGTATCCCCATGCACCGTTATCCATGCCGAACCTGATACCACGCCATGATGTGCGGGCCAATTTATAGCGTCTAGCACGGTAGGTTGCGAAAGCTGCCAGTGGCAAAACTGCGAGCAGGTTTAAGTAAATGGCGGCGGTTTGCGCAAAGACCTGAGCGGGATCATCGGTCATCTGGAACAAGTTTAGGCCAAAGTAAATCAGGATTAACTGCACTAACCCAAGGTAGATTGCCAAAACAACAATCGCGATTAGAAACCCTAGGAATTTTTCTAATCCGGTTCCATGATACTCAAACCTATCCTCACCGATAGAGGCAGAAGACCAGATATGTCGCCGTATTCTGCTTTTGGCCCAAAACCGGTAAATTCCGAGCGTGATCATCGTTAAAATGCCGGTTTTCAACGCTATTTTAAAAAGCTCACCATCTTGACTGCCATAGGCAAAGTAAATCTTATCCGTCTGCATAATTCATTTCCATTGATCACTTTATGGAGAAATTAGTGCATAGTTTCCCGTTTAAGTAAACCTGTTATCGCGCGGGAAACCGCGCGGCGCCATTTTACCCGCGCTTGCGCGTTTCGATGTCCATTCGGCCAGTTCGGTTTCGGTGCGGGTGCGGCCCGCTGGGTCAAGCCAGCTAAGCCCTGCAGCCAAATCAAAGGTTGCGACATCGCTCATGCCGCCGTCTTTGTATTTTTGCAGCCGAACACCTTTACCGCGTCCCATTTCGGGCAGCTCGGACAGCGCAAACACCAGCATTTTGCGGTTTTCTCCCACAACAGCCACATGATCGCCTTGGATCGGGCGACAGCTTTTGGCGCTTACATCGCCGCGTACGTTCAGCACCTGTCTGCCGCTGCGGGTCTGGGCCAGCACATCGTCTTCAGGCACAACAAACCCGTCACCCGAGGTTGAAGCCACAAGCAGCTTGCGCCCGGGTTTGTGGATGAAGATATCTATAATCTCGGCCTCATTGGGCAAATCCACCATTAACCTTAGTGGCTCGCCCATGCCGCGCCCGCCGGGTAGGTTGGCCGCCGATAGGGTGTAGAAACGCCCATTGCTGGCAAACACCAGCAACCGATCAGTGGTTTCAGCATGGAAAATAAACCGCGGCCCGTCACCGTCTTTGAACTTTAGCTCACGGGCCAGGTCGATATGTCCCGTCATAGCCCTTATCCAGCCCATCTGGCTGCAGACAACGGTGATCGGCTCGCGGTCGATCATTGCCTCAAGCGGCACCTCTTCTATTTCGCCAGCTTCGGTAAAGATCGTGCGCCGCGCGCCGCCTTCATAGTCTTTTCCAAAGGTTTTCTTGGTCGCTCTCAGTTGCTCGGAAATTTTATCCCATTGCAAATTAGTGTGATCGAGTAAATCTTGCAGATCGGCCCGTTCCAGCATTAGCGCATCGCGTTCACGGGTCAGTTCAAGCTCTTCGAGCCGGCGCAGCGAGCGCAGCCGCATGTTTAAAATAGCCTCAACCTGCAGCTCGCTTAATTCGCCTTCTTGAGTAGTGTCCGGACCGACATAATCGTCTTCGTTTATTGCCCGTGGATGCGATAAACTCCAGTCTTCGGCAATTAGCGCGGCTTTGGGGTCGTCGTCATAGCGGATAATATCAATCACCCGATCAAGATTAAGAAACGCCACCAGAAAGCCTTCGAGCACTTCAAGCCGGTGATCAATTTTGTCGATCCGGTGCTGACTGCGGCGCAGCAGCACATCGCGGCGATGATCAAGGAAGGCTTTTAGAACCTCTTTAAGGCTACAGACCTTGGGCGTTAGGCCATCAATCAGCACGTTCATGTTCATCGAAAAGCGGATCTCAAGGTCCGAATTTCGAAACAGCATGCCCATCAGCACCTCGGGATCCACATTTTTCGAGCGGGGCTCTAAAATAAGCCGGATATCATCAGCGCTTTCATCGCGCACATCCGCAAGGATCGGAATTTTCTTCAGCTGGATCACTTCGGCAATTTTTTCGATCAGCTTGGATTTTTGCACCTGATAGGGAATTTCCGTGACCACAATCTGCCATTGGCCGCGGCCTAGGTCTTCGACGCGCCACTGGCAGCGCAAGCGAAACGATCCGCGCCCCGTGCGATAGGCACTTGCGATGGCCTCGGGGCTTTCCACGATCACCCCGCCGGTGGGAAAATCAGGTCCTGGGATGAAATTCAGCAACGTGTCGTCGCGCGCTTCGGGGGTTTTGATTAAATGCAAGCAGGCATCGCAGAGCTCGGCAATATTATGCGGCGGGATATTAGTGGCCATACCCACGGCAATGCCGCTTGATCCATTGGCCAGCAGATTGGGAAAGCTGGCCGGCAAAACCACAGGTTCGGTGAGCGTGCCGTCATAATTGTCACGAAAGTCGACGGCATTTTCATTGAGCCCTTCCAGCAGCGCTTCGGCAACGGTGGTCATACGCGCCTCGGTGTAGCGGCTGGCGGCCGGGTTATCGCCGTCGATATTGCCAAAATTGCCCTGCCCGTCGACCAGCGGGTAGCGCACATTAAAATCCTGTGCCAAGCGCGCCATGGCATCGTAAATTGCCGCATCCCCATGGGGGTGATAATTGCCCATCACATCGCCGCTAATCTTGGCTGATTTGCGAAATCCGCCGTTGGCATTGAGCTTAAGCTCGCGCATGGCATAAAGGATGCGCCGGTGCACCGGCTTAAGCCCATCACGGGCATCAGGCAGCGCGCGGTGCATAATTGTGGAAAGCGCATAGGTTAGATAGCGCTCGCCTATGGCGCGCCGCAGGGGTTCGGCGGAAATTCCGCTCATATTGGGGTCGTCAATCAAATCAGTCATAGATGATGTGATACTCGTTGCAGCAAGACAGGTAAAGCGGCCAGCGGATTAATTTCACCTTTGGCGGTTGTTGCTGTGTGGCGCAGCGTCTAAACTGGGTTTCGGTTTAATAAATGCACGCTGGCCGATTGGAGTTTTGGATGGCGCAAAAAACAATTTTGATCACCGGTTGTTCTTCTGGCATTGGCTATGATGCAGCGCTGCGTTTGCGCGAAGAGGGATGGCGCGTATTTGCCAGTTGCCGCGCCCAAGACGATGTCGAGACATTAAAGGCGCAGGGGTTTGAAAGCCTTACGCTTGATTATGCAGATGAGGCGAGTATTTCTGCTGCTGTGAACTTTGTGCTGAATGCGACTGATGGACGAATTGATGCACTGTTTAACAATGGGGCTTTTGCCTGCCCCGGCTTAGTGGAAGATTTGCCGCGCGGTGCCCTGCGCGAAGTGTTTGAAACCAATGTGTTTGGCTATCACGATCTGACACGGCAAATCATTCCGGCTATGCGCGCACAAGGGCATGGCCGGATTATAAATTGCTCGTCGGTTCTGGGGTTTGTGCCAGCCCCGTGGCGCGGCGCTTATGTGGCCAGTAAATTCGCGCTTGAAGGGCTAACCCAGACGCTGCGGTTGGAAATGCGCGAAACGCCAATTGATGTGGTTTTGATTCAGCCGGGGCCGATCACCTCAAAAATCCGGCAAAACTCGATCCCACATTTTGAAAAATGGATTGACTGGGAAGCGTCGCCGTGCGCGGATCAATATCGCAAACGGCTGATGAAGCGGCTATATGAGAGCCGTGGGCCTGACCGCTATGAATTACCAGCCAAAGCGGTCAGCGATAAATTAATGCATGCACTAGAGGCCAAGCGGCCAAAGCCTTGCTATTATATTACAGTGCCGACCTATGCCGCGGCCGTGATACGGCGCATTTTACCGATACGGCTGCAGGATAGGCTGCTCAGCTAACAACGGGGTAAATTTCTGCCCCAAAACACGAAATCCCTTCGCTTTTGCTGTGAAGCCGACTAGATACCAAACTAGGCTGGAAAGAAGGCAAAAGAATTATGGAAGATCCCCTATTTGTAATTGTCGTTGTGGCACTTGGCGCGGTGGCAATTATCTTGATGATTGGCATTGGTGGCTTTGGCCGTGGTGGCGAGTTTAACCGAAAATATGCCAATAAAATAATGCGGCTGCGAATTGCCGCGCAGTTTGTTGCCGTGGTTTTGATTTTGCTCTTTGTCTTTTTCACGCAGCAAGGGGGATAAGATGGTTGTTTTAAATAAAATCTACACCAAAACCGGCGATGCGGGAGAAACCGCGCTGGGCAATGGGGTTCGCGTAGCCAAACATTCCTTGCGTGTGACGACCTACGGCACCTCGGATGAATTAAACGCTACCGTTGGAATGGCCCGTTTGCATGCATCGGGCGAAATAGATGAAATGCTGGCACGTATTCAAAACGATCTTTTTGATCTGGGCGCTGATCTGTGCCGGCCCGATATAGAGCGTGATGCCGATGCTGAGTACCCGCCTTTGCGCATGGTTGCTAGTCAAGTATCGCGGTTGGAAAACGAGATTGATAAAATGAACAGCGTGCTTGAGCCGCTGCGCAGTTTTATTTTGCCGGGCGGGTCGCCTTTATCGGCTTATTTGCATGTGTGCCGCACGGTGGCGCGGCGTGCAGAGCGGCTTTGCGTCGAACTGGCGACAATGGAAACCATCAATTCGGATGCGGTGAAATATTTAAACCGGCTTAGTGACTGGTTTTTTGTTGCTGCACGGGTGGCCAACAGCAATGGCTCAGAAGATGTTTTATGGGTGCCCGGCGATAATAGGTGAAAAAAAGCGGGTAATTTTCATCAAACGCGACGTCCTTTAGCGCTACCGTGACGATTTTACACTGTTGTGAGGCCAAACAAGCAGATATCAATCACGCATTATTCGACTCATGGTCGCAGGTGCGGCGCAATAAAGGAGACTTACGCTCATGAAGGTATTGGTGCCTGTCAAGCGCGTGATTGACTATAACGTGAAGGTTCGCGTGAAAGCGGATGGATCCGGTGTTGATCTGGCAAATGTAAAAATGTCGATGAACCCCTTTGACGAGATTGCAGTAGAAGAAGCGATCCGTTTGAAGGAGGCTGGCAAAGCCGATGAGGTGGTTGCCATTTCTGTGGGTGTTGAAAAGGCACAGGAAACACTACGGACTGCTCTGGCGATGGGGGCTGATCGCGCCATTTTAGTGGTTGCGGCCGATGATGTGCACACCGATATTGAACCTTTGACGGTGGCCAAAATCCTCAAGGCAGTGGTGGATGAAGAAGCGCCCGGTTTGGTGCTTTGCGGAAAGCAAGCCATCGACAATGACATGAACGCCACTGGTCAGATGCTCGCCGGTCTGCTGGGCTGGTCGCAAGCGACCTTTGCCTCAGAGCTTGACGTGGACGGCGATAGCGCCGTGGTCACGCGCGAAGTGGATGGCGGGCTGCAAACCATCAAGGTCAACATGCCGGCCATTGTGACCGTTGATCTGCGGTTGAACGAGCCGCGTTACGCATCTCTTCCAAACATCATGAAAGCCAAGAAAAAGCCGCTTGATCAGAAAACCGCCGCGGATTACGGCGTTGATCCAGCGGCGCGCTTGAGCATTGTGAAAACCACCGAACCTGAAAGCCGCGCAGCAGGCATAAAGGTAGGCTCAGTAGATGAGCTGGTTGAAAAACTCAAAGAAGCGGGGGCAGTCTAATGGCAGTTCTTCTTATTGCGGAAATCTCAGGTGCTGATCTGGCGGTTGATGCCACAGCCAAAGCGGTAACAGCAGCCAAGCAACTGGGCGATGTAACAGTGCTTTGCGCTGCTGCAGGATGCAGCGGTGCGGCAGAGGCCGCGGCCGGTCTTGAAGGCGTGAGCAAAGTGCTTTGCGCAGATGATGCGGCCTATGGCAATGGTCTTGCCGAGCCTGTGGCGAATCTGATTGTTTCGCTGGCAGGGGATTATGAACATATCGTCGCTCCGGCCACCAATTCGGCAAAGAACATCCTGCCGCGTTTGGCAGCCCTGCTGGATGTGATGGTAATTACTGATATCACAGCCGTAATTGACGGCAACACATTCGAGCGCCCGATCTATGCAGGCAATGCGTTGCAAACGGTGCAATCATCAGATGCTACGAAAGTTGTCTCAATCCGGACGTCAAACTTTGATGCAGCAGGCGCAGGTGGCTCTGCAGCAATTGAAAACATTGCCGCCGCAGGTAACCCTGGGCTGTCGGAATGGGTCGAAGATAAGGTAGCGGCAAGCGACCGGCCCGAGTTGACCTCTGCTGGTGTGGTTGTTTCTGGTGGCCGCGGCGTTGGTAGCGAAGATGATTTTGCGCTTATAGAAAAGCTGGCGGATGCGTTGAACGCAGCTGTTGGTGCATCGCGGGCAGCGGTTGACAGCGGCTATGCGCCAAACGACTGGCAAGTGGGTCAAACCGGCAAAGTGGTGGCTCCTGATCTTTATGTTGCGGTTGGCATTTCCGGCGCCATTCAGCATTTGGCCGGTATGAAGGACAGCAAGATCATTGTCGCGATCAATAAGGACGAAGAGGCACCGATTTTTCAGGTTGCAGACTTTGGACTGGTCGCAGACCTTTTTGATGCTGTGCCCGAGCTGACGGAAAAACTAGCTTAAACCTTTGACAATATTTGTAGAAAAGCCCTCGGTTTCGGGGGCTTTTTTATGCCCACCCTATGCCACATGCGCAAGAATGTCGGTTGCCAACCTCATGCTAATCTCAGCGTGGCAATCTTGATCGAGGGTATCAAAAAATTGATATTTTGAATAGGCCGTCGGCGTGGAACAGCGACGGTATTTGCTGATGGCAAGAACCTGCGAGCTGAGCACTGAAATGTCGCTCTGGGTCACAAACAATGGGTCGCTGTCGAATGAAAAGCAAGCCGACTTATTTTGCATCCACAGCAAAACCGTCGGTCTATTGATCACTTTGAGCAAGCGTTTCATTTTATCACACCAGGTTTTCCTAAGTGCAGTGCTGATCAGTTGAAATCGGTCGCAATCCATCAGGTTAAGATGGTGCAGCAGATGTTTGGTATAGTGGAATTCGGTAAAATCCACTTCTGGAAATAATTCACCCAATGCCGGCAGGGCTTTGATGAACCTATCGTTGCGGCGCGGATGTACTTTGTAATAGGGGTTGGACATGTTATTGGCCCCCATGACTTGCAGAACGCAAAGTTCCGCTTTTCGTGCGATATCAATCACCGCGTCGTCTTTTAAATACAAATCAGGGCCGGCATGGGTGACACCCAGATTGACCACAGTTTGACCGATCAACCGCTCGGTCAAAATTGGAAACGGTGCAGGTACCGATTGGCCGAATGTTTCGCTGCCCCCGAGGCAGACAATGTAAGGTTTGCAAAAAGATTTTCGCGGCCCGCGAAAGATATTTCGCGAGACGCCATATTGACAAAGCGTGTAGTCCAAAGCCCGAGGGCCGAGTTTTGTGTAGGTCATATCTCACCACCATTTAATCCCAACTTTAAAATGCACTGATTCCCTTGCGAAAGTCCTAAATGGAAAACTTGATTAGAGTTTTCACGACCTGCTCTTGCACCTTGGCTTCCCTGAGGCGTATTGTGCAGAAAATTCGGCAAGGGGCTTTGGCATGGATGTAACTAAAATCGGGGTGATTGGCGCAGGCCAAATGGGAAACGGTATCGCCCATGTAATGGCATTGGCCGGATATCAGGTGTGCTTGAACGATATAAGCAAAGATGTGCTGTCTCAGGCCATCACGCGGATTGACAAAAACATGACGCGGCAAGTCAAAAGCGGAAAAATTGCTGACGCGGATAAAGCCGCGGCGCTCAGCCGGATAACAACAACGCTTTCGATTGCGGATATTGGGCAATCTGATTTGGTGATTGAAGCCGCAACCGAAGATGAGCCCACCAAACAGGTTATCTTTGATGCGCTGGTTCCGCATATTCAGGATCATACGATCCTGACCTCGAACACCTCGTCGATTTCAATCACGCGGCTTGCCAGCCGCACTGGACGGCCGGAAAAGTTCATGGGCTTTCATTTTATGAACCCGGTTCCAGTGATGCAGCTGGTCGAACTAATACGCGGTATCGCCACGGATAAAGAAACCTATGATACCTGCCGCACTGTGGTGGAAAATCTGGGCAAAACCCCGGCCAGCGCCGAAGATTTTCCAGCCTTTATCGTCAACCGAATTTTAATGCCGATGATTAATGAAGCGGTTTATACGCTATATGAGGGCGTTGGATCGGTCGAGTCTATTGATCAGTCCATGAAACTGGGCGCCAATCATCCGATGGGGCCGCTAGAGCTGGCTGATTTCATCGGGCTTGATACCTGCCTTGCGATCATGAATGTGCTGCATGAAGGACTGGCTGATACCAAATACCGGCCTTGTCCTTTGATGACAAAATACGTCGAGGCTGGCTGGCTTGGGCGCAAAACAAAACGCGGTTTTTACGATTATCGCGGCGATGTGCCGGTGCCTACGCGCTAGGCGCCGCGCCCAGCTTTAGCGTTTCATCACGCAGCCAAGAAACAAAACCACGTGGATTATCCGCCCAGCCCTTGATCTCTGGGCGGTCGATCAAACTGCCAACCACAGGTGCTTGGGGTTTGTTCAAGGCTTTGACAACTTCAAAAAGCAGCAGGCTTTGGCGCAAGGTTGGTGAAATTTGATTGGCGATTTGATACCACCTTGAATTTCCCCCTTGAAAATACACCGGCAGAACTTTGGCCTGCGATCGCTGGATCATCTTGGCGGTAAACGGGTTCCACTGTTTTTCAATCACTGGGCCAAACATGGTTTCTGAGGCTCCAACCACACCAGAGGGAAATAAAACCACAGCGCCGCCGTCTTTGAGGTGGTTCATCGCCTCTTTTCGCATCACAAGGTTTTTCTCTAGTGCGTCCTCTTCATGCGGAAAAGGGACTGGGATCATAAATTCGTCAATTTCGGTGATGCCCGTCAGTAAAGAGCGGGTGAGGATTTTATAGTCTGTTCTAACCCGCCCGATCAATTCGCCAAGGATCATCCCGTCGACCAACCCATGAGGATGATTTGATATTGTGACCAAAGGGCCGTCCTTGGGAATACTGTCAATTTGTTCTTGTGGGGTCTGCAACTCTATCCCCATGACGTCGAGCGCCTGTTTCCAAAATGCCTGCCCATGGGGTACGCCCATGGCTTCAAACTGGCGAATTTTCCGCAGCAGCCGTAGCTTGCCGGTTATATATTCAATAGTTTGGATCGTGATCCGTTGATTAGGGTCGGTAAAGGTCGCTGCATAAGATAGTCGCCGGCGATCATACGGCTCGTCATTCAACGTCAATTGAGGCAGCGCCTGCCCGCCCTGGGCCTGATCTTCAAAGGGTTTACTATTGGTGCTTTCAACCACGTACAGGGTCCTTTAACATTTAAGCTTCGGGTAACCAGCTTAGTCAGGCTCACCAAAACGGTCTGCAATCAAATCACCGATTGCGTTTACAAGATCAGAGCGCTCGGACCCTTGGGCTGTTACTTTGATAGAACTGCCTTTCGACGCAGCAAGCATCAAAAGGCCCATGATGCTATCGCCGCAAGCGCTGAGGCCATCTTTTTCAACCTCTGCAGAGGCGTCGTAGGCCTCAACAGTTTCTACAAATTTTGCCGAGGCGCGTGCGTGAAGACCTTTTACATTCACAATTTCAAACACGCGGATGACTTTGTCGTCCATATAAATCCCTCAGCCGTCGCAGCTATCGATATATTTACGGCCTGCTGAAAGCGCCGTCGCAACAGCGTCTTTGACCGAAAGATGTCTTGATTTGGCCAATTTGACCAGCATTGGCAAGTTAGCACCATAGATGATCTTGCGGTTTTCCGGTTGGCAGGCCCGCAGCGACAAGTTCGAGGGACTGCTGCCAAACATATCTGTTACCACGAGCACACCGTGCCCCGTGTCAACCGTATTTGCGGCATCACAAATCTCATCTTGCTTTTTCTGCCGATCATGATCTGGCTCGATTGGAATGGCCACAATGCCAGCTTGCCCGCCGACAACATGTTCTACCGCGTGCAGGTATTCTTTTGCCAATCCGCCATGCGCGACGATTACGATACCAATCACGCTCGTGCCTCCCTGCGACCAAACTGTTTATGGGTCATGGTTGGTAGAATTTCTTTCCAGCTCCCGATGTCTAATTGACACTTGCCAACCGCGCTCTGCAAGGGCTGCAGCCAAAGTTTCCGCTACGGCAACCGATCTATGTTGGCCGCCAGTGCAGCCAAAGCCAATGGAAAAGTGTGTTTTCCCTTCATCGTTGTACGCTGGCAGCAAAAAACAACTAAATTCAAGAAGTTTTTGAAAAAATTCTGCGAATCGCGGGTCTTCTCCGACATAGGTTTGAACGGCTTTCTGGGTGCCATTTTGTCTGCGAAGGGCCTCAACCCAATAGGGGTTTTGTAAAAACCGGCAGTCATACAATGTGTCCACCCCCCGTGGCAAACCGCGTTTATAGGAAAAAGACTGCACCGAAATCGATAGCCCTTTGGACGCGGAGGTCGAAAACCAGCGTTCGATATCAGCCCGCAATTCATGGGGCGTCATTTCTGATGTGTCGATCAATATATCTGCGCGTGCTTGAATTGGCTGCAAAAGGTCAAACTCGCGCTCAATCCCGATCGCGGGGGTTTCTGCCGGCGCCATTGGATGGCGGCGACGGGTTTCAGAAAAGCGCTTTAGAAGCACATGTCGTTCACAGCCGATAAAAACCAAACTGGTTTCAACATTTGTCTTCTGGCTCAATGCATGCAGCATATCCAGCATGCCATGAACTGAAAAATCGCGGTTTCTGGTATCAAGCCCAACGGCCAGCGGTTTAGCCATGCCGGCTGGTTCCATAACCCTTTCGAGCAATGTCAGCGGTAAGTTGTCAATGACTTCATACCCCAGATCTTCCAATGCGTTGATTGCAGTTGAGCGACCAGCACCCGAGGGACCGGTGACCAAAACTAATTTCGTTGTGGAAGTTTCTTGCATTGATCCGCTTTCACACGTCGTACCGCATCCCATCTCTTGCTAAGATATATAGGGCGGCTGGAAATGCGTCCAGCGGGGCGCGGCGGAATAGCGGCAAAGTGATACCGAAAAGCTCATACGCTTCAGGGGGTGGTACTCTTTGACTTTGCACTGTCTCTAAATCAACCACAAGGGTAAGCGCGACATCCGAACGGGTCGGTGGCGTTAAAATCCCAAGGCCGCGCGCTTCGATAAGATGGGATATCGTTTCCGGGCAGCGCGCAATCAAATTCTTATTTTCGCGCCGTATAAGCGTTTGGTCGTCTGCTACCAGCTCAGCGCCGAGTGCAATTAAGTTGAGCGCCAAAGAGGATTTGCCACTGCCCGCAGGGCCACAGATCAAAACGCCATTTCCGTTCACCGAAACACAGCTGGCATGGAGTAAAACAGTTTCTTTATCCAGCTTCACAGATACCTCGCCCCAATTTAAATTGGCAAACCCACAACAAAACGGGCCCCAAGCGGCTCTGAGTCAGCATCGGCCAAAGTTGGGTGAATATTCTCGGCCCAGATTACACCGTCATGCGCTTCGATGATCTGCTTTGAAATCGCCAACCCAAGACCTGAGTTATTGCCAAATTCGCTAGCAGGTCGTTCTGAGTAAAACCGATTAAATACTTTACTCAAGGCTTCTTGCGGAATTCCTGGGCCAGTATCCTCAACCACCACCAACACTCGATTTTCGCGTACCCGAACCCAGATGCGGATAGCATCGCCGTCTTGGCAAAAACTAATCGCGTTGCTGATCAAGTTTACAAAAACCTGTGCCAACCTAGCCTCTAGGCCTCTTACATGAATGATTTTATCCGGAAAGTCAGAAATGAAATCTATGCCTTTGTCCTGAGCTTCCGCGCCTAGATACTCTGCAAGGTTTCGAACCAAAGCCAATAAATCGAACGTTTCTTGATCCTCTTTGACCAATTCACTGTCCAACCGTGATGCGTTTGATATATCGCTGACCAACCGATCCAAACGCCGGACATCATGGTCAATCACTTCAAGCAGTTTGGTGCGGTGGTCCTCGCGTTTGCTGCGCTGCAAAGTGCCGACTGCAGAGCGCAAAGAGGCCAGCGGATTTTTTATCTCATGCGCTACATCTGCTGCAAACTGTTCATTAGACTCGATGCGATCATAAAGGGCCTCGACCATGCCGCGCAGGGCAGAGGATAGGCGTCCAATCTCGTCCGTCCGATCAGATAGATCAGGGATACGAATCCGCCCGCGGCTTACATTTTTGGCATTTTTTTCGCGCCCTAACTCAGCAGCGTTCGCCAGATCTCGAAGCGGGTTTGATATTGAGGAGGCAAGAATAACGCTTAAAAAGATCGAAAACAGGGTTCCGATTAACATGAGTTGCAAGGTTCGTTCTTGCTCAGATTTGACCAAGGCATCAATTTGATTTCCAGGGCTAACCAAAGCGACAACCCCAACTACGGCGTTGAACTGGTATATAGGTGTAAGCGCAGTGACATTACTGCTGTTTTTGCCAGGTTGATGGTGGATCAATTGTGTTTGACCTAATAGGGTTGGACCTATGAGGTTGCGCGCCTGAGCCTCTTGGTCATCGGACCCGGTTTCTGCTGAACTGGATTGCGGGTTCAGCAATTTCAAAGCAGACCAAATGGCGCTTAGCCCGTCAGTGATCGGAGTTTGAGGCGGCTGGCTAAAAAGCACGTTTCCGATTTCTGTCCGGTTCATATTTTCTATTTCACCAATCAACGTGCCTTTGTCGGCAAAAACATAAAGCGATGATCCATGACTGAGCCTGAGCTGGGCGAGCATGTTGTTCAGCCCGCTAAGTGCAGACAGCTCTGCTTGCTCATGCGCCATCTGAAGAGAAATTATATTTGCTGCAAGCTCAGCTTCAACAACCATCGCCTGTGACCGCTGGAAGACTAAACTCTCACGCGTGGAAGAAAAATACAGCGCTGCTGCGATCAGACAATTCAGCGCAATGAGGTTGAAAATAACAATTCTACGGGTCAATGCAGAGTGCCGAAATGTCCAAAATCCATGATTTAAACGCGAAGTTGATCTTTCAGTTTCTCGCTTATTTGGACGATTGCGACGCTGCTGGTGTATTGTTTTCGCAGATTTTTCAAGCGCTGGGTCGTCGCGATGTTTGATTGGGTCAATGCTGGACATAGCTTTTATTCTTCGTTGTAACGGTACCCAATCCCATAAAGGGTTTCGATCGCGGAAAAACTGTTATCAACGCTTCGCATTTTTTTGCGCAGGCGTTTAATATGGCTGTCAATCGTGCGGTCATCGACATAAATCTGCTCGTCATATGCTACATCCATCAACTGATCACGGGTTTTGACAAATCCGGGGCGTTGCGCCAGCGCTTGCAGCAGCAAGAACTCGGTTACTGTCAAGGTTACACTCAAGCCTTTCCATGTCACAGAATGGCGCAGGGGGTCGATCGAAAGCTCGCCGCGTACCAAAACTTTGGTGTCTTCGGTTTCTTCTCCGACAAAGTTTCCTTCATTTGCATCTTTGCGGCGCAACAATGAGCGGATGCGCTCAAGTAAAAGCCGCTGGGAAAATGGCTTGGTCACATAATCGTCTGCCCCCATGCGCAAGCCTAATATTTCATCTATTTCGTCATCTTTCGAAGTCAGAAAAATTACTGGTAAGGATGACTTCTG
Source organism: Rhodobacteraceae bacterium Araon29 (assembly GCA_039640505.1). Classification (NCBI taxonomy): domain Bacteria; kingdom Pseudomonadati; phylum Pseudomonadota; class Alphaproteobacteria; order Rhodobacterales; family Paracoccaceae; species Rhodobacteraceae bacterium Araon29. Next base: position 2,905,497 of record CP046865.1, on the reverse strand, counting down.
CCGCAATCTTTGCAGCAAGTCCATCTCATCCATACGAGGCATTTTAATGTCTAAAATTGCCAAATCTGGCATTGAGCGACTAAATGCATCCAACGCGGACTGTCCATCTGTGTATGTATCAACATCAAAGCCTTCGGTTTCCAAGGTCATTGATACTGATGTTAAAATGTTGCGGTCATCATCTACCAAAGCAATTTTTGACATAAAATCTCTTTCACATTAATCCCAATAGATTGGTCAGAGTATGCCTTTTTCGTATGGATTTAATCAATGGCAAAACGTGATTCGTCTGCTTTTGTTCCAAAAAAACAGCAAATTGCGATTTTTAACAGCAGAATTGCGGCAATTTACGACCTCTCTGTTTCCCATAGTGAACATGGTTGCGCTAACTTGGGAATGGTTGCGCTAACGGCAGTGCTGCGCCCTATTCACCTTGTTAAACAACATGTTAAAGAAAAAGGGTCTGCGGCGATACGGCCTGCAGATTAGGGCGGTGTAGTGATACTTTGGCTTTTTTAAGAAACTTAAATGCGCAGGCTCTGCGCCAGGAGTAGTATGATGACATTTGGACGGGTAAACCCGCAGCACCAACTCAAAGATCAAGGGATCACCGGGTTGGGAAATGTCTATTACAACGATTCAGAGCCAGACTTGGTTGCCGCTGCATTGAAACGCGAGGAAGGCATATTGGGGCAGGGCGGCACTTTTTTGGTCAGCACTGGAAAATTCACCGGCCGATCACCCAAAGACAAGCATGTGGTGTACACCGATAGCGTTGCCGATCATATCTGGTGGGAAAATAACGCCAAAATGTCCAGACAAGGATTTGATCGGTTGCGCGATGATATGCTCAGCCATATGCGCGGCAATGACTACTTTGTACAGGATCTAATTGCCGGAGCGGACCCATTGGTATCCATCAATATCCGCATGGTGACAGAATTGGCCTGGCATGGGCTGTTTATCCGCCACATGCTGCGCCGACCCGAGCGCGCGGCGCTGGATCAATTTTTGCCTGATTTCACAGTGATCAACTGCCCAAGTTTTCAAGCGGATCCTGCGCGCCATGATTGCCGCAGCGAAACAGTGATTGCGATGAACTTTGATCAAAAGCTTATTTTGATCGGTGGGACCGAATATGCCGGAGAGAACAAAAAATCTGTGTTCACTCTGCTCAATTATTTGCTGCCCGAAAAAAATATCATGCCGATGCATTGCTCGGCCAACCACGCAACCGGAAACCCGGTGGACACAGCGGTGTTCTTTGGCTTGTCTGGCACTGGCAAAACAACGCTCTCGGCAGATCCTTTGCGAACTTTGATCGGTGATGACGAACATGGCTGGTCGGATCGTGGCACGTTTAATTTTGAAGGCGGCTGCTATGCCAAAACAATAAATTTAAGCGCTGAGGCAGAGCCTGAAATCTATGCAACCACGCGCAAATTTGGGACAGTTATTGAAAATATGGTGTTTGATGCGGACACCAAAGAACTTGATTTTGATGATGACAGTTTGACCGCCAACATGCGCTGTGCCTACCCGCTTGAGTATATTGAGAATGCCTCGGATACTGCTCTGGGTGGTCATCCAAAAAATATTATTATGCTGACCTGTGATGCGTTTGGCGTTTTGCCGCCCATTGCCCGGCTCTCGCCGGCGCAGGCGATGTATCATTTCCTGTCTGGATTTACGTCAAAAGTGGCCGGAACCGAGCGCGGGGTCACGGAACCCGAGCCGACCTTTTCAACCTGTTTTGGGGCACCGTTTATGCCGCGCCGCCCTGAAATCTATGGTAATTTATTGCGCTCAAAGATCGCCAGTCACGGCGCAACCTGCTGGTTGGTCAACACTGGCTGGACCGGCGGCGCCTACGGCACGGGGCAGCGGATGCCAATTAAAGCCACTCGGTCGCTGCTAACAGCGGCTCTGAATGGATCATTGTCAGAAGTAGAGTTTCGCAAAGATATGAACTTTGCATTTGATGTGCCGATCACTGCGCCCGGCGTTGACCCGGAGTTGCTTGATCCCAAAAAGACTTGGACCGATGGTGCAGCCTATGAGGTACAGGCGCAAAAACTAGTAAAAATGTTCGCTGATAATTTTGAGCAATATGTGCCGTTCATTGACGAAGATGTGAAGGCCATTGCAATCGGGTAATCATTTGTTTCCATGCGTCGAAGAGGCTTAACGCCCCAAAAGCCAGTGACCTCGGAAAGTTTTATGGTAGAAAGTCTACGCGTGCTCTAATTCCTTTGGTGAAAGGTCGGCGACAAACTCATAAGCATCGCCGCGATAGAGCGAAAGGGTGAATTCTGATGCCATCCCATTGGCTAGATAGGCGACCCGTTCAATTTTCAAACCGGCAGATCCCTCGGGAATATTCAATAATTCTGCATCGGCTTTTCTTAGATTAATCGCTGATATCTTTTGCACGGCGCGTACCGGCGCATTGCCCAATTCTTCTAAGGTTGCATAAAGCGAGTTTGTAACAATATTAGGCTCTGGCAATATTGTAACTGGAAGCGCAGTGCGCTCAACCGCCATTGAGCGATCATCCGCATAGCGCACACGCATTAACCGAGATACCATGGACTTTTGGGGAAGGCCCAAGGCAAATATTTCGTCTGGTGATGGGTGAAAATGGCCTCTTTTTATCCAGGTTGATCGCGCGGTTAAGCCGCGCCGCGCCATTTCAGTGGAAAAAGAGGCAAGCAGTGTCGTTGATTGTTGCATGTCATTAGGAGAGGCGGACACAAATGAGCCAGAGCCTCTTCTTTGGACAAGGGTTCCCTCGCGCACAAGAGCTTTAATAGCATTTCGCACAGTGACCCGGGATAAACCGGAAAACTCTGCCAAATCTCGTTCGGCTGGTAAAGCATCGTGGTGCTCTAGGGCACCGGACAGAATTGCTTTTCTGATTAAGTTGCGCAGCTGCAAGTATTTTGGCCCATCGCCTCGTTTGGTGAAGTTACATGGTTTAATAAATTCGCGTAGCGTCATAAGAAAAAGGGTCTTCCAAAAAATAATGCAATTGGCTGCGTACAGTGTATTCTACACCACTTCATGCTGCAGGGAAGTGTAAACATTGTTCAGGGTAATAAAGATTGGGCAATTGTGCCTTTGCAGAAACGCAATTGCAGGCAAAGGTCTTTTAGCCTGCCTAACGCTTAGCCGAGTTTGGCGAATGCGCAGCGCTTTGGCTGAGTTTGGCCACGGCAGACAAAAGCGCGCTGACTTCGTTTAGGCTGTTGTAATGACATAGCGAAATACGAACGCAATCTGTCCACCCCATAGGGGTTAAAATATTACCGGAATAATGGTCATCCTTGCGCGTATGGGTGCGAATACCATAGCCGCGCAGCGCGGTGACCAGATCAGCAGAGGCCCATCCTTTTATGCGCATCGACACCAGCCCTTCGCGCCTAGGGTTATCAATCCCGCCGACAATCTCAACCCCGGGCAATTCGCTCAGTCCGGATAAATTTCCGGTGCCATAAAGCATGGCATCCGTCAGCATAGCCTCGTGGGCATGGATCGCCTGACCCGCCGCGACAATCTTGTCGCGCCGGTCTGTTGAACTGGTAAACTGCGAGCCGAGCCATTCAAAATGTGAGGCAACATCCGAAAGTGTTGCATAGGCGCCCGTATCACGGGTGCCAAATTCCCAAGCCTGCTCAGGCCCGCCGATGAGCTGCTCGTGCGGTTGATCGGTTAGCCGATCTGCCACCCATGCAAGGCCATAGCCATGGCGCGAGAACATTTTATAGGGTGAGATGGCATAGCCGTCGACATCGTAGCTATCGAGATCAATGGCCCCATGTGCCGCGTGCTGGATGCCATCAACAATAATATAGCAGTCGGGCGCGACAGCCCGAATGGCTTTAGAAACCGCAGCTACATCGACCCCCATGCCAGTCACAGGCGAAGTGTGCAAAATGGTGGCAACGCGGGTATCAGCGGTGACCAAAGCGGCATAATCGGCGGCGTCCACACTGCCGGTTTCCACATTATGGGGCACATTGACATAGGGTCTGCCGGAAATCTTGGCCCAATGCTGCGCGGCGCTGCGCGATGCGGGATGTTCCAGCGAACAGCCCAGCACAGAGCCGCCTTCCGGGGCGGCCATGATTGCATTTCTAATCAGCCTGAATAAAAGCTCGGTGCCACTTTCGCCGACAAAAAACTGACCTCCACTCGAATTTAACAGCACCTGCATATCCGATTTGGCTTTAGCAATGATGGCCACAAGCGCATCGCTGGCCGGATTATCGCGGCCCTGATTGTCCGGAATGGCAGCAAATTTAGCCGAGGTATCCACAACAGTTTTTAACGTCAACGCCCCGCCAGCGTTTTCAAAAAAAACTCTTTTGCCTTCAAAGGGGCAGGTATCGACATGGGCAAATCGATCGCGAACAGAGCTCAGTAACCCGGGAGTGTTTTCCAGCATGCGTATATCCGTGATTTCAACTTTCCTGCATTAATGCGCAATTCTGGCGCGGGCGGCAACCACAATTAAAACAGTTGGGTTGCACTTTCTATTGGGCCAGCTTTAGAGTGGCCCAAAGGTATAGGCCGCATAGGCAAAATGACAAAAACAGGGATATCATATGGCTGACGCTGTTACATTGTTTGAAGTTGGCCCGCGCGATGGGCTTCAAAACGAACCCCGGTCCATTGCTGCCAAAGACAAAATCAAACTCGTCAACGATCTGTCAGCCTGCGGATTTCAAAAAATTGAGGTGACAAGTTTTGTCAGCCCCAAGTGGGTGCCGCAAATGGCCGATGCCACCGAGGTTTTAAGCGCAATCGAACGCCGCGTAGGTGTGGTTTATGCAGCCCTGACGCCAAATGCGCGCGGGTTTGCAAATGCCGTGGCGGCCAATGCTGATGAGGTGGCGATTTTTGGCGCGGCCTCGGAAGGCTTTAGCCAAGCCAATATCAATTGTTCCATCGCGGAAAGCCTTGCCCGCTTCGTGCCAATCATTGAGGCGGCCCAGGCGGCAAATATTCCGGTGCGTGGATATGTGTCCTGCATCACCGAATGCCCTTATGATGGCGCCGTGCAGCCTGATACGGTAGCAGAGGTTGCGCAAGATTTGTTCGATATGGGATGTTATGAAATCAGCCTTGGGGATACGATTGGCGCAGCCACGCCCAAAACAATCAATGCTTTGCTTGATGCGGTTTTAGAGCGATTGCCCGCTGCCGTTCTGGCCGGTCATTATCACGACACCAACGGACAAGCGCTGGCCAACATTGAAACGTCACTTGCACGGGGGGTGCGGGTGTTTGATGCGGCTGTTGGCGGTTTGGGCGGGTGTCCTTATGCCCCGGGTGCCAAGGGCAATGTCGCCACTGAAGCTGTGGCTCAGCGTCTTGCCAGTCTGGGATTTGACACCGGGCTTGATGTGCAAAGGCTAAAGAACGCTGCAGAGTTTGCCAAAGAGTTAAGGAATTGAAATGAATAAATTTACCGCTATTACAACGGAAATTGACGCCCGCGGGGTGGTGCACCTAACCCTCAATCGGCCAGATAAGAAAAATGCGCTATCGGCGCAGATGATTACTGAACTGACCGAATTTGCGGGCAGCATTGCAAAAGAGCCTGCTGCGCGGGTGGTTGTGCTTCGCGGGGCCGGAGATGTTTTTTGTGCTGGCGGCGATCTGGACTGGATGAAGGTTCAAATTAACTCAGATCGCGCTGGGCGCATGGCCGAGGCGCGAAAACTGGCGCAGATGCTTCAGAGCTTGAATGAACTGCTATTACCCTTAATCGGTGTGGTGCATGGTGGTGCGTTTGGTGGTGGCGTTGGAATGGCGTGTGTGTGCGATGTGGTGATTGCTGAAACCGATACAAAATTCGGGTTGACCGAAACCCGGCTTGGACTCATCCCTGCAACCATTAGCCCCTATGTCATCGCCCGTATGGGCGAAGGAAAAGCAAGGCGGGTGTTTATGTCAGCGCGAATATTTGCAGCGCCAGAAGCCCGAGAGCTTGATCTGATTGCAGATTGCGTGCCTGCCAAGCAACTTGACGCCCGCGTTGAGGCCGAGGTTACACCTTATCTAAAGGTTGCCCCGGGGGCGGTCACTGCCTCAAAAGCGCTGGCGCGCGCGCTTGGGCCGAAAATAAATGACGCGGTGATCGAAGACACGATAAAGCGGCTTGCGGATACCTGGGAAGGTATTGAGGCCAAGGCCGGCATTGAGGCTTTCTTGAATAAAACTAAACCGCCTTGGGCTTAATTTAGCGGTCGACTGCAAGGCCGCTCGGGACTGTTTTGGGCACACCTGAAGGACGGCTCAATGCGGTTTTTCCAGTCAGCGCGTGCATAAAGGCCACCAGATCGCTGACGTCTTTATCCGAAAGCCCAACCGGTTTGATGTCTATCTTTTCCGCCTGCCGTGCCATTTCCAGTGTGTCGTTTTGGATCACAAAGTCGATCTCTTGCAGCCATGGGACCGATGGCAAACTGGCTATATCTCGGGTCCATTCTGCACGTGCTTTTGCGGGGTTCAAGTGGTGCCGAATGATACCTTCTAAAGTCGGGTAGGCGCCGTTATGGCCATAGGGTGCAGTAAGCGCGATATTGCGCAGCCTTGGCGTTTTAAACCGGTAGGCATCCTCAAGCGCATCGCTTTCTCCCATTCGCCCCACATCGCGCGGCATTGGATCAAAGCGCCGTGTGCGCCCGGGACCAAAGGCTGGCAAGCCAAGCGCGTGGAACTTTTGATCGCTAAGCAAAGGGCCACTGTGGCACGAACTACAATTGGCCTCACCAAAAAACAATTGCCGGCCGCGCTCTGCGGCTGGTGCAAGCGGCAGGCCATCTGAAATCAATGCATCATACGGGCTATCGAAATTCTGCCATTCGTTATTAATGAACTGACCCAGCGCCTCGGCGACCTCAACAATCGAAACCTGCTCGGGTTTTTTGATATTGTCGAAGGCAGCAACGAACATTTCGCCGTATTCGGGAATAATCCGCACCCGTTTGGCCAAGATCGGCCATGAGGCATCAATGCGGTCATGCACCGCGCCTGCGATTTCGTTCTCTTTGGGGTTTCCAGCCATTTCAAACTGCGCCACCATGGGAAAAACTGCCTGTGCGGCGATCACCGTATCAAGACCTGATGGCAACCATTCCTCGGCTGGCGAATTGAATCCGTTGCCATAGAGATCGCTAATTTCCAACCGTCCGTCGACAAAAACCACAGTAATGGATTTATGCCCAAGGTTCCAAAGTGATGTGGCATTGCGCGGGATACGTTTGCGAATGCGGTCGTCACCGACACCAGCCGTCCGTTCCGTGCTTAGACCACTGCCGCCTTCGCCGATACCAAGGCTGAGCCCGTCGCTGCCGCCGTGATCATGATGATGGCAGGTCCCGCAACTTATATTGCGGTTGCCAGACAAGATTTTGTCGTAAAACAGCAGCTGCCCAATTTTGACTTTATCCGGCTCTGTCGGTTGAAATTGCTCTTTTGACAACGCCGGTGTCTGGCTATATCCAACGGAAGCCATTAAAATTGCGAGTAAAAAGAGACCAAGGAAAAACATATGCGGTATTGCATCACTATTGCGTCGGCATTCGCCCTCTGGGTTGGTGCGGCTTTGGCCGAAATTGAAGAGGCGCGTGATTTGATGGAGGAGGGGCGGTTTGTCGAGGCGCGCGAGCTTTTGTGGCCTGCGGCCCGTTCTGGCAATGCCGACGCCGAAGAACTGATCGGTGTCATGTACGCCATGGGTTTGGGGGTTGAGCAGGACTATCAGCGGGCGTTCGACTGGTATCTGCGCAGCTCGATGAAGGGCCATCCCGGCGCGCAATCTGGTGTGGGCTGGTATTACGAGGTTGGCCTTGGAATGCCGACGCCGGACTTGATGCGGGCCTATATGTGGTATGTTCTTTCCGCGATCGGCGGCGACCCTGATGCGGCGATCAGTCAAGAAGAAGTTGTCAAGAAAATGACCCAAGAACAGATTGAAAAAGCGCATGAGCTGATCGACGATTACCGTGTTTGGCTGTACCCATTCAGATAGTACCGATCACGCGGGTCAATGCAACAGTGCACGTGGAAAAAACAGAACTTTTTTCGCGTAACCTGTTTTGGTAAAATGGTTTTTTCGAAAATACATAGGATGCTAGGGGTGCTCGTGACTCGCCATCCCATACGAAAAATTTTGCTCAAGATGGAACTGAAGCATAGCTGCCTTGGCTAAAGATCAACGGCTGGCCCTTTGAAATTTCGAAAAGATCTACATGGCCAAGGATAATCGTGTGGTCGCCACCATCGTATTGCGCGTGTAAATGGCAGTCAAACCGTGCCAGTGAGCGTTTCAATATCGGCACTTGGCGGTCATCATAATCCCACTCCAACCCATCAAAGCCGCTGCCATTTCTGGCAAAAGCTTGGCTGACTGAAAGTTGTGTTTGATCTAACACATGGATGGAAAATGACTTGGCTTGTACAAAGAATGCATAGCGGCGGGTGGCTTTTGCCGGCAGCCAAAGAACAAGCGGCGGGTCAAGCGAGACACTGGCAAAGCTGTTGGCAGTGATGCCTATTGGCCCCGATGCCCCTTGGCAGGTGACCAAAGTCACACCTGTTGCAAAGCGGCCCAGTGCTGTGCGCAGTGGCATATGGTTTGGTTCGGCAGTAGTTGCTGTGTTCAGCGGGGATGGACCAGTCATTAAGCTACCTCATGGCCAAGCGCAGCGGTATAGATTTCATACCAAGTTTGCCGGTCTATTGAAACCGTCAGCGCATCGGAAAGCCGCTCTATCCGCGCGATCGAATTGGTACCCATCACGGGGATGATGCGTGCAGGGTGCGCTAAAAGCCATGCCACCGCGACGGCGGCTGCATCAGCGCCTTGCTGCGAACCGATACGTGACAAAAGATCGAGAAGGGTTTGGTTCCGAGCTGCAAATAAATCCCCCCCTGCCAGCGGCGACCATGCCATGATCGGGGTGGCATTCATTTGATGAAAAGCAACATCGCCATTGGTGAGCGGTTCATGCGCCAATACGCTCAACTCGATCTGGTTGGTGACAAGCGGAGTTTTCATTGCCGATTGTAGTAGTTGCCAATCATACGGGTGAAAATTTGACGTACCAACCGCGCGAACCTTGCCGCTGACAACCAATTCATCCAAAGCCCCACCGGTTTCGAAATGGTTCATTAACGGATCGGGCCGGTGCAAGAGCAAAAGATCAATATGTTCAATAGCCATCAGTTGCAAAGACTGGTCGACCGACGCCAGTATGTGCGCCCGAGTGGTATCATAATATTTAACACGTGCCTTTCGGTGGCGTCCAACCGGGGCGATGATGTCGCATTTGGTGATAATTTCGATTTGATTGCGAAGCGCCGTGCCGCGCAGTGCGTTTCCCAATATTTCTTCGGATTGATAACCGCCATAGATATCAGCCTGATCAATCGTGGTTATTCCCTGGTCGAGGCAGGCTGCAAGTTTGTTGCGAATATGTTCGACGCTCATGTCTGGGTCATCCGTGAGGCGCCATTTTCCATAGGCGAGCTGCGATACTTCAATCTGCGGGGAAAGCTTAACGCGTTGCATGATTTTTTACTCCTGCCTCAATCAGACGTTTTGATATTTTTTGCAGCACCATGGTCCACATCGTTAACTAGTGGGTATATTCTAAAGAACAAAGTTGCACCTAAAAAATTACACTATTTAAGGCGAAAACATTGCCCCAAGAGTTCAATTGAAGCGTTCCGGTGGCTGTGCAAGATATGGACTTAAGATAGTAAAAGAGACTTTGATTGTGGCTAAATAGACGCGGTTTTTAGGGCAAGCTGTATTTTTCTTGAACTTTCTGCCTATTTTTCTGTCAAGGTGCTGTGGGACTTGACGTTTAAAATAAAGTGTTTTTATTGAGATGTTTAATGCCGGTAGAGGGAAAAAAAACCTGCAGTTTAAAGAGCAATCAAGGACTGACTTTATTGGTAAAAACATCCTAAAGTATCAAAAAAAGCAAAAAAGGGTGGAAAAACAAAAATAAACTTTGTATTCTCCTCGGTATAAAAAAATGCAGCCCATAGATGGTTGTTTGAGGTAGAGTGGATAAAATTATGCAGGCGATTAAGTTCGTTGTCCGCCGGAGTGCGGGTGACTTCGAGCGTGGTCTCGTCTTGAATCAAGTCGACACCGGGCAAATTTCATTGAATTTGGCGGGGACAGCGGGCAGCGTTGTACCGCAAGATATTTCCCTACATTTGGCACGCCATCAGATAACGAACTATGGTCGGGATGGCAGCTCGTTATGGATCACTCTGGCAGATGGTCGTTCTCTTGAAATCGAGAACTTTTTTTCTGCTCAGGGAACGGCTCATAGCCGATTGTTTGTCAGCTCAGACGGACAGATTTCAGAAGTTGTTTTTGATAACGGCGCCGGTAAAGAATTGCTCGCGCAATATCAAGGCCAAGAGGCCTGGGGCAAATGGAATCCGTCGGATAGTTTGTTGTTTTATGATGAGCCCGAGCCAATGGGACTGGCCAATGCGCCGGGGGGCTATGAAGACGAAACTGTTTCCATGCTGGGCACAGGTTTGGCATTGGGACCAGCGATGCTGACTGGTGCTGCTGCGCCTGCTGCGCTGGTTGCGGGAGGCGCATCGGTTTTAAGTGCCTTGACTTCAGGTGGAGGTACTTCCCCGGGGGCCGCCAATGTGAGCGTATCAATTGCGACTGGTATTGTGGAAACCAATGGTATTATCAGCGGTGGTGAGTTGGCAGATGGCAGTTTTACGGTCACAGGGCAAACTGATCCAGGGGCTTCTGTTTTAGTAACAATTGGGGACACAAGCCTGCCGGCTGAGGTTGACGGTAACGGAGCTTGGAGCGTTGTGTTCCCAAGCAGCGCTGCGCCTGCGGGAGAATATAATCTTAACGTCACGGCGCAGGCCACTGATGCCCAAGGTAACACTGCGGATGCCAATGGCACAATTGCGGTTGATACGGTGGTCAATCATCTGACAGTGACAGAAAATGTCACCGGGGGTGATAATGTGGCTAATTCTGCTGAGTTGCAGTCTGGTTTACCGTTGTCAGGTCAGGTTGAACCAGGCTCACAGGTGTCGGTTGTGTTTAACGGCAAAACCTATAACGCTTCAGTAACAGCGGATGGAGCTTGGTCAATGACCATTCCACAGCAGGATTTGCCAGATGGCGCATATACAGCGCATTTTAACGTTCTGGCAACTGATGCTGCCGGCAATACGGCGACATTAACAGACAGCATTGAAATTGATCAATCGAGTCCAGATGCGCCCCAAATTGAAACTCATGAATACGGGTTTAGTGATAAAACTACGAAAAAGGTCAGTTTTAGCCAAACTTCTGATAATTTATCTGTTGATCAGGTCAGTAGCGACGGAAGCGCGCAATCCCTGCATATCACGAGCTCGAATGATACAGCCAACAGCAGGACTTATATAGACTTTCAAACACCGGTTCCAGACGGTTCAACTTTGGTGGTGACTGCACAAGATGACGCAGGCAATAGCAACGGCACATTGATGATTTTAGATGTTGGTATTGGATCAAGCCATGATCTAAGTGGGTTTGATTTGGATGCGTATGAAATCACGGTAATCGACTTGCAATCGGCAGAGGCCACCGAAGTGACCTTAACCGAAGAGCAGGTGCTGGGGCTGTCTTCGCTGAGCGATACGGTCAAGGTCTATGGTCATGATAATGATAGTTTGGTGCTAACAGGCGCGGTTAAGGGCGAGGAAGTGATCGATGGTAACGGTGACAAGTTCGTCCTTTATACGATGGGGGATGAGGCTCGAATTTTAGCTGACGAGGATTTAGCAGTTTCAATCTAAGCATACCCCAAAGGCTAGTCCTAAAAAAGAACCGCCAAAAGCGGTCAAAAAGAGCAGGAAAAGATGCGGTTTACTCGGCTCAGAGAAGTGACTTTAATTTGCACCCTGCCCTTGGTTTCAGGGTGCATAATGCCTGAGGGCAGCCTTGGGTCAGCAGCTGGCCGGCTTGGATTGCCATACGGCCAGACAAATCAGGACGGCGCTGGAAAATCGAATTCAAGCCAATCACAGATCATTGATCAGCTTCAAAGCCGGTGGTCGATTTTACCACCCGACAGTAGTTATGCCCAAGTGGCAGAGGCGGTGCTTGCGTCAGATGCGCAGGTGGCTGCGGCTGAATTAAGTGCCGCAAAACTGAGATCAAAAGCCGCCTCTAAAAACTGGCTTCCAAGTCTGGGGTCGGTGGTTAGCCTTACATCGCTTGGTGATATGGTGGCCAATTTAGTTCTGGACCAAGTCTTGTTCGACAATGGACGCGCCAAAGCACAGCGCGCTTTTGCGGCCGCAGATGTTGAAATGGCTGCCGTGACGCTTTCGCTTGATACCAATGGGCGGGTTTATCAGGCGCTTGATCTCTACCTGCAGGCCCAGAAGGGCGATGAGGTGGCGCATCAATCGGATGTCGTTTTGGCAGAGATGAAAAAATTCCAATGGATTATGAACGAAAGGGTCAAGGGCGGCGTTTCAGATATGTCTGATTTAAACATTCTCAATCAAAAGCTTGCAGAGATAAAAGCCGAACGCAGTCGGGGGGGGCAAAATAGACGAAGTGCTTTGGCCGAACTCGAAGCAATTGCGGCACGCCCTCTGGACGCTATTGAGGGGGAAACAGAGATAGAGATTTCTGGCTCTGAAGTCACCCCTTTGAGTGTGCTTGAGGCACAGGCATCACAGCGCCGTGATATTGCCTCTGCAAAGATCGACCGATCAAGTGAATTACCCAGTTTGGTTGCCAGTGCATCAGGTGGCACCAGCGATCCCGCGCTTGAGATTGGGGTGAAATCTGATCGGTTTTTTGACTTCGGCACCTCAGCACGTTTGCGCGCGGGCAAAGCAGCGCAAACCGTTGCAAATCGTCAAGTTGAACAAGCAAAAGAAACGGCAAATCGCCGGATGCAAGGCTATCTACAAGATTTAACTTCCGCCAAGCGCCAATTGTCCGAAGCGCGGGCCTTGCGCAAACAGGCGTGGAATAATTTCACCTTGTTTCGCCGCCAGTATGAAGCAGGTCAACGTCAGGTCATGGATGTTGTTGGAGTTTATGAAAGCTACGCGCGCCAACAACGGCGGCTGCTTGAGATTAAATATCAAATTGCACAACTAAAATTGCAAATAGCACGTGATTTGGGTCTGCTGGCAGATGGAGCGAAAATTTGAATATTGATCCTCGTTTGAACATCAATGACCAAAAGGATCGGCCCGTGCCAAAAGCCCCTGTTGTTCAACCAGAAAATTTTGGCGCTGATATGACCACCAAAATGCTGCAGTCACGGGCAAAACTTATCGTGGTTTTGGCTGGTTTGATGGGGCAGCGCGCAGTATTAAATGATATATCAGTTGCGCTGCGCACAGACCTTTCAGGTTCTGCACGAATTTCCATCAAGACATTGGCCATCGGATTGAAGGCCTCTGGTCTCACACCGGATATATGCGAAACGAATACGCTTGGCCCTCAGCATTGGCCAGCGATTACACAAATGACCAGTGGACAGCACATCTTGGTCATCGGTCAAGAAAATAACGATTTTATAATTTATGATGAAACCTGCGAAGACCGGCGTGCTATTGTGCCAGCGCAGGAGTTTGAGCCATTCTTCACGGGCATTTTGTTGCGTGCAGCCGTGTCCGAGCCGGAATTGGCACAAAAGCATGGTTCCAAAAAAGGATCAGAGGATTGGTTTTGGTCCGCCTTTCGCCCATACTATAAACAGTTTGGCGAGGTCGCTCTTGGGTCCCTTGTGGGTAATATACTGGCCGTAGCCGTGGCGCTTTTTTCGCTTCAGGTTTATGATCGGGTCATTCCACATCAATCCCAAGCAACGCTTTGGGTGCTTGCAGTTGGGGCGCTTATGGCCATTGGCTTCGAGGCGCTTCTCAAGTTGGCGCGCTCTCGGCTTGTCGATGGTGCGGGACGCCAGATCGAAGTTGCGGTACAAAAGCTTCTTATGGACCGGCTTTTGGGAATGCGGTCGGATGCGCCCCAGCGCGCACCCAATCAGCTTTTTTCTGCAATGCGCGAATTTAGCTCTGTGCGTGAGTTCTTTACTGCCACTTCTCTGGGCAATCTGGCGGATATCCCGTTTGTTTTTGTGTTTCTTTTACTGGTGTATTCGATTGCCGGAAATTTGGTTTTCGTGCTGGTGTTGGGTGCAGTCATCATGGTGCTTCCCGGGTTATTCTTGCAGCGGCACATGGTTCGAATTACGCGAGAAATGCAAGGCGCTTCTGCCCATACCAACCGTTTGCTGCATGAAACCATTGCTGAGCTTGATACGGTAAAAACCCAAAGGGCAGAAGCTCGGTTTCAACGGATATGGAGCGAACTTATCTCTTTGTCGGCGCTCAAATCTTCAGACCAACGTAAGTTGGCCTCTGCGCTGACATTTTGGAGCCAGGCTGTGCAGCAGGCCACTTATATAACGGCAGTGATCTGTTGTACTTATATGGTCTTTGCCGGCGAGTTTAGCGTTGGCTCAATTATCGCTGTTGGAATATTAACCAGCCGGACCTTGGCACCGTTGACCCAGCTTGCTTCAACATTGGCCCGCTGGAGCAACGTTAAAACTGCGCTGGAAGGCCTAAGCCAGATTGCCGAGGCACCGCAAGATACTGAGCCCCAGCGTAGCTATTTACGACGCGAAAAAACCGCTGGTGGTTTTGAGTTGCGCGAGCTGCAATTTTGCTATCCGGGAAATGAAAGCCGAGTTCTGGATGTTCCAGCCTTGCGGATTTTACCGGGTCAGACATCTGCCATCCTCGGCAGTAATGGCGCTGGCAAATCTACCTTTCTTAAGGTGCTAAGCGGTCTTTATGCACCCACACAGGGGTCGGTTCTTTTAGATGGGACGGATATGGCACAGCTTGCCGCGGCAGACTTGCGCCGCTTTGTTGGGTATTTAGGCCCAGAGGTCAAATTGTTTAGTGGCAGCCTGCGTGACAACCTCAATTTAAATCAATTGGAAAATAACGATGACAGATTGCAAAAGGCGCTTGATTTTGCAGGTCTTGGACCTTTTATAAATAGTCATTCGAAGGGCTTGGACTTACCGATAACTGACGGTGGGCAAGGCTTGTCAAGTGGGCAACGGCAATCCATCGGTTGGGCGCGTTTATGGCTTCAAGATCCCAAGGTTTGTTTGCTGGATGAACCCACTGCGGCGCTTGATCAAACGCTGGAAACGACGCTGATCAGTCGCCTAAAGAGCTGGCTTGGCGGGCGCACTGCGATTATTGCCACCCATCGGGTTGGGATATTATCACTAACGGAACGAACGATGATTTTCCACAACGGCCGCTTAGCTGCAGATGGTCCGCGCGATGCGGTTTTAGAACATCTAAAAGTCAGTACCGCGCAGAAAAATGCAAGCGGTGTGGTATGACGGATTGGTCATTATCGCATGTCGCAATGGGCCGGTTAAGCGCTGGGCTGCGCGGATCAAGCATCACGATTTGGCTATGTGCGGTGGTGGTTGGGGTCTTTCTAATCTGGTCCTCATTGGCGTGGGTGGATGAAATTGTCCGCTCTGAGGGTGAGGTAATTTCCTCTTCTCGGCCGCAAATCATTCAAAACCTGGAAGGTGGAATACTGGCAGAGCTGTATGTCGCCGAAGGCGATGTGGTTGAGCAAGGTGATACATTGGCACGCCTGCAGGGCACACGGTTTCAAAGCACTGTCGATGAATTGGAAAGTCAGATTAATGCGTTAGAAATCCGCCAAATACGGCTTGAGGCGGAAATGGCAGGCAAGTTCAAGATGGATCTTTTGCCAAAACATATTGCCAGCAACCCCAATATCGCTGCTTCAGAGCAGGCCCTGTTGCGCGCCCGGCAAATGGATTTTGTCAGCCGCAGCCAAGGCGCTCAGAAGGTACTGGATCAAGCCAAGCAGGAAACCAAACTTTTAGAGCAAATGTTGGAAAAGAAAGTCGTAGCGTTAATTGAGGTCACGCGATCGCGAAAAATTCTGGCGGATGCGCGTATCAAGCTTGATGAAATTGTCACTGGAACAGAGTTGGAACGCGCCAATGCTCTGTCTGATGTTCTGAAGGAACTGGCCACTTTAAAGCAGACGCTAAAATCGGCCCAAGACCAGCTTAACCGAACCGTTTTAATCAGTCCGATGCGCGGCGTGGTTAATGCACTGGCGGTCACAACCATCGGTGGGGTTGTGCGACCGGGCGAAGAAATACTTCAAATTATACCTTTGGATGAGGCGCTTTTTATCGAAGCTCGGGTAAAACCCGAAGATATTGCCAACATCCGTCCCGGTCAGGCGGTCACAATTAAACTCAGCGCTTATGATTATACAATCTATGGCACGCTAAAGGGCGAGGTTGTGGTAATCTCAGCGGATACGTTTAAAACCCGACAGATCAGCGGCTCCGAAGCAAAGCCGCATTATCGGGTGCGCATCACCCTAAACCAAGATGATCTCTCTCAGACCCAAAGCCAAATTAGTATTCGGCCCGGCATGCAGGTTCAGGCCGAATTACACACAGGTAGCAAAACCATTCTAAGCTATCTGCTCAAACCGCTTTATAAATCCCGCGAAGCCCTGCGAGAGCGATAGGGTCAAACCTGCACTTTAAAGCGGCTGGATCAATTGGCTAAGCTGGTCACGGTATGCTGCGGACAGAGGTTTGGGTTTTCCGGTTTGCGCATCGACCTGTACTTGGCTGAAAAAACCCTCGGCAAAGGCGCGCGTCTCATCATTTCGAAAAAGCCCAACCTCATAACGCCAGGATGAAGTGCCGATATGCCCAACCCGGACGCCCGCATGAACAAGATCTGGATATCCGGCTTCGGCATGATAAACACAGCCGCTTTCGACCACCAAAAAGCGAATATCATCACCGCTCCGGTCAAAAACTTTGTGCTGCAACTGCCAATTGGTCACGGCCGTATCAATCAGCGAATAATGGATCATATTATTCATATGGCCATATTGGTCATTGTCCATCCAGCGGGTTTGCAGCACGCTAAAATCAAAATAGGCTTGGCGCAATGCGGGCGGGGTACGGGGCATGGTGTGATCCTTTTACTTTCTGCCAAGCTGTTCACAACGCAAAGTTAAAATCAAGCCTATGATCCGGAACGCAGGGTTATTCCGGTCTGGCAATTGACCTGAGCAATAATTTTCCCAACATAGAGCCATCAGGGGAGAACCGGTATGAAGATTGATGAAACAACGATTGCGGCGGTCACAGGCGGGGCTTCGGGGCTTGGGGCTGCAACGGCTACGGCACTGGCTGCACGCGGTGCAAAGGTTGCCATTCTTGATATGAACAAAGATCTTGGCACAGCCTTGGCCGCCGATCTCGGCGGGCATTTTAACGCTGTGGATGTTACCGATCCGGCACAGGTGGGCACGGCCCTTAAAAACATACGCGACCGCCACGGCGCACTGCATGTTTTGGTCAATTGCGCCGGTATCGGCACACCGGCCAAAACAGTATCCAAGGGTGTGCCCCATGATCCGGCGCTTTTTGCCAAAGTTATTGGCGTGAATTTACTTGGATCTTTCAATTGCGCTTCACAAGCTGCGGCGTTGATGGTTTCAGCCGATCCGCTAAATGAAGACGGCGAGCGGGGCGTGATTATCAACACGGCCTCGGTGGCGGCATACGAAGGTCAGGTCGGGCAGGTGGCCTATGCGGCCTCAAAAGGCGGTATTGTTGGAATGACGCTTCCGATGGCGCGTGATCTTGCGCCAAACGGCGTGCGGGTTTGCAGCATTGCGCCTGGCCTGTTTCTAACCCCGATGCTGCAAGGGCTTCCTGAAGATGTGCAGACCTCTCTTGGACAGCAAGTGCCGTTCCCAGCACGGCTTGGCGCGCCTGATGAATATGCAAAACTGGTCTGCCAAATTGTTGAAAACACCATGCTCAACGGTGAAGTCATCCGGCTTGACGGGGCCATTCGCATGGCGCCGCGATAAGCATGTACTAGCGTGACCGGATAAACTGGAAAACTGCCGAGGCTGACCAACCAGCAAAGATCGCGATTGCCAGTGACATCAACCCGTAGATCAGTGGATTTTCCCGCGATAGAGCGAATAAAAACCGCTCTAGTCCAACTTTACGTACGTCAATATCGGTTTCAAAATCATTTACCACTTGACCGTTTCGGGTAAGGAAAATGCGGGTCTTATAATTTCCCTCGGTTACGTTTGCCGGCATTTCAATCGAGGTGCGAAACAGCGTCTGCTGATCTACCGCGACGGTATTTTCGCGCAGTTGATAAAGACCACTTTTTCGGCGGATGCGAATAACGGCATCACTGAAACTTTGGGCATTTTCGATATGCATGGGTGCGCCAACGGAACGGATAGCGCGGTTGATCGAAATTTTATGCCGCAAATCTTCTGTATCAGTGACCACTTGGTCCCATGGGGCGCTGGTTGCGATGGCATAAAAGCTGGGGGCTAGGTCTACCTCAACCGTGTCAGTGTTTACCCAAATGCCAAATTTTCGCTCTTTACGCCGCACCAAAAGCGGCTCGGACGGACCGGAAACCGCAACGATCACCTGCAAGGGAACTGGCGAAATTTTGGTTTCCCGTTTGATTGCTCCAAATACAAGAATTTCCGAGCCGTCGAATGTGGCAGTGATTGCCACTTCATCATGGCTCATGCCTAAGACAACCTCTTCAGCTGTAACCGGCGCTGTGTTGACCAGCATCAAAAGGGCAATGATAAAGGCGCGCATCAATGGCCCCCTACTGCGCCAATGGTGTAAAGCTCAGTGGGCTGTACCAGCAAATCAAACGCCAATTTACCGCAAACAGCCAAAACCATCAGCGCAAGCAAAATTCTAAGTTGCTCAGCGCGCATGCGGGTGCCGATCTGGGTACCGATCTGAGCGCCGATCACACCGCCTACCAACAGTAAAACAGCCAAGGCGATATCGACGGAATAGTTGGTCGTCGCATGCGATAAAGTGGTAAAGGCGGTGACGAAAATGATTTGAAAAAGTGATGTGCCAACCACGACTTTGGTGGGCATGCCTAGGATGTAAATCATAGCTGGAACCATGATAAACCCGCCGCCAACACCCATAATTGCTGACAGAATACCAACAAATAAACCAATCAAAACTGGAGGAATAGCCGAAATATAGAGCCCCGAGGTACGAAACCTCATCTTAAAAGGTAGGCTGTGTACCCAGCCCCGTTGGCGGCGTTTATACTTGGGCGCATTTCCCGAACGTGCCCGGCGCAAAGCACGCAGGCTTTCCACAAACATCAGGCTGCCGATAATACCCAAAAACACAACGTAGCAAAGTTTGACCAACAGATCGACCTGTCCCATGCTTTTCAGGTAGTTAAATACAACCACACCCAAAGCGGCCCCAGCAAGCCCTCCGATCAACAGCACTCCGCCCATTTTTAGATCGACGGTTTTTCGTCTAAAATGGGCCAGAGCACCCGAAAATGACGAAGCAACAATCTGATTGGCTTCGGTGGCCACAGCCACCGCCGGTGGGATGCCGATGAAAAACAGCAGCGGGGTCATTAAAAAACCGCCACCAACCCCAAACATGCCGGAAAGAATGCCCACAAGCCCGCCAAGGCCGAGCAACAAAAAAGCGTTGACAGAAACTTCTGCGATAGGAAGGTAGATTTGCATATCACCCTCTAAACTACACCATGCTGCAAATGCAAGGCATCTGCGTGCATTGCTGCACGCAGGTCTTATATAATTATTCAACTGGACTTATTGTATCCAGTCCATGCCTACCGATTTATTCGCTGGTATAGGCTTTGCCAATCGCAGCGGGCGGGCGAGCCCGGCCAACAAGTCCTGCAACCACGATAATTGTGACCAAATAGGGTGCCATTGCCAAGAACTCAGAAGGGATAGGGGTATTCAGAATAGATAGTTTTTGCTGCAACGAGTCTGCGAACCCAAATACAAGCGCTGCTGCTAAGGCCCCCGCTGGATGCCAGCGGCCAAAAATCATCGCGGCCAAGCCGATAAAGCCGCGCCCATTGGTCATATTTTCGTCAAACTGGCCCACCGTGCCAAGGGTAAACCATGCGCCGCCAAAGCCGGCAATCATTCCGGCAACAATGACATGCGAATAGCGGGTCTTGATGACACCAATACCCAGTGTGTCAGCCGCTCTTGGATGCTCACCCACAGCGCGCGCCCGCAATCCATGGCGGGTGGAAAACAGATAATAGGTTGAGATCGCCACCAGTATAAAAGCGCCATACACAAAAATGGTCTGATTAAACAAAAGCGGTCCAAGCACTGGAATATCGCCTAGAACTGGTATCTTAATCGCCCGAAACGGGGTGGTGTTGTTTAGCCAGCGGTATTCGGTAAAGACTTGGCTCGATACATATGAGGTCAGCCCAAGGATGAAAAGATTGATCACCACGCCGGCGATAATCTGATCTACCCGATAGGTGATGACCAGTGCTGCTAAAACAAACCCCAAGACCCCGCCGGTTAAAATAGCACCGGCAATGCCAACCCAGCCGCCCAGAAGTGAGCCGAAAAGCGCACCGGAAAACGCACCAGCAAGCAGCATGCCTTCAATGCCGATATTGATCACGGCAACCCGCTCACAGAATATCCCTGCCAGCGCGGCGAGGGCTATTGGAGTGGCCCGCACCACAGTGGCCTGCAGCATACCGGTTAAGGAAATGGATTTATCAGCGGTTGCCCAGACCAGAAAGGCAATCACAAATAGCGTCAGACCCGCCGCCAAAGACAGGGTGCGCCATTTTGCGCCGCCTTTTGTAAATTGCCGAAATCCCAAAAACGCAAGAACCGCAGTGATCGCAAGATTGACCCAATAGCTTGGCACCACAAGATTGCTGATGGCCCAAACATCGCGCGGTCGGGACAGCTTGAAGGTGGATTGGCTATCAACGCCGGTATCAAGCCAAAACAAAACCACAAGCGACAGCGCGACCAATGCCCCGCCGGTGATTACAGAGCGCATGTCAAGCGATCGCGCGGATGCTGTAAGGCTTTGAGCCGCGGGTTGGTTAAGATTGGTCATCACTTGCACTCTTTTTGCTCACCGCGCTGAAACCGAATGGCAGTATTTGCTTCACAAGAAGCGGTGCGGCCACGAAAACAATAATCAGAGCCTGCACAATACCGATTAAATCAATTGACACACCCGCATCCACCTGCATTTGCCGCCCGCCAGCTTCAAGGGCCCCAAACAACAGCCCGGCAAGCAAAATGCCCACCGGATGGGACCGCCCAAGCAGCGCTACGGCAATAGCATCAAAGCCGATGCCTGCAGAAAATCCGGGTGAGGCCCGCCCTAAAACTCCGGTGACCTGAGTAGCGCCTGCCAGCCCGGCCAGTCCGCCGGCAAGGGCCATGGCTAGCACAATAGTCAAACCGGCGCGGATGCCGGCATATTTGGCCGCATCAGGGTTTTCACCTGATACCCTAAATGCAAAGCCCAGTTTTGAGCGAAACAGCAGCCAATAGATCAGCGCTACGCTGATAAGCATAATCACAAGGCCTGCATGAACCCTGAGATTGGGATCAATAAACGTCAGTAGACGCGGCAACTCCGCTGTTTCTAAAACCGCTTTAGAAATTGGATCAGAGCGGCCTTCCTTTTGAATAAACGGTTGGCGCAAAACATAATCGAGCATCCGAAATGCGATCAGGTTGAGCATGATCGTGGAAATTACTTCATGCGCTCCAGTGGCGGCACGCAAAAACCCTGCAAGGCCAGCATAGAGCGCGCCGGCCAGCATACCGATCGTCAGCACCAGCGGCATATGCACATAAAACGGCAGCCCAGTGATGGCAAAGCTGGCAATAACGGCTGCGAGGCCGCCAATGACGATTTGACCCTCGGCGCCGATATTGAATAGCCCTGCGCGAAACGCGAGCCCGATCCCAAGTCCAGACAGTACCAGCGGGATGGTTGAGGTCAGGGTTTCGGATATTGCTGCCAATGAACCCACGGATCCATAGGCCAGTGCCACAAAGCTTTTGGCGATATTTGCTGGCGCAACTGAGGTCGCCAGCATGATCAAAGCGCTCAGCAGCAACGCCAGAATTACCGCAACAATCGGAATGAAAAAAAGCTCTCCAAGCGTGGCTTGCGAGCCAGTAACCGGGCGCAGCAAATCAATTGTAGAGCGGCTTGATTTAGATGTATCTGATGTCATGCTGCCACGTCTTTTCCGGCCCCAGCCATGGCAAGCCCGATTAATTGCCGGTCTGCTTGGCCAGTGCGGTTGTCAAATTCACCGGAAATACGTCCATCAAACATGACATAAATTCGGTCTGATAGGTTGATTATTTCGTCAAGCTCTGAGGAAATCACCACCACGCCGTTGCCTGCATCCCGGCAGGCAATCAGCTGTTTGTGGATATATTCAATCGAGCCGACATCGACGCCCCGGGTGGGCTGGGCGGCCACCACCAGCTTAATCGCCCGCTCCAATTCGCGGGCCACCACCATTTTTTGTTGGTTCCCGCCCGACAGGCTGCCTGCGGGAAGGAAAACGCTGGGCGTGCGCACATCATATTTTACGCAGGATGCGGCCGACTTTTCATTGGCTTTTTGCCAGTCAATTTCAAAGCCACTGGCATAGTCACTTTCATAATAAGCATTCAAAACCATGTTTTCAGCCACCGAAAACGCTCCGATCATTCCCGACTTTTGCCGGTCCTCGGGGATATGCGCAATGCCCAGTTGGTGGCGCTGGCGCACCGAAAGAGAAGTGATATCCTGCTCTTCAAAGGTAAGCATACCTGATTGGATCGGGGCCAGACCGCAAATCGCTTCGATCAATTCGGTTTGGCCATTGCCCTGCACGCCGGCAATGCCGACAACCTCGCCAGCGGCGACCTGCAGATTGATTTTGTCGAGGCAAATGTTATTGGTGTCTGTATGCATGGTCACGTCTTGGGCGCGCAGTAGCGGATGTCCGGTTTTGGCCGGCGTACGCGCGACATTGAAACTTACCGGCCGGCCGACCATCAGTTCGGCCAAATCCGCTTCGGAAAAATCAGCCGGGTTGCCGCCGCCCACAACCTCGCCCTGACGCAGCACGTTTACATGATCTGCAATTTCAAGGATTTCATGCAGTTTATGGGTGATAAACACTATGGCTTTTCCGGCGTCGCGCAATGCCCGCACAATGCCAAAGAAGGCCTCTACTTCTTGTGGGGTTAAGACCGCTGTCGGCTCGTCCAAAATTAATACATTCGCAGAGCGAAACAGCACTTTAAGGATTTCGACCCGCTGTTGAAGGCCCACAGGCAAATCTTCGATCAGAACGTCTGCTGGCACGTGCAAACCATAGGTTTCGCTTATCTCTTTGACCCGCCGGCGGGCTTCGTTCAGATTGAGGTAATCGCCAAAGCCAACGGTTTCATTCCCCAAAATAACATTCTCGGCGACACTGAAGACCGGCACCAACATAAAATGCTGATGCACCATGCCAATGCCCTGTGCAATGCTTTCGCCTGGGCCGTTGAATTTTACTTCGGCCCCATCGACGATAATTTGCCCGCTATCCGGCGCATAAAGGCCGGATAAAACATTCATTAAGGTGGATTTTCCAGCGCCATTTTCGCCAAGCAAACCAAGCACTTGGCCCGGTTTAATATTCAAATTGATATTATGATTGGCTCGGACCGAACCAAAATGTTTGCTGATGCCGCGCAGTTCTATTTCCATCGGCGATACCAAAAACCGTAAGTTGAGAAAATTTCTTCTGAGTGTCTTCCGGGGCCAAAATCAGGCCCCGGAAGGAGAGAGGTAATTAACCGCCGACGTTTACGCTACCGTCGATAATACCGGCTCTTATGGCGTCAACTTCAGCTTTGAGGTCGGCTGGAATTGCGCTGTCAAAGCTGTGGTAGGGTGCAAGTGCCACACCACCATTGGCAACGTTGCCAAGCATGATACCACCGGCAAATTCACCATCCATGGCCTGTTTGATCACTGCCTTCACAGTGTTGTCCATGCGTTTGACCACAGACGTAAGATAGACGTGCGCCCGCTCAGGATCGGTTGCTGTCATATCCGCGTCAACACCGATAATTTTTAGCGCGTCAGGGCCCAATTCATTGGCCAAAGCAGAAGAGCCAAATCCAACGGGTCCGGCCACTGGCATCACAATGTCTGCGCCTTCGTCATACAGGTTCTGCGCAAAGGCACGGCCGTCATCAAGGCTGTCAAAGTTGCCGGTAAAGAGGCCTTCTTTGCTGTCTGGATTCCAGCCCAATACTTGTATGTTTGCGCCCTTGGCTGCGTTGTAATGCGCAACCCCATGTGCAAAACCATCCATGAATGCGGTCACTGGCGGAATATTCATGCCGCCAAAGGTTCCAACGATGCCTGTGCTCGACATGCCAGCGGCCAAATAGCCTGCCATAAAGCCACCTTCGTTCGTCGCGTAAACCTGACCGACAACATTTGGGAGTGTTGGGTTATAGGCAAAATCCAAGATTGAATATTTTTGATCCGGGTTGGCCTGCGCAGCAGCTTGCGTGGCATCGCCCATCAAAAATCCGACAGCGAAAATAACATCGCAGTTGTTGTCTCTCATAGAGTTCAGGTTTGGCTCATAGTCCGAGCCAGATTGTGATTCAACATAACGGCCATCAATGCCGAATTCGCTCATCGCGTCTTGGACACCTTTCCAGGCGGTCTCGTTGAAGCTACCATCATCAATTCCACCTACATCGGTGACCTGACAGGCGCTAAAGGCCAGTGCGCCGCTTACGGATGCGACGGTAAACGCTGTTGCCAACGCAGCTTTCAGCGAAAGCTTTTTAAATGTTTGCATTTTACTCTCCCTCTTGAGAACAGCGTGTCATAGATCACGCCCTGATTAACTTTTGAAAATATGTCAAAATGACATTCAACAGACCATCATACTGAGCACTGCCTTTCGTCTTGTCCAGTATAATCTTGCCCTGTTGCCTACAACTTTACGAAGTAATCATGCTCTAGCATTGGAATCGGGCATTTGGTCAGATTAATGCAGAAATACACTGCCTTAAGATGGTAGGGTTTTGAAGCCCGATTTGGTTTTTTATCTGTTTAATCTAGCTATTGATTAGGCAATCACTTTTTGCAGAACCAAGGCATCTTCTGGCTGGGCCTCCGGCGCTTTATAGTAATTTTTGCGGGTACCTACGCGTTGATATCCTGCGCGTTTATAAAGAGCCTGAGCCGGCTGATTCGATGCTGCCACCTCTAGGAAAACGCGGGTTGCACCGGCAGAGTGCGCTTTGGTTTCAAATCGGGAAAGATAAACCAGTCCTAAGCCGCGTCGCTGATGGGTGGGATCCACTATGATCATGAATATCTCAGCCTCAGATGCGCTCAATTGTCCTAGCACAAACCCATGATTACCACAGATCAAAAGTCCATTTTCTGCGGTGCTGAGCTGCGCATATTCTGCAGCGCTCCAATGGCGTGATGCGGCATCGGCTCGCCGGTGAAGCGCCGCCATCGTCTCTGGTATCATGACAAAAGAACAGGCGCGGTATGGCGCGCCGGAGCAGCATCAGGCGGTTTGATATAAAGCGGTGCAGGCGGCGTATTATTTTGCGCTTCTGCCGTGCTGGCAATCCTGGCGATATGGCTGACAAGGGCCGTTGGATCAACGCGCTCGATGATTGGCGCGCCTGGGCGCTCCAGCGTTGATTTTTCTACCAACGTGGGCAAATCGCCATTGGCTGGATATTCTTTGAGGTAAACTTTGTCCTGTGGGCCGGGCACGATCACCCGGGCGGCGCCTGAAAGGCCAAAATAACTGGCCGCAAAACTGTCAACGCCAAGGGCAGGGCGATCAAGCGACAAGCTTAAGCTGCGCGCAAAGCTAACGGAGATGCGGATGCCTGTAAAATTTCCCGGCCCGATGCCAACCCCGATTAAATCTATATCCGCCAAAGTTTTTCCAGCCTGCGCGACAACGTCTTGGATCAACGGCACCAGATGCTCGGCTTGTCCCTTTTTCATTTCTACGGCTTTGACCGCTCTTAAGCGGTCACCAAAAAGCAAAGCGGCCGCACAATGCGCGGCCGATGTATCAAACGCCAGTATGCAGCGATCAGACCGCAACAGGGCGTACTTCGGTGACCTCGGGAATATAGTGACGCAGCAGGTTTTCGATGCCCATTTTTAGGGTCATGGTCGAGGATGGGCAGCCGGCACAGGCGCCCTGCATTTGCAGATAAACAATCCCACGCTCAAACCCGTAAAAGGTAATATCACCGCCATCCTGCGCCACTGCGGGGCGCACGCGGCTGTCCAATAGCTCTTTGATTTGATCGACAATTTCGCCATCTTCTCCGGTATGCTCTGCATGGGCAGAGACCTCGGATGTCTCGCGCATCACAGGCTGACCAGACTGAAAATGCTCCATGATGACGCCCAACAGAGCTGGTTTTATGTGATCCCATTCAGAGCTTTCATCTTTTGTTATGGTGATGAAATCGCGTCCGAAAAACACCCCCGATACGCCGTTTACTGCGAACAAACGCTCTGCAAGCGGTGACTTTGAGGCGGTGTCAGCAGAAGGAAAATCCGCTGTACCATCTGGGATAACAGCCTGCCCGGGCAGGAATTTCAGTGTCGCGGGATTTGGCGTGGATTCGGTTTGAATAAACATATGTAAGGCCTCCGATTCGCCTCTCTATATGGCGCTGGTTTGATACGCTGTCAATATCTTAGAATGATTCTAATTTAGAATTAATTTTTAGCTCGTTGCAGTAAATCCCAAGTATTGCCAAAGAGATCGTGGAATTTTGCTACGATCCCATAGGGTTCGTAACGCGGCTTTTCGCAAAACTTTATACCATTATTACTCAGTCTTGCATGATCGGCTGCGAAATCATCGGTGTTAAGAAAAAATGCCACCCTGCCACCGGTCTGTTGGCCGATCGCGGCGCTCTGCTCTGGGTTGGCTGCTTTTGCCAGCAACAGTCCACAGCCTTCCATGCTGGACCCCGGCCGCACAACAACCCAGCGTTTGCTGTCAGACACGACCTTATCAGATACCAGAACAAACCCAAGCTTGGTCGTGAAATAGGCGATTGCTAGATCATAGTCGGGCACAACCAATGTCACCAAAGAGATTGTTCTTTGTCCCAAGTGGCAGTCCCCTTTTAGGTGATCGCCTCAAGCCGTTCCTTGGATAGGTTTCCCGGTACGATGGTAAACGGAATGGGCAGCGAGCCAGAGCTTTTTGTCAACTGGGTGACCAAGGGCCCGGGGCCTTTGCTATCTGTACCAGCGCCCAGCACCAAAACACCAATTTCAGGGTCGTCGTTGACCTGCGCTAGAATTTCGGGCACCGGCTCGCCTTCGCGTATCACCAACTCGGGGTCAACCCCCTGACGGTCACGCATCCATTTTGCGAACACTTCAAAATGGGCATTAATACGCTCTCGCGCTTCTTCGCGCATAATATCGCCGACGCCAATCCAATGGTTAAACTCTTCGGGCTCAATCACTGCCAACACTTCGACACCGCCGCCTGTGTGCGCCGCGCGCAGGGCTGCAAAGCGCATTGCATTCAGGCACTCTTGACTGCTATCTAGAACGACCAAAAATTTCCGCATAAATGACGCCTCCTTAAATTAAATCATGCGCCAAGTTGCACGGCAGCGCAACGGGGCATTTGAGTTGGAATTTTAGAGCTTGCCTTCTGCGCTGGCCCAGTCCCAATACATTTCGCGCACGCGGCGGGCAATGGGTCCGATTTGATATTGCTGCTCATCAAAGGCCGTTACCGGCGTGACTTTGTGCATATTGCCGGACAGAAACACTTCGTCGGCGGCCTCAAAGTCTTCAAAGCTAAGAACACATTCATGCACCTGGGTGCCATCCTGCCTTAAATTAGTCATATGCCGGGCGCGGGTGATGCCAGCCAGAAACGTACCATTGGCAATAGGTGTAAACACTTCGCCATCTTTGGCCATGAACACATTGGATGTAGCGGTTTCGGCCACATTGCCCATGGCATCCGCAACCAAGGCATTGCCAAAGCCCTTGCTGCGGGCCTCGACCAACATTCGCGCATTATTTGGATAAAGGCAGCCTGCTTTTGCATCAACCACTGCGCTTTCTAGAACCGGCCGCCGAAACTGGGTACGGGTCAAGGTCACGCTTGCTGCCGCATCTGCGAGCGGAATTTCTTCAAGGCAGATGGCAAAGCCTGTCAGTTCGGATTGCGGTACAATGGCCGAAGCATCACCATCAATGCCCCAATACATCGGTCGGATATAAACCGCCGCATCGGCGGCATAGGCGGTCAGCCCTTCGCGAATAATAGTGACCATTTCAGCGGCGCCGACGGTCGGGGTAAGCATCAGCGCGCGCGCCGAATTGTTGACCCGTTCGCAATGGGCGAGCACATCGGGCGCGAGCCCGGAAACCGAACGCGCACCGTCAAACACGCCCGAGCCGAGCCATGCCCCATGATCGGCCGCTTTCATGATCGCGACATCGCCGTCATGCCAGCGACCTTCAAAATATGTGCGGATATTGGTTCCTGTGGCCATGGGCTATCCTACTTTATCTATTCCTGCGTTCGTTGCGGCCACACTTGGCCGCAGTTTGCAGCAGAGTGCAAAATTGCAGCCCCGGGTGCAAGCCTTGGATTGCAGCGCGGCGCTGATGCGCCGCTGCGGTCATCCGGCGTTTAGCAGCCCCATGATGTCATAGGTCTGCTCAATGATCGGGCTGGCAATGGCGCGGGCGCGCGGTGCGCCTTCGGCAAGAATGCGATCAATTTCGGCCGGATCTTTCATCAAACGGGTCATTTCCATGGATATCGGCGACAGGATTTCCACTGCTCGTTCGACCAGAATTGGCTTGAACTCGGAAAACTGTTTGCCGCCCACGTCACCCAGCACCTCAGGGACGCTTTGATCGCCAAGCGCAGCGTATATCGCCACCAGATTGCGCGCCTCGGGCCGCCCTTCCAGACCGGCCTCTTCCGAGGGCAGCGCATCGGGGTCGGTTTTGGCTTTGCGGAACTTTTGCGCAATGGTGTCGACGTCATCGCCCATATTGATCCGGCTCAAATCAGAGGGGTCAGATTTTGACATCTTTTTTGACCCGTCGCGCAGGCTCATCACGCGCGCTGCAGGCCCGCCAATCACCGGCTCGATCACCGGGAAAAAATCAACCCCAAAATCATGGTTGAACTTGATCGCAATATCACGGGTCAGCTCAAGATGCTGCTTCTGATCATCGCCCACCGGCACATGGGTGGCATGATAGGCCAGAATATCTGCCGCCATCAGGGCCGGATAACCAAACAGCCCGAGCGAGGCATTTTCGGCATTTTTGCCAGCTTTGTCCTTGAACTGGGTCATGCGCTTCATCCATCCCATGCGGGCAACGCAATTAAATACCCAGGCCAGTTGCGCATGCTCTGGCACAGCGGATTGGTTAAACAGGATGGATTTGGCCGGATCAAGACCGGCAGCAATGAAAAACGCTACCCCCTCGCGGGTGTTATAACGCAATTCGTCTGGATCTTTTTTTGTGGTGATCGCGTGTAAATCCACCATGCAGTAAATGGTTTCGAAATCTTCCTCTTGCATCTGCACAAAGCGTTTGATCGCGCCAAGGTAATTGCCCAGCGTCAATCCTCCCGAGGGTTGTACCCCGGAAAAAACACGTTTGGTAAATTTATCGAGCGAATGCGTTTGGACCGCCTCCGACATATTCATTCTCCATCTGGAAGTTTCTGTTCAACTCGCTTACCCATAGCGATGTGTCCCGTCAAGCAAAGGTCCGGCCGAATGTCCGAAAATCAACCGCCCCCAGCTATTAATCCTATGCCGCCTGTTGTGACGGCCCTATTTTTGGTCATTGCGCTGGTGGAATTTATATTCCTTATGGAAAGCTATGGCTTATTTGGTGGTCAGGGGGGAAGTAGCCTCCGTGTGAATGCGATCGAAAGTTATGCGGTGAATACAGCATTGCTTGCCTGGATGATTGAGAACCAGAATTACCCATTGGGGCATCTTGCGCGGTTTGTGAGCTATTCGTTTATTCACGTCAGCACATTACAGGCCGCCGTGGCCTGCGCGCTTTTTCTGGCCATGGGCAAAATGGTGGGTTCGGTGTTTTCCGCAGTTTCGGTTTTGCTTGTTTTTGCGCTGTCAGCAGCGCTTGGAGCCATGGCATTTTGTCTGGTGCAGCCCGAAGGCGGATGGCTTTTTGGCGCGTATCCTGGAATTTACGGCCTGATTGGCGCTTATACTTTCCTGATGTGGGTTACACTCAAGGCTCAGAACGGACGGCCCTCCCAAGCATTTTCGCTGATCGCCCTGCTTCTGGCGATCCAACTGGTTTTTGGCATAATCTTTGGCAATACATTTCACTGGGTGGCAGAATTGGTTGGGTTTCTGACTGGCTTTGGCCTGTCGTTCTTTTTCATGCCCGGCGGGTTCAGGCGGGTTATTGACTTCCTTAGACGTTAGCCATTGCGGCGCAGAGCCTGACGCAACTCAGCACCGGAAAACGCGCCCGCGACACTGCCAAGGCCGCCATAGGCCGATATTCCAGCAAGCACCAGAAAGACAGCAAAACCGATCCTTTCCAATGTCGTGCTGACCCAAGGATCAAGCGTTGCCGCCACTGCCCAAAGCAAAGCGCCCATGCCTAGCGCTGCAATTGTGATGCGCGGCAACCGTGCCTTGAAACGAGCATCAAACTGCGCAACTGCGCCGAAGCGGCGGGTGCCCAGCATCAAGAGCACCACCAATAGCCAGGCTGACACAGTGGTGGCTATTGCCGGTGCAACCCAACCCACGATTGGCATTAAGCCCACTGCGAGGGCTGCGTTGACAATCATCGAAACCACTGCGTAGCGAAATGGTGTTTTGGTATCCTCACGGGCAAAATAAACTGGCTGCAACAGTTTTTGCAGAACGAAAGCCGGCAAGCCAAGACCGTAGATCGCAGTCGCCAGCGCCATTGCCTCGGCGGCGGACCGGCCTGTGGCCCCATGTTCAAACAGGGCAGAAACAAGGGGCAGCGGAATAACGCACAAAGCTATAGCTGCTGGCAGGGACAGCGCCAGTGTAATTTCACCTGCGCGTGAAAAAGCCGTGCGCGCGCCGTCATCATCGCTGGCTTGCAGCCGGCGCGACAACTCAGGCAGCAGTACAATGCCCACGGCAATGCCAACCACCCCAAGCGGAAGTTGATAAAGACGGTCCGCGCCATAAAGCCAGCTTACCGCATCGGCGTATTGGCTAGACACGAGCTGCCCGACCAACAGGTTGATCTGCATCACCCCGCCGGCCAGTGCGGCAGGAATTGCCACCTTGACCAGATGCCGCATTTCAGGGCTAAGCCGAGGTCGGCCGAGGGTGATTTTCAAGCCTGCACGCCAAGCTGCCCACCACAAAAGCCCCAGTTGCACCGCCCCTGCTATCGGGACCGACCAGATTAAAAATAAAATGGCCGAACGGCCCAAAGCCCAGGCCAAGAGAAGCGCTGCGATGATTAAAATGTTTAAAAACACTGGCGCGGCGGCGGCCATGGCAAAGCGGCCTTGAGCATTCAGCGCACCTGACAAAAGCGCCGCAAGCGAAATCAGAAGGATATAGGGAAACATCACCCGCCCATAGCCCACGGCCAGATCAAAACGGTCATCGCCGATAAACCCGCCCGCGGTCACCCACACAAGGGCCGGCATAAAGATCATCGCAAGCGCGGACAGCAGCAGAAGGACAAATCCAAGACCGCCCATGGCTTGGCTGGCAAATCCAAGCGGATCATCATTGGCTTCGAGCCGTTTTGAAAACAGCGGCACAAAGGCGGCATTAAACGCGCCCTCTGCGGTAAAGCGGCGAAACATATTAGGCAGGCGGAAGGCCACGATAAAGGCATCCAGCAGCGGTCCGGCGCCAATTAGAGCATAAAGCAGCACTTCGCGGCCCATGCCCAGAACGCGGCTAAGCAATGTCCAAACGCCGACGGTCATAATGTTGCCGGCCAGTTTGACAGGGTGTGACCGCTTCGTTGTCATCGCACAGCCCTCTGGGCACCGCTTTCTATGGCGTCGCGCAACTTCCGCTCCAGCGATTGCTGTTTGCTGGCACTGTGGAATTTTAAGCCAAACATGTCTTTGACATAAAAGCTGTCAACCACCTGTTCGCCGTAGGTCGCAATCACCGCTGAATTAATGTAGACATTCGCGTTGGCCAGCGTCCGCGTAAGATCAAACAAAAGCCCCGGCCGATCACGGGTGTCGACCTCAATAATGGTATAAATTTCTGATCCTTCGTTATCAAAGGTGATTGAGGTAGGCACTTTAAACGCGCGTTCGCGCTTTTTAATCTTATCTTTGTCTTTGATCGCATCGCGGGCGACAACTTCGCCTTTGAGCGTTTTTTCGATGATCTGCTGCAAGCGCGGCAATCGGGCAGCATCATAGGGGTGCCCTTCGGCGTCTTGTATCCAGAACGCAGCGGTGGCGTAGCCGTCTTTTGAAGTGTAACTGCGGGCATCTACCACATTGGCGCCCAGAAGCGCTAGAGCCCCCGCCAAACGGGAAAATATCCCGGGATGATCGACCAGAGCAAAACACACCCGGGTGGCATCACGGTCGGTATCGGGGTGAAGATCAATACGTATTTCATCCTCGCCGATATTTTTCAATAGTTGGGCAAACACCGCATGGGCGGTCACATGCAGACCCTGCCAATAGGGTGGATAATGCCGGCCGGTTTCGGTTTTGAGGTCTTTGGCGCTCCAGCTTGGCAGCGCAGCGCGCAAGTTTTGTTTGGCCTCTGTGCCGCGCGTTTCGCGGTTCAGCGCTTCTTGACCGGTTTCCAAAGCGCGTAGGGTTTGCCGGTAAAGCGCCCGGATCAGCGCGGCTTTCCAGTTGTTCCACGTATCGGGGCCAACGCCGCGGATGTCACACACGGTCAAGACCGTTAGCAAATCCAAACGTTTTACTGTTTGCACCGCTTTGGCAAAGTCTCGCACCGTACGCGGATCGGCGATATCGCGTTTTTGCGCCATGTCGGACATTAATAGGTGATAGCGCACCAGCCATTCGGCGGTGTCCACATCAGATTTGCTAAGCCCCAGTCGGGGGGCAACTTTGCGGGTGATCTTTGCCCCAAGAACTGAATGATCTTCATTTTGCCCTTTGCCGATATCATGCAATAAAAGCGCAATATAAATCACTTTGCGGTTGATCCCCTGCTTCAGGATTGAGCTTGCCACCGGCAGCTCTTCGACCAGTTCTTCGCGCTCAATCTGGGCCAGATTTCTGATACATTGTATCGTATGCTCATCTACCGTGTAGCTATGATACATATTAAACTGCATCATTGCGACAATGGGTTCAAACTCGGGAATAAAAGCCGCAAGCACCCCAAGTTCGTTCATCCGCCGAAGGGCGCGTTCCGGGTTGCCATGGCGCAGCAGTAAATCAACAAATATCTGCTGCGCTTCGGGATCTTTACGCATCTTATCATCTATCAAGTGCAGATTTGCGGATACCAGCCGCATGGCATCGGGATGGATTAGCAGGCCAGTGCGCAGAGCTTCTTGGAACAGGCGTAAAAGATTAAGCGGATTTTGCAGAAATGCATCCGGCGTTTTGATCGACAGCCGGTTATGTACTACCTGATAATCGGGTCGCACCGTTGGCCGTCTGCGAAATATGCGGTCCAGTAACGGCTCTCCTTTGGCATGAATGGCCTCAAGCGCGGTTAGAAAAATCCGCGTTAACTCACCCACTCCGGTCGCGTGGCGAAAATACTCTTGCATGAAAATTTCAACGCCGCGGCGGCCTGCGTGGTCGCGATAGCCCATGCGCTCGGCCACCTCAACTTGCAGATCGAAGCTCAGTTGGTCGGCCGCACGGCCTGCGATGAGATGAAGATGGCCTCGAACTGCCCATAAAAAGCCCTCAGCGCGCTTAAACTTCTGATACTCTTCGGGGCGAAAGACGCCCAAATCCACCAAATCTGCGGCCGAGTCGGCGCGGTGAACATATTTTGCAATCCAATAAAGCGATTGCAAATCGCGTAGCCCGCCTTTGCCCTCTTTGACATTGGGCTCGACCATATAGCGCTGGCCGCCCTGTTTGATGTGCCGCGCGCCGCGCTCTTGCAGTTTGGCCTCGATAAATTCGCGCTCGGTGCCGGAAAACAAATCGGACCATAACCGTGCGTTTAGATCACCGCTTAAAGTCTCATCGCCGCATATCCGGCGATTTTCCAGCATCGCCGTTCGGATCGTGTAATCATCTTTTCCCAGCCGTAGACAATCTTTGACCGTCCGTGATGAGTGGCCGACTTTTAACTTTAGATCCCACAGCATATAAAGCATGCTTTCAATCACGCTTTCGGCCCAAGGGGTCAGTTTATATGGTGTCAGAAACAGTAAATCCACATCTGAATAGGGTGCCATTTCCCCACGGCCGTAGCCGCCAACGGCAATCACAGATAACCGCTCACCCTCCGTTGGGTTGGGCAATGGGTGCAGCCATTGGGTGGCAATTTTCCATACTGTTTGAACCAGACAATCGGTCAAATATGTGTAAGACCGGGTCAGTTCATGCGCAGCAGCTGGTGTTTCCTCAAATGCTTTGGCGATTGCTATCCTACCGGCTTTTTGCCGCGCGCCGAGGTCTTCTACCATACGCGCGCGCAAGCCTTTTGAGCTTTTTGAGCTTTCGACTGCCTCAGAAAGGGTTTCGGCCGTAGCCCTTAGGTCAAAAATCTGAACTGGATCACAAATAAGTTGCACGCTCTGGTGTGCAACTTCAATGCGATAGTGATCAGAAACTAGGGCGGTCAAAGGTGCTTGGGGCTGGGTCAAGGATTACCACACGTTTGTTAAAGACTTTGGCAACGGCGAGGCCGCGTTCGTTTGTGCCTTCGCCGTTGAGCCGGAAAATACCGTCAACTCCCTCAAAACCAGCCGTTTGTGTCAAGACCGAGCGGTCGAATCTATCACTTTGCCCTGCCATCAACAGGGCTCCGATGGCGGCAATACCATCATAGGCTAGCCCAGCAAGTTGATGCGGCTGTGCGCCATAGGCTTCTTTGTAACGAGCGTAAAAACGTTCGGATTTTCGATAGTCGGGTAGGGCAAACCAGCCCCCCTGAACCCCGGGCAAAGCCAAATTTTGGGCTGGCACATCCCAACGTGCCAGACCTGCAAACTGTACCTTGTCGGGCTGCACACCGGCTTCGGGCAGCATTTGCATCAACAGCCCAAGCGCCCCGGCCGTGGTCGAGGTTAAAAAGATCAGATCGGCTTCTTCGATCTCAACAGCTGCACGAATCAACGGCACAGCATTCACTACGCCGTCTTGGGAAAATTCAAAGCTTTGGGTGGCCACGATTTCAAGCGGCGTATCCATCGCCGCACGCTCAATGGCCAATCTTCCAAAACTGCCTTCGACATTATTTGGGTGCACGATAACCGCCCGCATTTTGCCCTGCGACGCGGCAAATTCAACAATCCGCTTGGCGGTATTGTCAAAAGTCTTGCCAAGAACAAAAACATTGCCGCCCGCAATCGCACTATTGTTTGAAAAGCTAAGGATATTCACGTTTTTGTTGGCAACAGCCAAGCCTGCGGCATTCGCAGCCCCGCCATAAAGTGGACCAATTATAATTTTGGCCCCTTCTTTGACGGCTCTTTGTGCCTGACGCGCCGCAATATCGGTATTTCCAGCGGTATCATAGACCCGAAGATCAATTTTCACTTTGCCAAGATCGGCGACAGCAAGTCGCGCGGCATTTTCTAAACTGGCTGCGATTGGTGCGGTGGCCTCGGCGCTGCTTGGGATCAACAAAGCCACTTGCACGGGATCGGCCATATATTCGCCCTGACCATCGGTCAATCTGTTGGTTTCAAGGCCGCATGCAACGAGGAAAAAACTAAAAGAAATAATGCCAAAAGCCCGCAAGCGCTTGCAGATATATAAAATAATGTCAAACATAGGTGTCAACTCCGTCACGGATGGCTGTATCACAGCCATTTTCAAAACGCGATAATAAAGCTCAAAAAAAGCGGGTTTAGAGGTGAATCACAAGACTGTCAATTTAGCGCCTGGTTTGTACTTTGTTGCAACTCCTATCGGCACGGCTCGCGATATAACACTCCGCGCCCTGGATATTCTGGCAAATGCTGATGTGATTGCGGCCGAAGACACGCGTAGCATGCGAAAACTGATGGATATTCACGGCATTGCATTGGGGGATAGGCCTCTTTTGCCGTATCACGACCATAATGGCAAAACCATGCGCCCGAAGCTGCTTGAGCACTTGCGTCTAGAAAAATCAGTGGCCTATGCGTCAGAGGCAGGTACGCCCCTAATTGCAGATCCCGGTTTTGATCTTGCGCGTGACGCAGCAAATAAGGGGCATCTTGTGACAACAGCGCCGGGGCCCTCTGCCGCATTAGCAGCCCTGACCTTGGCAGGTCTGCCAACGGATCGGTTTTTGTTTGCCGGGTTTTTGCCGAATTCGAAAAACGCGCGGCGCGGCCAATTGCAAGCGCTGGCTGATGTGCCTGCCACATTGGTGTTTTACGAATCGCCCAAGCGGTTGGCGGCCATGCTGGGCGATGCTGCTGAAGTGCTAGGCGGGGACCGCAGCGCCGCCTATTGCCGCGAGCTGACCAAAAAATTTGAAGAGGTACAGCGCGGCACGCTTGCCGGGCTTGTGGAGCGGACCCGCTCTTTAACGGTCAAAGGCGAAGTTGTGGTACTTATCGACCGCGCGGCTTCAGGCTCTGTTAACCAAGACGACATAGTGTCGGCCTTGCGCGGCGCGTTGCAAAGTATGAGTGTACGCGATGCCGCCGAAACCGTGGCCCAGGCTTATGGGCTGCCAAAACGTAAAATTTATCAGATGGCGCTGGAATTTGATAAGGAAAAAGACAGGTAAACACGCCTATCTTGACGGTCTTGCGGCCGAGCAACAGGTTGCAGCGCACTATCAAAAACGTGGCTATCAACTCAAACACACCCGTTGGCGCGGTGCGGGGGGCGAGATTGATTTGATCTTTTTTCACTCCGAAGTATGGGTGTTTGTCGAGGTTAAGCGGGCGCGGGATCATGCCTCAGCTGCCAGCCGGTTAAACCGCAGTCAAATTCAAAGGATGTTTCAAACCGCCGAAGAATTCTGCCAAACATTTGCCCAAGGCCAACTTTGTGACATGCGCTTTGATCTGGCGCTGGTGAATGCCGAAGCCGATGTGGAAATCTTGGAAAATGCGCTTTACAGTGATTGAGGATTGTTGCCGCCCACCTATTGCTATTGCCGCGCCGGTTGGCCATTTAAAGGCAAGTCAACGTAAAGAGGTATGTTTTGAAAATCGCATTTCAGATGGATCCAATCGGGCCGATAGACATCGCAGCGGACAGCACATTCCGGCTTGCCGAAGAGGCGCAGGCGCGCGGACATGAGCTGTTTTACTACACTCCGGACCAGCTGGCGTATCAAGAAGGCCGGCTGACCGCACGCGGATGGCCACTAAAAGTTCAAAGGGTTGTGGGCGATCACGCGCTTCTGGGCGATGAGCAAGAGGTAGATTTGGCTGATTTCGATGTGATCTGGCTGCGTCAGGACCCGCCCTTTGATATGCATTATATCACCACCACGCATTTGCTGGATCGGGTGCATCCCAAAACGCTTGTGGTCAATGATCCGTTTTGGGTGCGCAATTACCCCGAAAAACTGTTGGTGCTGGAATTTCCGGAACTTACCCCGCCAACCACAATTGCCCGTGATTTGGGCACCATCAAGGCCTTCAAACAAAAGCACGGTGATATCATCGTCAAACCGCTTTATGGCAATGGCGGCGCCGGCGTGTTCCGGCTGGATCAAAATGACCGCAATCTGGCATCGCTGCATGAGCTATTTACCGGGTTTTCACGTGAGCCGTTGATTGCGCAAAAATTTCTGCCAGCGGTGAGCAAGGGCGATAAACGGGTGATCTTGGTCGACGGCGAACCGGTCGGGGCGATCAACCGCGTGCCAGCGGCCGGGGAAACCCGCTCGAACATGCATGTGGGCGGGCGGCCGGAAAAAATTGAGCTGAGCGCGCGCGATCTTGAAATTTGCCTCGCCATCGGCCCGCTGCTGCGCGAAAAGGGGCAGATATTTGTCGGCATTGATGTGATCGGTGAATACTTGACCGAGATCAACGTTACATCGCCCACAGGGATACAAGAGCTTGAGCGCTTTGACGGGATCAATGTGGCGGAAAAAATCTGGCAGGCGATCGAAAGCAAAAGAGCCTAAGATGTCCCTGCGGCGGCAGATTTTAAACTTTGCGCTGCGGTGGTTTGAAAAACCCTATTTGCGCCGAGCTGATCCGCTGGATTTGCGCGAAAGGTTTGAAAAGATGGCGCGGTTTTGGTTTCGGCCGCCGCGCGGGGTGACATTTACGGGGCGCAGTTTTGCCGCGCCATCCGGCCAAAGAGAAGCGCTTTGGATCGCCCCAGAAAACCCTACAGCCAATTCGGTCATTCTTTATCTGCACGGCGGTGCATTTATATTTGGCTCGCCCGATACACACCGCGCAATGCTGGCCAAGCTCGCTCAACTTAGTGGAAGCATGGCCTGTCTGCCGCGCTATCGGCTGGCGCCCGAACATCCGTTTCCGGCCGGATTAGATGACGCGCTGGCCGCCTATCAAGACCTTTTTGAGCAGGGCTACAGGGCCGATCAGATCATCCTTGGCGGCGACAGTGCCGGCGGCGGTTTAGCCCTTTCCTTGTTGCATGCACTCATCGCTGACGGTCAGCCTTTGCCAGCCGGAGTATTTTGCCTTTCCCCTTTAACCGATTTGACCTTTTCGGGCAAAAGTTGGGTCTACAATGCCGAACGTGAAGTGCTGCTTACGGCTGAAAGGGCCAGTGAGTTGGTTGCTATGTACCTTGGGGAAAACGATGCAACAGATCCGCGCGCCTCGCCGCTGTTTGGCAATTATACCGGTGCGCCGCCGATCTACCTCACCGTAGGAGATAGTGAAATTTTGCTAGATGATACCCTGCGAATGGCTGAAAAATTGCGCCAATGCGGCGTTGATGTTAGCTGTGACGTCGCGCAAGATTTGCCGCATGTCTGGCCCCTATGTCAGGGTCTTTTACCCGAGGCTGATGCCAGTTTGGCGCAGATCGCTGATTGGATTGTGGCCCGTCTGCGGGTCCAAGCCGATAGCTGACAGCTTCGGCCAGATGCGATTTGCAGACCTGATCACTGGCCGCCAGATCGGCAATTGTGCGGGCCACCCGGCGCACCCGATGATAGCCACGCGCAGACAGTTGAAACCGCTCAGCGACCGTGCGCAAAAGCTGCTGTGCCTCTGGCGCAAGTTTGAGCGCCGCCTCCAAAGCCTCGCCGCCGGCATCAGCGTTTGTTCGGATCATCTCGTGGGTTTTGTACCGCTCGGTTTGACGCTCCCGCGCCGCATGCACGCGGCGCGCAATATCCGCCGAGCTGTCCCCGTTGGCGGGCAGATCAAGATCGTGAAACGACACCGGTGGGACATCAAGCCGCAAATCAAATCGGTCCATGAGCGGTCCGGAAATACGCCCAAGATAATCTGCCCCGCAAATCGGGGCACGCCCGCAAGCGCGGTTTGGATCGCTGAGATGGCCGCATTTACAGGGGTTTGCTGCAGCGATCAGCATAAAGCGGCAGGGGTATTTCACATGGGCATTTGCCCGCGCAATCATCACGCTGCCAGTTTCGATCGGCTGGCGCAGGGTTTCTAGAAGGTTGCTGGGAAACTCGGGAAATTCATCCATAAACAAAACGCCATTATGTGCCAGCGAAATTTCCCCTGGCTTTGCGTTGCGGCCACCGCCAACAATTGCGGCTGTCGATGCGGTATGATGCGGTTCTCGAAACGGTCTTTGGCGGCTGATCCCGCCATCTTGGGTGAGACCAGCCAGCGAATAGACCATCGATGTTTCCAAGGCCTCGACGGGCGACAGGGGCGGCAAAATCCCCGGCAGCCGCGCAGCCAGCATTGATTTTCCGGAGCCGGGCGGACCTACCATCATCATATGATGGCGTCCCGCAGCCGCAATTTCAAGCGCGCGCTTGGCCCGTTCCTGGCCTTTGACTTCGCGCAGATCAGGACCCATATGCAAAGGGGTCATTTCGCCCGGCTTGGCCGGTTCAATCGGACGTCGCCCGTTCAGATGATGGATCATTTGCAAAAGATTTGGCGCGGCGATCACCTTGGCTGCTTCAACCCAAGCTGCCTCGGCGCCGCAGGCCGCAGGGCAGTAGAGCGCTTTGCCCAGTTCGGCCGCTTTGAGCGCAGCAGGAAGCGCGCCGATCACCGGATTGAGCCGGCCATCCAAAGATAGCTCGCCTATGGCAATCGCTTCGCCAACCGCATCGCGCGGCACCACCTCTAGCGCTGCCAAAAGCGCAAGCGCGATTGCCAGATCAAAATGGGATCCGGTTTTGGGCAAATCCGCAGGAGTAAGGTTAATGGTGATTTTTTTAGCCGGAAGCGCCAAAGACAGATCATTGAGAACAGCGCGAATTCGGTCGCGGGCCTCGCTCACAGCTTTGTCAGGCAGGCCGACAATAGCAAAACCCGGTAATCCGGGACTGATTGCACATTCCACATCTACCTCGCGCGGCTCCATACCTTCAAAGGTCACAGTGTGGGCGCGGGTGATCATAAAACAAAAGCCATGGCCAAAACAGTTTTTGGCCAAATGATTTAGAAATGGTTAATTTCGGATGCTTGGAGCAAAGGCAGTACAGATTTTAGGCGGTGTAATTGATCCTATGAATATCCCAAGTTCCGTTCTTGAGACTCATTTGGGTCAGGGATAAATTGTCTATCGCATGGCGCAGGGCGCGCTTTGGGCTTGCGCCTTCGGCGCGCTGAATCTGGCTGATGATCACCCCGAAATGCACCACAATAATGAGCTCTTTGCCCGGATGCGCTGTCATCAACTTATCCACTGCGGCGTTGATCCGAGCGGAAAAGCCGAGCCAGTTTTCTCCGTTTGGCGGGGTGGCCGTGCCCGGGCTGTCAAAATATTCAAACACCCGATCCGGATCATCCGCATTGATCCGATCAAAGCTTTTCAACTCCCAATCGCCAAAATTTATCTCGCGCAGCTCTGGTTGGTTTGGAAGGCGCAACTGACCCGAGCTTACCGCATCGGCGGTGGCGCTGGCCCTGATCAAATCCGAAGACACCATCACTGCATCGCCGGGCAGTTCCGATCGCAAGCGCGCAAGCGCGGCATGATCTGACAAATCTGCGGGCAGATCGGACCAGCCAACCATGGTTTTAGCGTGCGTTGGCCCATGCCTTATCAAATGAAGTTTGGTCATGAGCGGCTCTCGGCAATCTGACCTTTTAAAACCATTGGCAAACCAGCTGTAATCATTACAACCAAATCTGCAGCGGCAGCGAGGCGTTGGTTCAACTGCCCTTGGGCATCGCGAAACTGCCGCCCAAGGGCATTTTCCGGCACCACGCTGTGCCCCACTTCGTTGCTTACAATCACAATCGGAGAGGCCGCAGCCGGAAGCGCCTTAAGCAGTGCATCACCAGCCTGATCATAATTTTTTTCCGCAAGCATCTGATTGCTAAGCCACATGGTGGCACAATCAATCAACACCGAGTGATCTGCTGGTAATGTCCCTATAAGCCCTGCAAGATTAAGCGGTT
This sequence comes from Rhodobacteraceae bacterium Araon29, assembly GCA_039640505.1. Taxonomy (NCBI): domain Bacteria; kingdom Pseudomonadati; phylum Pseudomonadota; class Alphaproteobacteria; order Rhodobacterales; family Paracoccaceae; species Rhodobacteraceae bacterium Araon29. The sequence goes on along the minus strand of CP046865.1, from coordinate 2,863,753 downwards.
CTTCGAAGGTTTTCCAACGGTCAGAACGCGCGGATTGATGTGCAAAAATTTTATTTTTCATCTCATTATCAAATGCTTGTGCGGTTGCGACATAGATTAAATCTTGCGCAAGCGACGCTGCATAGGCTTCTGCCCAACTTGATTTTCCCGATGCGGCGCCACCAAGCACCAAAGCAATGTGTTGTCCCATTTTCTTATCCGAAGTGATCCAGTTAATATCTTTGTGCGTAACTCTAATACAAAACACAATGATGAATGAAGATCACGGTTGATTATGTGAGAGAGGTTTAAAAGATGGCTTTTGATGGCGTATCAGAAAAAATGTTTTCGCGGCGGGCGATGAAAGCTGAGCTTTTAGACGCAGAAACCGAATTGCAGCTGGCATATGCGTGGCGGGATCACCGCGATGAGCAGGCTTTGCATCGCTTGATCAATGCATATATGCGTCTGGCGATTTCAATGGCGTCTAAGTTTAAACGCTATGGGGCGCCGATGAATGATTTGATCCAAGAGGCCGGATTGGGGTTGATGAAAGCCGCTGACAAGTTTGATCCAGACCGGGGCGTTCGGTTTTCGACCTATGCGGTCTGGTGGATTAAAGCCGGTATTCAGGATTATGTGATGCGCAACTGGTCGATGGTGCGCACTGGTTCAACCAGTAGCCAAAAGTCGTTGTTCTTCAACCTGCGCCGCGTGCAGGCCCAGATCGAGCGCGAAGCTGCTCAAGAGGGTGAACAGCTGGACAAGCACCAGCTCTATCAGAAGATAGCCACCGAAGTTGGCGTTCCACTGCAGGATGTCGAAATGATGGATGGACGGCTGTCTGGATCAGACTTTTCCTTAAATGCGGTTCAATCATCTGACGACGAGGGTCGCGAATGGATCGAAACGCTGCAAGATGATAGCCAGCAGGCCGACGAAACCTTTGAAGATGATCATGACGCAGGTAAACTGCGCTTATGGCTGAGCGACGCGCTTACATCACTAAATGACCGTGAGCAGTTCATCGTTCGTGAGCGCAAGCTGCGCGAAAAGCCAAGAACATTGGAATCCTTGGGTCAGGAAATGGGGCTATCAAAAGAGCGTGTGCGGCAACTGGAAGCCGCAGCGTTTGGAAAAATGCGCAATTTCTTGCAAAAAAATGTCCAAGAGGTGCATCACTTTCTGTAAGAGCGCGCAGTGGCCGCTCTTGCAGAGCCTCATCAGAGCGCCTAGAGTCTTGGGAAACCCTATCCGAGGCGGATGATGCTGGAAAATACCCGAATTTTATTGATTATCGGCGGCGGTATTGCGGCCTATAAATCGCTCGATTTGATCCGCCGCCTGCGCGAGCGCGGGGCAAGCGTGACGCCTGTGATGACCTCTGCCGCGGCAGAATTTGTCACGCCCATGGCTGTATCGGCGCTCTCTGGAAGTAAAGTTCACACGGCGCTGTTTGATTTAACATCTGAAGCGGAAATGGGCCATATTGAGCTGTCGCGCAGTGCTGATTTGATCGTTGTTGCGCCAGCCACAGCCGATTTGATGGCCAAAATGGTGGGCGGTCATGCCAATGATCTTGCCTCTACACTGCTTCTTGCCACCGATACGCCCGTACTGATTGCGCCGGCAATGAATGTGCGGATGTGGACCCATGCGGCGACACAAAGAAATATTGATAGCCTAATGGCGGACGGTATCGGCTTTGTCGGGCCCAATGAGGGCGATATGGCCTGCGGTGAATTTGGTCCGGGGCGCATGGCTGAGCCACTTGAAATTGTTGCGGCCGTTGAAGCACGGGTGCAAAACCGCACACTTGCTGGTAAAAAAATTCTGGTCACATCGGGGCCTACCCATGAGCCGATTGATCCGGTGCGCTATATCGCCAACCGGTCCTCTGGGGCGCAAGGCAGCGCCATCGCCCGCGCTTTGACGGATCGCGGCGCAGAGGTTGTTTTTATCTCGGGGCCCGCCACAGCGCCGCCGCCCTTGGACGCCGAAGTGATCGCCGTGGAAACCGCGCAGCAGATGGCCGATGCGGTGGCAGCGGCTTTGCCGGTGGATGCTGCTGTTTTTGCTGCCGCCGTTGCCGATTGGCACGTAGCTTCGGTCAGCAGTTCAAAAATTAAAAAACAAAAAGGCGCGCTTCCGGTTTTGGAGTTTGCGGAAAATCCTGATATTCTGGCCAGTGTGAGTCAATCTTCGTCTAACCGCCCCGATTTGGTGGTCGGCTTTGCCGCGGAAACTGATGACCTTCTTTCTAATGCCACTGCAAAGCGCGCGCGCAAGGGCTGTGACTGGATCGTTGCCAATGATGTCTCGCCCGAGAACGGCATTATGGGTGGGTCGGAAAATGCGGTTACATTCATCACGGAAGACGGCGCGGAAAGCTGGCCGCGTATGGGCAAGGCGCAGGTTGCCGGTGAACTGGCTGATAGGATGGCGCAGTATTTGGCGACTGACAGGGACGCATGATGGTTGAAATAAAACTGAGCTGGTCAGAGGTTGCTGACCGCGCGGTGGCTTTACCAATGTATGAAACATCTGGCGCCGCAGGGGCAGACATTCGGGCCAATTTTTCGCCTGATGAACGTGCGGCAGGGGTGGTTCTGGCCGCTGGCGCACGGGCTTTAATCCCCACCGGTCTGCGGATGGAAATTGCCCAAGGTTATGAAGTGCAATTGCGGCCAAGATCGGGGTTGGCGCTGAAACATGGGATCACTCTTTTAAACAGCCCGGGCACGATTGACGGCGACTATCGCGGCGATGTTGGGGTGATTTTGATCAACACCTCGGGTCAGGATTTTCATATCGCCCACGGCGACCGGATTGCACAGATGGTGGTCGCACCCGTTACTCAGGCAGGTTTTGAGCTGTCAGACGGCTTAAGTGCAACCCAGCGCGGTGCTGGTGGCTTTGGCTCGACGGGGCAAGGGTAATGATATTTCTTGTTGTTCTGGCGCTGCTTATCTGGTTCGGTGGGCAGCTTTTAAGATGGCCGCGTGCGTTGCGGCTAGGCCTGCTCACAGGGCTTTATGCAGGTATCATGCTGATGCATCTTGTGTTGCCGGACGGGCACGCGCTACGGATGGCAACTGGCCAGACCATTGTGCCCTGGGCAACAGCGCTAGCGCTCATGATAGTGGTGCTGCTGTATCGACGGGTGCTTGCCGCCTTGAGGAAGAAAACCAATGTTGACGCAGCGCTCGACCCGCCGTTGAACGAAGACAGTTTTTCCAGTACCGAGCTAAACCGCTACGCCCGGCATATTGTGCTGCGCGAAATCGGTGGCCCGGGGCAAAAAAGCCTAAAACAGGCACGGGTTTTGGTCATCGGCGCTGGCGGGCTTGGCGCGCCAGCGCTGCAATACCTAGCGGCTGCTGGCGTCGGAACCATTGGCGTGATTGATGATGACAAAGTGGAAAACGCCAACCTGCAGCGGCAGGTGATCCACCGCGACGCCGATATTGGAACGGCCAAGGTGTTTTCTGCGCAAGCCGCAATGCAGGCTCAAAATCCTTTTGTCACCGTAAAGCCCTATCATCGGCGGTTTGCCGAAGAGATTGCCGCAGATCTTTTTGCGGAATACGACATCGTACTGGATGGAAGTGATAATTTCGACACGCGCTATCTGGCCAACCGCACGGCAGTGGCGTTGGGTATTCCGCTGGTATCTGGCGCGCTGAGCCAGTGGGAAGGTCAGCTATCGGTATTTGATCCCAAAACCGACGGGCCATGTTATCAATGTATTTTCCCCGAAGCGCCCGCCGAAGGGCTTGCGCCCAGCTGCGCTGAAGCTGGTGTTTTTGCGCCCTTGCCCGGCGTAATCGGGGCGATGATGGCCGCCGAGGCGATGAAGCTAATCACCAAGGCCGGCACGCCGCTACGGGGCGAATTGCTAATTTATGATGCGCTTTACGGCGGAGGCCGGCGGCTCAAAGCGCCGCGCTGCGCCGACTGCCCGATCTGCGGCAGCGGCTCTGCGTCTTAGCGAGCGCCCTGAGAGATAAAGATTGACCAATAGGAGATTTCATGACTAACCCCTTGCTGACGGACTGGGACACACCGTTTCAAATCGCCCCTTTTGATAGAATATCAGACGATGATTTCGCGCCTGCGTTTGAGCAGGCGCTTGCGCAGGACATGAAGGATACGGCTGTTATCGCGGATAATCCACAGTCGCCAACCTTTGCCAATACAATCGAAGCGTTAATGGCAACGGGCGAGGCGCTGGATAAAGTTCTTTCCACTTTCTACACCATCGCAGGCGCGGATAGTAACGCAGCGCGCGAAGCACTAATGCGCGATTTTTCCCCTAAATTATCTGCCCATAGCTCTGAGATTTACGGTAACAAGGCGCTTTTTGCCCGTATTGATGCACTTTGGGCCAAACGTGAAGCGCTTGATCTAGATGATGAACAGGCGCGGGTGCTGATGCTGACCCACCGTAATTTTATCCGCGCGGGCGCAGGGCTCACTGGCGCGGCCGAGGTGCGGATGAAAGAGATTAAAGAGCGCCTTGCGGTTTTGGGCACCGAGTTTTCGCAAAACTTACTGGCAGATGAGCGCGACTGGCATATGGAGCTCTCTGACAGCGACATGGAAGGCCTGCCTGAGTTTTTGCAAGCTGCGGCCAAATCAGCCGCCGCTGAAAAAGGCGTGGAGGGGTCGATTATCACCTTGTCGCGGTCTTTGGTGGTGCCGTTCATGCAGTTTTCACCGCAGCGGGATCTGCGCAAGACAGCGTATAAAGCCTGGGCTGCGCGGGGTGCAAACGGGGGCGCGACCGACAACCGTGATCTGGCGCGCGAGATGTTGGCGCTGCGCCAAGAGATGGCCACGCTTCTTGGCTATCAAGACTTTGCCTCATTTAAACTCGAAACCGAGATGGCAAAAACGCCCGAAAATGTCCGCCAATTGCTGGATGATGTCTGGTCGCCAGCAAAAGCGCGCGCCGAGCAGGACGCAGAAGTACTGACCGCGATGATGCAGGCCGATGGTCTTAATGGCGATCTAGAAAAATGGGATTGGCGCTATTATGCGGAAAAGCGGCGCAAGGCCGAGCATGATCTGGATGAGGCAACGCTTAAGCCCTATTTTCAGCTTGACCGAATGATTGATGCAGCATTTGATTGTGCCGCGCGGCTGTTTGGTTTGAGCTTTGAGCCGGTTGATATCCCGCTTTACCACCCCGATTGCCGCGCGTGGGAAGTGACCCGCGACGGCGAACATATCGCGCTGTTTATTGGTGACTATTTTGCCCGTGGATCGAAACGCTCAGGCGCGTGGTGTTCGGCTATGCGCGCGCAGGCCAAACTGCCCAAAGTGCAAGCCCCGATTGTGATCAATGTGTGTAATTTCGCCAAATCCGATCCGGCTTTGCTGTCTTATGATGATGCGCGCACATTATTTCACGAATTTGGCCATGCACTGCATCAAATGCTGTCAAATGTCCGCTATGAAATGGTGTCGGGCACTTCAGTGCCGCGCGATTTTGTGGAATTGCCCAGCCAGCTTTATGAGCATTGGCTCGAAGTGCCGGAGGTTTTGCAACGCTTTGCCACCCATGTCGATACCGGTGCCGCGATGCCTGCCGATCTGCTGGACAAGGTGCTGAAAGCGGCGACCTTTGATATGGGGTTTCAGACCGTGGAATATGTGGCTTCGGCCATGGTTGATCTTGCGTTTCACACCCAGGACGTGCCGACAGATATTATCGCGCGTCAGGATGATATTTTGCAATCAATGGGCATGCCGCCAGCGATCGGAATGCGCCATGCAACGCCGCAGTTTGGGCATGTGTTTTCTGGGGGCTATTACGCAAGTGCCTATTACAGCTATATGTGGTCCGAAGTGATGGACGCCGATGCCTTTGCCGCGTTTGAGGAAAAAGGTGATGCGTTTGATCCCGATTTGGCAAAGTCTCTTGAGGCTAATATTCTGTCTCGTGGCGGCGCGGACGATCCTAAGGCGCTTTATCTCGCCTACCGTGGCCGACTTCCAAAAGTTGAGGCCCTTTTAAAGGGGCGCGGTTTGTCTATTTAAGAGGGCAGCGCGCGCGTATTAAGAGGATTTTTATGGCACTCTATTTTACCCGCGCGCCATTTGGCAAACCTGTTCTGAACTAAATTGGTTTTTTTGCATTTGCTGGTTGACAGATAGGGTAACCACACCTAGTTACGTTCCGTTAGCACTCGCCTGGTGTGAGTGATAATGGCCCGCAAGGGTTTAATTTAAATTTGAGCGTAAGGAGCCTCAGAGATGGCATTTACACCGCTTCATGACCGCGTTTTGGTCCGTCGCGTAGAAGGCGATGATAAAACAGCTGGGGGATTAATCATTCCCGAAAGCGCAAAAGAGAAACCAGCCGAAGGTATCGTTGTTTCATGCGGCGAAGGCGCCCGTAAAGACAGTGGCGAGCTGATTGAAATGGCTGTGTCTGCAGGAGATAAAGTTCTGTTTGGCAAATGGTCAGGTACAGAAGTTACTCTCGATGGAGAAGAGCTTTTGATCATGAAAGAAAGCGATATTCTAGGCATTATTGCCTAATCGTACCCCTAATTGAAATTTTTTAGACGAGGATAAGCACAATGGCTGCTAAGGACGTCAAATTCGACACAGATGCACGCAATCGCATGCTCAGCGGTGTCAATATTCTGGCTGACGCCGTAAAAGTAACTCTTGGCCCGAAAGGCCGCAACGTGGTGCTCGACAAATCTTTTGGTGCACCGCGCATCACAAAAGATGGTGTGACCGTTGCCAAGGAAATCGAACTGGAAGATAAGTTCGAAAACATGGGCGCGCAAATGGTGAAAGAAGTCGCCAGCCGCACCAATGACGAAGCCGGTGACGGCACAACCACTGCCACTGTTTTGGCTCAGGCCATTGTAAAAGAGGGCATGAAGTCGGTCGCAGCGGGCATGAACCCGATGGATCTTAAGCGTGGCATCGATCTGGCAACTTCAACCATCGTGGCCGAGATTAAAGGCGCATCACGCGAAGTTAAAGACAGCGATGAAGTGGCGCAGGTTGGTACAATTTCTGCCAATGGCGAAGCCGACATCGGCAAACAAATCGCAGATGCGATGCAAAAAGTTGGCAACGAGGGCGTGATCACTGTTGAAGAGAACAAAGGTCTGGAAACAGAAACCGATGTTGTCGAAGGCATGCAGTTCGACCGCGGATACCTGTCACCTTACTTCGTGACCAATGCTGACAAAATGACAGCCGAGCTTGAGGATTGCTTGATCCTGTTGCACGAAAAGAAGCTGTCATCGCTGCAGTCAATGGTTCCATTGTTGGAGTCTGTGATCCAGTCACAGAAGCCTTTGATGATCATTGCTGAGGACGTAGAAGGCGAAGCGCTGGCCACTTTGGTGGTGAACAAGCTGCGCGGCGGTTTGAAAATCTCGGCCGTGAAAGCGCCCGGCTTCGGCGATCGCCGCAAAGCGATGCTGCAAGATATCGCCATTCTGACCGGTGGTCAGGTGATCAGCGAAGATCTCGGCATGAAGCTTGAGTCCGTTACCATGGACATGCTCGGCACTGCGAAAAAAGTTCAGATTACCAAAGACGAAACAACCATCGTTGACGGTGCGGGCGAAAAAGCCGAGATCGAAGCACGGGTTAACCAAATCCGCGCCCAGATCGAGGAAACAACATCTGATTACGACCGTGAAAAACTGCAAGAGCGTGTGGCCAAACTGGCCGGCGGTGTTGCTGTTATTCGCGTTGGCGGCATGACAGAAGTTGAAGTGAAAGAACGCAAAGATCGTGTTGATGATGCACTGAACGCGACCCGCGCTGCGGTTCAAGAAGGTGTTGTTGTTGGCGGTGGTGTTGCTTTGGTTCAAGCTGGCAAAGCGCTCGACGGACTAAAGGGTGCTAACTCTGATCAAGACGCTGGTGTTGCCATTGTGCGCCGTGCGATCGAAGCGCCTTTGCGCCAAATCGCTGAAAACGCTGGTGTTGATGGCGCTGTTGTTGCTGGCAAAGTGCGCGAAAGCGACGATGTCACCTTTGGCTTCAACGCGCAAACCGAAGAATACGGCGATCTGTTTTCCTTCGGTGTGCTTGATCCGGCGAAAGTCGTGCGCACAGCGCTGGAAGATGCGGCATCAATTGCGGGTCTTTTGATCACAACCGAAGCCATGGTTGCTGACAAGCCAGCCAAAGACGGTGCAGCCGCAGGTGGCGGCATGCCGGACATGGGCGGCATGGGCGGCATGGGCGGCATGATGTAAGCCAGCCGCTTTTTAGCGCAAAAAATATAAAGGTCCGGCGGTTTCAGCCGGACCTTTTTTTATGGCCCAAATCACCGATTTTTTTGGGGGAATGAGTGACATAATAGATTGGCAAACACCCTGCGATATTTTGCGGTAAACTAAGTCCTTGTGATGCGCGCGTCTTCCTGAGTGCAATCAGGAATCGAACTGCGATTTATGGATTGCCATTGTGCAAAATAGATGCGCCATGGTTAGGCAATCTTGACATCTATCTTTAGCCGTGATGTCACGAGATGCGGTGTTTTATAAAACTAAAGGGAATCATCACAATGGTGACATGGGTAATTGGACTCGCGATTGCGGGTTGGACAGGCTTAATGGGCTTAGGTGCGCTTTTAGGCACCAAAAGTGCAAAGGCTTGGTTCGGGGAAATGCTTGGGCAAAGCCCAACCTTAATGAAAATCAATGGAGCTGGCTTGCTTATTATGGCGGCCGCGATCCTGCTTAACCTTACCGTTCCGGCCCAAGTGTCTTTGACCGCAGTGAAATGGGCTATCGCGGGACTTATTATTACACAGGCGAGCACTTTGTTCATGCAGTTTCGCGGCGGCGCGCCGGTTGCCGCGCGAATAGGGCCGATTGTATTGACCGCCCTTGCAGTTATCTATTGGTTCCTCACGGCATAACCAAAATTTGCAGTGTAGAAACAGGCTCGCTGCGCCGCCAAGTATAAAGGGCGCGGCAGGCAGAGGTGTAAATCCACTATTTAAGAGCCAAAACCGGCTCAGCCCTGTATTTAAAAACCCATGGGATTGGGGATATAAAGTGTTGCCACCAGAAAACTTGGAAAATATTCCAGCGCTTAAGCGCGGATTACGGCACTACATACGGCTAACAGCGGCTGGGATATAGACGTTTACCCAATCCGTAACAATCAGCAGAAAAACCAAAGGCCCAAAGGTGCTAAAATTGAAATACAGCTTGCATTCTTGGGACAAAACCTGTGCTGGGCCCTCTTTTTTTATCTGGTGCTTATGGTAAGAAGCTGGGTAGATGACAAAAGGATGCTTGGGTGCGGCTTGTGAGTTTAATAATCGTGGTGATGGTGGCTTTTGCCGCCAATTCACTGCTCAACCGCGCCGCACTCCAAACTGGTACGATCGGTCCGTCATCTTTCGCGGCGCTGCGGCTTATATCAGGCGCGCTTTGCCTTGCGCTGCTGCTGCGCGCGCGCGGTGGCGGCGGATTTTCACTGCCTCGGTTTCAGCCTTACGGTATGCTCGCGCTGTCGCTTTATGTGCTTGGATTTTCCTTTGCTTACGTCACCTTGCCCGCCGGACTTGGTGCGCTGATCCTGTTTGGCGGGGTTCAGATCACCATGTTTGCCGGATCGGTCATTTTGGGCGAACCTATTCCAACGCGACGTTGGGTTGGGGCGCTGATTGCGTTTGGCGGTTTATGCTGGCTTTTGTGGCCCGGGGGTGAGGCAGCCGTTCATCCGCTCGGCGCGGCTTTGATGGCTGCAGCTGCCGCAGGGTGGGGGGTCTATTCGCTGATCGGGCGCAAGGTCGTGGATGCCTTGGCCGATACGGCAGGAAATTTCATCTATGCGGTGCCACTTGGGGTTGCTGCCGTGGCAATCCTGCCAGATGGGATAAGCGCCTATGGCGCCTTTTTGGCAGTGCTGTCCGGTGCTGTAACCTCGGGGCTTGGATATGCGCTCTGGTATTCGGTTCTGCCAAAAATAACTGCCGGTGTGGCGGCTGTTGCTCAGCTCAGCGTGCCGGTGCTTGCGCTGCTTGGCGGCGCGCTTCTGCTTGGCGAGGTGATTGGCACTACGGCCCTTGGCGCGGCTGCGGTGGTTCTTGGCGGTATTGCTCTATCGGTTCTGCCGCTTGCCCCCCGCCGAAAATCCACAAACAGGATAAATTGATGATCCAAAATATGCTTCGGATAATGGTTTTCATTCTCGCGTTTGCCCCTATCAGCGCGCGCGCGGACTGTGTTATTCTACTGCATGGTCTGGCACGCTCGTCTTTGTCTTTAACCTTGCTCAACGAAGTTTTGCAGCGGCAAGACTATCGCACCGCGCTGATGGATTACCCCTCAAGGAAAGCATCGATTGATACGTTGGCTGGATTGGTCCTACCGGCCGGTTTTGACGCTTGCCGGGGCGAAACAACGCATATTGTCAGCCATTCTATGGGCGGTATTCTAACCCGTTACTGGTTGGCGGAAAACCGCCCTGAAAATCTTGGACGGGTGGTGATGCTGGCGCCGCCAAACCACGGGTCTGAGTTGGTAGATGTGTTGGGTGATTTACCGCCCTTTCAATGGATTAATGGACCTGCTGCGCTTGAGCTGGGACAAGACGGCGTCATTCTGCGTCTGCCCGATGTGGACTTTGATCTTGGGGTCATCGCTGGATCGCAAACCGTTAATCCGGCCTATTCTGCCCTGATTGACGGTCAGGATGATGGCAAGGTGGCCGTTGCCTCGACCAAAGTGGACGGCATGAGCGATCATATCATTTTGCCGGTCACGCATACCTTTATGATGAATTCACCTGCGGTCATGGCGCAGGTGCTCATCTATCTTGAGACTGGCCGCTTTGACCCGTCGCTTACGGATAGGCAGGCTTTAATGCAGGTGCTTGGCCGATGAGCGCACTGGCGCTGTCATTCGTCAACGCCGAGGTGCTGTGGCCAGAGGGATTGGTGCAAGAGCCGCTTTTCATCGCCGAGGGATTGATTGCCGAGGCCAGTTCGGGCCGGCAAATTGACCTAACAGGCTATCAGATATTGCCAGGCATTGTTGATCTGCATGGCGACGGGTTCGAGCGCCATCTCGCCCCGCGCCGCGGCGCAGTCAAGGACTTGCAAAGCGGGTTTTACGCACTGCACAGCGAGCTTGCATCGAACGGTATAACCACTGCAGTTCTGGCGCAGTTTTACAGTTGGGAAGGCGGCATGCGCAGCCCTGAATTTGCCCGGACATTTCTAGAACATTTAGAACAGTTTGCCCCCAAAGTGCCCAGCACGCTTCTGCCGCAATTGCGCTTTGAAACCCATATGCTGGATCACTACACAGAATTTGCAGCGCTCTGCGCGCGCTATGCGGTGCCTTATGTGGTGTTCAATGACCACCTGCCGCATCAGGCTTTGGCACAGGGCAAACGCCCGGCGCGGCTTACGGGCCAAGCGCTCAAAAGTGGCCGCAGCCCTGAGGCACATCTTGATCTGCTCAAAGAGCTGCATGAAAAATCAGATCAGGTTGCCGCCGCCCTACCCGATTTAATCACTGCCTTGGGGGCAGGGGTGTTCCTTGGCAGCCATGATGATGCCCGTGTGCAAGATCGCCAAGGCTGGGCTGCTAAGGGCGCGGCGCTCTGCGAATTTCCCGAAACCAAAGAGGCCGCCGAAGCGGCGGCGGCGCTGGGCAATCCGATCATAATGGGCGCGCCGAATGTTGTGCGCGGCGGCTCGCATAAAAAGAATATTAGCGCTTTGGAATTGATCCAACAGCGGCTCTGTTCGGCGCTGGCCTCGGATTATCATTATCCGTCACCACGATTGGCCGCGCTTGCTCTGGCCAAAGAGATCGGTTTGCCGGCGGCTTGGCATCTGGTGTCAGCCGGACCAGCAGCTATTTTAGGGCTTAAGGATCGCGGCCACATAAAGGCAGGTTACCGCGCCGATCTTTTGATCCTTGATGCAAAAAGCCAACAGGTGGCTGCGTGTTTCGCAGGCGGCGCTTTGAGCTATATGAGCGGCGATCTTGCGCAGCAGTTTTTTGGCTCTTAGAGGCTTTAAATGGGCCAAATTTGGCACCACTGCGAAACTGCCGTGATACCAACGCAATACCGATACCGCATTTTGGCGGTTTATGTCGGGGTTTTGACGCGGTTAACATGGCCCATTTTACGGCCCGGTTTAACCTCGGTTTTACCGTAAAGATGCAGTGCCGTATGGGGCTCTTTGGCAAGTTTTTCCGCCCCTAGGACATCCTCGCCAATCAGGTTTTCCATCACCACGTCGCTGTGCCGCGTGCCATCGCCAAGCGGCCAACCGGCCACGGCGCGAATATGCTGTTCAAACTGATCAACCGCACATCCGTTTTGGGTCCAATGACCCGAGTTATGCACCCTTGGCGCAATCTCATTGACCACCAGCCCGCCATTTGTGACGAAAAGCTCAACCCCCATCACGCCAACATAGTCCAGCGTATTGAGTATCTTGGCAGTGAGCAAAACCGCATCCATCCGTTGGCCTGCGCTCAGCTTTGCGGGCACTGTGGTGCTGTGCAAAATCCCGTCGCGGTGGACATTTTCGCCCGGATCAAAGCAGGCGACATCGCCCGCGGAATTGCGCGCACCGATCACCGATACTTCATGACTAAAATCGACAAACCCTTCTAGAATCGCGGGCTGACCTGCCATATCTTCAAAGGCCTGTTTTATATCTTGCTCGGCCATAATACGTGCCTGACCTTTACCGTCATAGCCAAAGCGGCGGGTTTTCAAAATTGCAGGGGCGCCGATGGTTTGCACCGCCTTTTCAAGGTCTTCAAATTGGTCGACCGTAGCGTAAGGCGCTGTTTTCAGACCTAATTCGCTTAGGAAAAGTTTTTCCGTAAGCCGGTCTTGTGAGACCCGCAGCGCTTCGCGGCCGGGCCGTATATTGCGGATTTTTTCCAGCGTATCTAGGGCGGACGTGGGAATGTTTTCAAATTCATAGGTGATCACATCCACCGCTTCGGCAAAGCGTTTCAGCGCTGCGCTGTCCTCATAGGGCGCAGCGGTTGCCGCATGGGCCACATCGGCGGCGGGCGGTGCATCAGAGGGCTCAAATATATGGGTGCGAAGCCCAAGCCGGCTTGCCGCCGCAGAAAGCATCCGGCCCAATTGGCCGCCGCCTAAAATGCCGATCACCGAACCGGATGCAAGGGGCTCATTCATCGTGCGGCTCATCAGGAATAGAAGAGCTGAGATCGGCGCGCCACTGCTCAAGCCGTGTGGCGATCTCGCTGTCTTGAAGGGCTAGAATGGAAGCGGCCATCAAGGCGCCGTTTTGTGCGCCGGCTGCGCCAATGGCCATGGTTGCCACCGGATAGCCACGCGGCATTTGCAAGATGGAATAGAGGCTATCGACGCCTGAAAGTGCTTTGGTCTGTACTGGCACGCCAATCACGGGAATACGGGTTTTTGATGCCATCATGCCGGGCAGATGCGCGGCGCCCCCAGCGCCTGCGATAATCACCTGAAGGCCGCGGGATACGGCCTTTGTACCATAGTCCCATAACCTATCCGGCGTGCGGTGCGCCGAAACAATCTTGCGCTCATATGCAATGTTCAGAGCCTCCAGAATTTCAGCTGCTTCGCGCAGGGTGGGCCAGTCCGACTGGCTGCCCATAATGATCCCAACTTTTGCCTGTGTCATTCACAATCCTCGGTTTGAGCGGCGCACTATAGCGATTGTGAGCGGCTAGGCAATAATGTCTGGTGTCAAACGGTCTTCTATTTGGGCAATTTTATCTTTCAACTGCAATTTGCGCTTTTTTAAACGCTGCAGTGTCAATTGATCGCTGGTGCCTTTTTCACTTAATGCTGCAATCGCGTCGTCAAGATCACGGTGCTCACGGCGAAAGACTTCAAGTTCTATCCGCAGGACCTCTTCATTTTTCATTGAACTGTCGGAAGATGCGGTCATAGCCGGCCCATTGAGTCGTTAAAGGAATAGTGTAGCCAAAAGAATTTTTGCTGCAAAGCCCTTGAGTTGCGTCACCTTTAGCCCCATATCTCAAACACGGTCGCCGTTTAGGGGCCACATGTTTAGGACTGTCGCTTTTGTAAAGGACGTTTCGATGACAAAACTTACGCTTGCTTCTTATCCTCATATGCTAGGGTTCGAACAATTAGAGCGTTTGCTGGAACGGACAGCAAAATCCGGAAGCGAAGGATATCCCCCCTTTAACATTGAGCAAACCTCGGATCGGTCGTATCGCATATCACTGGCTGTTGCGGGCTTTAGCGAAGCGGATTTATCCATCACCGTGGAAGATCATCAATTGGTGGTGCGTGGCCGACAAATAGAGGATGGCGCTGAGCGGATGTTTTTACACCGTGGGATCGCTGCCCGACAATTTCAACGGTCGTTTGTTTTGGCCGAAGGTGTTGATGTAGGCGAGGCAATCCTAGAAAATGGGCTGCTGCATGTGGATCTTACTCAAACGGTGCCCGATACTGTGGTGCAGACAATCAAGATAAAAAAAGGCTAGAGCAATGGATGTAGAGGCTTTTAAAAATACCGATAACACGGACAGGATTGTTTATGTCCGGCCTGTGGCAGCCGAGGATTTACCCGGTGAAATTCGGGATCAGATTGAAGATGGCGAAACCCTGTATGCGGTGCATAAATCCGACGGCGAAAGACTGGCAGTGGTAAAAGACCGTCAAATGGCCTTTATGCTGGCCCGGCAAAATGATCTATCCCCGGTCACGGTTCATTAATTGCATACCAACACAGGCTGGTGAAATTGATCCCTGTTCGCTAGATTAATCTTATATTATTGATAAGTGTTTAATCTAAGAGGGATGTGATAAATGAGATATCAAACAGACTGGGTGGATGCGTTCGCCAGCGAAGCTTTTGCTGGAAATGGATGTGCAGTTGTTCACGACGCTGGCGATCTGAGCGGTGAAATTTGCATTAAGTTTGTCCGCGAAACATCATTGTCAGAATGTACTTTCGTGGAACACTCGACCAAAGCAGATGTCAAAGTCAGATATTTTCTGGCCAGCGGTGAAATTCCTTTCGCAGGGCACCCGACGGTTGCAACCGTCATTTCATTGCTTCATCGAGAAAAGATAACCAATGACCGTCTGACCGTAGAGACTGGCGCTGGAATTATTCCTATCCGTATTGAACATGAACAGGGCCGGCCCAGAATTCTTATGACACAAATAGCGCCTGAATTTGGGCCAATTCTTGATCCAGAAACCATAGCAGATTGCGGCAGTATTGAACCGGCTGATATCATCTCGCCGCCACAAATTGTTTCGACTGGGATACCGTTTTGTATATCTGTAGTAAAAGATCACAGCATCCTGCGTAAACTACATGCAAATCCACAAGCTATTGAAATTGCAAAGCAACAATATAATTCAACCGATTGGATGGAGCCGTTTTGGGTGTCGTTGCAAGGCATCAGTGATGAGGCAGATACTTTTTCGCGGCTCTTGATGTTGCCGCCCAACCCGGCTGAAGATTCTTTTACCGGATCAGCCACTGGCGCCATGGCCGCCTATCTGTGGCATCACGGATTGATCAAGCAGCCATCAATTATCGCCGAACAGGGTCATTGGATGGGTCGGCCCGGGCAGGCAAATGTTAAGGTTCTTGGCCCCGCCAACGCGATCACCGGGGTAGAAGTTGCTGGATCAGGCCATGTGCTGATGAGCGGCGAGCTGCTGCTTTAATCCCCGTGAAGCAGGCGCTTGTGCTACTCTTGCTCGGCGATGAATTTTTCCGCATCCAGCGCTGCCATACACCCCATACCTGCGCTGGTTACAGCTTGGCGGTAGATATGGTCGGTTAAATCACCGGCGGCAAACACCCCCGGAATAGAGGTGCGGGTGCTGCCCGCTTCGACCTTAACATAGCCGCCGCTATGGGTTTCGAGCACATCTTTTACCAGTTCATTGGCTGGTGCATGGCCGATCGCTACGAAAACCCCTTTGCATGAGATTTCCGTAATCTCACCGGTTTTTGTGTGCTTTGCACGCACGGCCTCGACACCAAGCGGGGCATCAGTGCCCACCACTTCATCCAATTCGTGAAACCAGAGCGGTTCAATTTTGGGATGCTTTAGCAAACGGTTTTGTAAAACCTTTTCTGCCCGCAGCTCATCGCGGCGGTGGATCAGCGTAACCTTGCTTGCAAAATTGGTCAGAAACAGCGCTTCTTCTACGGCTGTATTACCACCGCCGATGACAACGATTTCTTGGCCGCGGTAAAAGAAACCATCGCAGGTGGCACAGGCAGAAACGCCAAATCCTTTGAACTTTTCTTCGGACTGAAGGCCAAGCCATTTGGCACGTGCGCCGGTGGCAAGGATCACTGCATCGGCGGTATAGGTTGTGCCGCTATCACCCTTGGCTGTAAAGGGCCGCTGGCTCAGGTCTAGATCGCTAATGATGTCGCCAATAATTTCCGTGCCCATGGCTTTGGCGTGGGCTTCCATCCGGACCATGAGATCAGGGCCTTGCACTTCGGTATCTCCGGGCCAGTTTTCAACCTCGGTGGTGGTGGTCAGCTGCCCACCCGGTTCAATACCCTGCACCAAAATGGGCGCTAGCATCGCACGGCTGGCATAAACCCCGGCGGTGTATCCGGTTGGGCCAGAGCCGATGATTAAAACTTTGGTATGGCGGGTATCAGACATCATCTACCTATTCATTTTCGGACGTTCCATAGGCATATATCGCCCTAAGAGCAGCTGTAAAACCCCTTAGAGCCAATTATCTTTCAGGCAAAGCCACAGGCCCACTGCTGCGAATAATATTGCGGAAAATTGAAATAATATTGCGCAAGCCCCCCCAATTGCTGTAAGAAACGGAAAATTAGCGGAGCTTTGTGATGCCTTTAACCCGTTTAGACTCTATTGACCGGCTGATTTTAGCAGAATTGCAGGCCAATGGGCGCATGACAAATGTTGAACTGGCGCGCCGCGTCGGGATTTCGGCGCCTCCGTGTTTGCGGCGGGTGCGCGGGCTAGAAGAGCTTGGGTTCATTCGCGGCTATCACGCTGAGGTTAACAGCCGGCAACTTGGCTTTGAGGTTCAGGTTTTTGCGATGGTCGGTCTGCAAAGTCAGGCCGAGGTTGATTTGCGCGAATTCGAAGAGCGCTGCGTGACCTGGCCGTTGGTACGTGAATGTCATATGCTCAATGGCGAGGTTGATTTTATGCTGAAATGCGTGGCGCCGGATTTAAGTAGCTTTCAGTCTTTTTTAACGGGTGAATTGCTGACTGCTCCAAATGTGGGAAGCGTCAAAACATCCCTTGTGATCCGCGCAGCCAAAGAAGACCCTGGCGTGCCTTTTGAAGTGCTTGAAGAGCGTTTGGCAATGCAGCCCTAAGGCCGTTCAATCCCCTAATTTAATAGTGGCAATCATCCGGCCATAATCAGCTTGGCCTTTATGTGTTGTGCGGCGATAGGAATAGAACCGCCGTGCATCTGCATAGGTGCAATGATGCGTCCATGTGGCGGTTTTAACACCAGCCGTGCGCAAACGGTTTAGGCCATATCCGGGCAAATCAAACAGGTATTTCCCAACGGATTGACTGTTTATAAAATACTGCAAGGCGTTTGGGTCATGATCTGCAAATCGTTCAAAAAACTCTTGCCCCACTTCATAGGCGGCTTGGCTTATGCAGGGGCCGATCACTGCGCTGATGCTGTTGCGGTCCGCACCGAGGCGTTCCATTGCCTCTAAGGTTGCTTCCAGAATACCGTCCAAAGCCCCGCGCCAACCTGCGTGCGCCGCACCGATGACGCCGGCTTTAGGATCGGCGAACAGCACTGGCTGGCAATCTGCAGTAAGTATGCCAAGAGCAAGCTGTGGGGTTGCGGTCACTAATGCATCCGCCGAAGTGGCCGGCCGTATTGCTGCATCAATTATCAGTGCTTCGGCAGAATGTATTTGATGAACGGTGACAAGATTTTGCGATTTTATGCCCATGTGTTCGGCCACACGAGCTCTGTTTATTGAAACGATTTCAGCTTGATCAGAAGATGACAGGCCACAATTAAGACCGGCAAAAATGCCAGAAGAGGCGCCGCCCAATCGGGTGTAAAACCCGTGCGATAATGGCTGTAAAAGCTGTGATGTGATCCGTTCAAGTGTCATGTTTGAAATCCCGGCGGCGGTGGGGAAGCCTTTGGAAAGAGTGCAAGGGCTTTGAACACTTTTCCCATTTCATCTGGATGCGTCAAGCGTCTATGCGCAGCAATGTGTTGCTCAAGTGCTGGGCCGCTTAGCTTTTTGGCCAACGCCTGAGCGCGCGGCGTAATGCCAAGCCGTTCAAGCAAAACCCCCTGCGGTGTGAGCCGCGAAGCAGAACAAGAGGCGGCGTTCATGATCGCTTCAAAATCAACATGTGCAGTCAGATCGGCCTCGCCCGGGGCTGCAAGAAGATCGCTATACTGATGATCTTTTACCGCTTGAACCGTATCCCCAAGCGAGCGCCAATCCCCGTAATCGATTATTAAAGCAGCGCCTTTGTAGGTCTCTATGTGGCTGCCGATTTGGGTCGCTATAGCTCGGGTTTGTGGGTTGATTTCCACAATATCGCCCTCTGCCGTGTCTTCAATTCGGGCTGTAAGTTGCGGCGTGACGCTTGGGTTTTTATTCAATCCGATCGACAGCTTACCATCGGTTAAGCCGATCTGACGTTCATGCCAGCCTTCCCCCTTGCGCTGATATTGATGTAGAGGCAGAGCGTCGAAAAATTCATTTGCAACGCAAAACAGCGGCAGGTTTGGCAAGTTTGCCAAACTGTCAAGCCAAACCGGATCAAAGCCCCTTAAGCTTTTTCTTTGCTGATCAATGAGTTTTTTTGAGGCTTCAAATAAATGCAGATGCATGGACTGGTGAAAGCCCTCAATGCGTGCGGTCGCGCGCAAAATATCTGCCATCAAAGTGCCGCGGCCGGGGCCAAGTTCAAGCAGAACAAAAGGCGTGGGGCAGCCTTGGTCCTGCCAGGTTTGCGCAAGGCATAGGCCAAGTAATTCTCCAAACATCTGACTGGTTTCCGGGGCTGTCACAAAATCACCGCTGACGCCAAAGACATTTTGCTGGGTATAATAACCATGCGTAGGATGCAGCAGACAGGTTTCCATAAATTCAGCCAGCGACATCGGGCCATTCTGAGTAATGCGGTGATGTAAGACTTTCGTCAGCTCTGTCATGAGATACTGCGCCTACGGGCGCGCGAAATTAAAAACAGTCCAGCTACGATCATTGGCAGAGACAAAATTTGCCCCATGGTGATGCCCATACCAGAAATTTCATAGACATAGCCCAATGGGTTTTCTGCCGACTGGAACTGGGCATCTGGTTGACGCACCAGTTCAACAATACTGCGCGCGATGCCATAGCCGGCAAAGAAAATGCCCGTGATCAGGCCGGGTTTTTTCAAAGCATTCTTTCTAAACGCTAAAAACAGTAACAGCCCGCCTAAAAGTAAACCCTCTAGGACAGCTTCATAAAGCTGGGATGGATGGCGTGCACAAAGGCCGGCAATTTGGCCGCAGGCCTGAGCGGCTTCTCCTGGGAAAATAACACCCCACGGAACATCAGTGGGCCGTCCCCACAGTTCGGCGTTTATAAAATTAGCCACACGTCCCAAAAGAAGCCCGACAGGCGCAGCCAGTGCCAGTAAGTCAGCACCAGAATCGTATGGCACCAAATTCCGCCGGAAGAACAGGAATGCGGCGACACATACGCCCGCTAATCCCCCATGGAAGGCCATGCCACCTTGCCAAATCATCACAATTTCCAAGGGATGATAGAGAAAATGGAGCGGTTGATAAAAGAAAACATAGCCAAGCCGACCGCCCAAAATAACGCCCACTATCACCCATGTGAGCAGATCTTCGACTTGTACCGCTTCAATCGGGGAAAGGTTATCGCGCCACAGCGCTGGCCTGTTGGCGGCCAATACTGCAATCCGCCAACCCAGTATAAGTCCGATGATATAGGCCAAGGCATACCACCTCAAAGCCAATTCCATTCCAAGAATGGTAATCGAGAAAATCTCGGGGGATATGTTGGGAAATGAAATCATAATTTACCTTTGCCCTTCTGTTCATCTGGTTTGACAAAAAAGTCAACCTTGAGACTGACCATAGAGTGACCATATAAGAGAGAAAGCAACTTTGGAGAGTCTCATGCAGACCAAAAATAAAATGTTCGATGATTTGTCGCAACTGATGACCAATGCGATGGGGGTGGCCCAAGGGGCTAAAGAAGAAGCTGAAAATGCAATGAAATCGCTGATTGATCGCTGGTTGGCTGAGCAAAATTTTGTGACCCGAGAAGAATTTGATGCAGTGCATTCCATGGCACGCAAGGCCCGTGAAGAGAACGAAGCCCTTAAATTGCGCCTAGATGCGTTAGAGAAACCGGCGAAAACCGGCAAAAAATCTCCTAAAACCTGACTGCACTCTTAGGCCGCCTGAACCATTGGGTGGCCTTGTGTCAGCTTGGCCTCATTCAAGAGCCAGAACTGATCTATCCACAGATTATTATGTGTAGACCAAAGATTTCCCTTTACAGGGAGAGCAAAGCGCATCACCATATGTAGTAAGGGTAGCGGTCATCAACCGCACTCTGTAGAGCAGGCACCAAGCGCTTGGGGATGCTGCCATATCCCCACGCTAATAAAATAAAGAGGTGGCGCTATGGCACTAACAGAACACTTCTACGAAGAAGAAATTCATCCTATCGACATTGTTGAGCATATTGCCGAACACCATGAATGGGATTTTGATCGGATTGCAGATGATCAAATTGCCATGTCGGTGGAAGGTCAGTGGCGAACATATTCCATTACATTGGCATGGTCAGGCTTTGATGAAACCTTAAGGCTAATCTGTACGTTTGAAATGCAGCCTCCCAAGGAAAAACAAGGCGCTTTGTTTGAGGTTTTAAACTCAATCAATGACCAATGCTGGACTGGGGCATTCACTTTCTGGCAGGATCACAGCCTGATGGTGTACCGGTATGGGTTGGTTTTAAGCGGCGGTCAGGTTGCGAGCCCGGAACAAATTGATACATTGATTTCGTCTGCCGTCAGCTCTGCCGAGCGCTATTATCCGGCGCTGCAATTGGTTGTCTACGGCGATCAATCCCCCAAGCAGGCGCTACAGGTCGCCATTGCAGAGGCTTACGGACGCGCGTAACATCGCCCCAAAGTGAAAAGATCAATCACATTGGGGACACTATGAATTTTGATGATATATCCCGTCAGGGTCTGGTACTGCTTGGATGCGGGAAAATGGGATCGGCAATGCTTGCCGGTTGGCTGCGTGATGGTTTGGATCCAAAAGCAGTTTGGGTTATTGATCCGCAACCTTCGGGCTGGCTGTTAGAGCAGGGCGTTCATGTCAATCAAAGCTTGCCGCCCCAGCCTGCGATCATCTTGGTGGCGGTAAAACCACAGCTAATGGAGCAGGCCCTGCCGCAAATCGAGGCCTTTGGCGATGCACCGGAAACAGTTATTCTGTCTGTTGCTGCTGGAACGCCGATTAAAGCCTATGAAAGCATGCTAGGCACGCAAACACCGGTGATCCGTGCAATGCCCAACACACCGGCCGCAATTGGCAAGGGCATCACTGCTATAAGTGCAAATTCTCACGTCTCAGAGGGTCAGTTACAGGTTGCAGATCAGTTGTTAAAAGCCATTGGCCAAACAGTTAGGTGCGAGGCAGAAGCCCAGCTTGATGCGGTGACAGGCGTGTCGGGATCGGGGCCTGCGTATGTATTTTATATGATTGATGCGCTGGCCGCAGCAGGCCGCGCGCAGGGGTTATCCTCTGCAATGGCAATGCAATTGGCCAAAGCTACTGTTGCGGGCGCTGGTGCATTGGCCGAAACCTCTGACGAAACACCTGAACAACTTCGGGTCAATGTGACCAGCCCAAATGGCACCACGCAGGCGGGCCTTGAAGTTCTCATGAATGAGGGCAGTGGCCTTGGACCATTGATGGAAAACACAGTGGCAGCAGCTACAGACAGATCACGGGAGCTTGCCAATGGCTGAGATAAGCTTTGATGATTTTCTTAAGGTTGATATCCGTATGGGCCAAATCATGAAAGCCGAACCCTATCCAGAAGCGCGCAAACCTGCGATCAAGCTTTGGGTCGATTTCGGGGGTGAACTGGGCGAAAAGAAAAGCTCAGCCCAAATTACGGCGCATTATCAGCCTAAGGATTTAATTGGCAAGCAGGTGATGGCAGTGGTTAATTTTCCGCCTCGGCAGATCGGAAAATTCATGTCCGAAGTGCTGGTTCTTGGCCTATCCGATCCAGACGGCGGTATTGTGCTTATTGGGCCGGATAAACCGGTGGAATTGGGTGCGCGCCTTCATTGAGCGGCGCGGCCGCTTTGAGCCACAATTAGTTGCCTGTTGCTTCTCTCCAATGGCGGCGGCAGAGCGAGACATAGGTTTCATTTCCCCCAATTTGCACTTGCTCGCCTTCGGTCATGGCCTCGCCTTTTTCGTTTTGCCGCACCACCATCGTCGCTTTTTTACCACAATGGCAGATCGTGCGAATTTCACGCATTTCATCGGCCAGCGCCAAAAGTGCAGCAGAACCGGGAAACAACTTGCCCTGAAAATCCACCCTTAGGCCGTAACACATCACGGGAACATTCAAATCATCAACGGCGCGGGCCAATTGCCAGACCTGCGTCTCTTCAAGAAACTGTGCCTCATCAATAAAAACACAAGCACAGGCGGCTTTGGACAGATGCGTTTCTATCGCATCATAAAGGTTTTGCCCCGGCGCAAACGTATCTGCATCTTGGCTAATGCCGATTCTTGACCCAATCTGGCCTTCGCCTGCACGATTATCGAACTGAGCTGTCAGCAAATAGGTGTTCATACCGCGCTCGCGATAGTTATGCGATGCCTGCAAAAGCAGTGTCGACTTGCCGGCATTCATAGTTGAGTATTGAAAATAGAGCTTAGCCATAAAGGTTCTATGCCGCAGAATTCATATGGGTTTCAAGGGCGCAGTTGCCGAAAGACACACGAGTTGGGAAAAACCGATTGCAGGCGACTCGCAAATTATAAAAACAGTGTTTTCTGTTTGGAAAATTGTTGCCTCGCAAATTATTCCAAGGCTTTGGCACATCCGCATAATTTCAAAATGAAATTTATTAAAGGCGATCAAAACTTTTAAGGCGTGTTATTTACTCTGGCCAAATCGCTGAAAACAAAGTTAGAGGAAGTATGGAGCTTTGGATTTTAGCCTCTTTGATTGCGGCCTCTTTGCAAACCGTACGGTTCATGCTGCAAAAAGTTCTTAGCAGTGGGCAATTGTCCACCGCCGGCGCTACCTATGCCAGGTTTTGTTATTCTGCGCCGCTTTTCTGGATTGCGGTTGCCGGATATTTTTGGATCAATGATCTTGCCCCTCCACAGCTTTCCCTGGCGTTTTGGGGATATGCCGCTGTCGGCGGCCTAAGCCAGATATTGGCAACGGTTTGTGTGGTTGCTTTGTTCCGAACCCGCAATTTTGCCGTTGGCATTACCTTTAAAAAAACCGAAGTGATCCAAGCGGTTTGTGTAGGTATTCTCGTTTTGGGTGAAGGTGTATCATTGATTGGTCTTGTGGCCATTTTGATTGGGTTAATCGGTGTTCTTTTATTGTCTGACCAACCGCTTGGAGGTGCCACAGGGCTTTCAAGATTTGCCAGTCGGGCCACAGGGCTGGGCATATTATCCGGGTCTTTGTTTGCAATTTCAGCCGTGTTCTATCGAGGCGCCACTTTAGAAGTCGGCTTTGATAGTGCGATTTTACGGGCCAGTGTGACATTATTGTTGGTGATTACATTGCAGATGGCCGTTATGACCATTTGGCTCTATCTGCGTGAACCTGGCCAGTTGATGGCGGTTTGGAATGCGCGCAAAACAGCCATATGGGTTGGCTTGACCAGCCTTGGTGGCTCGCTGGGCTGGTTTACCGCCTTCACTTTGCAAAATGCGGCCTATGTCAAGGCGGTTGGGCAAATTGAACTTATTCTAAGCCTTGCAGCCAGCGTCTTGTTTTTTCGCGAAAAGATCACTGGGCGCGAACTTGGTGGGATTGGATTTTTGGTGGTCAGTATTGTGATCTTGGTGCTGCGCGCTTAATCTTCATAGGGTTCCTTGTGGCCGCGCAAACGCAAAAACAAACTTTCTTCATCATCGTTTCTAAAAAATGGAACTGACTTTGGCGGGGCCGTATCTTTGATGCGGGCTGTTACTTCTGCCAAAACGACTTCGGTAATGAACGGTAGATCAAAAGCGCGGACGTCCTCAAGCGCGATCCATTGCAAATGCGACAACTCATCGCTTGCTGCCGTGAAATCATCAAGGTCTGTTTGCAACTTATCTGCATCAATCATAAAAAATCTAGCATCAAACCGGCGTGTCCTGCCCGGAGGGGTTATGGCCCGAAACACAAACTGAAGACTGCTGGCATCTGGAAGATAGCCGTTTTTGGCAAATGCGCTCCAATCCTCTGGTGGTTGGCCCGACCAAACACCGGATTGGCCAAGTATTTGACCAGTTTCTTCAAATAGCTCGCGAATAGCCGCAACACAAAGAGCGTCGCACAGCGTGGGATCAGCATCTTTTTGCAAACGCGAGCGACAGGGTTCAGTGATGGATGCTTTTAGGTCAATGGCGCCATCTTGAATATCCACAGCGCCACCCGGAAAAACAAACTTGTTTGGCATAAAGGCAGCTTTTGAACCCCTTTGACCCATTAAAACCTTCGGCGTGTGATCGCGGTCGCGAACGACAATCACGGTTGCTGCATTTCTGATTGTGGTTTTATCTTCGGTCATCTTTGCCCTGTTCGCTATTGGATTGCTGCTCGGTTGAAAACCCATGCATATGTCGTGCCCATTGGAAGGCAACAACAACACCTTTTAGTCTAGGCAAAAGATAGAGCGATAATACAATACAGCCAACACCAAAAATAGCGAGCATAGTATAGGGATCTGGGCGCCATTTAATAAATGCGTAGTGCAGCAGCGGCATTATGATATGCCCGACTAGTAAAATTGTAAGGTAAGCTGGGCCATCGTCGGCGCGATGATGGTGGAGCTGAGCACCGCAGTTGCTGCAGCTATGCCGGATTTTAAGATACCCATCCATAAGCTGGCCCCGACCGCAGCTAGGACACTTTCTACGCCAGCCTTTTAGAACTGCGGATAACAGATTCCTTTGACCCTCAGGCGAACCAACTGTGTTGAGAGTTTCCATCATTAATAGACCAATTAAACCTTTTAGAGCGTGCTACTGCTTTAGTTCAATTCAGGGCGTTAGTCCTTGTGGCTGCTTGTCGCAATAAATTTGTTCGCGATGCTAAGTAATCAAAGCACTATTTTTTTCGACGGAAAATGCGCCAAGGCACGTTCTATGTTTACCAAACAATAAAATTGGCAAGAAACTGAATAAGGAAAAAACAATGCAACGAAAAATACCTATCCTCACCCTAACAGCTTTGATTTTGGCTGGATCAACAACCTTTGTTATGGCCGACAAGCATGCTGGCGATCGTCCGGATCGTTTCCCAAGTTTTGAAGAGCTGGACATAAATGGTGATCAAATGATTTCGCCCGACGAAGTCGCTGGTCATGCACAGGCCCATTTTAACAAAATCGACACCAATAAAGACGGTAGCCTTTCAGCCGAGGAAATCACCAAAATGCATATGGCGCGGGCGGCTGAGATGGCGAAATCACGTCACGCCAAAATGATCGAACAACTTGATAAAGATGGCGATGGGCTGCTCAGCTTTGTTGAAATGCAAGCTGCCCGCAAAGCGCCAAATACTGATAGAATGTTCAAGCATCTCGATAATGACGGTGATGGGATGATTAGTGCCGAGGAGTTTGCATCGGTAAAAGAACGTGGGCATAAAGGTCGAAAGAAAAATAAACCTTAGAGCATTCGCAAACTTTTGTAGCTTTAGGCGCAGGTCAGTAAATTATGCCTTTTGATCAGCTCGCATCGCTTAGCGACAACGCACTCTTGGTGGCCTATGCTAATGGCACCCAAGAGGCCGCGCGTGTTTTGACCGAACGGTTGACTGCAAAAGTTTTTGCACAAGCCTATCATATATTGCGCAACCGGGCAGATGCCGAAGATGTAACTCAAGAAACTTTTGTGCGGCTTTGGCGAATTGCGCCGGACTGGAAGCAGGATCAGGCACAAGTCACCACCTGGCTTTATCGGGTTGTGGCCAATCTCTGTACCGACCGTTTGCGGAAAATGCGCACCGCTCCTCTTGATGAATTGCCAGAGCCGGCAGACCCAAGTCCAAGCGCAGGCCGCAGATTGCAGGATCAGACCCGCGTTGACGCGCTTTACAGGGCGCTAGATGACTTACCAGACCGGCAGCGCCAAGCCGTTAGTATGCGCCATCTGGACGGCTTGGCGAACCCGGAAATCGCCAGTGAAATGCAGCTTTCGGTCGAAGCAGTGGAAAGCTTGATTTCCCGGGGAAAACAAAAACTAAAGGCTCTTTTGCAAAACCGTAAAACGGCGTTAGGATACCAAGATGACACAATCTGATCAAAATCCAGATGACGAATTAGACGATCTGTTTGGCGCCGCTAGACAGGCCGTTCCAGCGCCGTCTGCCGCGCTTGTTGAGCGCATTGTTGATGCATCGCAGCAGCAGTCAGCCTTGCATCAACAATCGGTAAAACAATCATTTGTACTGCCGTGGTGGCATCAGCTATGGCGTGATATTGGCGGCATGCCATCCTTGGCTGGGCTAACAGCTGCAGCGGTCATGGGCATTTGGGTTGGCGCATTTTCAACAAATATATCAATAAGTTCCTTAGAATTCATATCAATGCAGAAAACTGATCAAATTGATTTTCTTGATCCGTTTGCAGGACTTGATCTAACGTATCTGGAGGGCTGAAGATGGAATCCGAGCAAAGCAAAACCCAAAAGCCACAGAGGCTATGGAAGGTCATATTTGTGATCTCACTGGCGCTGAATATGGCGGTCCTTGGCGTTGTGGTTGGGGCAACTTGGCGGTTCCAAGGCGGCGGTCCACACCCGGCGGCCAAAGTCCTTGACAGCGGATCGATCTATCTGCGGGCATTGGACAAAAAGCATCGCCGCGAGTTGGGGCGTAAAATGCGGCCGGCTGGCGGCAAGAC
The DNA here is from genome assembly GCA_039640505.1 of Rhodobacteraceae bacterium Araon29. Classification (NCBI taxonomy): domain Bacteria; kingdom Pseudomonadati; phylum Pseudomonadota; class Alphaproteobacteria; order Rhodobacterales; family Paracoccaceae; species Rhodobacteraceae bacterium Araon29. Next base: position 2,836,592 of record CP046865.1, on the reverse strand, counting down.
TAAAAATTCACGCGCTGAAATTGCCCAAGGATTTGAACAGGCGATTGCTGTGCTGCGTGCTGATCCCTTTGATAGCGGTGCCTTTGCAAAGGTGATGCAAGGTCACTCAAGCCGCGCTGAAATGCGGATGCAAGAGGCGCGCAGTATGTTACTTGATCACCTAATTGGGTTGAGCGCTGTTGAGCGCAGCGCCTATGCGGACCGGTTGGAAAAAGCCCTACGTGGTGGCAACCAGCGAAAACCATAGAGGGCGGAAAACTACCAAAACCCGGCATCTGTATCACGTCGGTATCGCGTCCTTATCGCGGTGGTGCAAGTGCGCGATCAAATCTTAGCCGTAATGCTTGACATCAGTACCGGCTATGGCCGCCATATTGAGCAATCCGCGCGGGGTTATTGCCGGTGATACAATATGCGCCCGATTTCCCATACCCATCAAAATCGGCCCGACTTCTAAACCGCTTGCCCGCATTTTTAAAATATTGCGTACCCCAGAAGCAGCATCAGCATGGGCAAAAATCAACACATTGGCAGCACCGTCCAACCGGTTTGACGGCAAAATGCGTTGCCGCAGATCAGCGTCTAGTGCGGCGTCAATGTTCATTTCACCCTCATATTCAAAATCAAGATCACGGCTGTCCAAAATCGCCAATGCGGCGCGCATACGCTGGCCTGTATCGCTATCGATATTGCCAAATTGTGACTGTGCACAAAGGGCAACTTTCGGGCGCAGCCCAAAGCGCCGCACATGACGCGCAGCGCCAATCACTGTCTTTGCTATCTGCTCAGGTGTTGGTGTGACCCAGACATGCGTATCGGCGATAAACAGCGGCCCGTCTTCTAGGATCATCAACGATAATGCACCGCTGGGCTGCAAAGTATCGTTGCCTAGGATTTGGTCGACATATTTTAAATGCCAGCGATATTCACCAAATGTACCACAAATTAGACTATCGGCTTCGCCCCGATGCACCATGACCGCACCGATTGCAGTGGTGTTGGTGCGCATGACCGCCTTGGCCAAATCGGGGGTAACACCACGGCGCGCCATCAAATCATGATAGCTGCCCCAATAGTCCCGATATCGACTATCGTTTTCAGGGTTAACAATGTTGAAATCCTGATCCGGACGTATATCCAGCCCAAGTCGCTCGCAGCGCTGCTGGATGACATCGGGGCGGCCGATTAGAATGGGTAATTCGCTGGTTTCTTCCAAAATGGCTTGTGAGGCGCGCAAAACCCGTTCGTCCTCACCTTCAGAAAATACAATCTTGCGTGAATTTCCAGCTGCAGCATCAAAAACAGGCCGCATCAGCAGGGCAGATTTAAAGATATTTTGATTGAGGCTTTCGCAATACTGCTCAAGGTCTTCAATGGGACGGGTGGCCACATTGCTGTCCATCGCTGCCTTGGCAACAGCGCTTGAGACCACCGCCGAGAGCCTTGGATCAAAAGGCTTTGGGATGAGGTAATCGGGCCCAAAGGTAAGCGCTTCACCCTGATAGGCGGCGGCAGCTTCGGCGCTTGTGGTTGCGCGCGCAAGATCTGCAATGCCTTGGATACAGGCAATTTGCATCGCGTCGTTGATCTCGGTTGCGCCCACATCCAGCGCACCGCGAAAGATAAACGGAAAGCACAGCACATTATTGACCTGATTGGGAAAGTCACTGCGGCCCGTGGCGATGATGGCATCTGGCGCTGCGGCGCGCGCCAGTTCTGGCATAATTTCAGGCGTGGGATTGGCCAGCGCAAAAATAATCGGCTGGGTAGACATGTTGCCCACCATATCCGAGCTTAGCACCTCTGGTCCAGACAGGCCCAAAAACATATCCGCGCCGGGGATCACATCTTCCAAACTGCGATGCGCGCTGTCTTGGGCAAAAGCTGCCTTTTGCGGTGTCATATCTTCGGTGCGCCCTTCATAGACCAAGCCATGAATATCAACCAGCCAGACGTTTTCCCGCTTAACCCCCAGTTTAAGCAGCATGTTTAGACAGGCAATGCCGGCTGCGCCGCCACCGGTGGATACGATTTTGATATCCTCAAATTTCTTATTGGCCACCCTTAGGGCATTGGTTGCCGCTGCACCGACAACAATTGCTGTGCCATGCTGATCATCATGAAATACCGGAATATTCATCCGCTCACGGCAGCGTTGCTCGACGATAAAGCAATCGGGCGCTTTTATGTCCTCTAAATTAATTGCCCCAAAAGTGGGTTCGAGCGCACAGACAATATCTGCAAGTTTTTCTGGGTCGCTTTCATTCACTTCGATGTCAAAACAGTCAATGTTGGCAAATTTTTTAAACAGAACCGCCTTGCCTTCCATCACTGGTTTTGAAGCCAAGGCGCCGATATTGCCAAGCCCAAGAACCGCAGAGCCATTGCTGATCACCGCCACCAGATTGCCGCGCGATGTATAATGATTGGCGGTTTCCGGATTGGCTTTAATTTCAAGCGAAGCCTCGGCCACGCCCGGGGAATAGGCGCGCGCTAGATCGCGGCCATTGGCCAAGGGCTTAGTTGCACGAATTTCGAGCTTACCGGGTTTGGGGTGGCGATGATAATTAAGGGCCGCTTGGCGTAGGCTATCCGCTGGGGAATCGTTCATCTGCTAGTTCTCATATGTCTGGTTTTTATAATTAGTTTAACGTTAAACCAAATTTCTTTCTCTGGAAAGCCGTATCTTTTTCAATTCTACGATGTTTTTTCCGCTTGCCACTTGTATAACCTTCACAGGTTGCGCAGAGTTTACATCGGAGGATTGAAGCAATGTCGAAAACAATTGCCGAGGCGCTTTTGCCCACACGCGCTTTAAGCGAGGATATTCCGTTCTATACCAAGGTGTTGGGACTGCGGATGGATATGATCTACCCGGCTGATGATCCGCAGGTGGCAGTATTTTCCGGTCATGGACTTCGGGTCCGGATCGACACGGCGTTTCAGGGTGATCCAGGACACTTGCGGATTTTATGCGAGCATCCTGACCAGTTTGCCAACGGCGATCGGCAGCTTACCGCCCCCAATGGTACAGAGATCGAAATTGATGGGTTAAACACCCCTATGGTTTTGCCAAATACACAGCATAGTTTTGTAGTGCGCCGACTGGCCGATCAGGCCCCCTGGGTGATCGGCCGCGCCGGTATGCATTACCGCGATTTAATCCCCGACCGGTTGGGTGGGTCTATTATCGCCAGTCATATCCGCATTCCCGACGGTGGGCCGGTGCCGGATATGGTGCATTACCATACGGTGGGCTTTCAGCTGATCTATTGCTACCGCGGCTGGGTGGATCTGGTCTATGAGGATCAGGGCGAGCCGTTTCGGCTTTTTGCTGGCAACTGCGTGATCCAGCCCCCCGAAATTCGCCACCGTGTGCTTTATGCGAGCGAAAATATCGAAGTGATAGAAATTGGTGTTCCCGCTGAGCATGTCACCACCATTGATCACGAGATGGAGCTGCCCAACGGACCGCCGAACCCCGAGCGGCAATTTCACGGGCAAAAGTTTGTGCATCACAAAGCGCCCGAGGCTGAATGGGTACCCTTTCGCATCCCCGGTTTTACCTGCCGCGATACAACTATTGCCCAAAACACCCAAAATGTTGCGGGCGTTCAGGTGATCCGCCCGGATGGCGCTGCTGCACAGCGCAGCTGGCATGAAAGCGACATCCTGTTTACATTTGTGCTAGAAGGCCAAATGACACTAGAGGGCGAGGGGCGCGATCCCTTTGATCTTGCAGCAGGGGATGCTTTTGTGATCCCGCCCAATATGACCACCTGCTATAGCAATGCTAGCACTGACCTTGAATTGTTGGAAGTCTCGCTGCCCGGGCGCTTTGCGACACATGTTGTTGAAACCTGATTGTAAAAGAGTTGCCTATGTCCCTTAAAAAAGCCGCTTCCAAAGTTCGTCATAACGCTTATGCGCCTTATTCAAATTTCAAAGTGGGCGCGGCCCTGCGCGGCAAAGGCGGTGCGATCTATACGGGTGTGAATGTCGAAAATGTGGCCTATCCCGAAGGCACCTGCGCCGAAGCGGGCGCCATTGCTGCGATGATTGCCGATGGCGAAACCGAGATCGCCGAAGCTTATGTGATCGCCGATAGCCCTTTTCCGGTTAGCCCCTGCGGCGGGTGCCGGCAAAAGCTGGCCGAATTTTCCGGCCCCGAGGTGAAAGTGACATTGGCCACAACCGCCGGCCTAGAACAGACGGTGATGATTGCCGATCTGCTGCCCGGTGCGTTTACAGCCGCCTATATGGAGCCCACGGAATGAGCTTTGATGCCCGGGCCATAATTGCACAGGTGCGGGGCGGCGATACGCCAAGCGGGGCTGCGCTTAGCTGGTTTGCAAACGGGCTTGCCGATGGCCAGATCAGCGATGCGCAGGCCGGCGCGTTTGCCATGGCAGTGTGTTTAAACGGATTGGGAACCGATGGGCGGGTCAATTTAACCTGCGCGATGCGCGACAGCGGTGACTGTTTGCAGTGGGATTTTGACGGGCCGGTGCTGGACAAACATTCCACCGGCGGGGTGGGCGATTGTGTATCACTAGTTCTGGCGCCACTTTTGGCGGCCGCAGGGGTTTATGTGCCGATGATTTCAGGCCGCGGACTTGGCCATACCGGCGGCACATTGGATAAGCTTGAAGCCATCCCCGGATTAAACGTTGATCTAGATACGGACCGTTTGCGATCAGTCGTCGGGCAGGTGGGCTGCGCCATTGCCAGCGCCAGTGCCCGCATCGCACCGGCCGACAAGCGGCTCTATGCGATCCGCGATGTCACTGCGACGGTGGAAAGCCTTGACTTAATCACCGCCTCAATCCTATCCAAAAAGCTGGCAGCAGGGCTGCAGGGTCTGATCTTGGATGTCAAATGCGGCAGCGGCGCCTTTATGAAATCGCCCAAAGCGGCCAAGGAACTTGCCACCTGTTTGGTTGAAACCGCCAAAAGTGCCGGGTGTAAAACCGCTGCTTTGGTCACCGATATGGATCAGCCTTTGGCCCCTGCACTGGGCAATGCGCTTGAAATTGCCGAAGTGATGCAGGTGCTCTGCAACAACCGGACGGGACGTTTGCGTGATCTTAGCCTGCGGCTGGCGGCTGAACTTTTGGTTCTAGAAGGCATCAGTTCCTCATTGGCGCAGGCTATGGAAAAACTTGAAACCCTGCTGAGTTCTGGGCAGGCGGCGGAAAAATTCGCCCAGATGGTGGCGATGATGGGCGGGCCGTTAAAATTTGCCGAAAACTGGCAGCGGTTTTTACCAGAAGCGTCGGTTATTCATGAGGTGCTTGCACCCAAAGACGGTGTGATCACTGCTTGGGATTGTGAAGCTTTGGGGCTGGCCGTGGTGGCACTGGGTGGCGGCCGTCAGGTCGAAAGTGACCCGATTGATCCCGCCGTTGGATTAAGTGATGTCTGCGCTTTGGGCAGTAAAGTGACCAAAGGAACGGTGATCGCACGCGTTCATGCAAGCCGTGTGAAAACTGCCGAAGCGGCCTCAGCAACCGTTCTAAAGGCGCTTTGCATCGGTAAATCAGCCGCCAAACAGCAAGACCTTGTTCTGGACCGGTTCGACTAATGGGCCGCGCGTTTTTGGTGGTGATGGATTCGCTTGGGATCGGCGGCGCGCCGGACGCTGGCGAATATTTTAACGGTGATATTCCGGATACGGGCGCTAATACGTTGTTGCACATCGCCGAAGCCTGCGCTGCCGGGCGCGCCGAAGACGGGCGCAGCGGGCCGCTTTATCTGCCTAATCTGACCAAATTAGGGATCGGCGCTGCCTTAAAGCTTGCATGCGGCAAAGGCGGCGCCGGACTGCCGGATACCGCGCACACGGGATGGGGCGTGGCCAGCGAGGTCTCAAAAGGCAAAGATACGCCATCGGGGCATTGGGAACTCGCCGGCGTGCCTGTCCCGTGGGAGTGGCATTATTTTCCCGATAAAACAGATAGCTTTCCACAAGAAGTGATAAAAACGGTCTGTGAGGCCGCTGAAGTTCCGCGTATTTTGGGCAATTGTCATGCCTCAGGCACCGAAATTATCGACCGTTTAGGCGCAGAGCATTGCCAAAGCGGGGCCCCGATTTGCTATACCTCTGCCGATAGCGTGTTTCAAATTGCAGCCCATGAAACCCACTTTGGGCTTGAGCGTTTGATCAAGCTCTGCAGTGATATCGCCCCGAAACTGCATGAGATGCGGGTTGGCCGGGTGATCGCGCGGCCCTTTATTGGAACGCAGCAAAGCGGGTTTAGCCGTACGGAACATCGCCGCGATTTTGCCATGCCGCCGCCAAAGCCGGTGCTGAGCGAATGGGTCCAATCGGCGGGTCATCCGGTAATTGCGCTGGGCAAGATCGGCGATATTTTTTCGATGCGCGGCATTGATAAGCTGCACAAGGGCAATGATGGAAAATTAATGGGTGATTTATTAAGCCAGACCCAAAATGCACCTGATGGGGCGTTTGTGTTTGCCAATTTCGTCGAATTTGACAGCCACTATGGTCATCGCCGTGATATTGCCGGATATGCCCGCGCGCTTGAATGGTTTGATGCTGCGCTGTTGCCGGTGCTTGCCGCTTTGCGGCCCGATGACCTGATGATTTTGACCGCAGATCATGGGAATGATCCAAGCTGGCATGGCACCGATCATACCCGCGAGCGCGTGCCGGTGCTTTGCGCGGGCAAACCCATGGGGCATATTGGCCATATTGGCTTTGCCGATGTGGCCAGGATAATCGCCAACCATCTTGGCGTGCCCGTGCCGCGGCAGGAGCCATCCGCCAATGGATATTGAAGCCTGCCCAAAAATTGAGTTGCATCTGCACCTTGAAGGCGCGGCGCCGCCGCATTTTATCCGCCAGCTTGCAGCCGAAAAGAACAAGGACATTGGCGGGATTTTTACCGAAAACGGCGATTATACATTCACGGATTTTGGGCACTTCTTAAAAGTTTATGAGGCCGGGACCAGTGTTTTAACGGCGCCGGAAGATTTTTACCGATTGACCTGCGAGGTGCTGCAGCAAAGCGCCGAGCAAGGGGTGATATATACCGAATTTTTTCTGTCACCAGATTTCTGCGGAGGCTGTGATTTGGCCGCTTGGCAAGAGTATCTGGCCGCAATTGAACAGGCGGCCGGTCACAGCGAGCGTGAATTTGGGATTATTACCAAAGGCATCGTCACCTGCATTCGTCATTTCGGCCCTGATCAGGCCAGAAAATCCGCCCGCTGCGCTGCCGAAACAGCAGGCGATTTTATTGTCGGATTTGGCATGGGCGGCGATGAATTACAGGGCCGGCAGGGTGATTATGCTTATAGTTTTGATATGGCGCGCGAAGCGCGGTTGAAACTGACAACTCATGCCGGCGAATGGGGCGGCGCGGAAAGCGTGCGCCAAGCCGTCTTTGATCTGAATGTCGAGCGGATTGGCCACGGGGTGCAGGTGATCGATGATCCGGCTTTGATAGAGGAACTTGTGGCCCGGCAGATCACGCTTGAGGTGTGCCCCGGTTCAAACGTGGCCTTGGGGGTCTATCCAACCCTGAGTGCGCATCCTATCAAGCAGTTGCGCAGCGCCGGAGTGAAAACCACCATTTCCACTGATGATCCGCCGTTTTTTCACACCACCCTTGGCCAAGAATACCGCCAGTTGGCCGATACTTTTGGCTGGACATCAAAGGATTTTACAGCCTTGAATAGAGCAGCCGCCGAGGCCGCGTTCTGCTCTGCTGAAACCCGGCAAAGCCTGCTAGAAAGATTGGAGAAGACATGAGTGAGAACCTGACAATTGTTGACCACCCATTGGTGCAGCATAAACTAACCTTGATGCGCGACGCCGGGGCTTCAACCGCATTATTTCGTCAATTGCTACGGGAAATTAGCCAATTGCTGGCCTATGAAACCACTCGTGGGCTGGCTCTGACCACAAAATCTATCGACACACCGATAAAGCCGATGGATGCGCCTGTTCTGGCCGGTAAAAAGCTTGCGCTAATCTCGATTTTGCGGGCCGGAAATGGATTACTGGACGGGGTGCTTGAGCTGATCCCATCCGCGCGGGTTGGGTTTGTCGGTCTTTACCGCGATGAAGAAACCCTAAAGCCGGTGCAGTATTATTTCAAAGTCCCACATACCCTAGAGGATCGCTTGGTGATCGCGGTTGACCCGATGCTTGCAACCGGCAATTCCTCGGTCGCGGCAATTGATCTTTTGAAACAGGCCGGCGCTCGCAACATTCGCTTTATGTGTCTGCTGGCAGCCCCCGAAGGCGTTGCGCGCATGAACGAAGCACACCCTGATGTGCCGATTATTACTGCGGCTGTTGACAGCCATCTGAATGAAAAAGGCTATATTGTCCCGGGACTTGGCGATGCGGGTGATCGCATGTTTGGAACTAAGTAATCGGTAGATAGCTTTACTCTTTGCGCCTGTTAATGCATAATAAATTCATTGTTTAAGGGTTTGTTATGAAGATTTTAGTTCTGATGGTTCGTAGTCTTACGTTCGTAGCGGCTTTAAGTTTATCCAATAGCTTGGCCGCTGAGAGCTTGGCCAATTCCACTGGCCCTGCAGAGTTGCCGCCTGTGGGGTTCACCGGCGCGCAATATGTTGACAGTAAAGGCTGCGTTTATATTCGTGCCGGACAAGGCGGGACGGTGCAATGGATCCCAAGAGTGAACCGAATGCGCCAAGTAATCTGTGGGTTTGCGCCGAGCTTTAAATCAGCTGTAAGTCAAAAAGCACAAGTAAATCCGCTGTCCATCCAGACCCCTGTTGAGAACTGGCAGCCAGAGTTAGATAATGTTGCAGCAGCGCCAGAAGCGATGGAAACCACTATTGTGACTGTTCGTGGCACAATTGGGCCTACAGAGGTGCCAGACGGTTATAGAAGCGCTTGGGAAGATGACCGGCTGAATATATATAGTGGTTTGCAGACCGCCGAAGGGCTACGCGATGCGGACCAACGCTGGTCGCAGGATGTGCCAAGCCAAATCATTAATCAGAATGAAAAGGCAAAGCCGCATGCGCAACATGGTCAATTGGTATACCCGTTCACTGATATCGAGCAGCAGAAGATGTTTCTAGAGGCGCAAGGTGACTATGTGCTTGAGCCAAAAGACGATGGTACGATTAGGCTTGTGCCGCGCAACGCCGCCGTCTCGGATGGCAGCGGGGGACAGACAGCTTTGCAGCCCACAGAAGGTGGAAATTTATTGGTGCAAGTGGCTACGTTCGGTGTTGGTTCGAATGCAGCAAAAACCAAGGCCCGTTTGGTGGCGCTGGGTCTACCGGTTCAGGTCCGGCGTATCACACGGGCGGACAAAACCTATCATGTTGTCTTAACTGGCCCGTTTGAAGATCCTCGCAAGGTCAAACTGGCCTTGGCTGCGGTGCGAAAGGCGGGCTTTGGCGATGCCTTTATGGCGCGCCGCTAAAGCTACATTGCACGTATTTTTTAAGTTAGATTTGATTGGGATGGGGTTTCTTTATGCGCCTGCTCCCGCTCGCGGCGCAGAATGTAGTAATTAGCCAAAAGAATTATGCCGGTTCCGATAAAAAATTTAACCCCGACCACTTCGTTAAACAGCATAACCCCTACAAAAATACCAATTGGAATCGTGGCGTAATGCACGGGTGCCAAAACTGAAGCTTTGGCATAGGCATGACTTTTTGCCAGCAGCATTTGCTGAAAGCTTGCCAAGACGCCCACCAAGATCAAGGCTTGCCAAATGCTTGGCGATGTGGCCGCAGAAAAGGCCGGCCACGAAAATCCAGACAGCAAGCAAAGGATTGCAGCCAAAACAAGACCGGCCAAATTATACCACAGGGCGGATGAGATCACGGCATCGCTTTGCCCCAAAACCCGCAGGAATATAAACATCAGGGCCGCAAAAAAGGCCCCAGATAGGGCAAAGCCGACACCCCAGATATCCAGTTCAGCGGTGATCGGAAACAACAAGAGCAGAACACCGGCAAAGCCCAAGCTAACAGCGCCGATACGGCGCATGCCGACTTGTTCGCCGATAATCAGTGCCGCCAGAACAGTAATGAAAATAGGCATGGTCTGGGCTAGAGCGGTGGCCAAGCTGATGTCGATATTGGCCACGGCCAAAAACCACATCAAAAGTCCCAAAAATCCACAAATGGTCCGCAGTATTAAAATCCGAGTGTTTTGGATGCGCATAAGATGCCGCCCGCGTGTGGCGAATCCATAGGCAAACAGCAGCGGGAGACAAAAGAGATAGCGGAAAAATAAAACCACAAAAACGCTGATTTGTGGCTCTAAGAGTTTTACCGCACTGGCAATCGCAAATGAAAAAATCATCTCGCCCAAAAGGCAAAGCGCCCCCAAAATGGTATTTTGCTGAACTGGTGCCGTCATTGAATGAAACCTTAGAGTACTTGACCTATGTGAGAGGATTTTCGTCGTTTGGCAAGTCAGGTACCGCAGTTGGGCGGCCTAACCGCCACAGATAGTCTGAAGCCGGATCCAGTAATTGTCTGACAAGCTGGGTATAAATTCGCCCGACGAGGCATCATCAGCCTCGATGAGCGAAAGGGTCTGTTCGCCAGTGACATCAATGGCATAGGCATAGGGCGCTGCGCGCAGGCGCTGGGCGGAAAATTGCTCAATCAATAGATCCCTGTCGACTGGTAAAGGCGACTGTAGCAACAGATGCTCGGCATATTGTTTCAATGTCGTCTCGGATACTTGTCCGGTGGTTAATAGGCGAAACACGCTTAATGTGCCGGTAAAAGACAGCATGAGCTGCAAGCTGTCACTTTGCTTTGCCCGCAGGGTTTCGGCCAAAATATATCCGGCGACAACGTCCGGATCGTCGTAATCTTCGAGCAATTCGCGATGAACTAAAATCAAGCCTCCCGGCAAGTGGGCGGTTTGTTGAACCCCGTTTGGCAACACTCGAAGCCGTCCTGCGTGCCCTAGAATTCTTAGGCTGAGTTGGTCTAGCGCTGTATTGGCGCTGTCCGAATGGCAAGGCGCTCCGGATAAGCTCGACATTTTTTCGATCAGGCTGAGACCAATCTCAACCCTTTTGACCTCTGGCACCACGCGCAGGGCATATGTTTGAACCGCTTGTGGCATCCAAAAAACTGCTAAAGCACAAAGGGTTGCCAAAATAAGCCCTGAAATAACCAAACGTAACCTTCCCGGTTTTGGACGTCGGCGGTCGATCACGCGGCGCAGCTTTTCAATCGCCTTGACCATTTCCGCTTCACTTTCGGTAAATTCAAGACTTTCCTCTGCATCCCCATCAGGATGATAACGCGCGGGAAATTCACCCGGATTGGCCCGCGCGATGGCTGCCAGTGACCAATGCGCCAAAGGCAGGTCTTTACTATCCGAGATGATCAAGCTTGTGTTGCCAACCGAAACAATCACCTCGCGCCGCTGCTCTTCGGGGCGCTCACGCCATAATCCGGTCGCCTCAAGGCGGGCATATTTTTTCAATGCGGTCATGTGCGGCTGCTGCTCAGGTTTTGTTTTGCCCGATCATAGCACACTGCAGGGGTTTATCACAATCGCTCAGCCAGCCGGGGTGATCTGTTTACGCAGCTCGAATTTTTGAATCTTTCCGGTTGAGGTTTTTGGCAGCTCTTGAAAGATAATCTGTTTTGGAGTTTTAAATCCGGCCAGTTTGCTGCGGGCAAAGGCGATTAAATCCGCTTCGCTAACCTCTGCACCCTCAAGCAATTCCACAAAGGCACAGGGCACTTCGCCCCATTTTTCATCTGGCTTGGCCACCACAGCGCAAAGCGACACCGCCGGATGCGCCATAAGTGTTCCTTCCACTTCGACCGAGCTGATATTTTCGCCGCCCGAGATGATGATATCCTTGGCCCGGTCGGCGATTTGCACATAGCTGTCGGCATGCTGGACCGCCAGATCACCGGAATGAAAATAACCGCCCGCAAAGGCTTCCTGCGTAGCGGCGGGGTTTTTTAGATAGCCTTTCATCACCGAGTTGCCGCGGATCATAATTTCGCCCTGGGTTTGACTGTCCATGGCCACTTGGTTCATATCGCTGTCCATCACGGTGATATGTTCCATCATCGGAAAGGCAACGCCCTGACGGGCTTTGATCGCCGAGCGCCCGTCACTGTCCAAACCGCCCCAGCGGTGATCATGCCAGACGCATTCGGTCACATGGCCGTAGGTTTCTGTCAGCCCGTATACCTGCGTGACATTAAAGCCCAAGGTTTCGATTTTGGCCAAGGTTGCAGGGGCAGGGGGTGCGCCTGCGGTAAACACCTCAACCGTATGATCAAAGGCGCGGCGCTCTTCTTCTTTGGCATTGACGATCATGTTTAGCACAATCGGCGCGCCGCCAAAAAACTTAACGCCTTCCTCGGCGATGGCATCATAAATCACACCGGCAGTGATATCGCGGCAGCAGACCAAGGTGCCGCCCAGCATCGGCATCATCCAAGTGTGGTTCCAGCCGTTGCAATGAAAAAGCGGCACAATCGCCATAAACACCGGATTGAGCTGCATTCGCCAGCTGACCACCGTGCCCATGGTCATCAAATAAGCGCCTCGGTGGTGGTAGACCACGCCTTTCGGCCGCCCTGTGGTGCCGGATGTGTAGTTTAGCGCCAGGCTTTCCCATTCGTCTTCGGGCATCTGCCAGTTGAATGTGGCATCCCCAGTGGTCAGCAAGTCTTCATAGGTCTGATGGCGGCCGGAGGCCGGAAAACCGGCGCTTTCGTCAGGCACTTCGATGATGCGCGGCGGTGTGCTTTCCATTTCGGCGCAGGCCGCTTCGGCCAGTTCAAGAAATTGGCTGTCCACGAGCACCACCTTGGCCCCACCATGGTCAAAAATATAGGCGACTGTGTGAACCTCTAGTCGGGTATTAATGGTATTAAGCACCGCGCCGCAGGCTGGCACACCAAAATGCGCTTCGGCCTGAGCGGGCAGGTTGGGGATCAGCGTGGCGACAACATCGCCTGAGGCAACGCCCAGTTGCTGCAAAGCTGACGCGAGCTGCGAGCAGCGTGCATAATATTCGCCGTAGGTTTTGCGGTGCGCCCCATAGACCACAGCGGGGCAGTCCGAAAAAACCACGGCGGCGCGTTTGAGATGCGATAATGGCGTCAGCGGCACATAATTGGCTTGATTTTTGTCCAGTCCGGTTTCATCGCTCATCCAACCCATGTTTTGCCTCCCAGCGAATCTTTCATCATGTCGGTTTCGGGCTAGACTAAATGCAGCAACTGGTCAAAGAAAAGCAGAATGATACAAAATTCTTCGATTAATGGCCGTGCGGCAGCGCTGACGATGCTTGCGGCTATGATGGTGATCGGCTGCATTGATAATTTTATTGCCCTGATCGCCCGCGATGCAGGCCTGTGGCAATTTCAGATTTTGCGGGCGGCCATGGGTTTGCCCTTGGTCGTTTTGGCCTCGGTTGTCGGCTTTGGCACCCTTTGGGCGCTCCGCCTTTGGGCGGTGGCGCTGCGCAGCTTCTTTGTCGCTTTTGCGATGCTGTTTTATTTCGGCTCTTTGGCCTTTATGCCATTGGCGCAAGCTTTGGCCGGTCTTTTCACCTCGCCGATTTTCATCTTGCTGATCACGGCGTTTATTTTGCGTGAGCCGGTAGGTCCGGCGCGCATATTTGCCGTTATCATCGGTTTTATTGGCATTTTGCTGGTTCTGGACAGTGACTGGGCAACACTGACTTGGACCAGCTTTCTACCCGTTTTTGGAGGGCTGTTTTATGCCATGGGCGCGGTGGCAACACGGCAGCTTTGCGAGGGCGAGAGCACGCTGTCAATGCTGTCAATGCTGCTAATTATTCAGGCCATTATTGGCGCCCTTGCTTTGGCTGTTCTGGGCCAGTTTGAACTTACAGTCCCCGAAGGTGCCGCCGGGTTCATCCAGCGCGGCTGGGTTTGGCCTGTCACAGCAGCTTTGCCTTTTATTTTGCTGCAGGCTGTAGGGTCGGTTTTGGGTGTCGGACTTATCATTCGCGCCTATCAACTCGGCAGTGCCTCTTATGTGGCAGTTTATGAATATTCGGTATTTATATCAGGACCGTTTTTCGCGTGGATGTTGTTTGGGCAAACTGTGACAGCCGTTCAAACGGGCGGAATTTTACTTGTTGCCGCTGCCGGTATTGTGATTGCCTGGCGCTCTTCCTGAAACTAAATAATTGCGCTAATCTGCGGGGTATGATTATTTCGCCCGGGCGCAACTATATATTTGTTCATATTCCAAAAACTGGCGGCACCTCGGTAGCCGTAGCGCTTGAGCAGCGGGCGATGGCCAATGATATTCTGATCGGCGATACCCCTAAAGCCAAGCGGCGGCGAAAACGCTTGGATAAGCTGCGCGCCAAAGGACGGCTTTGGAAACACTCGACGCTTGCAGATATCGACGGGGTGGTCAGCGCCTCAGAGCTTGAGCCCTATTTTATTTTTACACTGGTGCGCAATCCTTGGGATCGCTTGGTTAGCTATTATGCTTGGCTACGCGCTCAAAGCTTTCGGCATCCAGCGGTGGCACTGGCCAAGAGAAGTGACTTTGCCACTTTCCTACGCGATCCTATGACGCAAACCAGCTTTCGCACTGGAACCTTTGCCAGTTATGTGCGGGATGCTGAAGGTCATGAGCGCGCCGATTTATTTATTCGGCTGGAGCATTTAGAAGAGGATATAATCTCTTTAGAGCAGCACCTTGGCTTTTCGTTGCGGCCCTTGCCGCATGAAAACCGGTCTGCGCGGACGGCTGATTACCGCAGGAACTATAGTGATGAGATGGCAGAGATTGTTGCCAGCTTTTGTGCCGCAGATATCAGCCAATTTGGATACCGTTTTGGCTAGCGCACTTTAACCCAAACCGCGCCTTTTGTCCCGAAAAGCCCAGCCATAAGGCAGGCTTTTCGGAGCGGTTTAAATCAGATTAGGCAGCTTCTGATTTGGCGTCAAACCGGCCATAGAAGCTTTGGCCTTTTTCGCCCATCTCACGCAGCAGCGGTGGGCAGGCGAACCGATCACCATAGGCTGCTTGCAGCTCATCGCAGCGCTCGGCGGCATAGGGCGTGCCTAAAATATCAAGCCAGCTTAAAGGCCCGCCCGACCATGGCGCAAAGCCCCAGCCAAGGATGGCACCCACATCGCCTTCGCGGATATCCATCAACACGCCTTCTTCTAGGGCGCGCACCGCCTCAAGCACTTGGGCGAACATCAGCCGGTGCTGCACCTCGGTCAACGCGGGCTGATCTTCTAGGCGTTCGAATTTATCGCCAAGCCCTTCCCAATAGCCAAGCCGTTTGCCGCTTTCGTCATATTTGAAAAAACCGGCTTTGGCTTTGCGTCCGATGCGGCCCTGATCTTCCATCCAAAAGACCACCTCATCCACGGCGCTGTCAGGATAGGCATTGCCCATCGCGGCTTTGGTGGCGCGGGCTATCTTAGCCCCAAGATCAATGGATGTTTCATCAACCAGTTGCAGCGGGCCGACCGGAAAGCCAAGCATCCGTGCCGCATTGTCAATCAGCGCCGGCGCCACGCCTTCGGCCACCATCCGCATGCCCTCGTTGATATAGGGGATAATGCAGCGGTTGGCATAGAAGAACCGTGCATCATTGACCACAATCGGGGTTTTGCGGATCTGGCGCACATAATCCAGCGCTTTGGCCACCGCGCGGTCACCGGTTTCTTTACCTTTGATGATTTCCACCAGCATCATGCGTTCCACCGGCGAGAAAAAGTGAATGCCGATGAACTGATCAGGCCGTGCGCTGGCTTTGGCCAATTCGGTGATGGGCAAGGTTGAGGTGTTTGAGGCAAAGATGCAGTCCTCAGGGATCACCGCTTCAACTGCTTTGGTCACTGTGGCCTTGATTGCCGGATCTTCAAACACCGCTTCGATGATTAAATCGGCGTCTTTCAGCGCCTCATAATCGGTTGTGGCGGTAATACGGTCCAGCAGCGCTACCTTTTTCTCAGGCGTGGCTCTGCCGCGTTTGATGCCCTTGTCCATATAGGCGGCGCTATAGGCTTTGCCTTTGTCTGCGGCTTCTTGCTTTTGGTCAATCAGCACAACGTCCATACCCGCCTGTGCAGAAACCAGCGCGATGCCAGCCCCCATCATACCTGCGCCCAAAACGCCGACTTTCTTGACGCTTTGATCCGCGACGCCCGTTGGCCGTACAGCGCCCTTCTCCAACGCTTGCTTGTTGAGGAAAAGACTGCGGATCATGGCCGCCGATGAAGGGTTCATCAAAATATTGGTGAACCAGCGCGCTTCGATCTTTAGGGCTGTGTCAAACGGCACCTGCGCGCCTTCGTAAATGGCGCTGAGCATGGCTTTGGCGGCAGGAAACGCGCCTTGGGTTTTGCCGTTGACCATGGCAGAAGCGCCAATAAAGGTCATAAAGCCCGAGGGGTGATAGGGCGCGCCGCCGGGCATTTTATAGCCCTTGGCATCCCATGGTTTAACCAGATCTGCATCGGTCGCAGACAGCACCCAAGCGCGTGCATCCGCCATTGGATCAGCGCTGACCTCATCAATAAGACCGGCTGATTTTGCCTTGGCTGGCGCCACGGATTTGCCTTCCAGAAGGTAAGGCGATGCGCCCATAGCGCCCAATTTACGCACAAGCCGCGTTGTGCCGCCCGCACCGGGAAACAGACCGACGAGGATTTCGGGAAAGCCGATCTTTGCCTTAGGGTTATCGGCCGCAAAGACACGGTGCGTTGCCATCGGCAGCTCAAGCCCGATGCCCATAGCCGTGCCCGGCAGAACCGCCGCAATGGGTTTGCCGCCCTTGTTGGTTTTGGCGTCCATCCCGGCGCGTTCAATTTTACGCAGGGCGTGGTGCATGGACATTATGCCATCAAAGAGCCCCTGCGCCGGTTCTTTGCCCGAGGCGTTTTTGAGATCGGCCAGAACATTTAGATCCATGCCGCCGGCAAAATCTTTCTTGCCGCTGGTAATGATCACGCCTTTGACGGCCTCGTCGGCCAAGACGTCATCAATCATGCTATCCAGCAGCATCATGGCGTCGAAATTCATCACATTCATGGATTTGCCTTGGCAATCCCATACAATCGTCGCGATGCCTTCGGCATCTTTGGTCATTGTGAAATCTGTCATATCAAACTCCTTTTCTAAAAGGGCGACCATCGCTGTGAGTATAGCGGCGGTTCTTTCCGTCTTTATGGGTTATCAGGTCATGATTGGGGTAGTGTATAACGTCCCGCTTGTTGCGCGTTCCAACGGTAAGATAGGACGCATTCGCGCCGCTTCTGTTTTCAAGATGATGGCCTATGGGAACTCCTGCTGGCCAACACGCTGCATCGCCTGAGCGTAACAGCGTTTCATCGTCCTCGACCAGAATAACTTCGCCAGAAAGCATATAGATCATTTCATCTTCGGTTTTATGCCAGTGATGCAGCGACGATTTTGATCCCGGCCTCAGGACCTCAATGTGGACGCCAAACTGCGACAGGCCTCCGGCTTCGCCGATAATGCTATACTCATACTCTCCGAGGCAAACCCCCAGTGCTGGATGCATCGCAGAGGGCTCGGTCTGAAGAGGAGGGATTGTGGTTTTCGGCATCACACGCGCTCAATAATTGTTGCAGCGCCCATGCCCGAGCCGATGCACAGCGTGGCAAGACCGGTTTCTTTGTCGCTGCGCTCAAGCTCATCCAGCAATGTGCCAAGGATCATCGCTCCAGTGGCGCCCAGCGGGTGCCCCATGGCAATAGAGCCCCCGTTGACGTTCACTTTGTCATGATCTACGTCAAAGGCTTGCTCAAAGCGCATCACCACACTGGCAAAAGCCTCATTCACTTCGAAAAGGTCAATATCGCCAATTTCCATCCCGCTTTCGCGCAGGATTTTTTCTGTCACCGGAACCGGACCTGTCAGCATGATGGTTGGATCAGTGCCTATTTTCGCGGTCGAGCGTACTTTAGCGCGCGGCTTAATGCCGTATTTTTCGCCAAATTCCTTATTGCCAATTAAAAGAGCCGCAGATCCGTCCACAATGCCCGAACTGTTGCCTGCGTGGTGGATATGCTCGATACGCTCAAGATGGGGGTATTTCATCAGCGCGATCTTATCAAACCCGGGCATCACCTCGCCCTGATCCTTAAACGATGGCTTTAACGCGCCAAGCGACTGCATGTCAGTGCCCGGGCGCATGTATTCATCATGATCCAAAATGGTCAGCCCGTTCACATCTGCAACCGGCACGATGGATTTGGCAAAGCGGTTGTCATCCCAAGCGGCTTTGGCCCGCTTTTGGCTTTCCACTGCAAGCGCATCAGCCGCATCACGGCCAAAGCCAAACTCGGTGGCAATGATATCTGCGCCAATGCCCTGCGGGACAAAATACTGATCAAAGGTGAATGAAGGATCTACCGCAACAGCGCCGCCGTCGCTTCCCATGGGAACGCGGCTCATGCTTTCCACACCGCCGGCGATATAGGCATCACCGGCGCCGCCGCGCACCTGATTGGCGGCCAAGTTTACCGCCTCTAGCCCCGAAGCGCAGAACCGGTTGATCGCCAAACCCGGGATGGATTCATCCAAATCTGAGGCTAAAACCGCCGAGCGCGCCAGACATGCGCCTTGCTCGCCCACCTGGGTGACATTGCCCCAGATCACATCTTCGACCGCATGCCCGCCTAAATTGTTGCGCGCTTTGATCGCGTTCAACGCTGTGGTCGACAGCCGCAGCGCTGTGACCTCATGCAGGCTGCCGTCTTTGCGCCCCTTGCCGCGCGGGGTACGCACAGCGTCATAAATATAAACATCGGTCATTTCATTCTCCTTCAAGTGCGGTCAGCAGGGCTGCCGGGCATTAAATCATAAGGGGCCTTCCAGCCCGGTGTTGCTGAGATATTTGTGAGCCAACGATGAATGTTTGGCCAGGCACTTCGATCAAATCCAAAGGGTTCGGGGTAATAAAGATATCCGCAACAGGTCATATCTGCGTGGGTAATTGCGTCCCCCACCAGAAAATCCCGCCCTTCAAGCGCTGCATTGAGTATTTTATAGTTTGCCTTAAGGCGCGCTTGATTGAACTCGATCACCTGCTGTGGCCTTTTTGCTTCGGGGATAAAGTTCATTAGAAAGCGGGTTATTCCGATGGGCGTGGAAAACTTGGAATTATCCCACAGAATCCAGCGCAAAACCTCGCCTTTTTCTGCGTCTGTCGCGCCGCCGTGCTGTTCGGTTTTTTCCGCAATATAGGCCTGAATGCGCCCGGATTGCGTGAGCGTGAGGTCGCCGTCCACCAAAACCGGCACCTCGCCCATGATGTTGATATCTGCGCGGTAGGCGTCGCTACGGGTTTCCCCGGCGAAAAAATCAACAAATACTGGCGCCCAGTTACAGCCAGCCAATTCTAGCGCTAGTGCTGCTTTATAGCTGTGGCCGCTTTCCCCAAAGCAGTAAAGTTTCATGCCCATGTTTTTGTCCTTACCTTCCCTTGCATTGCTGCGGTTTCAATTTTGAGTATTTTCTCAAAGAAAAAATCTGTGTCTTTTAGGCCTTGTTAAACTCTTTGCTGCATCTTGGGCGCGCGCAACAGGCTGGAGAGCCGATGGGCGCCGAAGGAAAAGTCGCGCCTGCTCGAGGTCCTAGACACAAAGGCAGGCGTGCATTTTTTCTTTGGTCAAATACTCCCGCCGGAGGCAATCAGCCGCCATAGTCAAAGAACCGCACCTAGAGATTGCGCGCAATCAGCTCCTTCATAATTTCATTGGTACCCCCATAGATCCGCTGAACCCGCGCATCTGTCCACATCTCGGCAATCGCATATTCCTGCATAAACCCGTAGCCGCCATGAAGTTGCAGGCAGTCATCCAAAACTTCGCCCTGTGTATCTGTCAGCCAGTATTTGCACATGGCTGCCTTATCAACTGTGAGTTCTCTGCGCAGATGCTCCTCGATACAATTGTCTAAAAAGGCCCGGGCGACAGTGGTTTTTGTTTTGCATTCAGCCAGCTTAAACTTGGTGTTTTGAAATTGCAGGATCGGCCCGCCAAAGGCCTGTCTTTCCTTACAGTACTCAATGGTGCGTTCCACTGCACCCTCCATGGCGCCGACCGCGCCGCAGCCGATGATCAGCCTTTCCTGCGGCAATTGCTGCATCATCTGGTAAAAGCCTTTGCCTTCTTCACCGCCCAGAATGTTTTCTGGCGCAATTTCGATATTGTCGAAGAACAACTCGGATGTATCGGCAGATTTCATCCCGATCTTGTCGAGGTTACGGCCGCGACTAAAACCCTCTGCGCCATCTGTTTCTAAAATCACCAAAGATACGCCTTTGGCTTTTTCTTCAGGGTTTGTTTTCGCGGCCACTAGGATCAAATTGGCATGCTGCCCATTGGTGATGAAGGTCTTCTGGCCGCTCAGACGATAGGCGTTTCCATCGCGCACAGCTTTGGTTTTGATCGATTGAACATCAGAGCCTGCTGAAGGCTCGGTCATGGCCAGTGCGCTAACTAGATCGCCGCTGATCATTTTGGGAAGCAGCCGCTTTTTCTGATCCTCTGTGCCGTAGGCCAATATGTAATGCGCTACGATACCCGAATGGATGCCTTGGCCCCAGCTGGCCAAATTGGCCCGGCTGCCTTCAATCAAAATCGCTGCTTCATGGCCGAAATCCCCGCCGGGACCTCCGTACTCCTCTGGGATTGAAGGGCAAAGTAGGCCCAGTTCGCCGGCTTGTTGCCAAGTTTCGCGATCCATTTCACCCTGTTTGCGCCAGCGTTCAAATTGCGGCGACCATTCTTCGGAGATGAACTTAGCCGTCATATCGGCGAGCATCTGATGCTCGTCTGTCATCCAGTTGGAATGTTGCATGCCCATGTGTATGCCCTTTCCACCCCTAGTAGGGTTAAAAATTTGCCGCCTTTAACGCCATCACTGTATCCGCGCCCGATTGAATACGCGCCAGGTGCATGGCGGTCGCCGGCAGTTGCCGTGCCATGTAATACTGCCCAGTAGCAATCTTTGTCTCGTGAAACGCCGCGTCATCGGCGCCCTCGCGCAGGGCAAGATGGCTGGCTTTGGCCATTTTCGCCCACATCAGCCCGAGGCAGACATGACCAAACATATGCATGAAGTCATAAGAGCCAGCGAGTGCATTGTTGGGGGTTTTGATGCCATTTTGGGCAAAATACATCGCCGCTTCCTGCAGATTTTTGCTGGCTGTTTTTAGCGGGGCTAAAAAGTCGCGATTGAAATCGTCACCTAAATCAGTGCTGTCATCAATACATCCGCGAACCAGATTAAAAAAGGCCATGACATGCTTGCCGCCGTCATGTGTTAACTTACGACCAACCAGATCAAGCGCTTGAATGCCATTAGCGCCTTCATAGATCATCGCGATACGCGCATCACGGGCAAATTGTGACATGCCCCATTCTTCGATGTAGCCATGGCCGCCGTAAATTTGCTGCGCCTGAACGCACATATCGAAACCTTTATCGCTTAAAAACCCTTTGATCACGGGGGTCAGCAGGCTGACCAAGCCATCTGCATCCTGGTCCTTCAAGCGGTGCGCCCGGTCGATCATATGGGCGCCCCAATAGGTAAAGGCACGCGCGCCTTCGACAAAGCTTTTCTGCTCCATCAGGTTGCGCCGGATGTCGGGGTGAACGATCAAGGGATCGGCAGAACCATCGGGGTTTTTTACCCCGGTGACATCGCGGCCCTGAAGCCGGTCTTTGGCATAGGCAAGCGCGTTTTGATAGGCCACTTCGGCCTGCGCATAGCCTTGCACTCCGACCCCAAGCCGGGCCTCATTCATCATGGTAAACATCGCGCGCATGCCTTTATGCGCATCGCCCACCAGATAGCCGGTGGCGCCGTCATAGTTCATCACACAGGTTGAATTGCCGTGAATGCCCATTTTTTCTTCAAGTTTCCCGACGGATAGGTCATTGCGCTGACCTAAGCTGCCGTCTTGGTTCACCAGGAACTTGGGCACAATAAAAAGCGACACGCCTTTGATGCCCTCTGGTCCGCCCGGAATTTTTGCCAAGACCAAATGGATGATATTTTCAGCCATATCATGATCGCCGGCAGAGATGAAAATCTTTTGGCCGGTGATGGCATAGCTGCCATCATCTTGAGGTTCGGCTTTGGTCCGCATCAAACCCAAATCTGTCCCGCAATGCGGTTCAGTCAGGTTCATAGTGCCGGTCCACTCGCAGCTGACCATTTTGGGCAGATAGGTTGCCTTTTGGTCTTCTGATCCATGGGTATGGATCGCCGAGTAGGCGCCATGGGTGAGGCCCTGATACATGCTAAATGCCATATTTGCCGAGCCGAACATTTCGCTCGCTGCGGTGGCCATTATATAGGGCATGTTCTGCCCACCATATTCAGGGTCGCAATCCAGTCCGGCCCAGCCGCCAGCTTTGACCGCTTCAAAAGCATCCTTGAACCCTGTGGGCGTACGCACAACGCCGTTTTCAAGTCGGCATCCTTCAAGGTCGCCGACCGCGTTAAGAGGCGCGAGAACTTCTGAGGTCAACTTGCCACATTCGTTGAGTACCGCAGCTGTGAAATCGGCCTCAAGTTCGTCATATCCCGGAATATCAAGGGTATTAATTTTCAAGACATCGTTAAGCACGAATAGCATGTCTTTGGTCGGAGCAGTATAATTTGGCATGGTGTTCTCTGTTATATAAAGTTGTTATTCGGTGGCGTCTTGCATTGACCCTGAGGCGCGCAGTATGCTTTCGCCCCATTTGATCTGTTCTTCAAAATCGGCGATGACCCCATCCAGTTCATCGCGTTTGTTTTTCAGCTCCTGAAGGTGCTTTTGTGCGATTGTGTAGGTTTCTTTTAGCTGGGTTTGCTCAGGATCGCTCACATCGTACATTTCAAGCAACTGGCGAATTTCTTCGAGTGAAAACCCAAATCGCTTTCCGCGCAATATCAGCTTGAGCCGGGCGCGATCACGCTTAGTGAACAGACGCTTTTGGCCTTCTCGCACGGGAAATAAAAGCTCTTTTGCTTCGTAAAACCGCAAGGTTCTGGGCGTGATTTGGAACGCATCGCTCATTTCGCGAATGGTCATTGGGGTGTCGGTCATCAAAGCAGAGCCTATTCAATGATTCGGAAAACTGAACATTGAATAGGCGATAGTTGACGTTGACGTAAGCCAAACGTTACGTCAACTTTCCTTCATAAGCTTCGCGGTTTTTTCGCGCATATCTTTAAGCTCTTGAAGTGTTTGGGCCAATTGGATCTGCTGCTCTTCCAGTTCGGCGATTTTTTTAGTCGCCATCTTGGTAAACACGGCCATTTGCTTTTGGGTGCCTTCTTGATCATAGATCAAAAGCCATTGCCGCGTCTCTTCCAATTGAAAGCCAAATTTGCGGCCCCGCATAATCAAAGTCATGCGCGCCATCTCGCGCGGGCCATAAAACCGCGAGCGGCCTTCGCGCTCGGGTTGCAACAGCTCAATATATTCATAATAGCGTAAAGTACGCGGCGTTACCTTGAATGTGGCGCACATTTCTTTGAATGTTATACGAGTATCTGGCATTGTTTGTCTCTCCGACTCCTAAATTAGGATGATCCGATCAGAAGGGCAACCGCCACGCTTGCGGATTTATGGTTTTGGGTTTCTAAGGGATGCAGCAAGAAAGAGAAATCAATGGCTATCGATAAAACAAAATTGGCAAAACAATTCTCCGAAGCCATTCCGCATGCCAAAGCCCTTGGCATATGGCTTGACGACATCGGTCAAGGGACGGCGGAAATGGGGATGCCCTATAATGAGAAATTTATTGGCGACCCTGCAACAGGCGTGATTCACGGCGGAGCGGTCTTTGCACTGCTTGACGGGTGTTGCGGCGCGGCTGTAATGAGCCATCCGGACCAAAAGGGTCTGACCGCGACCATTGATTTGCGGGTTGATTATATGCGGCCCGCCACACCGGGCCAAAATATCAGGGCCAAAGCCACCTGTTATAATGTGACCCGCAACGTTGCCTTTGTGCGGGCGGTGGCGCTTGATGACAATGATGATAAACCTGTCGCCACGGCCGCTGGCGCTTTTGTGACGGGAGCTTAAAAATGGTATCAAAACGCCCTGAACCGGTCCAAGTGGTCAAACAGCGCCGCGATGCGGCCTTGGCCGCGTTGCTGGCGTCGATCCCCTATATCCAGTTTCTTGGCATTCAATTTGACCGCCGCGGCGATGAGCTAACCGCAGTGATGCCCTATCATGAAAAACTGGTGGGCAATCCTATGCTTCCAGCGCTGCATGGCGGTGCGACGGCCGCCTTTCTTGAAGTGGCGGCGGTGATTGAACTAGGGTGGACTGGACTTTGGAAAAGTGTTGAAACCGGCACCCTGACGCCCGAAGCCATTGCGCAGGGCGACTTGATTAAAATCCCCAAGACAATTGATTTTTCTGTGGATTATCTAAGATCAGGTTTGCCGCGCGATGCTTATGCGCGTGCACGGGTTAACCGCTCGGGGCGGCGCTATGCGTCGGTTTATGTGGAAGCCTGGCAAGACAACCGGAGCCGGATTTTCGCACAAGCGACAGGGCATTTTCTGATGCCAGATAGCGACAATAAGGCATGATGGCGGGCTAAGGCATGCAAATTACTCATTCGCGTGTCTTAAAAATCGCTGTTCCGATTTTGCTGGCCAATATTACGGTGCCGCTTCTTGGGTTGGTCGATACCGGAGTTGTGGGACAGATCAAATCCCCTGTTCCGATAGGCGCGGTGGCCATCGGCGCTTTGATCCTCACCACAGTGTATTGGTTTTTCGGATTTTTGCGGATGGGCACAACGGGGCTGACATCGCAGGCGGTTGGCGCTGGTGATCGCGCTGAGGTAGCCGCTATTTTAAGCCGTGTCCTGCTTTTTGCCATTGTGTCAGGTGGGTTGATATTTGTGCTTCAAACGCCTTTATTCTGGGGCGCTTTTCAGGTCTCGCCAGCCTCTGAGGCGGTCGAATCCATGGCACGGGACTATTTGCGCATTCGTATTTATAGCGCGCCAGCGGCGATTGCGGTATTGGGGTTGGTCGGATGGCTGATCGGGCAAGAGCGGACCAGAGAGGTGCTGTATCTTCAGCTGTGGATGAACGGGCTCAATATCATTTTGGATTTGTGGTTTGTGCTGGGCCTTGGGTGGGGGGCATCAGGCGTTGCGCTGGCAACGGTGCTGGCAGAAATGTCGGGTTTGGGCCTAGGACTGTGGTTTTGCCGCCACACACTGATGGCGCCGACCTTTCGGGCTTGGGATGCTGTGCTCAATCGCGTGCGGTTGGTGCGTATGCTGACGGTCAACCGCGATATTTTACTGCGCACTTTGATGCTGCAGGTGATTTTTGTCTCCTTCACTTTTGTGGCCGCGCGTTACGGTGATGTCCCTCTGGCGTCGACACAGGTGCTGATGCAGTTTTTCGCATTAACGTCTTTTGCTCTAGATGGGTTTGCCTTTGCAGTTGAAACCCTAGTAGGTCAGGCGGTTGGCGGCAAAAACCGCCAGGCCCTGCGTCAAAGCGTGATCAAATGCACACAGTGGGGGGTAGCTATGGTTTTCATTCTTGCCGCCGGCATCGGCCTAGGCGGTGAGGGTCTTATTACTGTGATGACAAAAGCAACCGAGGTCCAAGTCGAGGCACAACGCTATCTTCCGTATCTAATAGCTGCGGCCGCGCTAAGCTTGCCGGCCTTTATGCTTGACGGGGTATTTTTAGGGGCAACCCAAACGGCGGCGATGCGTGATATGATGGCGGTCAGCCTAGGTATATATATCCTGTGCCTGCTTGCGCTGCTACCGTTTTTGGCAATGCATGGGCTTTGGATAGCATTGCTTGTTTCGCTTGTTGCGCGGGGGGCAACGCTCGCGATGCGCTATCCGGCGCTGGAGTCTGCGGCGGACAAAGCTTAGTCTGCAAGTTGTCGGCCCCTTTAGCGCTTAAAACGCCCAGTTGAGCCAAAGATGCGCCGTCATGCCGCTGGTGGTGAGGTCAGAGCTAAAGCCGCCGAGGCTTCCTGTTAGGTTCATGCCATCACCGCCGAGATAGTTGAACCGAACTTCTGCATCGTAGTAGGTTTCCGATGTCAGCCCTGCATCCAAGCTATAAGCGGTGCCATAGGCCGTATAGGATGTCTGTGCGCCCTGAATCACGGTGCGATGCTGAGCCCCGAGACGGAATTGATAATTCAGATTTTCGCTAGATTGGTACACCACTCCTGCCGATACCTTGCCTGACGTTTGTGCCAGTTTGCGCGCTGCCCAGGAAAAATTGCTGCTCTCGCTGTAGGCAGCAATGTCCTGATAGGCATAACTGCCTTCAAGGCCGCCTTCAAAGCGCATGGTTTTGCTCAGCTCCGTGCTATAATTTGCGCTGATGGCCAGAACCGCATCATTGCTGGAAAACTCAGAGGTCAGGCTGCGCATGCCGGTCTCGGCCAGGTTATCCAGTACCTTGCCGCGCGTTCCGTCATGGCTGGTGCGGCCAACAAATGCCGAGCCTGCAAGTTGCCAGCCGTCAGATGTAGGTGCTTGTGTGAGTACCACCCCAAGTTTGGTGGACAGGCTGTCAAGAATTTGACTGTCTTCTGCGATATTCAGCGCTGCGTGGTGGCTGTTGATCACCACATCTAGAGAGCGTGCCCCTGACAGCACTGGCACGCCGACGCTCAGCCCGCTTGCGTTTGCTTTATAGGGAAGCATCGTAGGCTGCGCTGTATTGGCCTTGCGCTCTGAGGAACGGGCGTAAATATCTACCCATCCGCTTTCGTCGCTGCCGACATTGCTCTTAAGCGAGGATTGCAGGCTGCCAGTGCTCATAAACAGCATTTCATCGGCGGTTTCGCTATTACCCGCGCTCAGAGACGAGGCCACATTGCCCGAATAGGTAAATGAGCGTCCGTCCAGATCATTCACCGTCCAAGTGCCTGAGGTTGTAAAAATATATGAGGTCCCTAAACCCACATCTATGTTTAAAATCGAACCTGTGGCATAATCATTGTCTGTGTGAATTGGGCCGATGATCAATGCGCCCTCTTGAAAATTAACCACACCGTTCGCGCCACCTTCCAGATGTACTGCTTTCGCGTCCGTATTAGTGGCTTTGATTTTCCCTGCAACATTAATGGTGTTTCCGCTTCCATCATAGACATAAATGCCATCTGCTGAGGTCCCCGATGTTGAAATTTCGGTGCCTTTTGACAGGGTTACAGTATTGTTGTCGCCAAAGATTGAAATGCCAATTCCACTGTTTCCGATCGTGGTGATTCTTGCTGAATCTGATAGCGTGATGCTGTTATTATTGCCCCCGCTACCGCCTCCGATGTTGATACCAGTGCCCTGCGCGCCGTTAGAAGTGCTTGTAATATGTGCCGAACCAGAAAGCGTAATCTGATTGCCGCTTTCATTGGTTGATTGGATGCCGCTACGACCATTTAAGGTCGTGATAGAGCCCTCGACAGTGATCGTGTTCGATCCCCCGGTGGTGGAAATCCCATGCGCATTAACGGGCGATATCGACCCCGCTGATGTAACCGTCAAATTATCCGAGCCATTGACTGTGTGGCCACCGTTTGTACTAGAAGATGTGCTCGATACGGTAAAGTCATCCGCATACAAAGGGGCCGATAGCACCACAAGTGATGAGGAAATAAGAAATAAATATGTAGACCTCATGTTAATATCCTTTTGATAAGTAATTCGTCACCATAAACGGCCTGTTTGTCGAATTAATTAGGAAAAAAAGATATTATTTTAGTACGAAAGAATATATTTTGAACTTTTGGGGGATTTCGAAGAAAGTCATATTAATAATTATAACGGCAAAAGTTAGGTATTAACTAAGCCATTTTTCCGGCCTTGTGATCAAAGCCAACTAAAGTCTGATCATATTTGAAGACCGTTTAGTATAGAAGTTATAGTCTTGAGGCGTCAGCCAATATGTCAGCGCGATCCGCTAAGGGCGGCGCTTTGTCGCCGATAGAAGTGTCAGTATTGCGTCCGGTGGCCGCCCTATCACCGCGGCTGTCTCGGTTAGTACTATTGGCCGTTCGATAAGGGATGGGTGATTTGCCAGAGCTTCAAGTAATGCTGCATCGGTACTGGATTGGCTCAAACCGAGCGTTTTAAACAACGGCTCTTTATGCCGCACCATGGCAAGCACGGGCTGGTCAAGCAGGTGAAGAACTTGTTCTAACCGCGCGCGTGACGGTGGCGTTTTCAGATAGAGCACCACAGTGGCAGCAATGTTATGCTGTTCAAGCAGCGCCAGTGCCTGACGCGATTTCGAGCAGCGTGGATTGTGCCAGATTTCTACATTCACAGCCATGCCTCGCGGTTGCTGCCAATGGCTTTTTCCAAACTGTCAAAGCCGTCTTTTTCCAGTAGCTGGTCAAGGTCTGTGGCAATCTTTGCTGCCAAGGAGACACCGCCAAAAACCAGTCCGGTATAAAGTTGCACGGCACTGGCCCCGGCGCGAATTTTGGCATAGGCATCCGCGCCCGAGCGGACGCCGCCGACCCCGATCAACGGCACGTTTGGCCCCATTAGCTCCGAAAGCTGGGCCAAAACACGGGTCGATTTTTCAAACAGTGGTGCGCCCGATAATCCGCCGGCCTCACCGCGGTGAGGGCTGTGCAGCCCGTCGCGGGATAAGGTTGTATTGGTGGCAATCACCGCAGCTATATTTTGCGCCGCCGCAACCTCGGCCACATCGGCAAGCTCATCGGCATTCAGATCGGGCGCGATTTTCAAAAACACCGGGATAGGCTGCGCCAGCGTATCGCGCGCCTCATTGACCCCTGCAAGCAGGGCCGATAGCGCTGCTTTGCCCTGTAGATCGCGCAGTTTTTCGGTGTTTGGGCTGCTGACATTGACGGTGGCAAAATCAATATGCTCGCCGCAGCATGACAGCACTTTGGCAAAATCAGCGGCGCGGTCGGGGCTGGTTTTATTGGCCCCTAGATTAAGCCCGATAACGCCCTTTTGGGGACGGTTTTTAAGCCGCGCTGCAATCTGCTCCATCCCGTCATTGTTAAAGCCAAAGCGGTTGATCGCAGCGCTATCTTCGGTCAGCCGGAACAGCCGCGGCTTGGGATTGCCCGGCTGCGGCTGTGGCGTTGCCGCACCCGCTTCGATAAAGCCAAAGCCGGATCCCAAAAGACCACTAAGCGCCTGCGCGTTTTTATCAAAACCGGCCGCAAGCCCGACCGGATTAGGCAGTTCAAGCGAACCGATCCGCGTGCGCAAACGCGGCGAAGTGGGCGGCGTGATTTTTGATGCTAAGCCCAGCTGCATTGCTTTGATTGCTAGCCCGTGCGCCGTTTCCGGATTCAGTTTTTGCAGGGCTTTCAAGCCTATTTTTTCGCGCAGCCTCATTGCAAACCTTCCGGAAAAATATGGCCGTCTGGCCCCAGCTCTAAAATTTGGTGCCAGAGCACATCCTTTATCGACAAGGCGCGGTAAAGATGTGGGAAAAGCGCACCGCCGCGCGATGGCTCCCAGTGCAGGTCTGCGCCCATCGCTGCGCCGTCACAGGCGAGCAGCTCAAGGCCGGATTCTTTGGTGAAATGTTTGGCAGCCGTGGCGCCAAGCTGCTGGGCGGTGGAAAAATGCACGAAACCATCTTGGATATCTGCCAAAGAACCGGCGCTTCGCCCATTATTTTGCAGCTGCACCCATTCTTGGCGCCGCAGTATTTTATAAACCAACATGACGCAGAAATGCCGCTGCTTTTAACTGTGGTCAAGGGGCAGATTTCATAGAAAACTGAGAAGTGATAGAATAATTCAAGGTTGGGTTCATATTTGGGCACATAAAGTGCTTTTTTGGACGTCCCCACCACAGAAAATAAAAAGCCCCGCGCTGCGGGGCTTGATTTGGCTTTATCTGCCGAAGGTTAAATATTCTGATACATTGGGAATTGTTGGCACATGGCTTCGACCTGTGTTTTGACGTTTTGCTCGACGCTTGCATTTCCGTCCTCGCCGTTTTGGGCCAGCCCGTCGACCACCTCGGTGATCCAGTCTGCGATCTGGCGGAACTCGGGCTCTGCAAAGCCGCGGGTGGTGCCTGCGGGCGAGCCAAGCCGGATGCCCGATGTGACCATCGGCTTTTCGGGATCGAACGGCACGCCGTTTTTATTGCAGGTGATATGCGCCCGTCCCAGCGCCTTTTCGGTGGCATTGCCCTTGACCCCTTTGGGCCGTAGATCCACCAGCACCACATGGGTGTCGGTGCCATGGGTGACCGTATCGAGCCCGCCTTTGATCAGCTGATCCGACAGCGCTTTGGCATTGGTGATCACCTGCTGGATATAGGTTTTGAACTCGGGCCGCAGCGCTTCGCCAAAGGCTACCGCCTTGGCGGCGATCACATGCATCAGCGGGCCGCCCTGAATGCCGGGGAAAATCGCCGAATTGAATTTCTTGGCCAGCGCTTCGTCATTGGTTAGGATCATTCCGCCGCGCGGGCCGCGCAGTGTTTTATGGGTGGTGGTGGTGGCCACATGGGCATGGGGGAAGGGCGAGGGATGCTCGCCGGCGGCCACAAGCCCGGCAAAATGCGCCATATCCACATGCAGATAGGCACCGACCGTATCTGCGATCTCGCGCATGCGGGCAAAGTTGATCTGCCGCGGCACCGCAGAGCCGCCGGCGATGATCAGCTTTGGCTTATGCTCGGCGGCCAGCGCGGCCACTTCATCATAATCAATCAGGTTGTCCTGTTTGCGCACGCCGTATTGCACCGCGTTGAACCATTTGCCCGACTGGTTGGGCCGCGCCCCATGGGTCAGATGGCCGCCTGCATCCAGCGACATGCCCAAAATGGTATCGCCCGGTTGCAGCAGTGCCTGAAACACGCCTTGGTTGGCCTGTGAGCCCGAGTTGGGCTGCACATTGGCAAAGCCGCAGCCAAACAGCGTGCAGGCGCGCGAGATGGCCAGATCTTCGGCAATATCAACAAATTGGCAGCCGCCATAATAGCGCCGGCCGGAATAGCCTTCTGCGTATTTATTGGTCATCACGCTGCCTTGGGCTTCCAGCACTGCCGCCGAGACGATGTTTTCCGAGGCAATTAGCTCGATTTCATCGCGCTGCCGGCCCAGCTCGGCCCCGATGGCGGCAAATATCTCAGGATCACGCTCGCCAAGCGCCTGCGTGAAAAACCCGTCCGTTCCTAAATTCGCTGTCATTGCTCGATCTCCGGTGCAATAGAATCCTTGTTGCGCTCTGGTATCGGAAAGCCAAACGCGCGAAAAGAGCAGATTGCGACATTGCGCTTAAATGGCGCGGCATTTAAGGTGGCAGTATAGGGCGCTTGGCTCTTTTGGAAACGCATGTGGGGTATTGGAAACATGAATGCGATGACTGGAAAAATTGCCTTTTCGGCCAGTGCCGCAGAAACCGCACAGCGTGGGCTTGCAACGCTGAAAGCCCGCTATGGGGATTGCCCCATGGATCAGGCAGATGTTATTGTGGCCTTGGGCGGTGACGGGTTTATGCTGCAAACTCTGCACGCCACCCAAGAGTATTCGGTGCCAGTATACGGGATGAACCGTGGCACCGTTGGTTTTTTGATGAACGCATATCAAGAAGATGATTTACCAGCGCGGGTGGCAAACGCCGAAGAGGCGGTTATCAATCCGCTGCGGATGCGCGCTTGCTGCATCGATGGCAGCGAACGTTCAGGTTTGGCGATCAACGAGGTGTCCTTGCTGCGCGCAGGTCCCCAAGCCGCAAAACTGCGGATTTCCGTCGATGGGCGGGTTCGGATGGAAGAGCTGGTCTGTGATGGGGCTTTGCTTGCAACCCCAGCCGGATCGACCGCCTATAATTATTCTTCGCACGGCCCGATTTTACCGATTGATGCCGAGGTTTTAGCGCTCACGGCTCTCAATGCCTATCGGCCAAGGCGCTGGCGCGGTGCCTTATTGCCCAAACAGGCCATGGTTAGTTTTGAGGTGCTCGAGCCGGAAAAACGGCCGGTGATGGCCGATGCTGACAGCCGGTCATTTGACCGTGTAACCCGTGTCGATATCAGCTCTGAGAGCGAGATTGCACATCGTTTATTGTTTGATCCCGGTCATGGGTTGGAAGAACGGCTGATCCGCGAGCAGTTTGTTTAGCGGCGCTGACCTTTTACTTCTGATCCATACGCGCCCAAAGCTCTGTCGCAAGCGTGCCCAGACGCGCTTCGACCGCGATCATGGCTTCAACAATTTTATCCTCGCGCCATCTTTGTCCGATAATTTGCACATTGATCGGCCTTGGCCCTCGCTCTGAGGGGGCCAGACGCGTGGGCAGGCAGCCTGCCGGTAGGCCGACATAATTCATCGAATAAGACCACAGCGCCGAACCGAGCGCTTCGCGTACCCCATCTGCGCCTTCGGTATCGCGGCCGGGGGTGAAAAACGGCTGCGGCAGAAACGGGCAGAGCACCAGAGGATATTCTTGCAAAAACAGCGCCCATTCACGCGCGTAATGGCTGCGCTGCGCCATCATTTTCAACAGTTCCACGCCCTCATAGGGGGAAAATTGTTCGTGATATTCGGCGAAAATCTGCTGCAGCGTGTCCGAGCCATAGGTTTCGATATCCGGCCCCATCATGGCTTTAACCTCGCCCAGAAGGGCGCGGTAGCCAGCCATAGCGGTTTCTTGTAACAGCGGCGGCGCGGTTTGCTCTACCTCATAGCCGGCATCGCTTAGCGCATCTGCGGCGGCTTCAAGCGCGGCAAGAACGTCTGGGTGGGTATCGAAGCCCGGGGTGTCTTTGCACAGCGCGACCCGCTTGGGCGGGTCGGTCGCGCCATGGTAGCCAAGCGGTACATGAAATGGATCACGCACATCGGGCGCTATCAAGGCGGGCATCGCCAAATCCAGATCTTGCGCGCTGCGGGCCAGCAGGCCCTGCACTGACATGGACTGCGCCAAAAGCCCGCGCTCGGCGGTCTGGCTTGGGTTCCATGCTGGTACCCTGCCAAGGCCCGGTTTGACAGTCACAGCACCGTTCGCTGCAGCGGGAAAGCGCAGTGAGCCACCGATGTCATTGCCATGGCCCAAAGCGCCAATACCGGCCATCACCGCAGCGCCCGCGCCGCCCGAAGAGCCTCCGGGTGAGGTATGGTCCCCCCAAGGATTATGGGTGCGCCCATGCAGCTCATTATCGGTCTCGGCGCGAAAGGAAAACTCGGGCGTGTTGGTGCGCCCGATCACCACCGCCCCTGCGTTTAGCAGGTTTCGCACCACCGGGGCATCACTGACAGCGACTAAGTTTTCAAGCGCCTTGACGCCGTTTGTAGTGGCCCATCCGGCTTGATCAACATTCACCTTGATGGTGACAGGCACACCATGCAGTGGGCCTAGGTCGGCGCCGCTTTCACGGGCGCGGTCTAAATCGGCCGCGCGCTGCCGGGCCTGATCGGATAAATCCATCACCACCGCATTCAAGGCCGGATTGACCTGATCCATTCTGTCAATCGCCGCTTCAACGATGTCAGTCGCTGATCGTTCGCCTGACCGTGTTGCCGCAATAATGTCAGCAACGCCTAATTTCCATAAATCACTTTTTGTCATGCCAATAACCTCACGGCTTAAACGCTACACCGCAGAGAAAATTTCGCAAGAAAAAATCAACCCTTGTCGTCAGTGCCCAAACTGGGAGTTTTCCTCAAAAAAGGCCATAGGAATTATTATTGCGCGTATCCTAGGCTTTGCAGTGCCTCTTTGATTTCGTCTAAAATATCAGGATCATCAATGGTGGCCGGCATTTTAAACGTTTCGCTGTCTGCAATTTTCACCATCGTAGCACGCAGAATTTTGCCCGAGCGGGTTTTTGGCAAGCGTTTGATCACCACAGCCAGTTTAAAGGCGGCCACAGGGCCGATCACATCGCGCATCATTTGCACGCATTCGGCGACAATTTCGCTATGGGGGCGATTGACACCGTTGCTGAGGCATAAAAACCCAAGCGGTAATTGACCTTTGAGCTGATCACTGACCCCGATCACGGCGCATTCTGCCACATCAGGATGATTGGCCAGCACTTCTTCCATGGCACCGGTCGACAGGCGGTGACCGGCCACATTGATCACATCATCCGTGCGCGCCATGATGTAAAGATAACCGTCTTCGTCGATTATGCCTGCATCACCGGTTTCGTAGTATCCGGGAAAGGTGTTCAGGTAGGATGCGCGATATCGTTCGTCTGCGTTCCAAAGCGTTGGCAAGGTGCCGGGCGGCAGCGGTAGCTTAATGGCAATCGCTCCAAGTGTGTTTTCCGGTTGGCGGTTGCCTGCTTCATCAAGAATATGGACCTCATAGCCGGGCATTGCCACCGAGGGACTGCCGACTTTAATGGGCAGGGCTTCAATGCCCAACGGATTGCCGGCAATGGTCCAGCCGGTTTCGGTTTGCCACCAATGGTCAATCACCGGAACGCCCAGCAAATCCTGCGCCCAGTTTATTGTGTCGGGATCGGCGCGCTCGCCAGCTAGATAAAGCGCGCGCAATCCGCTTAGATCATATTTGGCTTTAAATTCGCCCTTGGGGTCTTCGCGTTTAATCGCCCGAAACGCTGTGGGCGCGGTAAAGAAACTGCGCACATTATGTTCGGACATAACGCGCCAGAATGTGCCGGCATCAGGCGTGCCCACCGGTTTGCCTTCGAACACAATCGTGGTGTTTCCATGGATCAGCGGTGCATAGCAAATATAACTGTGGCCGACGACCCAGCCCACGTCCGAGGCGGCCCAAAAGACATCACCGGGATCGACGTTATAGATATTTTTCATCGACCAGTGCAGCGCCACCAGATGGCCTGCGGTGGGGCGGACAACGCCTTTGGGCGCGCCGGTGGTCCCCGATGTATAAAGAATATAGGCCGGATGCATGCCTTCAACTGGAACGCATTCGGCGGGCTCAACGCCCTTTTGCACCGCATCCCAATCGCAATCACGGCTGTGCTCTAATGCGGCGGTTTGCTGTTCACGCTGCAAGATAACCACGGTTTCTGGGCTATGTTCGGATTGCTCGATTGCCGCATCAATAAGCGGTTTATAGGCAATCACGCGTCCCGGCTCGATCCCGCAGGATGTGGCTAAAATGGCTTTTGGCTTTGCGTCATCAATCCGTACGGCCAACTCATGGGCGGCAAAACCGCCAAAGACCACCGAATGAATGGCGCCAATGCGCGTGCAAGCCAGCATCGCAACAATCGCTTCGGGCACCATCGACATATAAATAATCACCCGATCACCTTTGGTGACGCCCTTGGCGCGCAGCGCACCGGCGAGGCGGGCAGTTTTATCGCGCAAATCGGCATAGCTGATGGTGTCTTTTTGTCCGGTGATGGGACTGTCGTAGATAATCGCGGCCTGCGCGCCTTTGCCTGCAATCACATGGCGGTCTACTGCATTATAGCAGGTGTTGACCATCGCATCCGGATACCATTCATAAAGCGGAGCCTTACGCGCATCCAATGCAAAACTGGGTGCGCGGTCCCAATCAATGTGATCGGCGGCTTTCATCCAAAATGCTTCGGGGTCGGTTTCCCAACTTTGATAAAGCTCGCGATAGGTCATCTGGCTATCTCCTGATCAGATGCGTGATATGCAATCCCCTGCGATACGTTTTTAATCGCCAATCGAACGGGGCATCAAGCAAATATCGGATTTGCATGATTTGGAAAGATTTTATTTTGGAAAGTTAGGCAGCTTGCGGGGTGAAATAGGATACCTGATCGCGGCCTTTGGATTTGGCGGCATAAAGCGCTTTATCGGCTTCGTGCAGCAAATGTTCAAAGTGAGGATTTGATCCAGTGCGCAGCCGATCTGGTCCGATCGCGCTTAGCCCAATACTGGCAGTGATTTGCCTTGGCGCCGCTTTTATACGCAAATTTCGAATCAATCCGCACAGCCTCTGGGCAAGCCCTTGCGCTTTGTCTGCAGGGGTGTCGGGCAATATTACCACAAATTCTTCGCCGCCCAGACGCGCCAGAAGATCCGAGGCACGGATTGCACCCTTTAGTGTATTTGCCACCGCGCAAAGCACGGCATCGCCTGCCGCATGACCGTATTGGTCATTTACTCGTTTGAAATGATCAAGGTCCACCATAATCAAAGATAATTCGGTACCTGATCGCAGCGATTTGTCAAACAAATGCGAAAGATGCGTTAAAGCATAGCGCCGATTGTACAGCCCGGTAAGAGAATCAGTAACGGCGGCATTTAAACCTGCTTGGAGGGTGGCCCGCAGCCGGTCATTGGTTTTTTTATGTTGAATTTGTGCGGAAATGCGAAATGAAATTTCTTCTGTGCCATAACTGTCAAACAGCACATCATTAGCCCCTAGGTCCAACGCATCCATCGCAGCATCCGCGCAGCTGTGCGGCGCCGCCACAATCACTGCTGCGTGACGGGTGGCCGAATGTGCGCGCATTTCAACTAATATATTGAGCGCCTGCCGTGCTGTCTTTTCTGTTAAACACAGGATGAAACAGGAATTGCTCTGCTGCTTTTGTGGTGGATCAAATAATTGCTTGTCCGATCGTAGCGAAAATGAAAGGTTTCGGATAGATTGCAGTTTTGCCAGCAAACCGGGGCAGGATTTGGGGTCATTGCAAACAACGATAGCTGCACTTTTGGATTGAAACGGGGGTGCGGCTTCATGAAAGCCCAAAGCACGGTTTGTATCTTCACGCAGTTGCAATTCGGCCGATGCATTGCGGGCTCTTAGCAAACTGCGCAGCCCTGTCAAAAGCACTTTGCGTGCCACAGGCGCGGTTAAAATATCGCTGGCCCCTGCGTGCAAAAGAGCAAGCCGCGCTACATCATCGGCGGCGTGCTGGCTGGCAATGACCGGCACATTGCTTAGGGCGGGCATGGCTTTTAATTTGACCAGATCAAGAGGTGAATTCAAAGAAATAATGACGGCGTCAAAAAGGGCGTCATCGAGCAAAGATGATACCTCACTAAGGCCCGAAACGGCATGTATTTGATAGTGTGCTGCCCTTAAAATCGAGCCCAGCGAAATCCTGTTGGTCGCTATTGGATCGATCAGCAGTACCTTTCCAGACATGATTTTATACTTCCGCGCACTTGTTCAAAGTTATGTTTAATTTTATTGATTTGAGTTAATAAAACCTTTCCCGTCGCAAAGGAATTTGATGT
Source organism: Rhodobacteraceae bacterium Araon29 (assembly GCA_039640505.1). Lineage (NCBI taxonomy): Bacteria > Pseudomonadati > Pseudomonadota > Alphaproteobacteria > Rhodobacterales > Paracoccaceae > Rhodobacteraceae bacterium Araon29. Next base: position 2,799,418 of record CP046865.1, on the reverse strand, counting down.
GACCCCAGAAGTTGCTGAAACATATGCTTTAAAGGTGCTTGGCTGGTTGGTCGGCGAAGAGGAAATTTTACCGATTTTTATGGGTTCGAGCGGCAGCAGTGCCGCTGATATCAAAGAGCGGGCGCAGGATGCGGATTTTTTGATCGCTGTTCTCGACTTTGTGATGATGGATGATGCCTGGGTTTTGGCCTGCTGTCAGGCCTGCGCGCTTGAGCCTGAAGCAATGCAAATCGCGCGGCAGTCACTACCTGGGGGCGGCATGGTCAACTGGACCTGATATCCACTTGCATTTTATGCAGTAGCTGCGAAAACTAATACGCGGAGCTAATCGAGGATAGAGTATGAAAATCAAAGGGGTATTGTTCGACAAAGACGGCACTTTGTTTGATTTTCAAAAAACCTGGAACGCCTGGTCGGCGCAAATGATCGAGCATTTTTCGGCAGGGGATGCGGGGCGCCGAAACGCCATAGCCGATGCCGTTGGCTTTGATCTTGCCCGCCAAGCGTTTGATCTTGATAGCATCGTAATCGCCGGCACCAACCGGCAGGTGGCCGAATGCGTTTCCGCTGTGCTGCCCGATCAAAATGTGGATGAGGTAGAAGATTTCCTAATGCAATCCAGCCTGACGGCCACGGTGAGCGAAGCCACCCCGCTTGTTCCGTTTTTTCAGCGTCTTAAAGGCAATGATTTGAAAATTGGGGTCATGACAAATGACACCGAAGCCGGCGCACGGGCGCATTTGGATACGGTTGGAGCTCTTGATCTGCTGGATTTTGTCGCGGGTTTTGACAGCGGGTTTGGCGCCAAACCGGCGCCGGGTCCCCTGCTTGCCTTTGCCAAAGCAATGGGGCTTTCGCAGGATCAGGTGGTGATGGTGGGTGACAGCACCCATGACCTGATCGCTGGACGTGCAGCCGGAATGCATACCATTGGGGTGTTGACCGGATTGGCCCCGCGAAGCGAGCTGGCGCCCTATGCCGATACCATATTGCCCGACATAAGTCACATTCCGGCCTATTTGGGTTTGTCCTAAAGGCGATTGTGCCAACAGCTTGAAGAAAGCGACGGTTTGTGTCGGTAACCGGCAGGATTTCTATTCACAGCGTGGTTTGCTAGGGACAGCATAATACAAGGAGGTCGAAGATGGCTGAACCAACGCCCAAACGCCGCAGAAGCGGGGGCCGCGCTGGCGGCGCGCTTCGCCGTGGCAGCGCAGCCATTGAACAAATGCCGTGGTGTTTGCCGGTCAACCCCGACCGGCCTACCGAACCGCTTAACGCAGAGGGCGTTGCAGCAATCCACGATGGCGCGATGCGCATCCTTGAGGACATCGGCATTGAGTTTCTCAATCCCGAAGCCTGCGCTATTTTACGGCAGGCCGGCTGCACCGTGACAGGGGAAAACGTGCGTATGGGCCGTGATTTCGTCATGGAAATGGTTGCCAAAGCCCCTAGCCAGTGGACGCTAACGCCGCGCAATTCTGACCGCGAATTGATCGTTGGTGGGCCCTATATGCTGTTTGGTGCGGTGTCATCGCCGCCCAGCTATTGGGATATGAAAACCGGCACAAAAGTCCCCGGAACGCGGGAAACCTGTGCAAACCTTATAAAGCTCAGCCAGTACTTCAACTGTATCCATTTCGTCGGTGGCTATCCCGTTGAACCCGTGGATCTGCATGCCAGTACGCGGCACTTGGATGTGCTTTATGACAAGCTGACCTTAAGCGATAAAGTTGCGCACGCCTATTCGCTGGGCAAAGAGCGTGTCGAAGATGTGATTGAAATGGTGCGGATTTCCGGCGGTTGGAGCGATGCTGAATTCGATGCCAGTCCAAAGATGTATACCAATATCAATTCGACCTCGCCGCTTAAACACGATTTTCCGATGCTGGATGGCTGGATGCGGCTAGCGCGGCGCAATCAAGGCCTGATCGTGACCCCTTTCACGCTCGCCGGTGCTATGGCACCGGTTACCATGGCGGGTGCCGTGGCACAATCCATCGCCGAGGCGCTTTGCGCCGTGGCCTTGGCGCAATACATCCGTCCCGGCGCCGCCTGCGCGATTGGTACCTTTACCTCAAACGTTGATATGAAATCTGGCGCACCCGCGTTTGGCACCCCCGAATATATGCGCGCCACCCAGATGACCGGACAGCTGGCGCGGTTTTACGGTCTGCCAATGCGCTCATCCGGTGTCTGCGCGGCTAATGTGCCGGATGGGCAATCCATGTGGGAAACTTCAAACAGTCTTTGGGCAGCTGTGCAATCAGGCACCAATATTGTCTATCATGCTGCCGGTTGGCTAGAAGGTGGGTTAATCGCAAGCCCCGAAAAATTCATCATGGATTGCGAGGTTTTGCAGCAAATCCAACGCTATTTTGAACCACAGACCTATGCCACCACCGAAGACGACATTGCGCTTGATGCCATAAAATCAGTTGGCAATGATGGCCACTTTTTTGGAATTCAACACACGCAGGATCGCTATACCACTGCATTTTACCAGCCCTTTGCGTCGGATTGGCGCAACTATGAAGCCTGGGAAGCCGCGGGCGGCGTGTGGACCCCAGAGCGGGCGCATCAGATTTACCAAAAAATTCTGGAAGATTTTGAAGCGCCGCCGTTAGATGTGGCTATTCGCGAGGAACTCGCCGATTTCGTGGATCGGCGCAAAGCCGAAGGCGGTGTTCCGACTGATTTCTAAGGCGCGTTTTGAGTTAAATTTTCGATCAATTTTAAGCTTCATAATTTACTAACCACAGATCGGGCAGGCTGGCGTAACGGCGGAGGGTGCACATGCTTGGTTTGGTCAATAAGGCAATTGAAAATTTCACTATAGACAGCTACGGCGATCAGTTTTGGCAAGATGTGGTGCAGCAAAACCCAGAGTTCGAGCTCTGTTTTGAGCTTATGCTCAAATATCCCGACCGCCTCACATTTGATCTGTGCGCCGCTCTGGCTGCGGCGCTGAAGAGGCCAAAGGTGGATGTTTTAGAAGACCTCGGGACATACCTTGTCTCGCATAAAAACGGCCAAACCTTGCGCCGCTTGCTGCGCTTTGGCGGTGAAAGCTATGAAGCTTTTCTGATCTCATTGGATGAGTTGAACGAGCGATCTGAAATAGCTCTTTCTGGCCTTGCTCTGCCGGCGCTGCGCATCGAGCGTCATAGCGGGGCGCTCTATCATTTGGTCGTAGCCCCCGAATGGCCGGGATTTGAAGCCGTAATGATTGGCATTTTACGTGCACTGGCCGATGACTATGGCGCCCTGGTGTGGATTGAACCCATCGAACCTCTCCGCAGGATGTGCCGGATCGAAATTAAAATGCTTGATGCCAGTTTCAGCGCTGGGCGGCAATTTGTATTGGCGGCAGCGGATGCGGCAGGGGGTGATGATGTCGGTCTTTGATATTCTATGCCCCTGTCATGCGAAACTTTCGCCAACTGGGCATATTTTGCACCTTGGCCCCACCCTTGCCAAAGTGCTTGGGGATGTGCCGGCTCTACCGGTCCGGTTTTTAGAAATGTTCGAGCTGCGCCGCCCTCACTCTGCCGCCTCTATGCGGGTGCTTTTTGCCTTGGCTGGACAAAAGTTAACCTTCCGGCTGCGCAGCGCACCGCAGACAGAACTAAAGGCGGTTCTGGCGCTTTTACCGGACGGGCAGGGCGCGGTGGTAAATTTTTCTTTTGGCATCGCCATTCAAAATGCCGTTCAGCGCCACAGCCTGACCCATAGCGATTTCGCGAGTACCGATTTGGCCATTGAAATGCTCTATCTAATGGAGGCTAAAAACGCTGCGATGGAGGCATCGCGCACCTTGAACCAGCGGTTGCAAGGCGCAAAAATCGCCGCCGAAGAGCAGGCCTTTACCGATACGCTCACGGGTCTGAAAAACCGCCGCGCCCTGAATTTGGTTCTGGGGCGGCTGAGTGAGGCAAAAGTGCCCTTTACCGTGATGCAGCTTGACCTTGATTATTTCAAGGCGGTCAATGACACCTATGGCCATGCGGCCGGGGATCATGTTCTGCAGGTTGCGGCGCGGATTTTGGTCGAAGAAACCCGTGCCGAGGATACCGTGGTGCGCCTTGGCGGTGATGAGTTTGCCTTGGTATTTTATAATGTGATCAATGCGACGCGTCTGGCCAAGCTGTCCCAGCGCATTATCAACCGGCTCGAGCAGCCGGTGCCGTTTCAAAACAACATCTGCCGCATATCGGGCAGCATCGGCATTGCGCTTTTTGATCGCAGATCCGAGGCCAGCCCCGAGGCGATGTTAGAGCAATCGGATCAGGCGCTTTACGCTTCCAAAAAGGCCGGTCGCGCGCAGCATAGTTTTTTTCATTGCGGAGCGGCGTAATTTTGGCCGAATATTTGAACCTCCGCGATACTGCCGTGATGCCGACGTGATACAGATACGGTTTTTGGCGGATTCTTATGCGTTTAACACCCCGGTAAAAACAGCTGCCCCATGCGACCGGAAAGCCGATAGGCAACCAGCCCGATCCATTCGCGCACCCCGGCATTCAGCTCGTCCATATGGCCCGCAAAGTCCCATTTAACCCGGTCCAGCGAGTGGCCAGAGCGAAAATCAACGGGATAGGGCACAATATTTCGCCACCCTGCATGGCAAAATACCGCCACGCTGCGGGGCATGTGAAAGGCCGAGGTCACAAGAACCCAAGGCCCGGTTTCATAGCCCTCGACCAGTTTGGCGGTCAACGCGGCATTTTCGACTGTATTGCGCGATTTACGTTCAAAAATCATACGGTTAGGCGCAATACCCGATTGGGTGAACAGCATCCTCGCCACATCTGCGCTTGAGATGCTATGCTGGGTTAGGCTGAGCGTATCACCAGTAAAAATCACTTTTGATTGCGGATATTGGCGGGCCAAAGCCATGCCAAGCAAAAACCGCTCGCCGGCATCGTTGACATTGGCCATGCGGGAAAAATCCGATTGGGTTTCATCTTCGCCGCCGCCAAGGATAATGATCCCCGCAGGATCGGTAATTTTCGGGTTGGCCGCAAAGCGGGTTTCGAGGGGGCGCAGAAAAATATCCCCCAAAGGCAAAAGCGCAATACCCCCATAAAGCAGCAATCCCAACCCGTTAAACCAAAGCGCCCCACGCTTGTGCCCACGGATAAGGGCAAGAAATCCAAGGATAAAAACTATAAGCGGTACATTTTCCGGTCGCGCAAAAAACCAAAATGTTTTGGAGGCGATAAAGAATAAATTGTCCATTTCGCGCTGCCGTTGCGGTGAACTCTTTGCAAAGGGTAGCTAAATTTCACATCCAAGACCACGGTTATTTTTTATCCAAATGGCAGGCAGGGGCGTGTGCTAGACTTTATATCGCTCAAGAATTTCCAGAGGGACAATTTCTGTGGCACGTAAATGGGTGGCTTCAAGATTGATATTTGGGGCGCAGCCCTCATCGTGAGCCTGTAGAAACCGCGCGGCACACAGGCACCAACTGTCGCCCGCTTTTAGGCCTACAAAATTAAACTCTGCCCGTGCTGTGCTAAGATCATTACCAACATATTTGGAATAGGCCAGAAATTCGTCGGTCATTACAGCACATACAGTGTGGCTGCCCTGATCTTCGGCGCATGTATTGCAAAACCCATCGCGGAAAAACCCGCTAATAGGTGAATAAGAGCAAGGCGTTAGCGCGCTGCCAATGACATTCACAGAGGGATCTTTTTTCAATTTTGGTCTTTCTTCTGAATCTCAGGACTTAGGTCAGTATGGCGTCTTTAGACCAATTGATCCAGCGCCCATGAAAATCAACCCGGCCAAGGTTATATTTTTCGCCATTGGGCCAAATTTGCAAGGTGATGCCTGCGCCTTCTGACTTTTCGTCGGCTTCCATCGCCAAATGGGCCAGCGGGCTGGTAATTGTTGCTCTGGCGCCTGCTTGCTCTAGTGCTTTGGTGCATGAGTGTTGAACCGGAGGCGGAAAATATTGCCAAGCTATTGTATTATAGACCAAATGAAGGTGGCCTTTAGGGTGATAGCTGAGCCGCCGAGGCAGCCAGTCTGCGACGTCTTCTTTGTCCACTTTGGTTGTTTGATGCGGCGCCGCGCTCTTTAAACGCTCAATCCTGTCGGGCTGATCAGGCCAACTATAGGCAAGCAAACGCAGGTGGTCTTTATCTTTGGTGGGATCCAGTGGACTAAGATCAACGCCAGCTTTGTTTATTACTTCAAATCGAGTATCTGGCGGCAAAGGTCCACTCCAATCCGGCGCAAGGGTCGTAATTGGATCGGCCGCGCCAAACCGCGCTTTGCCCACAATCAATTGGTAGCGATCAAACAACAGATTGAGCCCGCCGCTGGCCCCCAATTCAGACAGTACCATCGGTAATCCAAAGCGATCCGCTAAAAGATGGCTGGCGGCGATCATCACGCTGCTGCGCCGAATTTCATTGGTTTGAGGTGGCAATTTTATGAACTCTAACAGGAACTTATCATGCCTTTTCAATGCGTTGCTAACCTCTGTCCAAAGCGCTTCATCGCTTGGCGTATTGGGGGGATAGACGGACCTCAAGTTGGGGTCTTGGTTACAAAGTACCAGCATATGTAATCCGCCTGCCAATCGAAGTGGTACCGACGCACCGCTGGCCGAGCGATCCCCGCGCCAATTGAAAAGAGCATCTGAAACAGGATCACCCGGTGTCAAACGATCAGCCATCAGCTGCATCAACTGATCCATAAATGGCGACCCAAGCGCCGCGCAGGAACGGGCCTGAAGCCGAAAATCTTCTTTTAGATCACTTAAATTTGTCAATTAATTTTTGCAAAGTGGTTTTCGTGTCTGGTGTTTCCATATCGGTTTTGGCTGCATTTGTAGAGTCACTATTTTGTGTAGGTTTGGGGGATTTTGCCGCTGCTGCCGCTGTGGCTTTTTGAACGCTGATAGCCACCGCATTCATAAAGCCGCCAGTATCGGCCTGTGCCAGTTTTCCGGCGCCATCTGCGATCCCTGACAGCAAATCGGGCAGCCAGTCCTGATCGGTTTTTGCAAAATCATGCAAGACATAACCGGCGACCGCATCTTTGTGCCCTGGGTGACCAATCCCCAGCCTTACGCGTTGATAGTCTGCGCCAATATGCTGGTGCAAAGAGCGCAGACCATTATGGCCTGCATGACCGCCACCGCTTTTGACACGGCACTTTCCGGGTGCAAGATCCAGCTCGTCATGAAATACAGTTATATCCGTAGGCTCAAGCTTGAAAAACCGCATGGCCTCGCCAACAGATTGACCAGAAAGGTTCATAAAGGTTTCTGGTTTGAGCAAAATGACTTTTTCGTGCCCTAGACGGCCTTCACTAATGCGTCCCTGGAACTTACTTTTCCAAGGCCCAAAGCTATTTTCTGTTGCAATCTGGTCAAGTGCCATAAAGCCAATATTATGCCGGTTATGTACATAATTTGCACCAGGGTTTCCAAGTCCGACAAAAATCTGCATGGCTATTTCGCGGCTCCGACCAATTGGTAATTTATCTTTGGCATTAGCTTACCCAAGAAAAAAGCGGGGCAAAAGCCCCGCTTTGAATAATCTACTTTGCGAAGAGTATTTATTCTTCTTCTTGCACTTCCTCAGTGCTGGCCTCTTCTTCGGCTTCGCCTTCATCGTCATCAGAAGAAGCGGCAAGTCCACTCGGTGCGGAAATATTTGCAATCACAAAATCCCGGTCAATGGTCGGCTTTGCGCCTTCTGGGAGATTGACCGAAGAAATCGTAACCACGTCGCCAATGTTTAGAGCAGACAGGTCGATTTCGATTTTTTCCGGAATATCTCCAGCTGTCACAATCAGTTCAATCTCGGGCCGGACGATGGTTAAAACGCCGCCCTGTTTGATACCCGGAGCTGTGTCTTCGTTGACGAACTCAATCGGGATGAACAGATTAATCTGCGATGACCGACGCAGGCGCATCAGGTCGAGGTGAGTTGGAAGATCTTTGACCACATGACGCTGCACATCGCGGCAGATCACGCGGACATCTTCATGGCCCTCGACTTTTAGATTAAATAAAGTTGACATAAACCGCCCGGCTTTTAGGCGCTTTAGCAGTTCATTGCGGGGTATTTGTATCGGGAGCGGGTCAATGCCGCCTCCATAAGCTACACCCGGCACCATGCCATCACGGCGTGCTTGACGAGCGGCGCCCTTGCCTGTCCCCGTCCGTTCGATCGCTTCAAGATCTGGTATCTTTCCAGCCATTTAAATCTCCATTGGTTAAAGAGGGCTCCTCCAAGGCTGTAGCCCTTCATGAAGCCGCGCGTATAGACCAGTTGCACAGGATTTAAAAGCCCAAATTAAAACTGGGGCTTGCGCGAGCTTTGCAAGCATGTCACAGGCAAATTTATGATTAACAAACACTTGATAATTGCATCTTGGGCGCCGCTTTGCGCTTTTGTTGTCTTAGGATGCTGTTGGGGTGCGTTCGCGGCCTTAGTTCCAGATTTGCAAGCTGCAATAGGCGCAGGTGATGGCGAATTGGCGGGAGTAATGTTGATCGCTGCGATTGGCGCAATCACGGCCATGCGCTTTGCGCCTTGGCTTGATAGCCGGTTAGGCCGCTATGGTGTGGTGACGTTATGTGCGGCAGCGCTTTTGGCTTTTCAACTGCCCGGTTTGATGAACACTTGGACCGGTTTGACAATCGCAATGTTCCTTTGTGCTGCATCCACCGGTAGTTTGGATGTGGTCATGAATGCGCATTTGTCTCAGATTGAAGCCCATGAAGGCCGTCCGTTGATGAGTTTTCACCACGCAATGTTTTCATTCGCCTATGCAATAGCTGCATTTTCCACCGGTCTCATTCGCGAATTTGGCGGCGGCGCTGTCATTAGCTTTGCGATCATTGGTGTTTTTGGCTTACTGATGCTGCCCTCAATGGTTTTGCCAAAGCAGGTAGATCAGCCAAATGATGCCGATGATGCACCAATCTCTGGTGCCAATCGGTTTGTGGTGTTGATCGGTATTGTCATCGCAATCGCATTTATGGCAGAGCAGGCCGCTGAGGGATGGTCTGCCCTACATTTGGAACGCTCCCTTAATGTCGGTGCGGCGCTCGGTGCGATTGGGCCTGCAATTTTGGGGCTTACAATGGGCGTGGGGCGACTTGCCGGTCAGGCCATGACGCAGATTTTTTCTGAAGCGCGGGTTATTCAGATTGCGGCGCTCTTTGCGGCCTGTGGCTCTACGCTTGCCGCAACTGCTATAAATCTGCCGTTGACGTATATAGGCTTTGCCGCCCTTGGTCTTGGTATCTCTGTCATAGCGCCTTTGGGTTTGGCTTTGGTGGGGCGGGTTAGTCCCGCAGATCAGCGGGTCAAAGCAATTTCGAATGTTGCTTTGATTGGCTATACTGGGTTTTTTATTGGGCCACCTCTGATGGGGGGCTTGGCTGAATTGGCCAGTCTTTCTGTATCGTTTGGTGCTTTATCGCTACTGCTTGCATTTATTAGCTTGGCGCTTATTCCTATGTTGGCACGATCCTTTCAAAAGGATTGATTACGCCCAATCGCCCTCAAAACCCTTTGGGATTAGTAAATTTTCGCGTGATAAATCATCAATCTGTGTGTGGCCACATAAGGCCATTGTGGTTTCTAATTCTTTTTGAATAACGGTTAGGGCCTGGGTCACACCGGATTCGCCCATAGCCCCGAGCCCATATGTAAAGGCGCGGCCGATATATGTGCCTTTTGCTCCCAGCGACAGCGCTTTTAGCACATCTTGCCCGGATCGAATGCCGCCATCAAAATGCACCTCGATTTTATCGCCGACTGCTTCAAGAATACTTGGCAGAGCCCTAATTGAACTCAGCGCACCATCAAGCTGTCGCCCGCCATGATTGGATACTATAATTGCATCTGCGCCGACACGCAGGGCCATTTTAGCATCCTCTGCATCCAAAATACCCTTCAAAATAACTTTGCCGCCCCAGGCTTCTTTGAGTTTGGTAATCTTATCCCAATCTAGGGCGGGATCAAACTGTTCGGCGGTCCAAGATGACAGGCTGCTGGTATCTTTCACACCTTTGGCATGACCCACGATATTGCCAAATTGCCTACGTTTGGTGCCCAGCATTTCCAGACCCCAGCCCCATTTGGTCGCAAGATTAGCCATAGTTTTAGGCGTGAGCTTTGGGGGGGCAGAAAGACCATTTTTTAAATCCTTATGGCGTTGCCCCAAAATCTGTAGATCAAGCGTAATCATCAGTGCAGAACACTTAACCGCTTTTGCGCGCTGAATTAGACGGTCAACAAAATCGGTATCTTTCATCACGTATAGCTGAAACCAAAATGGTTTTGTGGTATGGGCGGCAACATCTTCTATCGAGCAGATAGACATTGTGGAAAGTGTAAAGGGCACGCCAAAATTTTCCGCGGCTCTTGCGGCTTTAATTTCTCCATCTGCGGATTGCATGCCAGTCAGACCGACAGGCGCAAGTGCAACAGGCATCGCGACTTCTTGGCTGACCATTTTCGAAGCTGTGCTGCGACCGGTCATGTCCACTGCCACCCTTTGGCGCAGACGAAGTTGTTCAAAATCCGTCACATTATCCCGAAAGGTTTGCTCGGTCCAGCTGCCCGACTCTGCGTAATCGAAAAACATTTGCGGCACGCGGCGGCGGTAAATACGCTTTAAGTCTTCGATATTGGTGATAACTGGCATTGCTATTTACCCGAGTGTATTGGTGAGATATTCTTACCAATGCAAGTATTGGTTCACAAGATCAAAGTTGAATGCGCGAGGGTGATATGTATTTTGAAGATTTCCAAGTTGGGTATAGTTTTACAACAGATCCTTATCTTATCCCGAAGCATGAAATCATTGACTTTGCGCAGCAATGGGATCCGCAGCCGTTCCATATTGATGAAGTCGCTGCAGAGGATTACCCATATGGTGGGTTGATTGCCAGTGGTTGGCATACCTTGTTGATTTCTTTTCGGCTAATGCTTGAAACCGGCAAGTTTAAAGACTGTTCCATTGGCTCACCCGGCATGCAAGAGCTGCGCTGGCTGCTTCCTGTTAAACCTGGCGACACTCTTTGTAACAAAGCCAGAGTTGAAAGCGCAAAACTATCAAAATCAAAACCTGATCGGGGATTTGTAACGGTTCAATATGAAGTTCTGAACCAAAAAGAGCAAAAGGTCGCAACCTACCTAATCACACATATGCTGCGGGTTAGACCTAATTAGAACTTGTTGAATGCGCACCATTGGCCAGCGATGCAACAAAATCCAAAACCTCTCTAACAGACTTGCCAGCCGCAAGCTCGCTTATAATAGCTGACCCAACCACAGCGCCATCTGCAACGGATGCAATGCTTTGTGCGGCCTCAGGGGTTTTAATCCCAAAGCCAACAGCCACTGGCAAATCGGTGTGTGCCTTAATCCTTGTCACTGCTGGTTCGACGTCGCCGGCTTCTGCTTCTGCAGCGCCGGTAATACCCGTGATCGACACATAATACACAAAGCCCGATGTATTTTGCAGAACTTTTGGTAGCCGCTTGTCGTCAGTCGTCGGTGTCGCAAGGCGGATAAAGTTCAACCCTGCTTTTTGGGCAGGAATGCAAAGCTCGCTATCTTCTTCTGGTGGCAGATCAACAATAATAAGCCCATCTACTCCGGCCTCTTTTGCATCCTTCAGGAATGCATCAACCCCATGGCTATAAATCGGGTTATAATACCCCATCAAGACGATGGGTGTATTCTGATCTGTTTGTCTAAACTGGCGCGCCATATCAAGTGTTTTTAAAAGTGTCATACCGCTGTCGAGCGCGCGCTGACCAGCCAATTGAATTGTTGGGCCATCCGCCATCGGATCGGTAAAAGGCAAGCCTAATTCAAGAATGTCCACACCTGCGCCGGGCAGTCCAAGAACCAACTCAAGCGAGGTATCGAAATCAGGATCCCCGGCCATGACATACGCCACAAAAGCCTTTTTCCCTTGGTCTGCAAGTTCCTTGAATTTACGGTCGATGCGAGTCATTTTTTACGCCCCTTCTAAAACCCCCCTGACTTGCCCAAAAAGTGAACGGAAATCAATGGGCAGGGCGCATAAATTGGTAATTCAAGGCCGGCGCTGCGCTGCCGCTTTGGTCTTGCCTCTCTTTAGCTCACCTAATAGAAGCGCAAAGCGCGCAATTTAGGAGCCGGTCACATGGGATTTAAAATGGGAATTGTCGGTTTGCCAAATGTTGGTAAATCTACGTTGTTCAATGCACTGACAAAAACAGCTGCTGCCCAAGCTGCTAATTTTCCGTTTTGTACAATTGAGCCCAATGTCGGCGAAGTTGCTGTGCCTGACAGCCGATTAGATAAACTGGCAGCAATCGCCGCATCAAAGCAAATCATCCCGACTCGGATGACTTTTGTTGACATTGCCGGCTTGGTCAAAGGCGCATCAAAAGGTGAAGGGCTTGGCAATCAGTTTTTGGCGAATATCCGAGAAGTGGATGCGATCGCCCATGTTCTAAGGTGTTTTGAAGACGGCGATGTGACCCATGTTGATGGCCGGGTTGATCCGGTTGCTGATGCAGAAACCATTGAAACCGAGCTGATGCTGGCGGATATCGAAAGCATTGAAAAGCGGCTTCAGGGTCTGTCGCGTAAAGTGCGCGGCGGTGATAAAGAAGCGGTGCAACAAGAGCGCTTGTTGAAATCGGCACTAAGTGTGCTGGAAGAGGGCGCACCCGCGCGCAGCGTTGCCATTGATGCCGAAGATGCAAAAGCGTGGAAAAGCTTGCAACTTCTGACCACAAAACCGATCTTGTTCGTGTGCAATGTGGATGAAGAGAACGCTTCTAACGGCAATGCCTATTCGCAAAAAGTCGAAGAGATGGCCGCCTCGCAGGGCGCTGGTACAGTGACTATTAGTGCCCAGATCGAAGAAGAAATTAGCAAGCTGGAAGAAGACGAAGCCCAAATGTTCCTCTCTGAAATGGGATTGGACGAAGCGGGATTAGATCGTCTTATCCGAGCCGGTTATCAGCTTTTGGAACTTGAGACTTATTTTACCGTTGGCCCCAAAGAAGCACGCGCTTGGACCATCCCACAAGGCACTTTGGCCCCGCAGGCGGCCGGTGTTATTCATGGTGATTTTGAGCGTGGATTTATTCGCGCCGAAACTATTGCTTATGATGATTTTGTGACGCTTAATGGCGAACAGGCCGCCAAAGAGGCCGGAAAAATGCGTGTCGAAGGCAAAGCCTATCAAGTGAAAGATGGCGATGTTCTCCATTTCTTATTCAATGCCTGACCGGCAGTACTGTCATTAAAGTGCCAAACCCAAAAATAATTTAAGTTTCCCCTCTTGTCCCTCGGTGTATTGCTCTGTAAACCCGTCGGCGGAGACGTGGCCGAGTGGTCGAAGGCGCTCCCCTGCTAAGGGAGTAGGCGAGGAATCGTCTCGAGGGTTCGAATCCCTTCGTCTCCGCCATTACCACAAATGGCAATAAAAACAGTATCTTAAGGCGGTTTCTAGGGGCCGGTTACCACTACCTTTTCCACTACTTTTTACCAATACCTAACCTGATATTTAAATAGCCCCACTCAATTAAGAGCAGGGCATGGTTTCCATAATTTCGATTGAGACCAATATTGATGAGGTTACGCCGCTAGCCTGACAAGGGAATCGCGGTTAGCAATCGCATCTGATCGGTTGCTATATGCCCAAGTATGGCTTTTACCATTTACAGTTTTCCTAACGCGATACTTTGAACCATGCTTATCAATACCGCATATATTGGGCTGAAATGGTTCGCGGCCTAATTGGACCCTACAACCGTGGAGTCTACAGTGGACCACAGGGATTGAGCCATCATCATGTTCTTCAAACTCAGCCCTTAATCGCTCTAAGTCACGATTATTCGCGTTATGTAGTTTGTCGTAAGCCCTTTTGTATTCTGCGCTACCCTCTTGATGGGGGCACTTAAGACGAAACCAACCCATGTGGGTTTTGGATATGGCTGTGTCACTCATGTCAATGCCAGCACAAGCAAGAGAGCTAAGCCAATAGTGATTGAGACAGAGGCTTCTAAAGCCTCGCGGTTATTAATAAGCCTTACGGCGGCTTTGTAGAGATTGGTTTTCATTTGGTGCTTTCCTATTGGGGATGTGGGGGATGGTTGGCTGGGTCTCTCTAACGCTGCTTCTTTCGTGCCTTACGCTTAGTGGACCTGTCCCGCTTTAGTGCCGCTCCGAGTTCTCACTTAAGCGGCTATCCGTTCGAAAGCCAAGGGGCTTTTCCAGCCTAATGCAGAATGTCTGCGGCGTGGGTTATAAACGCCATTGATATATTTGAAGATAGCCAGTTCAGCAGCACGGCGTGTGTGCCAAGTATTTCGCCATATCAGTTCAGCCTTGATAGTTTTGAAGAATGTTTCCATTGCTGCATTGTCATAGCAATTACCCTTTCCTGACATTGATATTTTAAATCCGTGTTTGCGAAGCCGAGCCTGGTATTCATGTGAGCAATATTGGCTTCCACGATCACTGTGATGGATGCAATCCTTAGGAGGACGCCGCAAAGCAACCGCCATGTCTAACGCACGTATTGCCAGATCCTTCTTCATCCGATTACTGACCGACCAACCGATGATGCGCCTTGAATGTAAATCAAGTACAGCAGCCAAGTATAGCCATCCTTCACGTGTCCATATATAGCTAATATCAACCACCCATTTTTGATTAGGCTTATCGGTAGTAAAATCACGATCCAGCAGATTTGGCGCAATATTAAACTTGTGATTACTATCCGTTGTGACCTTATGTTTACGGGTTCTGATAACGGATATGGCGTTCTGGCGCATCAATCTTCCTACACGGCGGTGGCCGACCTGCAGACCTAACTCTTTCAGCTCTTCGGTCATTCTGACGCGCCCATAACTATTGTGACTTAGGGCGAATTGATCCCGAATATGAGCCAATAAAACCATATCCGTTCTCTGACTTTGGTTGATTGGTCGTGTGCGATAGGCGCGGTAACCACGTGCACTGACATTCATAATATGACACAGACGATTGATTGGAAGCGTGCCACGGTGTTCTTCGATAAACTTAAACCTCACGGTTTTTGCTTCGCGAAGAACTGTGTTGCCTTTTTTAATATTTCCCTCTCCTCACGAAGCATGCGGACTTCTTTTCGCAGCCGTTCGTTTTCGTGAATCAAATCAATTTGTGGCTCAGGCGTAGAAACTGTATCGCGTTCTTCTTTGATCCAGCGGCTCAGTGTCGAAAAACCAATCCCAAAGTCCGATGCGACCTGCTTACGGCTAAGCCCACTTGTTAATGCTACGCGCACAACTTCCTGTCTAAATTCTGCTGTTGGTTTGTTTCCCATGTGTATTCTCCTTTAGTGCATAATATGCGGTTAAAGGAGCGACACAATTCCGCGACAGGTCCAATGAGAGAGGGACTTAAAGCTCTGATCCTTCCACACAAAGCGCCCGTCATCACTGACCTCAACCACATGGGTGATCCCATGATACTCCCGCACAAAGCGGCTTCCGGGTTTAAAGGCAGGCCGAACCACATCGCGCCGCGCTGCGCTCTTGAGCCTACCATCCAGTCGCTTGTTATATCCGCCCACTGTGTCCAGCTGATAGGTATGGCTGAGGATCTGCACCATCAGGGGGCGGCTCAAATGCTTTGGAGGCGGCCGGCCGATCACCTCTCGCCATTCAGACATCAGCGCCTCTCGCAAGGCACCCGCCAAACCATCTAAATCAAGTCTCATACTCTACTCCGTACATCATCTCGTACTGAGCAGAGCCCGACAGTATTCGGGCACATCTACACACAGGCTTGCGGAGCAAAGGAAGTCCAGTGGAAAGAGCAGGGATGACTGGATGTTTGGGCTAGTTAGTCTGAGAGAACCCTTCGTTTAAACCCCTAAATCTTTCCGCTAGGCGCTGACGTCAGACAACGTTCACTAAAACGTTACGCCTAAAGCGAGTGAACGACATCCCCTTTCCACACCGTTTTTTTGACTTGGGTTTTTCCGATTTCCATCGGATCCATTCCGGTAAGGGGTTTATCCAGCATGATTAAGTCGGCCCACTTACCGGCCGATAAGCTGCCTGTTTCGTTTTCCATTCCAAGCGACCGCGCACCATTTATTGTGAACAATGGCAAGGCGTCATCCAAACTTATTGCTTGATTTTCCGCTAGAACACCGGAAAAATCCGGATTGCTATTACTGCGAGTTATCATGCCCGAAAGGCCAACCCATGGATTGGCGTCGGGCGCAGAAGCGGGCCAATCAGAGGCATATGTCATCTCAGCTCCAGCGGCCAGCAAGTCCCCGATGCGATGGGCTTTTTGCAGTCGATCTTCTCCTAAAACGGCTATTTGGGCGGGCGTGGCCGCGTTTGGGAACCACATCTTCGGTGACATTTCTGCAATGGCGCCCAGTTGCTTGAAACGTCCAAGATCCTGATCAGAGACAAAAGCCGAGTGCGCAATTTCATGACGTAGACCGCTGGTGCCATTGGCGTCTCGAGCGGCCTCGATCGCATCTAGGCCCTTGCGAATGGCATTGTCACCGACAGCGTGCATTTTGGTGACATAGCCGCGACGATCTAGCTCAATCACCGTTTCGTTCAGCAGTTCGGGAGCCATCAACAGCGTTGCATCTGGATCGTGGGCGTCCACATCATACCCGCTGGAGGCAAGATATGGCTCAGAGAAGGACGCCGTATGCCCGGGTGCAACACCGTCAAGAAAGAGCTTGGCGAAATTTGTTCTAATGTTTGTGCTTGCGTATTCCCGGCGAAGTCGGTCCATTACCTCATACGGTGTCGGTTCTACCGCCATCAGGCTTTGGCGCACAATGTGAGCCGCCATATGCAAGCTCAGTTCTCCTCTTTGGTCCGCCGCAAGATAAGCTTGGAGGTCCTGCTCGTATGCCATGGGTTCCTTGAACGCGGTAATGCCCAAACTGTTGAAGTAACGGGTAAATTCACGTGCAGCTTCAGCCAATTGTCTTTCACTACGCGTCATCAAGGCACGTACAGGCGCCCCTGCAGATTCAGCAAGGATACCATTTGGTGCCCCATTGCTGGTACGCTCAATCACCCCACCGGGGATGTCCGCTACGCCGGGCACCAAGCCTGCCGCATCAAGCGCTTTTGAATTGCACCAAATTATATGCTGACTGGTGTCAGCCAAAATTATTGGGTGAGTTGTGGAAATATTATCCAATACTGCCTTTGGGTCATTGCCCATAGCGTCGCGCATATCCAACCGCCATGGTCCGCCGTAGATAAAGTCGCCCGGTGCAAGCTGCTTTACTCGGGTCCGCACCGCGTCGGTCAGCATTTCAAACGTAGCATTGTAACCGACATAGACATCGAAAAGATCGCGGCATGCCCCCCAAAGAGCGTGCGTGTGGCTTTCAACTAGGCCCGGCATCACAAATCGACCATATAAATTCGTCGTTTTGGTCCCAGGGCCAACAAGGTTCAAAACCTCTTGATCCGAGCCAATGGCAAGGATACGACCATCTTTAATAGCAATCGCTTCGGCATGGAGCATGTTCGCATCCATCGTAAGGATGTTGCCACCTTTGTATATTTTGTCCGCGTGGCCCAATTTAAAATCCTCTCTCACTTTGTTGCCTAGCCAGAATTAGTGCTGATTGAAGGGGGAGCTATTTAAGTGTTACGTCGAGTGCTCTGGCCGCCAATCGTTACCCCAAGCGTCTTGCCACAGCGCTTGAAACGTCACATTTGATTTAGCAGTACCACCATTCCACAAGTCGTATTTTGAGTTTGAGTATGCGCTAAAATAAGTCGATATCTGGGCTGCAAGCCCAGCTTCAACGTTGGCGAACTCGCCAAGCCCGCTAAGGTTTGTCTTTTCATTAGGATCATCTTTTAAATGATAAAGTGCATTTTTGATTGGGTGGTTTGGCGCACCTTGAAACCGCATCGCGTAGACCCAATCTTGGGTACGAATTGCACGGGTTTCTTCCTGCTCATAAAAAACAGCATCGCGAAGACAACCGCCTTCTTGCCTTAGTGCCGGACCTAAGTCCAACGCGCTGCTAGGCAGACTTGGCTGGACTTCCTTTGCCCCAACGAGTGATGCCAAAGTTGGGAACAGATCGATTTGACTAACAAAGCCGTCATTTACGGCATTTTCTGCCACGCCCTCGCCAGCGACGATGAGAGGAATATTGTATGAGGGTTTGTGCGCGCTAGATGGAAATGCAGCCGCCCCATGCCCCCAAATCCCATTATGGCCCAAGGAAAATCCGTGATCCGACGTATAAATGACGATCGTATTTTCATCCATGTTCAACCGCTCGAGGGTGGATAGGATTTTTCCGACCCCGCTATCGATCAGACTAACTTGTGCAAAGTAATTTCGCAAAGACACCACATTGTTCGGCAATAACAATGGCCCTTTAAATTGCTCCCGCAGCCCTCCCTCAGCAACACGCAAGCCAAAGCGGTCTAGCACCTCACTTGACAACCCCTCCCTTGGAATTGAGTGCATGTCAGCCGTGTCATAGAGATCAGCAAATTCGAAATCAGGTCGACCCTTTATTGCCGGCCAATGGCCGTAAGGCCCATTAAATGGAACGAAAGCGAAGAACGGATCTTCTTCGCCCGCTTGTTGCTCCAGATACTCGATCGTTTTGTCGGTAAAGAAATCAACGGTGTGGCCGGTGAAATTGTATGTCTTTTCGCAGTCAATCACGTCATTGTTGTAAAAACTTGTTGTATGGCCATGCGGAAACGTCACCCAGTGATCAAAAGCCAGTTGCGGTTGGAAGGGTACGCCAAGGTGGTATTTTCCGATCATAGCGGTGTTGTAACCAGCCAGTTTGATGATCGTAGGCAGGTTCGTAAATTCGCCAATAGAGGACCAATTATCTGGCCATTTGCTCATCTGGCGGTCATCCAGCCAGTTGTGAATGCCATGTTGACTGGGCATCAAGCCCGTCAGGACCGAAGCTCGGCAAGGTGAGCACATCGCGTTCACGCAATAAGCATTATCAAATCGCATTCCACGTTTTGATAAATTGTCTAGATGCGGGGTCATAACCTCGTCATTCCCATAGCAACCGAGCAAATTAGCTGGCTGATTGTCTGACATAAATAAAAGGATATTTGGCCGTGTCATCGGTTCACCTCTTCAGATTTCTGCACATCGCAACTCGCCACGTCTTCCAACATTCATATAGCTGACTTACCTGCCACAATAAAAACTGCCCCCAAACAAACCATAACGGCAACAACGCCGTGCCACCAAAAGATCCGCTCGTTCTTAAAAATATACGCGCCAAGCAAGATCGAAAAAACTGGAGCCACAGATGATAAAGACGCCGCTAACGTCACTGAGCCTGCAACCAAAGACACCTGTATCGCCAAGATGCCGCTGCCTGTCACCGCTCCAACCAACGCAAACAACCAGTGCCCTCGGGTGAAAGAAAGAGCCCGTCTTGGTGACCCTTGAACAAGAAGCATCACGCCAACGGTAAGGGACGACACTGTTGTCATTACCATCATCGCAAACATTGGCTCGGCGAGAATGTTGTAGCCTATTTTCGAAATTGGTTGGGTGATTGCCCTGACAATGGCCGCGCATAATGGAAGGAGTAAAAGATAGAATGCTCTCTTTCGCCAGCTAATCCCGCGACCAACTGCCGCCAAAATCAACCCACCAACAAGCAGCGTAATCCCCGCAAATTGAAACAGCGTTACAGTTTCACCCAAATATAATATGGCAGGCAAGATCGCGAATAAGGGGAGAAATGCACCGATCGCAGAGGTTAGCGCGGGGCCAACATGTTTAACGGCCAAAATCTGAAATCGCTGTCCCAAAGCCGGTAGAAAGAACCCAGAAATCACAAAGTATAAAGTCGCTTTGGAATACCAGAAATCCCATTCCAAATTCCAAATTGCCACGCACCAGAAAAATACGGCCATCGTCAAAACAGAAATGAACGCACCGGTTAATTCATCCAAATGTGCAAGTGCGTATTTTGTAATCATTGAAGCGAGTGCAAACAATATGGAAGAAAGAATGGCAAATACAATTGCAACGATCATGTGATGGGCAGGCCTTTTATATTAACTTTTCTCAATTAAGTCTGTCATTGTCTAATTATCTTCCAACATAAAATCGTCGGCGCGGCCCCGCTCCAACAGGGCAACGGAGCGGTCGCTATCCTTTGCGCGACGTGCCGCAAACACACTACAGGCGGCTCCGCCACCCACGATCACATAGTCAAATTCCAACACCTTTTCGATTTGGATAGATCCTTCGTTCTTCAAATGCCGACAGCTTTCCCGTTGGCTATAAGTTATCTGATGGCAGCGATTTCATATTTATATAGCATATGCCATATATTGCGCTTGCCAAGTATTTTTTTCTGTCCTACAGTAAGTTTCTAAAAAACCGGAGGAATTGCTTTTGCACGACGCGTTAATCCCACAAAGTCAAATAGATGACTTTTTGATCCTTCGCGCCCGCGTGTTTACAAGTAGGGTTCGCCGGATGGTGACCATCGACGTTTTGCAAAATGAAGATCTTCAAATTCTCGAATGGCAATTGTTGTTTTCAGTTGCAAGGTTTGGCAGTTGTCATCTTGCGTTCATCACGCGTTCGACCTCGATCGATCCGGCTCATGGAAGCCGGGCCGCATCGACGCTCGAAGCCAAAGGTTTAGTCTCGAGACGCGAAGATCCCGAAAACAGACGGCGAAAACTTATCTCATTAACACCAAAAGGTGTTGAGGTTTTTGAGCGCATTTGGCCGAGTGCAAGAATGGCAGTTAAGAATATTACCGACCAACTGGATCCCGTTGATTTCGCTGAACTTAAGCGCCTTATGGATCTGCTCAATAAAGCGACAGAACAACCACTGGCCAAAACTTCAAGCCATCGACAATCTAAACTATCGGAGGACGAAAAAGTCTCAGTTGGAGCAAAGTGAAGTCGTCATCATAACGCGGAATCAGCATATGAGAATTCAAATTTCTAACGTTAATAGTTTGTAAACTCAGGGAGAAAATGATGAAACTAACAAAACCTATGACAGTTGCAGCTGTCGCATCAATCTTTGCAACGGGAGTGATTGCGGAAGTAAACCTTACTGCGGAAACGGCAAGTCCGGGTGGTGCAACACACTTGTCACCTGCACACTTAACCGAGATTGCCGGTACACAGGGTATCGCAAACATTCAGCTTGCTGAAGGTCAGACGCTCACAAACTCGATTCAGAATGTGGCCGAAGGCAAAACTGACATCGCCGGAACGCCGCATATTTTACCTTTCCTTATGAGCCGTGGCGCTGGACCATATGGCTCTCTTGGAGCAGAAAAAGGCGCAGAACTTGCAAGCAATCTGCGCGCAATCAACCCGTTCACTTTGGGTGTCTTCCTGCTTTACGCCTACGATGCAAAAGGCGTCGGTGGATGGGACGATCTGGAGGACCGAAAAATCTACAACGGCCCGCCGCGTGGTGGTGCGCTCACAAACGCTCGTAGCATGATCCAAATCGTAGCAGGCTTGAAAGACGGCGAAGGCTATGAAGGCTTGCAAACCAATTGGGGGCAAGGCACAGCTTTGGTCACAAGCGGTGAGCCTGATGCGGTTGTGTTGCCCGAGCTATTTCCTAGCAGCCGGATGACTGCAGTCACAGCGGCTGGGAACATGACGGCTTGGTCCATGCCCAAGGAAGCATATGAAAGCGATGCGATGCAAAAGTATATGGCTGCACCAGGTAGTGCGCCATTCACAGCCGTAGCCGCCGACATTGAAGATGCGTTGGGTGACGGGTGGACCGTCGTGTCAGAAGACGAAACTTTCCGAGCTTTTGCTACAATCGGTGGAAACGTTGTGCACAAAGACATGGACAATGATCTGGTTTACAAACTGGTTTCTGCCTATGTCGCTACGCTCAACGATTTGAAAGCCAAAGCTCCGTACGGAAATACAGTGAACTTTGACAACCCAATGCTTGGCATGTGTGGTGCAAACCCAGTTCAGTATCACCCAGCCGCCGCGCGCGCATGGCGCGATGCTGGATATGAGATCGATGACTGCGCTGTCGCCGAATAATCGAACGCACTTTCTTTAATTAATCTGGGTTCCGGCGAAATCGCTGGTGCCTGGTCCCAGATATCCGAGAGGTGAGTATTGGCTGACGAAGGCGAAAAACAAGCAGCAACATCGATTTTTCCAAACAGGATGGTTTACATCCTTGCGTTGGTTTTTATTGTTATAGGCATCGTCAACAGCACGCCCGTTATCCCTGGTTGGGATGCGATGTGGCAAAAAATAACAGGAATTGAGAAACTCAAAACGCGCGCGTTTGCAACCGAATGGTTCTACCCGCTTATCTTTTTTATCATGATGCTCTTAGTCGCGCTGAATCATTCGATTTGGCGGGCATGGCAAGGACGCTCCTACGCTTGGTTGGGCGCTTTTATGGACTCGGCACTCATTATATCAGCAGCCGTGATTTCTCTGACCTATTTGATTGAGATCGACAGCGTTTGTCTGATTGACAGTCTGAACGGTGAGCGTGCCCGTATTATGGCCGAAACGCTAAAGGCTGAAATTGCATTAGCCGAAACGATGGGCCTGCCAGCGCCCGACACTGTCGAAGATCCCAAATGTGTTTCAACAACAGGTGTGTGGCTGGTGCTGATAATGGGCCTATCGATCGTTGTTTTTCTTGGCTACAACATCAAAGTCTGGGGTCTGCCGTTGGTATTAGTCGCGATCGGCGTTGCCGCTTATACTATTGGCACAGTTTTTGTTTGGTACTTCCATGGCCCAGACGACATTAATAAATATTTTATGACCAAAATGGGCGGTGAGCCGCGTCAGTTTATCGACGGTGTACCCAACGTGCATGATGCGCTGGTGAACACCGCGTCGGGAATTTTAGGCCGCTTCATGAACGTTATCATGAATATGGTTTTTCCTTACATCATCCTTGGCGCGCTCTTTGGCAAATCGGCGGGTGGCAAAACACTCATCAAGCTAGCTTTCAGATGGACCCGCAAACTTCGCGGCGGTCCTGCACATGCAGCAATCGTCAGCTCAGCGATGTTTGGAACCATTTCAGGTGGCCCGGTAGTTAACGTTTTATCAACTGGTGTGCTAACAATTCCGATGATGGTCAAACGCGGCTTTTCAAAAGTTTTTGCAGGAGGTATGGAAGCCGCTGCGTCCTCGGGTGGATCGATCATGCCACCCGTCATGGGGGTCGCTGCATTTGTCCTGGCGGCGATGACCGGCGTACCTTACCGCGACGTCATTATCGCCGCCACATTGCCTGCAATCGCTTACTTCTTATGTCTGTTCCTCAGTGCTAGCTTTCAGGCACGCAAGCAAGGGATTGAAGCGTTTGGTGATCTAACAGACGACATGCATATTTCCGGCAAAGATATCCTTCACCTGTGTCAAATATTCCTGCCGATCCTGCTTATCTTAATCTTTCTATTAACGCCCAAAGATCTGGTCGGTTGCGGTGCATTGGGCTGGATTTTTGGCGCAGAAGTACTGGCAACAGACAGTGGCTGTAAGGTTGTATCGCTACCGTGGGTTTTACAGGTTTTTCAGAATGCTGCGGGGGATGCCGGTGCCACGGGTTGGTGGGCGGCACTCTTTGTCGCGGTTCTTTTGTTTTTGGACAAGGAATTTCGCAAAAGCCCGAGTAAGCTTGCGGATGCTTTGGCCGAGGCGGGCATCGTCGTTTCAACGCTCTATCTCATGTTGCTAGCGGTCACAGTGATCGACGTTTGTTTGAATTTCACCGGGGTTGCAAAGTTTGTCGCAATCGATGTTTTGCAGTTTTTGCAAGCCCTTGATTTCGATGGCGGTGGTTCAGCGATTTTCCAACTTGTCGCGCTAATGATCACCATGTTGCTGGCTGTGCTTTTGGGTATGGGCATGCCTGCGGTTCCCGCCTACATCAACGTCGCCCTACTTATGGGACCGATGTTGATCGGCCTTGGTATCGCGAATTTCACCGCTCATATGTTCATCTTCTATTTCGCGATTGCGTCAGCGATTACACCGCCGGTTGCTCTTGCTGCCTTTGCGGCGTCAACCATCACCAAAGCTGAGCCGATGGCGACCGGTTTCAGTGCTGTGCGATCCGGTATCGTCATGTTTGCAATCCCGTTTGTATTCGCGTTCTATCCAGAACTTCTGCTGGTTGATCAGGCGCTTATCGATCCATCGAGTTCGTCAGGGGCGCGGCTACCAGGATATGAAAACGGTATTCAAATTGGCACCTTGATGTGGCTCCTTGCTCGACTTATTTTGGCACTTTACCTCGTTGCAAGCGCTTTAGCGGGGCATGATGCAAAGCCGTTGCCCTTCATTTGGATCGTAATACGTCTTGCTACGGCTGCTGCCATTTTGGTGAAACCAGAAATGGTCCACTTCGCTGGCATTGCTTTCGCCATTGTGATCCTTGCACTGCACCATCTAAGCGTGCGATGGATGCGACCAGAATAGTGACGGATTAAAGAATGTTGAGCTTTCTGGCAGCATGGAGCCTAACCAGTCACAAACCAAGTGGTAATATACGATGGCTAAACAACCGAATTTCCTTTTCATTATTACCGACCAACAACGTGCCGATTGGCTGGGTTGCTATGGTCACCCCATTTTAAAAACCCCGAATATCGATAAAATCGCGTCACAAGGCACACGGTTTGATAATTTCCATACTGCGTCTCCGGTGTGCATGCCCAACAGGGCGTCACTTTTGACTGGTCGCTATCCCAGCTTACATGGGCTCCGTTACAATGGCTGCACCCTGCCTGAAAATGCGACAACATTCGTCGACTTGCTTGCAGACAACGGATACAACACCGCTACAATTGGCAAGAGCCATCTGCAACCTTTTACAGATTTGCAACCAATGGCTCGAAACATTGGAACCTCCACCTCGACGACTGAAGCTTGGAAAAAAGAGCTGCCAACGCAGTACCAAGAAGCACCTAGCAACTATCAAGGCGAAGACGCCTACGAAATAAGAACGCCCTACTACGGGTATAAACATGTAGATATGGTGACCAGTCACGGCGATCGCTGCGGCGGGCACTATCAACAGTGGTTTCGGAAAAACGCGCCTAATTGGCAAGCGCTCCACGATCCTATTAATGAGCTGCCGCATAACTATTCTTGCCCACAAGCTTACAGAACACCCATTCCTGAGGATCTATACCCAACGGCGTATGTTCGGGATCGAACAATTGATTATATCCAATCTCAAGAAGACGAAGATGCTCCGTTTTTTGCCTTTATCAGCTTTCCCGATCCCCATCATCCGTTTAATCCGCCTGGAAAGTACTGGGATATGTACAGCCCTGAGGACTTTGACGTTTCGCTTCCCTTCGATGCACACCAGAACCCAACCAAGCCCATGCGTTGGCTTTATGAAAACTGGAAGTCGGGTGTCGCGCAAGTGACCGCACAAACAGCGATGATTCTGACCGACCAACAATTGAAAGAAGCCATGGCCCTGACCGCAGGCATGATGGCATTTGTGGACGACGCTGTCGGAGACATCGTGACAGCGCTTGAACAAAGCGGCATGATGAACGATACGGTCATCTGCTATAATTCAGACCATGGTGATTATCTGGGAGACTACAATATGCTACTGAAAGGCGCGTTGCAGTTTCGGAGCATAACCCGTGTGCCGTTTATATGGTCCGATCCTGACCGTCGTACACCATCTGCAAGCGACGCGCTGTGCTCAACAGTGGATTTGGCCAGTACGATCCTTGAACGCGCGGGTATTGAGCCCTTTAACGGTAATCAGGGCTTGAGTTTTCTGCCTGCTACAAAAGGTGAAGACGGACCACGTAAAGAAGCGCTGATTGAATATAATGATGGTGGAAATCGCCTTGGATTTGAGGCCCCTGCAAGGGTGCGATCATTGGTGACCGATCGCTGGCGGTATTCCGTTTACCGCGATCAGCCTTGGGGGGAATTATATGATCTGAAGAACGACCCCTATGAAACCCACAACTTATGGGATGATGAGGCCCATAAGAAAATTCGCGCTCACATGTCCGAACGGTTGACCCACCACTTAATTGCACAAATGGATGAAAGTCCGATGTCAGATCGCTTAGCTTAGTAGACACAACGATGGTCACTGACCTTTCCCCCTAAATTAGCACCACGAATTTGGTAAAAATTTCTTAAGGAGGAATTGGAATGGCATGAAAAAAGCCTCCATCAGAGACGCCTACTTGGAATGCTTTAACTGAGTACAAACAGAATCTAACAGTGATCAACCGATGCTATCTAAGACATTGGGCCGAACCATAAGTGCTCGTGTGCGACTTGTTGCAGTTTGGGCCAAACGTGTTGCGCTGGGGATTCTTGAAAAGCATGGATGGCTTGTGGCGCTAGAGGCAGGAACTGTAGTGCGCGGGGTTCATGCCGGGTTCTAAGGGGAGGCTGAGTGGATTTGATGGCGCACTTGTATGAAAATGGCAATGGCGCTACCTACCGAATGTAAAGGCT
The DNA here is from genome assembly GCA_039640505.1 of Rhodobacteraceae bacterium Araon29. NCBI lineage: Bacteria > Pseudomonadati > Pseudomonadota > Alphaproteobacteria > Rhodobacterales > Paracoccaceae > Rhodobacteraceae bacterium Araon29. The sequence continues at coordinate 2,772,882 of CP046865.1, read as the reverse complement.
GTGGCAGAAGCGGCTGAGGGCTTTGACTTTATTTAAATTGCTGCTTTTGGCCCTTAACTGCTGTTTGACTAGTCGATAGCCTGACCTAACGCTTATCAAAAGCGGAAGCCCGTTAGTTTCCTTCAAAGACTTCTTCCAAAGGTTCCATTCACGCACTCAGCTAAGCTGGGCACAAGATGTCTCAAGTTGCCTTGGTGTGTTAACCAGCCATCAGAGCGTTGCCATATAATCTCTGATCAAGTCTTCAGTTTGGACGACAAAACGGGTATTCCGCTTGCCGGTCGGGTCTTCTGCGGAGCGGGAAATGTTCCAGCCGACATAAGTCGCCGCTCTTAATGCAAGAAAAAGTGGTAAATGTGTCACGTCCAGTGGGCGCAACGATGTATAGCCATCAATCAAGGCTTCGCTTAGCGCATTATAGTCGGATGCTGCGTTGTGCTTGAGGAGCGCGGTAGCAACCTCGAATAACCGAAATCCAAATCCCCCATCGTCAAAATCGATAAAGTGCAGTGTATCGGTTGAGACCATAATATTCGCGGGCACCAGGTCAGCGTGGATCAAACCGTAGTCGAGCTTTGGCGCGATGGTGGTGAGTTTGGATACCGCGTATTCGCGAAATGCCACAAACTGTGTTTTTTGCTCAGTAGAAAGGGCGGCATTCTCCCAGAACCGATCCCAAAGCGGCGCATCTCCCAACAACCCTTCAGAATTCCAAGCTGGGCGGTCGCAATGGACGGATTGAGGCCAAGCATCAATCGCATTATGCATGCGGGCCATGTCATAACCAATCTGTCGGAACAAAGTCTTGCGGGTCGTTTGGTCCATGTTTGGCAAGGCCGCATCCAGGGTCTCGCCGTGTAGCCATGTCAGCACATCGACCTGCACTTCATCAACTATCTGGAGGTGTGACCCGTCAAGGCTCGCGATTGGGGCGGGCACCGACAGTCCCGCGCGATCCAGCATGGCCATCCAATCTAGTTCAGCTAGCAATTCTCTGTTGGTTCGATAGCCTTTCCTGTGCAATCGCAATGCATAACAGTGCTGGTCATTATTGACGCAGAATACCGTGTTCTCACGTGCCGCTACTAGGATGACAGTTGCTCCATCAAGCCCCCAAAACGTAAGAGCTTTCTCGGCCGTGTTCATGGGTTTAACCGGGTTTCAGACAGAACAGTTTCGAGCGTATCGAAGAGCAATTCCGCGTTCTCTTTCGAAAATGGCATTGGAGGGCGAATTTTCAGGGTATTCTTGTAACGGCCCAGTTTGGACAAGATAATCCCGCGGTGCCGCAGGGCGTTGATGACACGGTCGGTGAACTCGGATGCGGGCACTTTGGTAGCGCGATCTTTAACCATCTCGGCACCGAATATCAGGCCAGAACCGCGTACATCACCGATTACTTCATGGCGCGCAGCGAGGTCATCCATTCGCTCACGGGCGTACTCACCGACAGAACAGGCATTGGCGACAAGACCTTTGTCGTCGATTTCATGCAATACAGCCATTGCAGCCGCACAAGATACGGGGTTGCCACCGAAAGTGTTGAAATATCGGTAGCCTTTGCGAAAGGCGGTCACAACATCGCCATTCGCGACGACGCCACCTACGGGATGACCGTTAGCCATAGGTTTGCCAAGCACCACTACATCGGGCACTACGCCCATCTTTTCATGGGCCCACATATGGGTGCCGGTGCGACCAAACCCCGATTGGACTTCGTCACAAATTAACAGGCCGCCTGCTTTGCGCACTACCTCGGCCACTGATTTGAGCCAACCATCTGGATGGTCAGGAAACCCTTCGTTTAGAAAGTAAGGACAAACAACTAGGCAGGCAAAGCCGGTGCCGTCCTCCTCTAGCCCGGTAATCTGGTCGGCCACTTTTGCAGCAAAGATTGTTCCATCGGGATCTGGGTGACGGTAGCTGTCTGGCGCCTCCACAAAACGGAAATACTGACCAAGGCCAAAACCCACGGTAGGGACATTAGATTTGCTGAGTTGGCTGACAAGTGACGTGTTGCCATGGTAGGTGGCGTCCGTCGCGATGATGCCGCGCTTGCCTGTCATCGTCTCGGCCATCCGCAGGGCGATGTCGTTTGCCTCAGATCCCGTGCAAGTCAGGATTACTGTATCAAGGTTCGCGTCCATCGTTTTAGTGAGGCGTTCAATATAGGATAGGATGCCTTCGTGCAGATAGCGCGTGTGTGTGTTTAGCGTTCTGGCTTGATGGCAGATCGCATCCACTACCCGCGGATTGCAATGTCCGACATGGGGGACGTTGTTATAGCAGTCCAGATACTTGTGCCCGTCCGCGTCCCAAAGCCAAACGCCCTCGGCTTTTACAAAATGGACCGGATCGTCATAAAAAGTCGAGATGTTCGGCCCTAAAAGTCGAATTCGATCAGCGAGCAATTCTTTGACCGGTCGAGTCATAGATCGATCTTTATGCCGTCTTGGCCAATGATCAGCTCACCCTCATAGTGGCCAGCGCAGGCTTCTTCCCAGTCTTTTGGCCCATAGCCTGGATCGTCAGACGGGATGAGATGGGACAACGCCAACCGCTTTGCACCTGCATTGGCCGCTGTAATGGCCGCGTCGTGGGCAAATGTATGCGAACGCAGCCAGTGTTCCATCAGTTTTTCTGACCCGTTCCCGATGCGCGCCATCAAAGCGGGTAATGCGGACTCCAGCATTGCTTCGTGTATCAAGAGATCCGCACCGCGCGCAAAATCTTCAAGAGCTTCTAGCCGAGCTGTGTCACCGGAGAAGACAACATGCGTCTGGTTTGTCTTAAATGATAGGGCAAAAGTATCGATCAGAGGTGGATGTTCGGTTCGAATAGCCGAAACTGAGACACCTTCTCGCTCCATTACGTGGCCGGCGTCGATCACGTGGATTTCTACGAGGTCTCGCAAATCTGGGCGACCTTCGTCTTCTATACGAAGATCAATGTCAGCCTTCATCGAAGCAAGGAACCCAACCCAATAGTCGTCAATGCCAGCAGGGCCATAGATGTCTACTTTGGTCTTTAGGCCTGCAGTCCATGCGGTGTGAAGCAAAGGCCCGAGTTCGAGGTAATGGTCTGAATGCAGATGCGAGATGAAGATCAAGGAGAGATTACGCAACTGAATTCCCTGATCAATCAATCCTTTTGTTACCCCAAGCGCGCAATCAAAAACCATGAGTTGTCCATTTAGAACAATAAGGTTCGAAGTGGGCAAAGAAGAGCCGGTGCGGACAGCAGGGCCGCCTTTGGTGCCCAACAGGGTTACATAATCATTGGTCATAGTGGGGCCTTTCAAATAGCAGCAAAACCAGCATCGAGCGCAGTTAGTATGGTGATGGCGTCAGCTTCGGATAGCACCAAAGGCGGCGAAAGAATTAGGTTCGGGCCTGAGACGCGGACCATTGCGCCATTCTGATAGGCGACCTCCTGCACTGTCTGTGCAGTGCCCCCATCAATCGGTTTCTTGGTCGTGCGGTCGCTGACCATTTCCATCGCAGTCATCAGGCCGTGTCCGCCACGTACATCACCGATCACGTTGTATTTCTTCATCAGTTCCATGCATCCGTCATAAATCTGGGTGCCACGTGCGGCGGCGTTTTCGATCACGTTCAGCCTTTTGGTTTCTGCCAGACAAGCGAGTGCAGCCGCAGCACCTACCGGGTGCCCAGAATAGGTGTAGCCGTGGCCGATTTTGGCGTCAGGGTTACCTTCGAACACATCGATCATCCGTTCCCCTAGCATGACTGCACCAAAAGGGAAGTAGCCGTTAGTAATGGCTTTGGCGGTCGCCATCATGTCAGGTTGAATTCCCCAAAGACGCGCACCAGACCATGCGCCAGTGCGACCATAGGCGGTGATGACTTCATCGGTAATAAGTAGAATGCCATTGCGGTTACAGATTTCCTGCACAGCTGGAGCAAAGCTATGGTGGGGCGGAATTACACCTCCTGCGCCAAGAATAGGCTCCATGATCATCGCTGCGATCGTGTTAGCACCTTGAAATGCGATCTCGTCTTCAAGCGCCTGCAGGCAAAGCTGCGCCAATTTTTCTGGATCCGTTTCGTTAAAAGGATTGCGGTAAGTATAAGGTGCGGGAATATGGAAGCAGCCGGGCAGCAGGGGTTCGTAGGCATTGCGAAAGTTCGCGTTTCCGTTGACGGATGCGCTTCCGATGTGGGTGCCATGATACCCTTTTTTAAGGCTCAAAAATTTGGTGCGCCCCGCTTCACCGCGCAATTTGTGATATTGTCTTGCGAGGCGAAGGGATGTCTCGACGCTGTCTGACCCGCCAGAGGTAAAGAACGCGCGGCTGAGGCCATCAGGCGCGAAGAATTCGCTGAGCTCAAAAGACAGTTCGATGGAAACATCATTGGTTGTGCCGCGGAAAGTCGAATAATAAGGCAGCATGTCCAGCTGCTTTGAGATTGCATCCTTTACTGGTTGGCAGGAATAGCCAAGGTTCACGTTCCAAAGACCACCGACGCCATCGACTACACGGTGCCCGTCAATGTCAGTGATGGAAACGCCGTCGCTGCAAGTGATAATCTTGGGTGGGTTGTCGGTGCTATCTTGGGGAGATGTCATCGGATGCCACATCAAGCGGCCATTGTTTTCTTTCAGAAAGTTTGAGTCTTTCATAATGTTTGTTCCAATTCGCTCGAAAATGAGAGTGTACGGGCCCATGAATCCTCAATTTGGGAGGGAATTTTTCCACCCCAATTGCGGGTTATGTCGCGTGCGGCGATGACCAATTCTGATTTTATTTTCTCTTCAATGTCACGTGAAAACCGTGACGCTACGCAGGCTACCGCAACGGTGCCGGCAAGACCGTGGTGGTCAAACAAAGGAGCGGACACGCCCTGGATTTCAGCTTCATAGCTTTGATTGGCGTAGCCAAAACCGTTGGCGCGGACAGTATTCACATTGGATGTAAGACTATCCTCGTCGATTGGTGTATGTTCGGTGAATTTTTCTAAGGATGCAGCAGCCACCTCGAACAATTCGGTGGGCCCAAAAGCCAATGCGCACAAACCTGATGCCGTCGCATGTAGTGGAAATATATTTAAGTCAATGACCGCTCGGATGCCATTTTTGGGTGATTCACAGTGACACAATCCGTACAACGTTTTGCCTGACAAGACCGTCACATGTGCTGTTTCGCCGGTGGCGCCCGCGAGAATTGACAAGGCGGATTTTGCTCCATCTTTTCGCGGAACTGTTTCTTCACGGACCTGCGCTAGTTGCAATAAAGCAGGGCCAAGCCGATATTGCTTCGTCGTTGAATTCTGTTCAACAAATCCAGCAGTTTCAAGGGCCTGGAGGTATCTGTAAGTCGTCGACTTGTCCCGCCCAGCGATGCGACACAACTGCGACAGCCCAATCTCTGGCCTAGTGGCAGAGAAATGTGAAAGAAGCATCAATGCTTTGACGGCAGAAGACATTCAGATCCTTTCTCGTTGGCAGGAATAAAAAAAGTTTGACATAAGATAATTAACAAGGCAACCTTTTTTGTAATACAACGGTTTATTATTTGAACCACACTTCAGGGAGAAAAAAATGTTTAAGCTAACCAAATCTGTTACGGCAATTGCGCTTGCCGTGGCTTCCTTCTCGAGCGCTGCGAAAGCGGAATACCCGGAAAAACCTGTTGAGTTCATCGTGCCATGGCCTCCTGGTGACCTCGAAGACGTGCTGACGCGAATGATTGCGGAAGATTTCTCGGAAGCTTACGGCGTCCCAGCAGCTGTTGTTAACAAGCCCGGCGGTGGCGGGGGTCCGTTCCCTGGTGCGATCGAGGTTGCGAACGCGCCGGCTGACGGTTACACGGTCGGGTCGTTCATCATCGCTATCCCCGTCGTCGGTCCGCAGATCGGTATTCCTGAGCTAAACCCCGACCCATTCGTACCGCTTGGTAACTTCCTCACATACCCGTTTGTGATCGCCGCTGGTGGGAATGCCGAGTATTCCACAATGAAAGAGCTGGCGGCTCATGCGAAGGATAACGATGTCGTCTTGGGTCACTTCGGGGCACCGCTAGTACCAACGCAGGTCACCATGGGTTTGGCCAAGGAAATGGGTTTCTCCTATGCCTCTGACGCAGCATTTGATATGCTCGATTGCAACACATTGGCTTCTGGCGACGTAGACGTGATCAACACTACTCTGCAGCTGATCCTGCCATGCCTTGACGACCTTAACGTGTTGGCCTCCATCGGATCCGAGCGAATTTCGCTGACACCTGACGCGCCAACTGTTGCTGAACTTGTTCCTTCGCTCAACGTCGCATTGTGGAACGGTCTGTTCGTCCATGCGGATACGCCTAAGGATGTACAAGAAAAAATCATTGCTGTTGCTAAAGAGACAGTTATGTCTGAACGCGCGCAGGCTCTGGCTGCTGAAACTGGCGCTTCGGTCTACTGGCAGTCTGCCGAGGAGGTAGAAGCGCAGATCGCTAAGGACATCGAAACCCTCGCTGGTATCGAAACGATGTTGGCCGAGTAATCACTGAACATTTGGTCGGGCAGTCTTGGCGCTGCCCGGCCTTTTTTATTCTGATGAACGGACATTGCCTTTGTCGCGCGTGAAAAAACTCCAAACCTTATTCAAACGCTACCGCAGACCGGGGGATATTGTGTTTGCTTGGGCAGTTTTGGTGGTATCTGTTTTTCTTTTGTCGCAACTGATGGATCAAACAGCGTGGCGCAACGGTGGTAAGCTGTTTGCACAGCCGCGATTTTGGCCCGCCGTTTCGCTAGGTAGTATGGCCCTCTTTGGAGCATTCCATTTGATAGGATCAGCCCTGTCCGAACGCATTGAAGGGCGTTGGCAAGAAGTTTGGCTGTGGATCACATCGCTTGAATATGCTGGCTGGTTTATCGGTTATGCCTTCTTAGTGCCATATGCGGGTTATTTGCCGTCGACAATATTGGTTGCTATAGCGTTGACACTAAGGGTTGGCTATCGAAAGCTGTCAACACTTAGCATCGCTGCGCTTTCTGCATTCATTATTGTCTTGCTGTTCAAGATATTTCTCAAGGTCAAATTGCCATCTGGCCTGATCTACGAAAGTCTGCCCGACGGGCTTCGCCAGATTATGTTGACCTATTTTTAAGGGGCACTCGCATGGAAAATCTAATTGCCGGACTTGAAATGTTGGCCCGATGGGATGTTGTCGTTGCACTTTTGGTCGGTGCAATCGGAGGTGTCATAATTGGAGCCATCCCAGGTGTAGGCCCCGCTGTCGCAATTGCGATATTGTTGCCCGCAACATTCTCACTTGATCCGATTGTGGGGCTAACGGTTCTGCTCGGTATATATGGATCTTCGATGTATGGTGGGGCGATCCCTGCGGTGCTGATCAACACGCCAGGGACGGCCGTGAATGCTTTAACTTCCTATGATGGCTACCCAATGACTGAGCGAGGAGAGGCTTATCGTGCTGTGTCATTGGCTTATTCTGCGTCTTTTTGGGGTGGCATTTTCGGCATTCTGTGTCTGATATTGCTATCACCGGTCTTGGCGTTGATCGCGCCGATGTTTGGCTCTCGCGAGATTTTTCTTGCTGCCTTGCTCGGTATTATTCTCGTCATTCTAGCACACCGAGGACAAATCATGGCGGCAGGTCTGCTGGCGATGTTCGGGGTTTTTCTGCAAACAGTTGGCCTTGACGCAGTGACATACACACAGCGCTATACATTTGGTTTTTCGTTCTTATCCTCCGGCATTAATCTGATTGTTGTGGTGCTTGGACTGTTCGCTTTGTCCCAGGCTTTCTTCTTGTTGACCGCGCCAGACAATATTCCAAACACCAAACCCGTAACAGGTCGAATAGGTGCGGGTATCAAAGAACTGCTTGGTCACAAGCGGATTGCCACCGTTGCCTCCGGCTTTGGTGTGATTTTGGGGATGATCCCTGGGACAGGCGAGTTCACCGCTCAATTCATGTCTTACACCTATGCTCAGAAGACGTCTAAACAACCTGAAACATTCGGGAAAGGTTCCCCTGAGGGTTTGATCGCGTCCGAGGCCGCCAACAACGCCGTGCCCGCCGCTGCGATGATCCCGCTCTTGGCACTCGGCATTCCCGGCGAGGCGCTGACTGCGATGATGCTATCGGTGTTCTACGTTCACAATGTGATCCCAGGCCCGCAACTTTTCCAAAACAACATTGATCTGGTTTACGGCCTGTACTTCGCGTTGATCGCTTTAAACGTCATAGTGTTGGTGTTCTTATTGTTCTCGACAAACCTACTGACCAAAATAATCCGCATACCTACGCGGTTTCTTGGGGTGATGATTCTGCTATTGTCGTTCGTGGGCGTTTATTCCCTTCGCAACTCATTGACTGACTGTATGCTCGCAGCCGGCTTTGGTTTTTTGGGCTTTGTCTTAAAAAGATTGAATTTGCCGATTGTGCCAATCATTCTTGGCATGGTTTTGGGCGGTATTATGGAAGTTAAATTGCGTTCGGCACTGCCGCGCCTCAATACCCCGATGGATATGATCGACCGACCCATCGCAGCCATTCTGTTTGGGCTGATCCTTTTGGTTTTGGTTCTTCACGTCCGTACGCTTATGAGGGAATTACGCCACCCGCCGGAAGGCGACCATGATTTGCACGATAGCCAGATGAGATAACCAATGGACCAATCCAAAATTGATGCGCTCCGCGCTCTGCCAGTTGCCGCCTTTGATCACCTAATCGATGGCAAAAAGGTGCCAGCTTCTGATGGCGGGCGAATGAATGTTGTCTCTCCCATAGATGGCGTGATCTTGACCACGACGGCCGCTGGCACTGTCCCAGATATGGAAACCGCCATAGCTTCAGCACGCGCCTCGTTTGAGGATGGCCGTTGGGCCAATCAACCTCCCGCTGCCCGTAAGAAAGTCCTGATGAAGTGGGCTGATTTGATCGAGGCCAACGCGTTGGAACTGGCTGTTCTTGGAGTGCGCGACAACGGGACAGAGATTGGAATGGCACTGAAGGCCGAGCCAGGTTCAGCCGCTACAACCATTCGATATTACGCGGAAGCTCTGGATAAGATCTATGGCGAGATCGCCGCTACCCCGAACGATATACTTGGAATGATCCACAAAGAACCAGTGGGTGTTGTGGGGGCTATTATCCCTTGGAATTTCCCGATGATGATCGGCGCATGGAAACTGGGACCTGCCTTGGCCATGGGCAATTCTGTTGTTTTAAAACCTTCCGAAACCGCATCTTTGTCGCTGATGCGCATGGCGGAACTGGCTCTGGAGGCTGGCTTACCGCCTGGCGTGCTGAACGCGGTAACCGGCGAAGGTCGTGTAGTGGGAGAAGCCTTAGGCTTGTCAATGGATGTGGATGTTTTGGTTTTCACGGGGTCTGGGGCCACTGGCAGACGATTGATGGAATACGCCGCGCGTTCGAACATGAAGCGCGTTTATTTGGAGTTGGGTGGCAAGTCCCCAAACATAGTTTTTACTGATGCCCCGAACCTAGATGAAGCTGCAAAGGTGGCTGCTGGAGGCATCTTCCGAAACTCAGGTCAAGTCTGTGTGGCAGGGTCGCGGCTGTTAGTTGAGGCTTCTATTCATGATGAATTTGTTGCTGCAGTCGTAAAAGCGTCGGAGGCGATGCGGGTCGGCGATCCGTTAAAATTGGACACGCATATAGGGGCAGTCAATTCCGAAGCGCAGTTAAAGGCAAATCTAAGCTTCGTTGAAACTGCTAAAACGGAGGGTGGTCAGATCGTCACCGGCGGTGGACGTATTTTGGAGGAAACCGGCGGATATTATATGGCTCCAACAATTGTAACGGGCGTGACCCGCGATGCCACGCTGAGCCAGAAAGAGGTATTTGGGCCGGTGTTGGGCGTCACTCCATTCGAAACCGAAGATGAGGCAATCGCACTGGCGAACTCCACAGTTTATGGACTGGCAGGGGCTGCGTGGACCGCTAATCTTGGGCGCGCGCACCGAATGGTTCGCTCGGTACGAACCGGCGTCATGCACATCAATACCTATGGAGGTGCAGATGGAACGGTACCTTTGGGCGGTGTAGGGCAATCTGGAAACGGGTCGGACAAGTCGCTGCACGCCATCGAAAAATATGTGAACCTTAAAACTGCGTGGATTAAACTATGAGTGAAAAAACGATCTTGGTCATTGGGACCTACGACACGAAAGATGACGAGTTGGGTTTTCTGTCAGGTGTGATCCGTGACCAGGGTGGTAGGATTGTGACGATGGATGTTTCGGTCTTGGGGAATCCATCGCAACCAACAGATTATTCAAAACATGATGTTGCCGAAGAAGGTGGAAGTTCCATCCAAGATGCTATCGACAGTAGTGATGAAAACCTTGCGATGCAGATCATGGCTAAAGGAGCAAGTTTGCTGGCCACCCGTTTGTATAATGAGGGAAAATTCGATGGGATGATCGTGCTTGGTGGGACGATGGGTACCGATTTAGCGCTAGATGTGGCTTCGGCGCTGCCTCTTGGCGTGCCGAAATATATTGTCTCAACCGTATCTTTTTCGCCTTTGATCCCTGCCGAGAGACTGGCGGCAGACACTCAAATGATCCTTTGGGCTGGCGGGCTCTATGGATTGAATTCGGTATGCAAGGCGTCTCTATCTCAAGCGGCGGGAGCAGTATTGGGGGCGGCGAGTGCTGTACAAAAGCCAGATCCAGAAAAGCCGCTCATCGGTATGATGTCATTAGGAACTTCGGCGCTTAAATACGTCATTCCCCTCAAACCAGCACTAGAAGAACGCGGCTTCGAAGTAGCTGTTTTTCATGCGACAGGTATGGGTGGTCGCGCCCTCGAAAGCCTCGCACGGCAAGGCGCCTTTGCCTGTGTCTTCGACTTTTGCACTCAAGAGCTGGGGAACCATGTGAACGGCTCAAACATTTCAGCTGGTGGGGACAGGCTGACCAATGCCGGCGCAAATGGCACGCCACAGATTGTAGCGCCAGGTTGTTATGATCTGGTCGATGTTGTGGGATGGCAGCCCATCGACAGCAAGTGGGATGCGCATATGAAACATGCGCATAATCGCCTGTTGACTTCGATTGTTTTGGAAGCCGAGGAAACCAAGCTAGTGGCCCGAGCACATTGCGAACAAATGGCTAAAGCCAAAGGGCCCACCGCCTTGATTCTGCCTGAAGATGGTCTTGGCGAATGGGATCGCGAAGGCGCGGACCTGCACAACCCAGACGGCTTGGCCGCGTTTCTGGCGGAGGTCGAAGCGAATATTCCCGCTAACGTCACAACCCATCGGATCGCGTGTCACATTAACGACCCCAGTTTTGCGGATAAAGCGCTTGAGATCTTCGACCAATGGCGCGCTGACGGCACCGTTGCCGCTTAACGCTGAGCGCCCGGGTCCAATCGTGTTAAGAGATCAAGGAGCGTTTCGTAATCATCTTGTCCCAGTTTCTTCTTGAAACAAGCAACAATGTCGGCGGCTTGTAACGAATGATCATCTATGATCGCCTGCCCGGTATGGGTAATTTCGATAAATTGGCGGCGGCGGTCTTTGTCATCTCTGGTCTGTGTCACCAGCCCTTTTTTGCGCATGGTGGCGACGATGCGGGTTAAGCTGGGAAATAGAAGACTTGATCGATCTGCAAGTGTTTTGGTATCCATTCGTCCAAACTCTTCGAGGACCCTCAACACCCGCCATTGTTGTTCGGTAATTCCTGTAACAGAAAGCATCTCACGGATCGGAGACATGACGCCTTCGCGGGCCCGAATAAGTGCGATGGGGAGGGATCGATTTGTGGAAGGAAGTGATTTAGCCATAAAACCTCAAAAGCCTCTGCGGGGAACTGTTGACAACCATTATGTCTACAAATTAACTTCACAACAATTAACATGTTAAGGAAATAATGTGCCGCACTTCCATATAGACTATTCTGGTAATCTCGAAGGTGTCGTAGACATAAGTGCGCTCTGCGAAGCCATTCGTGCGGCGGCGGCAGAGATAGAAACTTTCCCAACCCCTGGTATCCGTGTTCGCGCCACCCGAGTTGATCATGTCTCGATGGCGGATGGCGACGCGAAGCATGGATTTATTGACCTTAGTATACGGCTAAGGGAAGGAAGGCCGGAACAGGTCAAGAAGGAGGCTGTTGCCCGCATCTTCGCCGTCCTGAAAGATTTTATAGCCCCAGCGATGAAAACAAATTCCATCGCGCTTTCAGCTGAAATGCGTGACATTGATGCCGCTCTTTCACCCAAATTTGGAAACGTCCGTGACCATATGGAGGACAACGCATGAGCGTTCTTGAAGATAACATTTCTAAACTTGAGGGTTATCTCGCCCGTTTTCTCGATACAGGGATACAGAACCGTATCGCTGGGCAGGATGCAGCGGGCTCAAAGGGGGTGTTTCAAACAACATCGCCAGTAGACAAATCGAAGATTTGCAATGTGGCGCATGGTACGGCGGCGGATATCGACAAGGCAGCCGATGCAGCACATGACGCTTTTGCAGAATGGCGCGACTTACCTGCGACTGAGCGGAAAAAGGTCATCATTCGGATCGCCGAAGGAATCGAGGCGCGCGCCGAAGAAATTGCACTATGCGAATGTTGGGACACTGGTCAGGCTTTCAAATTCATGTCTAAGGCGGCTCTGCGCGGGGCTGAAAATTTCCGCTATTTCGCTGATCAAGTGGTTCAAGCTCGTGATGGTCAGCACTTAAAGTCATCGACCTTGATGAACATTACGACGCGCGTACCTATTGGACCTGTTGGGGTAATTACACCTTGGAACACCCCATTTATGCTGTCGACATGGAAAATCGCGCCTGCTTTGGCTGCAGGCTGCACAGTCGTACACAAACCAGCCGAAGCCTCGCCACTGACGGCGCGTTTGCTGGTTGAAATTGCCGAGGAAGCGGGTTTGCCGCCTGGCGTCCTAAACACAGTTAACGGTTTTGGCGAAGATGCTGGTAAGGCACTGTGCGAGCACCCCAAGATCAAGGCCATCGCTTTTGTTGGAGAAAGCCGGACAGGCAGTCTGATTACAAAACAGGGGGCCGATACACTCAAGCGCAACCACCTTGAGCTCGGAGGCAAAAACCCTGTCATTGTTTTTGATGACGCAGATCTCGAGCGTGCACTGGATGCAGCCATCTTCATGATCTATTCAATTAACGGAGAGCGTTGTACGTCGTCGTCCCGTCTATTAGTGCAAGATACAATCCGAGAGGAATTCGAAGCCAAGCTGATCGAACGGGTCAACAAGATCAAAGTTGGCCACCCGCTTGACCCTGAGACCGAAGTCGGTCCGCTTGTGACCGAAGAGCACTTCAACAAAGTCACCAGCTATTTTGACATTGCCAAAGATGACGGTGCGACAATTGCTGCAGGCGGCGAAGTCGTCGGCGATGAAGGCTATTTTGTTCGGCCCACATTGTTCACGCAGGCCAACAACAAAATGCGTATTGCCCAAGAAGAAATCTTTGGTCCTGTTTTGACATCAATCCCATTTCGCAGCGAAGAAGAAGCCCTCGAAATCGCCAATGATGTCGCCTATGGCCTGACGGGTTACGTTTGGACCAATGACCTTACCCGCGCCCTGAGGTTTACCGACAAACTCGAAGCTGGCATGATTTGGGTGAATTCGGAGAATGTCCGCCATTTGCCAACACCATTTGGCGGAGTCAAAGCTTCTGGCATTGGCCGAGATGGCGGCGACTGGTCCTTTGAATTCTACATGGAGCAAAAGCATATCGGTTTCGCGACCGGTCACCATAAAATCACCAAACTGGGAGCGCTATGATATGCCCGTACCTGCACCAAATTTATACCCTGATTTCAATACAATTCGGCTTAGCCATGTCTGCCTAAACGTGAGGGACCTCGCTGCATCCAAAAAATTCTACACCGAGATTTTGGGCCTTCAAGTCACGGATGAAAGCGAAAGCCATATCTATCTGCGCGCCATGGAAGAGCGCGGGCATCATTGTGTGATCCTGCAAAAATCTGATCAACCAGGTACTGTAGAGGTGATGGGTTTCAAAACCTTTGACGAATTGGACCTCGAAAAAGCCGAGGCTTATTTCAAAAGTAAAGACCGTCCAACCGAATGGGTCGCGCGCCCCTATCAAGGCAAGACGTTGCTAACGTCAGACAATATGGGCATCCCATTGGAGTTCTACCACAAGATGGATCAACTAGAGCCTATCCATCAGAAATACGCGCTTTATCGGGGGGTCAAACCGCTGCGGATTGATCATTTCAATTGCTTTAGCCACGACGTGGATGCCTCTGTCGCTTTCTATTCCGATTTCGGCTTCCGTGTGACGGAATACACCGAAGACGAAGACAGCAAAAAGCTCTGGGCCGCGTGGATGCACCGCAAAGGCGGCGTCCATGATATGGCTTTCACCAATGGCACAGGGCCTCGGATGCACCATGTAGCTTTTTGGGTGCCAACACCCCTGAATATCATTGATTTGCTCGATCTGATGGCAACCACGGGTTACGTTGGTAACATCGAACGCGGCCCAGGTCGTCATGGGATTTCTAACGCGTTCTTCCTTTATATTCTTGACCCCGATGGGCACCGGATTGAGATTTATTGTTCGGATTATCAAACAGTCGATCCGGATCTTGAGCCAATCAAATGGGACCTTAAAGATCCACAGCGGCAAACTTTGTGGGGTGCGGCGGCCCCGGAAAGTTGGTTCAAACATGGTACCCAGTTTGTAGGCGTCGACCTTAAAAATTCGGAATTGAATGCAACTCCGATTGTCGCGCCATGAGTGCAAGCCTTCAAAAGCTGTTCTGGGCGAAGGCTATTCAATGTGGCTGGGGGAGAAATCAATGAAATTTGCGACCTATATAAGCGGCGGCAAAACCTACTACGGCGCGGTCACTGACGCGGGAATGATTGCCTTGAACGATGCATGCCCTCATTGGCCAACTTTGTTTGACGCTGTGCAAGCCGGTGGCCTTGCTGCCCTTAGCAAAGCGGTAGAGGGAAGAACCGTTTCTCACACCGACTTCCAGTATGAAATGGTCATGCCCAATGCACACCGGATCCTGTGTGTGGGCGTAAACTTCCCAGATCGGAATGCCGAATATAAAGACGGGTCTGAACAGCCGAAATTCATGTCGCTCTTTCCGCGCTTTGCGAGCGGATTTACTGGACATGATCGCCCATTGATCCGACCGCCAGAAAGCCCACAGCTCGACTACGAAGGCGAAGTTACGATTGTGATTGGCAAGGGTGGACGTCGTATAACGCAAGCCGACGCCTATGATCACATTGCCGCATTGACGATCTGCAACGAAGGAACAATCCGCGATTGGGTCCGTCACGCAAAATTCAATGTCACCCAAGGCAAGAACTGGGACAAATCTGGTGCTATTGGGCCATGGTTGGTTCCTTTCACTGATCCTGCCCAATTGGACGACGCCCGCATCATAACCCGCGTGAATGGCGAGGTCCGTCAGGATGATGTACTGTCCCGAATGATGCATCCAATCCGACGTGAGATTGAATATATCTCGACCTTCATGACACTGGAGCCTGGGGATATCATCGTTACTGGTACGCCGACGGGTTCTGGAGCGCGGTTAGACCCTCCGCAATTTCTAAAACCCGGGGATGTCGTTGAGGTTGAGGTGAATACGATCGGCACTCTGCGCAATACGATTGAGGATGAGCAGTCATGACGCCCAAGGATCAAGCAAAAGCCGCTGCGGATTTGTTACAAGCCGAGGAAACCGGAAAGCAGATCGGCCTTCTATCGATACGCCATCCCAATATGGGAATGGACGATGCTTACGCCATCCAGAACGCGATCTACCGCGCTAAACTGGAAAAGGGCCGATCTGTAGTAGGTTGGAAGATTGGGCTCACATCGAAGGCCATGCAATATGCATTGAATATCGATACCCCCGATAGTGGTATCCTGTTCGATGATATGGTGTTTGATCACGGTGCCACTGTGCCAAAGGGCCGCTTCATTCAGCCCAGAATTGAAGCTGAAATTGCTTTTGTGATGAAATCACAGGTTGGCGGAGTGGGAGTGACAAGGGAAGATGTTGTCGCAGCAATAGATTATGTGGCGCCATCTATCGAGATCCTCGACACTCGTATCCTGCGTGTTGATCCGGAAACAAAGGCAATACGCACGGTCTTTGACACGATCAGCGACAATGCCGCGAATGCAGGTGTCGTGCTGGGATCTGAGCGCCATTCGATCGATGCCTTTGATCTTCGATGGGTAGGTGCGATCACTTTCCGCAATGAAGAGGTAGAAGAAACGGGCCTAGGGGCCGGTGTTCTAAACGATCCTGTTGAAAGCGTCGTCTGGTTGGCCCGCCGTATGGCCCAATACGGGCAAAGCATTGAACCCGGTCAAATCATTTTGTCCGGTAGTTTTATTCGACCGGTTGAATGCCCGTCGGGGTCAAAGATTTCTGCTGATTTTGGCTCCTTCGGGTCCGTTGATATCAGCTTTGCCTAAGAGGGTCTCCTATGCCAGTGCCACATAATCCATTCAAGGCTGCGATCACAAAGGGGCAACTGCAACTGGGATGTTGGTTAGGGTTGGCTGATCCTTACATCGCTGAGATCAGTGCCGGTGCCGGATTTGATTGGCTGTTGATCGACGGCGAACACGCGCCTAACGATCTGCGATCTATTACGGCTCAGCTTCAGGTCATCGGCGCGCGTGGCAGCCATGCCATGGTGCGGCCTCCGATAGGCGAAACTTGGATCATCAAA
The DNA here is from genome assembly GCA_039640505.1 of Rhodobacteraceae bacterium Araon29. Taxonomy (NCBI): domain Bacteria; kingdom Pseudomonadati; phylum Pseudomonadota; class Alphaproteobacteria; order Rhodobacterales; family Paracoccaceae; species Rhodobacteraceae bacterium Araon29. Next base: position 2,756,144 of record CP046865.1, on the reverse strand, counting down.
CAGTTGCTAGATGCTGGTGCTCAATCACTTCTGATCCCGATGGTCGAAAGCGGCGCGCAGGCCCAAGAATTGGTCGATGCAGTGACATATCCGCCGCATGGGGTGCGCGGTGTCGGATCTGCACTGGCCCGCGCCTCAGATTTTGCTGCAATTGGCGACTACTTGACGACCGCACGGGAAGAAATCTGCTTGTTGGCACAAGTTGAGAACCAAAAGGGCATGGCGGCACTGGATGATATTCTGGCAGTCGACGGTTTGGACGGTGTATTCATCGGTCCGTCTGATCTGGCAGCTGACATGGGCTTCATTGGCAAACCAGGGCAAATCGAGGTTAAGACCGCCGTGTTAGAGGCTACGAAGCGGATCGTTGAGGGGGGAAAGGCGGCAGGCATCTTAACTCTTGATCAGGAACTACAAGCCCAATGTCGTGATTTGGGAGCGACTTTTATCGCAACCGAAATCGATGTTACGCTTTTTGCTAAAAACATGCGGGCTTCGGCGGCAGACGCAGCGAAGCGGTTCAAGTAAAATTCAAATCAGAGAGGCGAATACCGGGCCACTCGCCTAGTTTATTTCAGCGCTGCCCTGTCAGAATAACCCTCCTTGCTCTTATTAGTCTCTACAATTAGCTGTGCGGCTATTCTTAACCCAGTTTAATTCCGCTACTTCAAAACCAACCTTAAAACCCTAACACCTATTTATTGAGAAACTGCTGATGCCTAAGCTCGCGGGACTACCAGCACCGCCATAAATTATCCTAATATCACGGATAATTTCCCAATAAGCATAAGATAATAATCAGTTATTTAAACCTGGCTTAAGTATTGGCGCTCCTGAGTGCTGACCGAAATACAGACCAAATTACTGACCAACGGAATCCCTTACACCATTGTTCGTGGTGGGTATTTCTATTTCTATCGCTCTGTCCCTGCTGATTTGTAGCACCATTATAAGTATCCAAGAGTGGTTCAAGGCCTTCGAACAACCTCTGCTCAAAAGGCTAAAGTGCAGGCTAATATTGCAGCTGCTGAACTAGATGCCTGCTGAAGCTAGATACGTTTGGCAAAATCTGATGCTGTTGGCCTGTCTTTGTTCAATCAACCATCTGCCTGTGGTTAGTATACCAGCGCATCTCTGGCCAAAGACCCTTTCGGTGAGGGTATGGATGGCTCGACCCCAGTGAATGCATGGCTTGTAAACAATCCGGTATCGTCAGAGCTATTTAGATTTAACAATGTCACAAACCAACGCCGTCGAAGGTTTATCCAAGCGGTTATATACCCAGTGGACCGTTTTCTCGGTCTCTGGGAAACTTTCATAGCCTTCGGCAGAGTACATATTTTCGCTGCCATACTGTCCTTCCCACCATTTGCCGGCGACCATTGAGACAATACCAGGACGGTCAGCATGACTGTGTTCGGCGATACGACCACCCGCTTCGACGGTAACCCAGCGCATACGCAATGTATAACCTTTTAGTCCGACCGTCCGCTCAAGGGTTTCTTTTGGGAGTTCCTCAAGAAGGCCGACGGTGACGCCCTTGTGATCTTTGGGGACGCTGGGCGGCTCTGCAAAAGCAGTCTTGGCGCATAGGCCCAACACTAGTGTAAAGGAGATAACATGAAGGCCCTTTACCGGGGTTTTCAAGTTTATATGTGAAATGTCCATAAAATTTTTCCTTTTTTGCAAATTACTCTGTTAGTGTAGGGACATTATTATTTTGAGACAAAAGAAGATTATTCACTTTGGTGGTGAGAGAATTTCATGTCTAGAGAATGCCGACTTCCTCCGCTGGCCGCGTTATGCGGTTTTGAAGCCGCTGGGCGTTTGAACAGCTTTCGCCTTGCTGCTGAAGAGCTTCATCTTAGCTCTTCAGCCATTAGCCACCAAGTTCGACAGCTTGAGGACTTTGTTGGCCAAAAGCTCTTTGATCGTGGCCCCACGGGGGTTCGGCTAACAAGCACAGGTCAGGAATATTTATCCAATATCGGCCCGGTGCTCGATAAACTTTCTCATGCGACAGACAGCGTCAGAAAAACAGTTAAAAGTCGAATGGTGACACTGCAATGTTCGCCAGGGTTTGCATCGCGTTGGATTTCGCCTCGTCTCATGCGGCTGAGGCGCGCCCTTAGAGATGTGAGTCTTTCGTTGACCACGAACTTGACTGATCAACGATCCGACATTGAAATTACTTGCGGATATGGCTGCCCATCCGATGGAGAATATGAAACTTTCATGACGACGGAAAGAGCGCCTGTCTGCAGCGCGAAGTATTTGCGCGATAATGGGCCCATCCAATATCCGTCGGACCTGTCCGATCATGTCCTTTTGCACGAGTATCAGCGCGATGAATGGAAGTTCTGGTTGTCCACAGCCGCGCCAGAAATATCTGGATCAACAAAGGCCATGTGGTTTGATGATGCATACAGTGCCACGTTAGCGGCAGAAAGTGGCGCCGGTGTTGTTTTAGGCCACCTTTCTCTGATCGACAATGAGCTGCGAAACGGAAAACTTGTCAGATTGTTTGAGCAAGCGGTGCCGCAAAAAACTATTTACACGCTCCGCATGAAACGAAATTGGGAAGCAGATCCGGTTCTTGCAACCTTGCGAAACTGGTTACTCGAAGAGTCATCCCATCAGTCATTTTCAGAAGGATGAGCCTGTAATATTGTAATTGGAGTTATAGGAAACAGGGCCCTATCATCATATTTCCGTTGAGACAGTTCAAGCGGTACAATCTCAATGTAGGGCTATCAATAATGATCTGCATTGGTTGGCGGCTCTGATTTTTGACACCGGTATGCGCCTGACTAAAGCAATTAGGTTGTTTAGATCAGACTTTTTTAAAGAAGGTTATGGTGTTTCTGCGTATTTAAAACCCCATGGCTCAATCTTAAAACTCTTAGGAGCAAGAGATATTTTACCTTTTTTGAGTCCTGATTTTGTGTGTCATAAAGGGTAACTGCTTTTAACTACTCTGCCCATTTCGCATTGAGAGTTTCAAAGACTTCAGGTAGCCTCTCTACAAGAGGATATTTTCCGTTTATTTTTCATACGATGTTATTTTTGTCCGTATGGCACTTCCAGAAATGATAAATACCCCTTCTTTTTTGCAACAAACAAATAATTGTGAATGTGTCTCAAAAAGTGTGGGAATCTAATGGGCCAGGCCAGGATAGGCCGGTTCATTTCAGTTTAATGCACGCCCCAACATAGAGTGAAAAAACATATTTTATAGTCTTTTAATAGATTGATTTTGCGCATATTAGACAGTGCTTACACTCGTCAAATTGCTGTGGATAGGTTTATCGGTGCGCATTTCTACTCCTGAGTTTATTGCGCTTATGGCAATGTTGGTGGCAACGGTTGCGCTCTCAATCGATGGCATGTTGCCAGCGTTGCCTCATATCGCTGCGCAATTATCCCCCGAAAGCCCTAATCAAGCACAGTTGATTTTATCATCTTTTGTTGTTGGGATGGCGCTTGGAACCTTTTTTATGGGCCCCTTGTCAGATAGTTTTGGGCGCAAAAGGATTATATATTTTGGGGCAGGGCTGTACGTTTTATCTGCAGCGGTTTGCATGATAGCAACCAGCTTAGAGACCATGCTTATTGCACGCTTATTGCAAGGTATTGGGGCGGCGGGTCCGCGGGTTATTTCGCACGCTTTGGTGCGTGATTTGTATTCAGGTCGCGAAATGGCGCGTATTTCTTCTTTCATAATGATTGTTTTTGCTCTGGTGCCCGCGATGGCTCCGTTAATAGGGGCCGGCGTCATGATAGCTTTTGAATGGCAGGCAATTTTTGCTGTGTTCATCGTGTTTGTTGTCGTTAGCACCTCCTGGATGGGGCTGCGGATTACAGAGCCGATCACAGCCCAAAACCGGGTCCCTTTTCGGCTTAGAAGTTTTAATTTAGCCGTGATAGAAATTTTATCTTTAGCGATTGTTCGCACCGCAATTCTAACCTTGGTATTTTCCTATGCGGTGCTGTTTACCGGTTTGTTGTTAATCCAACCTGTTTTTGATCACTTCTTTGATCGCGCCGCTAGTTTTCCGGTTTGGTTTGCATTGATTGCGGTTTGCGCGGCCTCTGCGAGTTTTGTAAATGCCATGTTGGTGATGCAATTGGGAATGCGGCGGTTGGTCAGTGCCGCTTTTCAAGTTCAAGTGGTGTGGAGTTTTTTGATGCTTTTACTGCTAAATGCCGGTGTGATTTCAGGACCGCTAGGGTTTGGCCTATTTGTGTTTTGGGTGTTTGGTATTTTCTTTCAGGCTGGAATGACTATGGGGAATTTAACAGCGCTGGCAATGGAACCTTTTGCCCATATTGCCGGCACCGCTGCCAGCGTCGTCAGCGCAGTGGCAACGCTTGGTTCGGTGATTTTGGCGGGGATTGCAGGGCAGTTTTTTAATGGAACGCCCACGGCAATGATGATCGGGGTCGCGGTTTTTGCCTGTTGCGGTTTGGTTAGCGCCCATAGGCTGCAGCGCTATGATCGGCACCCGTGATCGCTGGGCGCGCCGCAGGTAACAACCCAATTCCAAAGGGTCAAGAAATGTTTGTCGCCTGAATAAGATCGGGGCGTTACGTTGTGAAGCGTATTTATCTTATACCTTAGGCTTGAAAAGATAACCGCATAAGTTACCATTTCGCATCAGAGATTTATCGCCACTTGGGAGTGTATAGAGATGCAAAAATGGCTTTTGGCAGTCACCGTTGTACTGGCAACCATGGTAGGTTTCACCGCACAGGCCGAAAGCCTGCCAAATACGATGCTCTTTACCAATTTAAGCGGTCAAGAAGTCGAATGGCCTAAAGAGCTTCCGGGCAAAAAAACGGTCATTTTGCTTGCTTATAAACGCGGTCAGCAAAGCGCGGTGGAAGATTGGGTTGCACAAATGGGCTTTTCGCCTTCAGATAATTTTATCCAAGTTCTATTGATGGGCCGCGGCGCACGATTTGTGAAAGGCATGATTGATGGTGGCCTCAAAAAAGCATTCGCAACCCAAGAATGGCAGCATCGCACCTATACGATTTATCAAAAAGCTGCCGTCTTGAATAAGCCCTTTGGAATATCAGGTACGAAACAGATGCAGGTCATTGTACTGCGCGAAGACGGCGAGATACTTGGAAAAGTTTCGGGCGCTGCAGATGCCGGAAAAATCAAACAAGTCAAAAGCTGGATGAAGTAGTTCAGATATAATTGTCGATGGGCAGTTATTTTGTTGCAAATACCCTGAGTTTACTTCATTGGTTACCATCGCCCTCAAGTCTCTATAGATATGAGTGGCGCGTGTTTTTCGCTTAATGTCATAGCTTTCATAAAATGCAGATATATTTATCTGGACTTTATCTCTAATTTTACTGTTTCCGATACAGCTAAGCCATTGAAACCCATCGCGTTTCGCCAAAATTTTGCGCGAGCATTGTTAGGATTTATTTTGAAATCAGAAAATACAAAAACAACACCGATCATTGGCAAACCAATGAAATCTATTAGAGTCGGCTCCGCATTACCCGCATACAGAAACCGTAATGTTCCTCTCCAGATACATTTGCCGGTAAAAGAAAATAAATCTATTGTAATACTCACGGTTCCGAAAGCAGACAGCCCACACAGCCATCAGAAAAACGTGGGCATTACTTTAGATGAACACTTAATTTTCAATCTTTTGTCTGAAAAATATCAGTATGTTCAGATTTCAGAAATCGCTACTAAATCGGATCTTAGGCGTGTTGTGGACAGACGGCCGGATCTTGTCTTTTCAGGCGTCAAATATTTTGATTTTGGCGATGGCAAAACTTGGTTGAATGATTTTTTGGATCAATGCGGGATTGCGTATATGGCATCAAATAGAAAAGCACTTGAACGTGAGGCTAACAAAAGCCATGCAAAGGACATTGTGCAAAAAGCGGGGGTTCAGACAGCGCGATATTTCAAATCAGTCCCCGGCCAACATCTAACAGAAACATCAATTCCGATCGCCTTTCCTTTATTTCTTAAGCCGGTAATAGGCGGCGATAGTCGCGGCGTTGATGCTTTTTCATACGTTCACGACTTTGCAAGCTTCAAAGCCAAGGTTTCAAAAATATATAGCAAACAAAACAATACCACGCTGGCAGAAGCTTATTTAACTGGCCGAGAATTTACCGTTGGGGTTTTCCAAGATTGCAAAACCCATAACTGTACGACAATGCCGGTCGAGATTATTGCGTCAAAAAATAAAAATGGTCACCGGATATTAGATTTTCATATCAAAAAGAATGACACGGAACAGGTCGTCGCGGTTGCTAGCGCGGTGCTTCGAAAACAACTTTCAACTATGGCAGAGGCGGCGTTCAAGGCTTTGGGGGGCAAATCCTTTGGCCGTATTGACATAAAAATGGATGGGCATAATGTGCTTCATTTTATTGAAGCCAACCTCATGCCGGGTCTTGGTCAGGGCTATTTTTTCCGATCTTGTTTGCTCAATCTTAATATGAGTTATGATCAAATGATCCTGCGGATAGCCGCTAATGGTCTTGGTGTATCAGCCGACGCAGCGGTGTCCTGACACAAATTTCCAAAGCTTTTCGGGCAAACAAATCAGTGCCGGTGCTGACTCTATCCAAGGCGTGTGGTAAAGCAAAAGAGTTTGATAGAATATGATTAAAATATAGATTTGCTTTTTAAAGTTAGAATTTTTCTGCGTTAAACCACGTTTCTTACTCTTTAATTTTTACGCTCTTTGAATTGGATAAACAAATGAATAATACAGTGTTGTACCTCGCTCTTGGATTTTTTGCCTGCGGAATTGGGATGCAAATTTTATTTGCTCTTATAGGTGAGTCTGTCGCACAGGATGGCATCCTTAAAGAGCCATTTTTTCTAGTTCCAATGGGTTATCTATTTTGCTTTATTGGCTTCGCTTTCGGTCTGTTTGCATATGTGCGAAGCTGATCGATCGCAGGGAAATATTAATCATATTGAGAAAATTTTGGCCGCTGCTAAAGGCCCAAACCCCATATCTGTATCGCGTCGGTATTGCGGCAGTATCACGCAGGTTCAAATTTCCGGGCTGCGGTTTCTGACCATTTGGCACAAAAGCTCGAACATGATCGACACCCCAAGATAGGCGGTGCCGCCGTCAGCGTCAAAGGGCGGCGATACTTCGACCATATCCGCGCCAACAATATTGACCCCGCCAAGGCCGCGCACGACCTGCAGCGCCTGAAAACTGTTTGGGCCGCCGACCTCTGGTGTGCCGGTGCCCGGGGCAAAGGTCGGATCAACAAAGTCGATATCATAGGACACATAGGTATCCTTAGCGCCAACAATCGCGCGGGCTTCGGCCATTACATCCTCAACACCACGGTCGAAAAACTCTTCTATTTTCACCACCCGAATGCCCTCGGCTTTGGCAAAATCTAAATCTTCTTGATCATATTGCGTGCCGCGAATGCCAATTTGTATTACCCGCTTGGGGTCCAAAAGGCCTTCTTCCATGGCGCGCCGAAACGGGGTGCCATGGGTATACATCTGGCCATTGAAATAGCTGTGGAATAAATCTGTATGGCTGTCAAAATGGATCATCCCGAGCGGTGCCTTTTTGGCCAGCGCGCGTAGTACTGGCAAAGAAGTTAGGTGATCGCCGCCAGCGGTTAGGGGAACAATCGAATGATCCAGAAGAGTATCATAAAACTGAGTAATGCGCTGTAAAGTGTCTCCAATGTCGGCCGGATTACAGCACACATCGCCCACATCTGCACAGGCGGCGGCTTCAAACGGGCGTACACCGCTGACCGAATGCTGGGCGCGGATCATGGTGGACGCATCGCGCAATTGCCGTGGCCCATGCCGCGGCCCGGGGCGATTGGTGGTACCACTGTCCCACGGCACGCCGACCACACCGATATCAACCTCTTTAAAGCGCGGATGATCAGGTTCGACCAACGGCAGGCGCATAAAGGTGGGAACGCCGGCGAAGCGCGGCATTTCCATGCCAGAAACGGGTTGAAAAAACGCATCGCTCATGGACGATATCCTTTTACTACAAAACCGCGCGAACCGTCGCACCGCGCATAAAAATCGTCAAGCCCTTTGATCGGGCACACTGAGCAAGGCGTTTAGGTTAGCTCAGATTGGAGCGGGTGCAGCAAGCCTTGTACGTATCCTCGGTGCGGCAATCATTCCGGCGGCCATGGCTAATAAAAAAACCACACCGCCCAAGCCGCCAAAACTAAGCGATGCCAAGGCTGGACCCGGGCAAAGACCTGCCACACCCCAACCTGCGCCAAAAAGCACTGAACCAAGGACAAACTGCCGGTCGAACAGCGGGCCAGTGCCAGAACTTTGTGCAACTGCGGGCTGCTGGCTTTTGGCTTTGACCAACCGCCAAGCCACTGCCATAGGAACGATTGCGCCACCCATCACAAAAGCCAAAGTGGCGTCCCATACGCCAAAAATATCCAGCCATCCTTGAACCTTAAGCGTATTTGTCATGCCTGACACGCACAGCCCAATGCCAAACAGAGCGCCGCTGATTAATGCAAATAAAATCCGCATTAGATAAGCCCCCACAAATGACGCAGCAGCACAACGGTAAGCACACCGCCGCCGATATATAGGAAGGTCGAAACAATGCCACGGGGCGAGAGCCGCGAGATGCCGCACACACCGTGGCCGGATGTGCAGCCATTCGCAAGGCGAGTTCCAATCCCGACCAAAAGACCGGCGGAAATAATCACCAGCCAATTACCGCTCAGATGCGTAGGGCCTGTATCAAGCCATTGTGAAAAGGCAATTGGTGCCAAAACCAAGGCTAATAAAAACATAATGTTTTCTGCCAGTGGTTGGGTTTCAGAGCGATCTAGAACTCTCCCTAATATACCACTTGCCCCCATGACCCGGCCATTACCAAGCAAAAATATGGCGCCTGCTAAGCCAATCATTAGACCGCCCAACAGTCCATTGATCCAATCCGGTTGAATGATTGTCACGCTATCGCCTCTTTGCTATTTGCTTTACGTTTTGAACTGTCTCAAACCTAGGGTAAGATGTCCACCGGCATTTAAAGGATAAGGAAGGCGCGATCTGGCTAGCAAAAATCCGCGATATCAACCGGGTCGGGCAGTGCAAAATAGGCAGCCGCCGATAAATCAACAAACCCCTTGAGCCCAAGGGTTTCGCGCGTGCTCTCGGGAAGCGATGAAATCGCCTGCGTGCAGGCTTGGGCCAATTCATCTGCGTGAAAATTCTGTGCACAAACCATGGGCAGTCCGGGTGTCGGATCGCTTTGGCCAATTTCAAACAGGTTCTTGGCCCAAGGATCATAGGCCTTGATCAATCGCCAGCTTTGACTGTCAATGGCCGCAAAATCGGCCCGTCCTTCGGCCACATAACGCGCCGAATTTTGGTGCGAGCCGCTGCGCAAGCACCGTCTTGGGCGGATAGTGCGGCGGCATAGATGGTCTATGGGGCCGGCCCAACCAGATTGAGACAGCGGTTCATTATAGGCAAAGGTTTTATTTTGAAAATTGGATAAGATCGCATCCTGGCGGGCGATAAAAACCGAAGCGTAATACCCTGGTGGGCAGCCTTCGAGGCCATAATCAGGCGTGCCTACATACTTCACATACTTGGCCAATTGGGTCCGGTAAGGCAGGCCGCAGGTTTGCCCTAAAAGCAAATTTGGGTCTTGCCACAGCGGCCACGGGTCGTCGCGGCGGGTGAGCTGCGCTGGGCCGTAGCCCAGTGTTGTTCGAATGGCCTGCCACAAACCGTCTGTCGCTGCGCGCATCTCGCGCCGATCATACATGGGCAGGGTGGCGATCACGCCTGCGCGGCGCGTCGGCGTGCGGCTGCGTTGTCGACGTCGTTTACCCCAAGCAATTTTGCCACAAGGCGCAGCAGCGCATCTTCTTCATCATCACGCGCGCCATCAGCCAGCGCGATCTGCCAAAGGGATTCGATCACAGCCGTGCGATCGACATAGGGAACAGCGTCTTTGATCGCGCGGGTAAAGCGCACTGTATCAGGCGCTTCTTGCTCAAGTGTTTCACCATCCTGACGCAACGCGGCGGCACCTGCAGCATCAAGGCCATAGCGGGTTTGCAGCACTCTATTAATGCGCTGAATTTCACTTTCTGCATAATGATTATCAGATCGTGCCACCCGCACCAAAAGCGCAGCAATAGCCAGCCGCGCATCGCTTGGAGCAAGCTCTTTGGGTTCGGGATCAAGCAGAGATTTCAGTAAATTTGCAAACATATTAGCTGTCGTATCCTTCAACAATAACCAGATTTCCGTCGGAAATGCCTTGGCGGATGGCCAGAGCGGACTTGTATTCTGGGCTTTCATAACACGCAAGTGCGGCCGCGTAATCTGGAAATTCGATTACCACCGATCGGGGATGCGTGGTCCCTTCTTTAACCGCCTGTGCGCCGCCGCGCACGATAAACCGGCCACCATACTTGGCAAAGGCAATAGCATTTGCAGCCTTATATTTCTCATAGGTCTCTGGGTCTTTGACCGTGACCTGCGCAATCCAATACCCCTTCGCCATATGACCTCCTGACAGGTGCTTTCTCTATGCTCTCTAGATAGGGTTCAGTTCGCTAAATTCACCCCAGTAGGGCGCATTTAACGCCAAACTCTATAGCCTCGCAAAGATACACCTTAAGTTTTGCTGCGGTCAAACGAGCCTTGAGATTTCTTTTGCCGCTCGAATAAAGTCTTTAAACAGCGGGTGCGGCTCAAAAGGTTTCGATTTCAACTCGGGATGGAACTGGACGCCAATAAACCACGGATGATCCGTCCACTCGACAATTTCGGGCAACCGCCCATCAGGGGACATGCCCGAAAACCGCAGGCCGGCAGCTTCAAGCTGCTCGCGATATTTGATGTCAACCTCATAGCGGTGGCGGTGACGTTCATCAATTTTGGTGCTGCCATAAATTTCTGCCACTTGCGACCCTTCGGCCAGGCTCGCATCATAGGCACCTAGCCGCATGGTACCGCCTTTGTCGTCATCCACCTTGCGCGCAACTTTATGATTGCCCTGCACCCATTCTTTGAGATGATAGACCACTGGCTCAAAGCGTTTTCCGCCGGCCTCGTGGTCAAATTCTTCTGATCCGGCATCGTTGACACCGATCACATTACGGGCCGCTTCAATCACCGCCATCTGCATCCCAAGGCAAATGCCCAAGTATGGCACTTTATGTTCGCGGGCAAACTGCGCAGCTTTGATTTTGCCTTCGGTGCCGCGTTCGCCAAACCCGCCGGGCACCAAGATCGCGTGAAACCCTTGCAACAGCGGCGCGGCATCTTGGGTTTCAAAAATTTCCGCATCAACCCATTCAACCTTCACCCTTACCCGATTGGCCATACCGCCATGGGTCAAAGCTTCAGCGATGGATTTATAGGCATCTTCAAGCTGGGTATATTTTCCAACAATGGCCACATTGACCTGACCTTCGGGATTGTAAATCCGGTCTGCCACATCATCCCACCGGGTCAGATCAAGCTGTGGGGCAGGCGCGATGCCAAAGGCGTCAAGCACCGCCTGATCCAGACCTTCGCGGTGATAGGCCAAGGGCGCTTCGTAAATTGATTTGAGATCTTGCGCCGCAATCACGCTTTCGGAGCGAACATTGCAGAACAAGGCCAGCTTTTCACGCTCTTTTTCGGGTATCTCGCCTTCGGATCGGCACACCAAAATATCTGGTGCCAAGCCGATAGAGCGTAGCTCTTTAACGCTGTGCTGGGTGGGTTTGGTTTTCAGCTCGCCACTGGCTTTGATAAAGGGAAGCAGGGTAAGATGCATGAAAATACATTGCCCGCGTGGCTTGTCTTGGGAAAACTGCCGGATGGCCTCAAAAAACGGTAGGCCTTCGATATCGCCTACTGTGCCGCCAATTTCACACAGCATGAAATCCACTTCGTCTTCACCGATTGAGATGAATTCTTTGATTTCATTGGTCACATGGGGGATCACCTGAATGGTTTTTCCAAGGTAATCACCGCGGCGCTCTTTTTCCAAAACGGTGGAATATATCCGGCCAGAGGAAATAGAATCGGTTTTTCGGGCTGCAACCCCAGTAAAACGTTCATAATGCCCAAGGTCTAGATCGGTTTCGGCCCCATCATCAGTGACAAATACCTCGCCATGCTCAAACGGGCTCATGGTGCCGGGATCAACGTTCAAATAGGGGTCAAGTTTACGCAGTCGCACAGTATAATTACGGGCTTGCAGTAAAGAACCAACGGCCGCCGATGCTAGACCTTTGCCTAGTGAAGAAACTACGCCGCCGGTAATGAAAATAAATCGAGCCAAGGCTCACCCCCGTGATATTCATTGCGCTGACCGCGCAAAATAAGTGCCCATACATGCCCGAATTGGCGCAGGTTCACGGGAGTAAACTCTTATAGGATTCGCAACCTTAATGCAATAAGACCGCAAGATAATGTTGCGGTCTTTCGGATAGCATCAATAGCTAGTGTTTTAGTCCGCGCTTGGAACCAGTGGCGCTGTATCTTCTGGATCAGGTGGCAACAAGGCGTCGGCATCCGATAAAGCCGGGGCTGTTGCCGCGCCTTCGGTGCTTTGAATTCCCAATCGGTCGATCACAGAATTGCCTGCTGACTTGCGCGCTGCAATCACTGTCAAGCTGAGCGAAGTGATGATAAACGCAACCGCCAAAATCCAAGTGACTTTCGTTAAAGCCGAGGCTGCGCTGCGGCCCGACATCACACCGCCACCGCCGCCACCGCCGCCAAGTCCAAGACCGCCGCCCTCTGAGCGTTGCAGCAGCACAACACCGACCAAAGCCAGTGCCAGCAGCAGGTGGATAGTAAGAACGACGTTTTCCATAGAGCCTCGCGTATCGCTGTTAGGCGGTAGATAGGAAAGTTTTCCCCCCGAAGCAAGGGGCAATACCATCTTGACCCGGGCAAATCCTCTGCGCAGAGTGTCCCTATGCCACATGATGCCCAAGACCATGATCAACCTCATAGCCTTTTGCCCTCTGATCCAGCGCTAAGGGTCAAAGCGCTTGAGACGCTTTTGGTGGACAAAGGGTTGGTTGATCCGGCCACCCTTGATGAAATTATTGATACCTATCAAACTAAAATCGGTCCTCAGAATGGCGCAGAGGTGGTGGCGCGGGCCTGGAGCGATGATGCGTTTCGTGATCTGCTGTTCAAAGATGCCACATCGGCTGTCTCGCAGATGGGGTTTTATGGCCGTCAGGGCGAGCATATTGTGGCGGTTCAAAATACAGATAGCGTGCACAACCTTGTTGTTTGCACCTTGTGCAGTTGTTATCCATGGCCGCTTCTTGGCATTCCTCCGGGCTGGTATAAATCGGATGCCTACCGTGCACGGGCAGTGCGCGAGCCGCGTAAAGTGCTGGCTGAATTTGGCGTAACACTGCCCGAAAGTGTCTCTGTGAAGGTTTGGGATAGCACCGCGGAAATCCGCTATCTTGTAGTGCCGCAACGGCCTACAGGAACGGAAGGTTGGAGCACCGACGCGCTTGCAAAGCTAATCACCCGTGATGCCATGATCGGCACTGGTCTGATCGCGGCCCCGTCATGAGCCGGCTGCATGATATGGGCGGCCGCTTTGGAGATGGGCGGGTTGATGCCGAGCCCGCAGATGCGCCGGTTTTTGCCGAAGAGTGGCACGCGCGCGCATTGGCGGTAACGCTGGCGGCTGGAAGCCTTGGCCTGTGGACACTGGATGCATCGCGCCATTCGCGTGAGCGGCTGCTGCCGGCTGATTATGCGGTGTTTTCCTATTATGAAAAATGGATATCAGCGCTGTGCAATATGCTGGTTGAGCATGACGTTATAAGCCGCGCTGAACTGGAAAGCGCAATGGTCGATAGCGAACCATCGCCGCTTCAGGCGCGTCGGTTGGCGCCTGATAAAGTGGCCAAAGTTCTGTCAAGCGGTGGTCCAACCGAACGCGAGAGCAGTGAAAAAGTACGTTTTTCCATTGGCGACGCGGTGCGCGCAGGTTGTGGCCAGAACCGGAATGTCAACGGAGGCCACAGCCGGTTGCCGTCCTATGCAGCCGGAAAAAAAGGCCGTATTGTGCAGTGCTACGGCGCACATGTTTTTCCGGATGCCAATGCGCATGGGCAGGGCGAAGCGCCCGAGCCTCTCTACTGCGTTGCCTTTCGGGCCGATGTGCTATGGGCGCATGCTGAAAATCCCAACGACGAAGTGATGCTTGATCTATGGCAAAGTTATCTGGACCCGATGTAATGCAAACTGCGCCGCAGCCTGTTTTTGAACAGCCATGGCATGCTCAGCTTTTTGCCCTAAGCGTGGCACTGCACGCGCAAGGACTTTTTAGCTGGCCGGATTGGACCAAACGCTTTGGCGCAAGGCTCAAACATAATGGGGCCGACCATGAGCTTAATGGCGGTGATGATTATTTCACAGCCTGGCTGGAAACGCTCGAAGCGCTGCTGGTCGAGCGCGATCCAAAGGACAAGCGCCAGTTATCTGACTTGCACGCGGCATGGGCAGAGGCCTATTTGAGCACACCGCACGGCAGCCCGGTTGCCATTAAAATTAAAAAATAAACCGGTTTGGTGCTTTTCGAGGTTTTCTAGCGCGGCGAGGGCCGCTATACCGACGCGGGTTTGACGCAGATCAGAAAGGTCAAAAATGGCGAATGTGGTCGTGGTTGGCGCCCAATGGGGCGACGAAGGCAAAGGAAAACTAGTCGATTGGCTCAGCGAGCGCGCCGATGTCATCGTGCGGTTTCAAGGCGGTCACAATGCTGGTCATACTCTGGTGATCGATGGCGAGGTTTATAAACTTTCGCTGCTGCCTTCAGGGATTGTGCGAAGCGGTAAGTTGTCGGTCATAGGCAATGGTGTGGTTCTAGACCCATGGCATTTAAAAGAAGAGATTGCCAAGCTGCAGGGCCAAGGTGTGCAAATTTCGCCCGAAAACCTGATGATTGCGGAAAACACGCCGCTGATATTACCGGTACACTCCGAACTAGATCAGGCCCGCGAAAGACAGAATAAAGTCGCCAAAATTGGCACTACGGGGCGCGGCATCGGCCCGGCTTATGAAGATAAAGTTGGCCGCCGCGCGATCCGTGTGTCCGATCTGGCCGATCTTGATACGCTTAAAGCACGCATCGAGCGCTTGGCGGTGCACCATGATACCCTGCGTCGCGGTATGGGCATGGCCGAAGTGGATACCGACGCGCTGCTTGCGCAGCTCAATGACATTGCACCGCTGGTTTTGCAATTTGCCGCGCCGGTCTGGAAGGTGCTGGCCGAAGAGCGCAAAGCCGGTAAACGGATATTATTCGAGGGCGCGCAGGGCAGCCTTCTCGATGTGGACTTTGGCACCTATCCCTTTGTGACATCTTCCAATGTGATCGCAGGGCAGGCTGCCACCGGATCAGGTATGGGTCCAGGGGCGATTGATTTTGTGCTAGGGATTGTCAAAGCCTACACCACCCGGGTGGGCGAAGGCCCGTTTCCAACCGAACTTGACGATGCCGATGGTCAGCGATTAGGCGAACGCGGTCATGAATTTGGCGTGGTGACAGGACGCAAACGCCGCTGTGGTTGGTTTGATGCGGCTTTGGTGCGCCAGACCTGCGCTACATCGGGAGTGAAAGGCATTGCCTTTACCAAGCTGGATGTTCTGGACGGCTTTGAGACGCTAAAAATCTGCGTAGGATATGAGCTAGACGGCAAGACGCTTGACTATCTTCCCTTTGCGGCAGATCAGCAGGCGCGCTGCGTGCCGATCTATGAGGAAATGGATGGTTGGTCCGATAGCACAGAGGGCGCCAGAAGCTGGGCAGATCTGCCAGCCAATGCGATTAAATATGTGCGCCGCGTGGAAGAGTTGATTGAATGCCCGGTTGCGCTAGTTTCAACTTCACCAGAACGTGAGGACACGATTTTGGTAACCGACCCGTTTCAAGACTAACCGAACTGCGAGAAGACATGGCCCTAAGCTACAAAGCCCGCCGCCGCTGGTCACTGGTGATTTTATTGATCGGCCTGCCGCTTTATGTGGTGGTGGCTGTCGGGGTCATCGGATTGTTTGACCGCCCACCGATCTGGCTTGAGTTGCTCATTTACGTGTCTTTGGGCGTGCTTTGGGCGCTGCCGTTTAAATTTATCTTTCGGGGCATAGGACAGGCTGACCCTGACCAGTAGCAGGCAAAAGCAGCGCCGCGCTTGCGCATCACTTTAGTGCAAAATCTGGTCGGGCAATTGATAGCCAATTTTATCCTTGCAGATTTCATATGTTCCATTCTCTAGAGCCTTTACTTTTCCCTGTTTAATCAAGGCGTTGAAAATGCCCATATAAGTCCGCCGCATGAAAGGACTTTTGGATACTTCACGCGTACGTCCAAAAACATTTCGCCGAGCAAACGTTTCGCGCTTTAAAACCAACGATAAATAGCTTGCGGCCGCTTCCATCTGGGCCTCGAGCGTTGTCGCTTTAACCCGTTCAGCATAAGTTGCAAAATCAATCGGGGTTTCAATTAGATTTTTTTCGGCTATCTCTGCCGCGGCAACTTTGGGGCCATCAACGCGTTGATCTTCCACCAATCTAAGCGGTTTAGGCATTGATCTGTCGTTGTTTTCTACAGGTGAGACTTCTTGTGAAAGAGAGGTTTGCGCGGCCAAATTGGTTGATGTTGACATCTTTAAAATATCGTTGGTCGCAAGGTCAGTTGGATGCTCGCCCCTATTTGCAGCAACAGCCGCGCGCAAATGCGCTAGGGCATTGCGCCGCCGGCTTTGCCCAGGATGTGCCATTTTTTGATCTGTTTGTTTCAGCAATCGAGAGACATCTTGATGCTCTTGACGCAAAACCTGTTGCCTTAGGCGCGCCGGTTGCGTTTCTTTCGGATTATTTTGCTTTACGTCTTCAAGTTTGGTTGAATTCAAGGACAGCATTTCGCTTAAATTATCCTCAAAGGAGCTTTTCTGAGTATCCTGACGGGTTGGCGTTTCCACATCCGTCAAAGGGGGGGATACCTTGGTTGCCCGCGCGGTACTTTCTGCAGGTTGGGTTTGATTTTCTGTCTCACTTGCTTGCAAGGATGTGTCATCAGGGACAGGTTTAGGGCCTTCAAAGGGTTGCTCTTGCTTAGCCACGACCGACTTGCGTATTACTTTGACCACTGGCTTAGTGATAGCGGGAGCAGGCGGTAAATCGACTGATTTTTGCAAAGAGTTTGCCAGAGACACTGCCGCCGGTTGTGAAGTGGGCGCAGCGCTTTGTGCTACCTCAGATGAGCCCCCGGAGATGCCGTTTTTAGGCAAATCGGTTGGCACCTCTGCTGGCTCTGGGCGGGGTTCGTCCAAGGCTTTGTTGGGTGCATCCGTTTTAGCGGGATCATTTTGTGCTCTGCCTTTGGTCAGTTCCGAGCTCAAATCATCAAAAATAATTTCTAGCGGCTTTTGCGCTGTGCCGGTGGGTTGTAAATCCATTGGATTTTGACTTTCCGCTTGCACTTCGCTGGTTCGTGCAGGGATCTTTGTGCTCACGTCAGGTGTTGCTTGTGTTTCTTGTTCTGCCGAGATCGTGAGAGGCGGAGGCGCTGGATATGATGCAGATTTTTCTTTTCTTGGCGGTGGGATCACCTCGTGGTCTGCAAAAAAGTTCTCAACTGGATCGCCCTGTAAAACCTCATTGGTAGGCCAGATCTTGGTTTGTTCATTTTCATCGTCGCTGAATGTCCCACGGTTGGCGAGGGCTTTGATCCGCTTCACACGCTCAGTTAGAGTTGTTTCTTGAACGGGTGCTTTAGGGCTAGAATTACTTGGCTCCGTGGCCTTGGGCTCTGCTGGTGAAAGCACAACATTGGTACCCTGAGTTCGTGCTGTCAGTTTTTGTGAGGAATTGCGCGAGGCAAGCTCGCTAATAATGCCGGGATCTAGGTCGGGGGGATTGGCGGCAAAATAACGATCATCAGAAGCCAAATCGCGAAAATATTCAGCAATGGCTTTCATAGCGCCAAACGAATCGGTAAACCCCTCCAAAGTGCAGGAAAAGGTGCCATAGGACACTGTGAGTACTTTGTTTTCAATTCCCATAGGGCAGCTTACCTTCGAGTTTGTCTGTAATTTAGGTAACATGACAAAATCGACAAAAAACAAACGAATCTAGGGTTAAGCATGTATGATTTCATGGCCATATTAAGGCAATCTGACATTTTAGAGGGAATTTTGTCGTGAACAGGCTTATTGTATCCGAAAATGAACCAATCACTTTGCTTGGGGGCGCGCCGATAGACGCCAGCCTATTGGCCGAGGGCTTGCGTCTGGCCCCTAAGGCCGTGGCCGCAGATGGGGGGGCAAAAGCCCTTTTTGACCATGGCCACTGCCCTTTGGCTGTGATCGGTGATCTAGACTCGCTCGCGCCCGATCTGCAAGCGCAGGTGCCAGCTGAACGGCTCCACCGCATTGCCGAACAGGACAGTACGGATTTTGAAAAATGCCTGTCCCGGATCGAAGCACCTCTGATTGTTGGTGTGGGCTTTCTTGGGGGGCGCGCTGATCATCAAATGGCGGTACAGAGTGTGTTGGTACGTTATGCGCATCAGCGCTGCTTGCTGATTGGGACGCAGGATATCATCTGCGTTGTGCCGCCACAATTTGCACTTGATCTGCCGGTTGGTACCCGAGTTTCGCTTTTTCCTATGGCGCCGACAAAGGTGGCGTCGCAGGGGCTGGACTGGCCGACAGATGGGCTTGAGTTTTCTCCAAGTGGCCAAATAGGAACATCCAACCGATGCAATGGAAAGCTGGTGCTAGCACCGAAAAATTGCTCAATGTTGCTTATTCTGCCGCGGAAATTTGCCGGGCCGGTAGCATCGGCATTGCAGTGCGCACCGAAATGGCCCGCTCCCTTATGAGGACATAAAGTCCCGCAGCAATGATCACAACGATCCCAATTGCGGCCGTTGGATTGGGGAGGTCGAAAAAAACCAGCCAACCAATCACAGTGGCTATCGGTATTTCAAGATATTGTAAGGGTGCGGTGGTGCTTGAGGGGGCATAGCGCAATGACCAAGTCATGACCAAATGCGCAGCGGTGCCCGTAAGACCAAACAGCAGCAGAAGCCAAATTTGATTTTTACTCAGAACAATCATTTGCATTTCTGCGAAGTCGCTGCCCTGAAAAAACCAGAGCGCTGGCGTGATTATCATCAGCGCCATCACACCATTGACAGCCTGAAGTGCGATAGGATCTGTCACTTTGGCAATTTGGCGAGTAACCATCATAAAAAATGCAATCAACCAAGCAGCTAAAAGCGGTAATAATGCGGGCGTACCTACGTCCTGAAAAGATGGTTGAATGACCAAAAGCGTACCGGCAAACCCGACCAGACAAGCAAGCAACCGCTGCCGTCCTACAACTTCTTTAAGAAAAATCTTGCCCAATAGTAACAAAATGAATGGCATCACAAAAACAATTGCGATTGTATCGACCAGCGGAAGATATCTGAGTGCAATCACCATGCAGGTTATACCGGCAATCAAAAGACCAATCCGCAACCATGCAAAAGCTAGAACCCATCCCGACATACGCCAATTGCGCCCGGTGCCGTAAACCAAAGGAATTAAAAGGATCGCTTGAACAGCAAACCTCACAAATATCAATTGGGCCAAGGGCACGCTTTGGCCAAGCAGCTTTGCCAAAGCATCGCCAAGCGGTGCCAACAGACAAAACAGTAACATCAACAAAATGCCGAATAGTGGACGATCAAGAACCATCCACCATAGGTAATAAATTATCACTAATAAAGCAATCTAAAGTTGTCTTAATTTTATTGCGTTACTTTTTGTGCCATTTTTTGCTCTCGCAGAAATATGTATAGCCCACAGCCAGTGATGATAAATATTCCGCACAGGCTCAATTTGTTCGGAAAATCAGCGAAGACGAGATAGCCAAAAAATACGGCACATACAATTTCTAGGTAATGCAGCGGCGCCAGCGCCGTGGATGGTGCAGAGCGCAGTGCATAGGTCATAAGCAGATGTGAAATGGTGGCGAAAAATCCTACCCCGAAAAGCCAGAGCCAATAAATCCCCTGTGGCCATACCGGGTCCAAGCCTTGGATCGCCCCCCACTGGCCCCAAATCATCACCGGCAAACAGAGCAGAGAGCCTATAAGTGCGGTGTGAAATTGCATCGGGACGGGATGAATATGGCGTGAAATGCTGCGTGTGCTCAGCATATATCCGGCAAAACTAACGGCGGTCGCCAGCGGAAACAGAGCATAAGCCCCAAACGCGGCAAAGCTTGGTTGAATTACCAGTACCACTCCTACAAAGCCGACCAATGCGGCGCCCAGCCGACGCGGTCCGATTTGTTCCTTTAAAAGCCATTTTCCCAGCACCAGCAAAATAAATGGTTCAACAAAGACAATTGCCAAAGCATCAGCAATTGGCATCACCGAAATGGCGGCTACAAAACAATAGGTTGAGACAATTAATAAGATAGCGCGCAGCGTCATAGGCCAAATCAAGCGCTGAGGCATGGTAAACCCGTGGCCAAGTAACCCGATCACTGGCGCCATCAAAACAGCTTGTAGAACAAACCGGCTGGTTGTGATTTGGGTAACTGGGATTTCATCAGCAGCCAGCTTTGAGGCGACGTCCAAAAGGGGCGCAACAACGCAAAACGCGATCATAAGCCCAACGCCCAAGACTACTCGGTCGGTGTTGGTTTCAGCAGTAGCGTTTAAAGGGCTGCTCATGGGCCGCAGTTGATCTTTGTTTTATACAATAGTCTGTTTTGAAACCGACACTTCAGGCGGTCAAAACCACAGTCTAACAATTGGGCTAACATTTGGGCTAACAATTGGGAATGTTGACAGCCAATCCACCCAGCGATGTTTCTTTATAACGCTCGCTCATATCCAGACCGGTTTGGCGCATGGTTTCTATGCACGCATCAAGTGGAACCAGATGCGTACCATCGCCGCGTAGCGCGAGGCTTGCGGCAGAAACCGCCTTTATCGCACCCAGCCCGTTGCGTTCAATACAGGGCACCTGAACCAAGCCCTTAACTGGATCACAGGTCATACCCAAATGATGCTCAAGCGCAATTTCTGCTGCATTTTCAACCTGTTCTGGACTGCCTCCTAAAACTGCGCATAGCCCCGCTGCAGCCATCGCACTGGCGCTGCCAACCTCGGCCTGGCAGCCGGCCTCAGCGCCGCTGATCGAGGCATTGAATTTCACCAAGCCGCCAATTGCAGCAGCCGTGAGTAAAAAGTCTTCGACGCGAGATCTCTGTGCGCCGGGAACATGATCAAGATAATACCGGATGACAGCAGGCACCACGCCTGCCGCGCCATTGGTCGGCGCAGTAACCACTTGCCCGCCGGCTGCATTTTCTTCGTTCACCGCCATGGCATAAACACTCATCCAGTCGTTGATTGTATGCGGCGGCGCAAGGTTCATGCCGCGTTCAGCCATCAAGGCATCATGTATACCTTTCGCCCTGCGCTTGACCTGCAAACCACCGGGCAGAATACCGTCGCGCGTCAGGCCGCGGTCAATACAGTCGGACATCACCTGCCACAGGCGGGCAACACCGCTGCTTAAAGCATCATGGCCTGCGCATGACATTTCATTCGCGCGCTTTAACTCGGCAATGGTTTTCCCCGAGGTTTCGGCCATCCGAAGCATATCGGCCGCAGTTGTAAAGGGATAGGGCACCTCGGCCCCTGTGTTTTCAGAACCGTCTTCGGTCAGTTCGGTTTCGGTCATCACAAAGCCGCCGCCGACCGAATAATAGGTCTCTTGCAGGATCACATCACCCTGAGCATCCGTGGCTTTGATAATCATGCCGTTTGGATGACCGGGTAAATTGGGCCCAAAATCGAATTGAAGATCATTTTTGGGGTCGAAGGCAAGCTGCGGCAGGCCGGGCGGCGCAACAGAATGTGTGCTACGAATAGCGGCTAGAGCCGCTTCTGCTTTGTCATGATCGTAGCTGTCCGGTTCAAATCCCGCCAGACCCAAGATTGTCGCCCGATCGGTCGCATGGCCAATGCCGGTAAAGGCAAGCGAGCCGTGTAGGCTAGCTTGCAATCCGGTAGCCGCAAAAGGTGAGCCACGCAGTATATCCAAAAAACGCGCAGCCGCCACCATTGGCCCCATCGTATGCGAAGATGAGGGGCCTATGCCAACTTTGAACATATCAAAGACAGACAAAAACATCTAAAGCGATCCTTTTTTAACTGTGGCATTTGTTCGGCGTGTCTGCATCATAAAGCAAAACATCGCGCTTGCGAGCAAATCCGTTTCATTCATTGGCTTCACCACAAGCGCTACATATGCCGCGTTACGCCGCCATCAGAACGGATACTTTGGCCGGTGATGTAACTGCTGTCTTCACTCAGAAGGAAAGCCGCCGTTTTGGCTTGTTCCTCTGCTGTGGCAAGTCGCTTAAGGGACGACATTTGTGCAAATTTTTCTGGCAGGTCAAGACTATCGGTAAACCCGGGTAATAGGCAGTTCATACGGATGTTTTCCGGGCCGTAGCGATCTGAGAAGAGCTTGGTAAACGAGGACACAGCAACTCGGTAAACACTAGAGGTGGGAAATGTCAGGCTGGGCTCAAATGCGGAAAACGTTGTTATGTTTACAATTGATCCGCCGCCCTGTTGCTGCATGATCGGCGTGACGATCTTTGCCACCTGAATGACGGGTTTAAGCACCATTGAATGGGCTTTGTCCCAATCATCGTCAGAAATTTCAAGCAAATCGCCCTTGGGCGGCCCACCCACATGAATGAGCAGGGCATCGATGCGGCCATAAGTGTCCATGGTTAAATCTATTAGCGCGCTCACCTCCTGTGGGTTTTCCGCGCTTCCGCGCAATGCAACACCGTCAAGCTCTTGTGCCAGATTTTCACAGCTTTCTGATGGTGACATCATTGACAGACTATAGCCTCTTGTCCGCATTTCCCGTGCTGCTGCCGCGCCCATGCCCCGGCCGCCACCAACAATCATGCATACTTTAGTATCCATCTACCTAACTTTCCATAATTTGATACAGAACTCGTGCATTACATAGATCACGAAATTCATTTGAAACACTCAAAAAGCGACAGTTGTTATGGCAAACAGGTCATCTTAAATCGTCCAGATTGCCGCGCCGCTTCGGTTTTGTATAAATCACACTCGCACATCGTTTGAATGTTGCCTATAAGCGCAGTAATCTCAATGGAGGCCTGATATGTTTGACTCATTAAGTGCTGATGACAAAGCTAAATTTTCTGCCGCAAAAAGGGCCGCCGGTCTGGTGCAAAGTGGGATGAAGGTTGGTCTTGGAACCGGAAGCACTGCCGCATGGCTGGTCAAACACCTGGGGCAGAAAATAAGCGATGAAGGGCTACGCATTCAAGCAGTTCCAACCTCAAGCCGGACAGCTGATCTGGCTCAAAAAGTGGGTATCGAAATTATCACTCTTGATGAAGCCGGTTGGCTCGATTTGACGATTGATGGGGCTGATGAATTTGATGCTGATTTTTCACTCATTAAAGGTGGCGGTGGTGCGCTGCTGCAAGAAAAAATTGTTGCGATGGCAAGTGATCGCATGATTGTCATTGCAGATTCTGACAAAGAGGTTAGCCAACTCGGGGCATTCCCATTGCCCGTAGAGGTCATTCCATTTGGCATGAACTCCACACGCATTTCGATTGAACGCACGCTTGAAGTGCTTGGCTATCTGAACGCTAAAATTAGCACCCGCATGGAAGGTGATCGGTTGTTTGTGACAGACGAAGGCAATCACATCCTTGATTTGCACATGAACGCAATCAATGATGCCAAAGCCCTTGCAGTAGGGCTAAATCAATTGCCTGGGGTGGTTGAAAATGGGCTTTTCATTGATATCTGTTCTTCGGTAATCATCGGCCATTCCAATGGAAGCGTTGAAACACGCGACCTTTTGAACGGTGTAACAGAAAACGCAGATATGTCCGCCGAAGGGCAAAATCTGTTTTCTGACATTGAGGATTGATATGACGTTTGATTTTGATCTCTTTGTCATTGGAGGCGGCTCTGGCGGTGTCCGTGCTGCACGGGTTGCGGCCGCAGAGCCCGGCATTTCCGTCGGATTGGCGGAAGAAGATCGTTATGGCGGAACCTGCGTTATTCGCGGCTGTGTGCCAAAAAAGTTAATGGTGTATGCCAGTGAGTATTCCGGCGTGTTTAACGAAGCGCATAGCTATGGCTGGGATGTAGAGGCCGCGGCGTTTAACTGGCCTGCCTTCAGGGGCCGCTTGAACGGGGAACTTGATCGGCTTGAAAATGTTTATCGCGGGCTTCTGGCAAATTCAGGGGTCACCAGCTTTGATGCCAAAGCGCGGCTGTCGGGTCCAAACACGGTTGAATTAAGCACCGGCGAAACCAAAACCGCCCGCCATATTTTGGTGGCAACCGGCGGTTGGCCAGTGCGGCCCGATGTGCCTGGCATCGAGCACAGTATCACGTCCAATGAAATGTTCGGACTTGAACAATTACCTAAGTCGATCCTGATTGTCGGCGGAGGTTATATCGCATGCGAATTTGCCGGCATTATGAATGGGATGGGGGTCGCCACCACGCAATACTATCGTGGTGAGCAAATTTTGCGCGGATTTGACCGCGAAGCACGCGATTTAATCGCGTCATCAATGATCGAGCGTGGCATTGATCTGCGCTGCGGTGCTGATGTGGCAAAAATTGAAAAGAGTGGCTCGGGTTTGGTTGTCACTGATAGACAGGGCAATTTGGCCAGCTTTGATCAAGTGATGTATGCAACCGGCCGCGCGCCGAACACCGCGGGGCTCGGTCTAACCGATATTGGCGTCAAAACAGGTGCTGCGGGCGAAATACTCGTCGATAAGTTTTCCCAAACCTCGGTGCCGTCAGTCTATGCAATCGGAGATGTGACAAATCGCGCCAACCTAACCCCGGTTGCAATCCGCGAAGCCATGGCCTTTGTCGAGACTGTGTTTAAGGAAAACCCCACTGCACCAGACCATGACCTCATTCCCACGGCAATATTTACCCAGCCTGAAATGGGCACTGTCGGGCTTTCCGAAGAAGCGGCGCGGGCCCAAGAGCCAATTGATGTCTATGCCAGTAGCTTTAAGCCAATGCATTCTGGATTCGCCGGTAAGAGCGAAAAAATGTTAATGAAACTGGTTGTATCGCAACAGGGTGAGCGTGTGCTAGGGTGCCATATCGTCGGGCCTGCAGCGGGCGAGATGATCCAACTTGTGGGGATCGCGGTCAAGATGGGGGCGAGCAAAGCCGACTTTGACCGTACGATGGCCGTGCACCCGACAATGGCCGAAGAATTGGTAACAATGCGAGTAATGCGCGCCAGCGCTTGAAAAATGAATTTTGCTGCCCAGTTAAAAGGGGAGCACAAAGTAGACCGAAGAGACGGATAAAAAGGGACAAATTTTATGGCTGGAAACTCAGGCGGCCCGTGGGGCGGCGGTGGACAGGGTGGCGATGATCGCGGCCCTAAAAAAAATGAAGGCGGAGGACGGCGGCCAGCAAACGACGGCCTGCAAATGCCACCTGAAATCGATGATATGCTGAAAAAAGGCCAAGATCAGCTTCGGGTTCTGATGGGCGGCAAAGGTGGCGGCGGCCGCGGCGGCGATGGTGATCAGGGCGATGGCCCCAATATGGGCCGTACCGTCATAATCGCATTCGTGGCGCTGTTCGCGTTATTTTGGACTTGGAGCAGTTTATACCGCGTCCAGCAAGGCGAACAATCAGTGGAGTTTTTCTTCGGCAAATATACGTCAACGAATGACTCTGGTCTAAATTTTGCGCCTTGGCCGCTTTATAGCTACGTGGTGGTCCCGGTTACCCGACAACAAACCGAGGCCATCGGGGTTGGTGGACGCCGCAGTGAAGCAGGTCTTATGCTAACCCGCGACGAAAACATCGTTGATATTGATTTTGAAGTGGTCTGGAATATCAATGACCCGGCGAAATATCTGTTTAACCTTCGCGATCCACAAATGACCGTGCGCGCAGTAGCTGAATCGTCGATGCGCCAGATTATTGCTCAGTCGGATTTGGCACCGATTTTAAACACTGATCGTGAAACTGTAGCAGACGACCTCGAAATCTTGATCCAACAAACGCTCGACAGCTATAATAGTGGTGTCAATTTGGAGCGGGTCAACTTGGATCGGGTAGATCCGCCAGAACAGGTCATCGATTCCGTGCGTGCTGTGCAAGCCGCCGAACAAGAACGTGACCGGCTTGAAAAACAGGCCGACGCCTATGCCAACCGGGTGCTTGCGCAGGCGCGCGGCGAATCTGCTCAGTTATTGGAAGAGGCTGAAGGTTACCGAGCGAGTGTGATCAATGGTGCAACAGGTGAAGCCAGCCGCTTCTCGGCTGTTCTGGCAGAATATATAAAAGCTCCGGAAGTGACTCGTAAGCGGCTTTATATTGAAACCATGGAAGCGGTTTTAGGAAGCGTAGACAAAGTCATCATCGATCAACAAGCAAGCGGTCAGGGCGTGGTGCCTTATCTGCCACTGAACCAACTTAGGCAGGAGAATAAGTGATGCGTAGAATAGGTTTTCTCATTCCCGCTCTGGTGATCTTGATCATCGGTCTCATGTCAGCAATATTTATTGTAGACGAACGTAACAAAGCGCTTGTGCTTCAATTTGGCCGAGTGGTTTGGACCAAAGAAGACCCCGGGTTGGCATTTAAAATTCCGTTTATTCAGGAAGTTGTTTTTTACGATGATCGAATCCTTAGCCGTGATGTTGACCCGCTTGAGGTTACTCCTTCGGATGAAAGACGTTTGGTGGTCGATGCCTTTGCCCGCTATCGGATTTCCGATATTGTTAAATTTCGCGAAGCTGTGGGTACAGGTGGTATTCAAGTGGGCGAACTCCTTTTAGATGGTATTTTGAAAGATGAACTTCGCGCAGTGCTTGGTAAGGTGAGCTCAAACGATATTCTAAGTTCGGATCGGGCGGCTTTGATGCTGCGTATCCGCAATGGGGCGATCGAAAAAGCCCGTGCGGTCGGGCTTGAGGTTGTCGATGTGCGCTTGAAGCGGACAGACCTCCCAAACGCAAACTTAGATGCAACGTTTGCGCGGATGCGCGCTGAACGTGAACGCGAAGCGGCGGATGAGATTGCGCGTGGTAATGAGGCGGCGCAGAGGGTACGGGCAACAGCGGACAGAACACAGGTTGAGATTGTTTCTGAAGCCAAGCGCGAAGCAGAAATTACGCGTGGTCAGGCCGATGCCGAACGCAACAATATCTTTGCCGAAGCCTATGGGGCTGATCCTGAGTTCTTTGAATTCTACCGCTCGCTATCAGCTTATCGCACTTCCCTGCGCGGTCAAAACACAAGTATGGTCATGTCGCCGGATTCAGAGTTTTTCAACTATCTGAAGTCCGATATGGGCGGTAAATGATCGAAGCTCTGCTTTGGGGTTTAGGCCTTGTTCTACTTATCGAGGGGCTGGTTTACGGACTGGCCCCTCATGTCATCGATCAGTTGTTAGAACAACTGAAATCAATGCCTTATCAGGCGCGCCGGATATTCGGTTTAAGCACAGCTTTGGCAGGTGCAATGCTATTATGGGCTGTAAGGGCGCTCTTCTAATCGCACTTTAATCTCACGCGCGATCACAAATTCTTGGGGGTCGTTTATAGCTATTGCCGGATATAGATCGTGAACCTATATGAATGAAACAACCGTCTGGCCATTTGTGCCATTTGCAATGACAGGAGCTGTGAACATGTTTATGACGCCTCAGACATCGAGAGTGCACGCCCAAGATAGTAATTTAAGGGCTTTAATTTTGATCCGAAGCGTGTCTTTCGGGGCCTTGATATTACTATTTTTACTTGTGCAACAATTGCCCGGGTTTGCCCGTGGCGCTCCGGAAAGCTTTGCTGATTTGGTTGAAGTTACAAGCCCGGCTGTGGTAAATATTACCACCACCACTAAGATTGAGACAAACATTACACCGCGCGGCATTGTGCCCGAAGGCAGCCCGTTTGAAGATTTGTTTCGCGATTTTCAAGAGCGCAATCCCAAAGGCGCCCCGCCCCGCAGAGCTTCTGCACTGGGCTCTGGTTTCATCATCTCTGAAGATGGCTTTATGGTCACCAATCATCATGTGATCGAAGGCGCTGATGAAATTATGGTTGAGTTTTCCGACGGCATCGAGCGGGCTGCAAAAATTATCGGAGTAGATAAGAATATCGACATCGCGCTGCTCAAAGTCGACACCGATGTGGCGCTAGGCTATGTAAGCTTTGGCGATAGTGATTTTGCCCGTGTGGGTGATTGGGTCATGGCAATCGGCAATCCGTTAGGGCAGGGTTTTTCTGTTTCTGCAGGGATTATCTCAGCCCGCAACCGTGAACTTTCCGGCTATTACGATGACTACATACAAACCGATGCGGCGATAAATCGTGGCAACTCGGGCGGCCCGCTTTTCAATATGGACGGCGAAGTTATTGGAGTGAATACAGCGATTTTATCCCCCAACGGTGGCTCTATCGGGATCGGATTTTCTATGTCTTCAAATGTGGTTGCCCCAGTGGTGGAGCAGTTGCGCGAGTTTGGCGAAGTGCGGCGCGGTTGGTTAGGTGTTACCATTGGAAATGTGACTGAAGACATCGCTGAGGCCTTGGGACTTGACGATCCAAGCGGCGCAATCGTGCAAGAAGTGGCCAAGGATGGACCGGCGGATGAGGGCGGGTTGCAGGCCACAGATGTGATTGTGATGTTTGATGGTGTCAAGGTCGCAGATTCGGGCGAACTGGTCCGCGAGGTTGGCGAAGCGCCGGTGGGCAAAGCCGTAAATGTTGTGGTGCTGCGCGATGGTAAACGTAAAACTCTTCAAGTGACCATTGGTCAGCGCCCCTCTCTGGATGAGTTGGCGCGCAGTGGTGGTCTTGGAAATCAGCCCCCAGAAGAGCCTGAGGTGATAAGCACATTCCTCGGCATTGGGCTGGTGAATATCGATCCGAAACTGCGCGAAGAAAAGAGTCTTGATGAAAGCGCTGTGGGGCTTTTTGTGAACAGTATTGATGAATCCTCTGACGCCTATCAAAAAGGTCTGAGGGTTGGGGATATTATCACTGATGCAGGGCAAAAAAGTGTGACAAGCGTTGAAGAGTTTGCCGAACAATTGGCCAGTACCAAAGAGGCAGGACGCCAGTCAATTTTGGTGCTGGCGCGGCGCGAAGGGCAACCGCGCTTTGTGGTACTAAACCTCGAGTAAATTCAATAATACTTTATGAAAGCCCGCTATTTTGGTGGGCTTTCAGCTCTTCTCGAGCATGTCTCTGGGCACTGGAAAAAGGCCAAGCTCATATGCAGTTTGGCGGGATAAAATAGCACTGTCCAATCCATTTTCTGCCTGATAACGGCGCAGCGCGCCTTTGGTGTCGTGATCCATTATTGCTGTCAGTTTTCCGTTAAAATAACCACGAGCCTTCAAGGCCCGTTGCAAACTGACGATCAGGTCTGCGTTCATTTCATCTTCGCAGGGCGTATCAAACCACTCGATAGATCGCTCGCGTATAATACGGTGAATGGTTTGGTGTTGATAGGTGGGCGGCGCGATCTGACGGCCTGATGGGCTAAATTTTGCGGGCGCAATGAGCTTTTTTTCCGTCACTGTTTCATAGATTGCAGGTTGGGAAATTTTGGCCCGACAGGCTTCTTGCTCCGGCTCTGGCTCATTGACATTTATCCCAAGGGTTTGGGTGCTTAGCGCGCAAGCTGAAAATAAGATAGGGCTAAGCGTTAATAAAAGTGGGGCAACAAGGCGGTGCATTTTATAATCCTTAAATCAATATACCAAGGTTATGTTTAAGTTGCGCTTTTGCCTATCGTTTTTTCAACTGGTGTCACCAAGTGATCAAGCAGGGGTGATATATCTTCGATCTTTTCTGCAATCACATGTGTGACACCATCCGCCCGCTGTAATCGGCCGGTCACGCGCATCAGCCGAGCAGATATCACGGCCCGCCGATAGCGTTCAAAAATCTTACGCCAAACCACAATGTTAACGGTTTCAGTTTCATCCTCGAGCGTGATAAAAATGACCCCTTTGGCGGTACCCGGCCGTTGGCGCAGAATAACCAACCCAGCAACACACACCTGTTCATGGGCTGGTATCTGGCACAGTTGGTTGGCGCAGCAGGCTGACGGTGGTTTTGGCCAATGGGAATAAGAAATCTTACGCATAAGAACAAAAATAGAACAAAATAATTTTGTCGCAAGGAGATATTTTGTGGGTCGCGAAAAAGCTGGCGTATCCTAAATACAGAAGATAATAAAGTTAAAAACAGTTTTGAACGAGATTCACAGCAATGGCAAAAATTACCTATATTGAGCACAATGGCACCGAACATCAGGTCGACGTGTCAAATGGATTGACGGTTATGGAAGGTGCGCGCGATAACAATATCCCCGGGATTGAGGCCGACTGTGGCGGCGCCTGCGCCTGCTCAACCTGCCATGTCTATGTACACCCAGACTGGGCTGAGAAATTGCCGTCAATGGATGATATGGAAGAGGACATGCTGGATTTCGCCTATGAGCCAGATCTGGCGCGCTCACGCCTGACCTGCCAGATTAAAGTCACCGACGCCCTCGATGGGCTTGTGGTGCAGATGCCAGAAAAACAGATATAGGCAGTGACTAAATCTACTTAGCTGCCGCTGTCTTCCATTGCTTCCAACTCATCAATCATCGCTGAGATCATCGAAAGCCCCTTATCCCAGAATTTTGGATCACCGGCATCTAGCCCGAAGGGAGCAAGCAGGTCTTTGTGATGCTGCGAGCCGCCGGCTTTGAGCATTTCAAAATACTTGTCCTGAAACCCTTCCGGGCTGTCTTGATAGACCGCATAGAGCGCATTGACCAAGCCATCGCCAAAGGCATAGGCGTAGACATAAAACGGTGAATGCACGAAATGCGGAATATAGGCCCAAAAAGTTTCATAGCCGGGCATGAATTCAAATACCGGCCCAAGGCTTTCCCCCTGCACGCTCATCCATAGGGCATTGATATCCTCCGGGGTTAGCTCGCCCAATTTGCGCGCGTCGTGCAATTTGCATTCAAAATCGTAAAACGCAATCTGGCGCACTACGGTGTTGATCATATCTTCAACTTTTCCAGCGAGCAGAACTTTGCGTTCGTTTTGGTCTTTGGCATTGTCCAAAAGCTTGCGAAAGGTCAGCATTTCGCCAAACACACTGGCGGTTTCGGCCAAGGTGAGCGGGGTTGAGGACAGCATTTCGCCCTGGCCTGCCGCCAGTCTTTGGTGCACCCCATGACCAAGCTCATGGGCGAGCGTCATGACATCACGCGGTTTGCCAAGATAATTCAGCATCACATAGGGATGCACATCAGTGACGGTGGGATGGGCAAAGGCGCCCGGCGCTTTGCCGGGTTTTACCGGCGCATCAATCCAGCCTTGGGTGAAAAACGGCTCGGCCAGATCGGCCATACGCGGATCAAA
Source organism: Rhodobacteraceae bacterium Araon29 (assembly GCA_039640505.1). Taxonomy (NCBI): domain Bacteria; kingdom Pseudomonadati; phylum Pseudomonadota; class Alphaproteobacteria; order Rhodobacterales; family Paracoccaceae; species Rhodobacteraceae bacterium Araon29. The sequence continues at coordinate 2,724,605 of CP046865.1, read as the reverse complement.
GCCGGTGTAGGCGTCCATCACCGTGGTGCGGGCTTCTTCCCAGCCGACAATACGGTTGCTTTCCATCGGCAGCGGCGCGTTGCGATCCCAAACCTGTAACTTATCCAGCCCCAGCCATTTGCGCTTGAGCTCATAATAGCGGTGGCTGAGTTTTGGATAGGCTGCCACAACCGCATTGCGCAGCGCCTCGACCACTTCGGGTTCCACATCATTGGACAGGTGCCGCCCGGTTTGCGGACTTGGCATAGCACGCCAACGGTCAATAATGTCTTTTTCTTTGGCCAACGTATTATGCAATCGGCTGTAGACTTTCAAATTGGCTTGAAACACCGACGCCAATTCACGTGCTGCAGCTTCGCGTTTTGAGCGCTCATGGTCGGTGAGAAAATTCAGCGCGCCTTCTATATTGTAGCTTGTGCCATCTATGGTGAACTCTAGCCCGGCAGTGGTTTCATCAAAAAGCTTTTCCCATGCATCGCCCACAGCGCCAAGATCATGTAAAAACTTTTCCAGCTCATCGCTGAGCTGATAGGGTTTCATAGCGCGGATCCGATCAAACACACGGCGATACCGTGCCAAATCCGTGTTTTGTTCAAGTAAGCTGTCCAAGTGTTTATCTTCAAGCCGGTTCAGCTCAAGGGTGAAGAAAACCAAAGGGGTGCTGAAATCGGTGATTTTTTCCTGAAGATCACTCATGAATTTGGTGCGCTCGCCGTCCGTGGTGAGCTGATAGTAGCGCAGGCCCGCATAGGACATGATACGGCCGCTAACCGCGTTAATTTTTTCCTGCCGCTGCACGCAGGTCAGCAGTGCATTGGCGCTGAGCGCGGCAAGCTTGCCTTCGTACTCTGCGGCAAAACTTTGGCATTCCTTTTCCAGCCAGGCCAGATCGCTTTTCAGCGCTGGGGCGTCGGGGCCTGTGTAAAGATCGCTGAGATCCCACTCAGGCAAAACGCCCAAATCCGTGTTGGATGGGTCGGTTATGGTGTCGGCGGCGGAAAAATTGAGTTGGAACATATTCTAACCTTCAGTTGCTTGGCTTTCAGATATGGCGCGGCAGACAGTTTTACAAGTCACGAAAAGAGTGCTTTGACTGATCATATTTGAGTATTTTTGCAAAGAAAAAGGAGTTGGCTATCCGAGATTGTAGAGCGGACGTACCCATGGATTGGCGAAGCTGCGAAAGGGAGATTAGTTGGTTTTAGAAGCGCATTACCCATCATGCTAGGATGTGCTATTCTGATTTCTGTGGGCATCAAAATGTGCACTGATTTGATCCAAAATGGCATTGTGCACCTGTGGCGCTTCCATCAAAACTTCATGCTCGCCCGGAGTTATTATAATCAATGAACCATTGGTCCAAGCTGCCATGCGGTCCTTGATCCGCTGCACATCTACAACCTGTTCGTCGCTGCCAAGAAAGCAAAGGCAGGGCTGTGGGGGGCTGGGAATATGCGAAAGCTGCCAGGTTTCGTGCAACGCGCGGTGGAACCACCGCAGGCTGGGCCCGCCGAGCTGCAATTCAGGGTGCTTGCTCATATGCAGGCGCATATACTCCCACATATCTCGGTCGTTGGTAAGGGTGTTGCCTTTGAAATCTGCTGTTGCGCAATAGCTTTCCGCTTTTGTACTTGGAGTATAGGCTGTTCCAAGACCCATTAAAGTACCAGTTTTAGCCATCAACCGCGCCGCAGTTTGGTTGAGAGTAACAACATTAATGCCCCACATTGGACCGGTAAAGGCCGCTGCAAGAAAGCGATTGTTTTTGTACAGGGCCCGCAGACCAATGCAGCCCCCATGGAATGACCAAGAATATACCAAGGTTTTGGAGCATTGCCCTGTGCGGCCCAGCGCATCACTGTTTCAAGGTCAACTTGATATTCAGCAAATTCGCTCACATGACCAAGCAGCGTGTCTTTGTGCAACCTCTCAGACAGGCCTTGGCCACGCCAGTCAATGGCAAGAACGCCATAGCCATTTTGTACCAATTTGCGGGCTGCCTTGCCATATTTTTCAATATATTCCGTGCGGCCAGGGCACAAAAAAATGGTTCCGCGCCCTGCCTTCGCGGGCCAGTGCCCCACCCTGATGCGCAGATTGTCTTCTGTGGTCAGCCAATATCCGTATGCCTCAGGTGGTCCATCAGCAACGTCATTGAACAATGGCGCAGCAGTTGCTGTCATTAACCGAGTATAGTTCCAAGGCGCATGGCCGTTCCCATATCGCCATCAACCAACAGGCGCCCGCTCATAAAGGCTGATGTTGAATCCAAATCGCCAGATAGAATATCACGAAAGGTTTCTGCATCCGCACTAAGCGTCACGTCGGTTTCATCATCTCCTGCGCGTATCCCGTTGGTGTCGATAATAATTGAGCCTTCTCCAGTGATGGAAAATTTGGCTGATCCATCAAATGTTGTGCCGTCAAGCTTTGTATTCAAAGCGGCAACAGCTTCCGCAATCACATTACTCATGGTTTTAGTCTCCTGATTATGTTTGGGGTAAAATCCCCTTGGGTTTGTGCTTATCCATAAGAATTGGTGATCAAAAACTCAATTTCAAACTTCTCTATCCGGTTTGAGTTATTTTATCCCTTTTTCTAGAGGCGTCAATTACTCGTGCCGCAAGGTAATCCTACGCGGACAAACAAGGAAATAGGCCAGATTGATGTTTTCTGGGATGCTCGCAAGCAAGCTTTGACTATACATCTCTGTCGTCACGGCATAGAGATTATTTCGCAGTGGAGCGCCAAAGCTGGCGCAGGCAAAGCACCTTGTAGGTTGGGGTCAAACATGGCGCAACAGGCGCGGATAGTGGCGGTCTTGGGGCCAACGAATACGGGCAAGACCCATTACGCAATAGAAAGAATGCTGGGCTATCGCAGCGGCGTCATCGGGCTTCCGCTCAGGCTTTTAGCGCGTGAAGTATATGATAAGATTGTTGCTCTGCGCGGCCCGTCAGTGGTTGCCTTGGTGACGGGCGAAGAACGGTTGGTGCCGGCGCGAGCGCAATATTGGGTCTGCACGGTCGAGGCCATGCCGCAGGGAATGGGGGCAGATTTTGTCGCGATTGATGAAATTCAGCTTTGCGCCGATCCGGAGCGTGGTCATGTGTTTACCGACCGCCTGCTGCATATGCGCGGGGCAAAAGAAACGCTGTTTTTAGGGTCAGATACGATGCGGGGTCCGATTTCAGCGTTGGTTCCCGAGGCAGAATTTTTGCACCGTAAGCGCCTAAGCACTCTTAGCTATTCGGGATCGAAAAAAATAAGCCGAATGCCGCCGCGCAGCGCCATTGTGGGGTTTTCCGTTGAGGGCGTCTATGCCATTGCGGAACTGATTCGCCGGCAAAAGGGCGGGGCAGCGGTTGTCATGGGGGCGCTGAGCCCACGCACCCGCAATGCGCAGGTGGAACTTTATCAAAACGGAGAAGTGGATTATCTGGTGGCGACCGATGCAATTGGCATGGGACTAAACCTAGATGTGCATCATGTTGCCTTTTCTGCCCTGAGTAAATTTGACGGCCGCCGAATGCGCGCTTTGGCCCCCAATGAATTGGCCCAGATCGCAGGTCGGGCGGGACGCGGCATGGCAGATGGCAGCTTTGGGGTAACCGGTGAGGCGCCCGCATTGGACGAGATGGTGGCAGACGCCATTATGGAGCATCGGTTTGCCCCTTTAAAGCGGCTTCAATGGCGCAATTCAGCGCTGCAATTTGGCAGCCCAGAGCGTTTAATTTCTTCACTTGAACAGCCCGCAGATAGCCCGCATTTGTTCAAAGCCAGAGAAGCAGATGACCTGATGGCATTGAAAACACTGACCCAGATGCCTGATCTGCGCGATGCTATTCGGGATGCAAACTCGGTGCAGTTGCTATGGGATGTGTGCAGGGTGCCGGATTTTCGCGGCCTTGGCCATGCAGATCATACCAGCCTTCTGGCCAGTATATTTACTTACCTGCAAGAAAAAGGAACTGTCCCAGATGATTGGTTTGCACGGCAAATCAACCGGATAGATAAGACCGACGGCGATATTGACACATTATCAAATAGGTTGGCATTTATTCGTACATGGACCTATGTTGCGCAGCGTTCCGGTTGGGTGAATGACGAAAATCATTGGCGTGGAGCGACGCGCGCTGTAGAAGACAGATTATCAGATGCTCTGCATGAGCGTTTGACGCAAAGATTTGTGGATCGGCGGACATCGGTTTTGTTGCGCCGGCTCAAGCAAAAGGAGGCCCTTTTGGCCGAAGTGAATGATAATGGTGAGGTGACCGTCGAAGGGGAATTCGTCGGTCGGCTCGAAGGATTTAGGTTCCGGCGCGACAAAGATGCCAGCGGACAAGAGGCAAAAGCAATTCAAACCGCTTCGCTGCAGGCTCTAGTGCCACATTTTCATCTTAAAACAGATCGCTTTTACAATGCGCCCGACACCGAGATGGATTTTACCGATCAAGGTGGCCTGATGTGGGGTGAACAGGCCGTTGGTAAACTTATGGCTGGTGATGATCCCTTAAAGCCAAAAATCAGCGCTTTTGTCGATGAAGCTGCTGGTCCGGAGGTTTTGGAAAAAGTTGAGCGCCGCTTGCAGCATTTTATTGACCGCAAGATTGCCGGCCTGTTTGATCCGCTATTGAACCTTCAACGGGATGAGACTTTGAACGGTTTGGCGCGCGGTTTTGCCTTTCGTCTGGTGGAAGGCTTTGGTCTTCTGCCGAGAGCTTTGGTTGCGGATGACGTCAAGGCTCTGGATCAGGACGCGCGCGCAAGCCTGCGCAAACATGGCATTCGCTTTGGTCAATTCACCATCTTTATGCCGCTCTTGCTGAAACCTGCTCCGACGCGTTTGCGTTTGCTGTTGTGGTCGCTTGACCAAAAGCTTGATGTGTTCCCAGAATCGCCGCCCCCTGGTTTGGTGACGGTTCCAACGGATGAGAAAGCGCCCAAAGGCTATGACACCATGTCGGGCTACCGTATCGCTGGTGCTCGGGCCATTCGGATTGATATGTTGGAACGTTTGGCCGATTTGCTGCGGGTCGAAGACAGCCGCAACGGGTTTGAAGCCAAGGCGGATATGTTGTCCATTACCGGAATGACTCTCGAACAATTTGCTGATTTGATGCAAGGGTTGGGCTATTCTGCTGATCGAGGCGAGCGTGAGAAAATTAAAGCTGTTGTGGACAACGATCAGGTAACGCAATCTGAGCAAGATGAACAGCAAGGCCAAGAGGCAAAACCGGATGAAAGCCCGGAACTTGGCGGTCTACCTGAAAACAAAACTGAAGAGGTTGAGGCAACTCAAACAGAAGCCGATGAGCCGCCTACTGCAGCTTCACAAGAGCTTTTAGACCCAGTGCCGGCCGTGGACGTGGACGCAGAGCAAGCGTCATTGCAAAACGCCGCCATTGAGGTGATCGCAGAAACAGATCAAGCTGGGGCAGCCGAAGATGACGCAGCCGCACCTGAAAAAGAAGTGTTTTTCACCTTCAAATGGGGCCGTCGGCCGGCGGGGCGCACTGCGCATCGTGAAACGGATAATTCTAAAGCCACCGCGGGTAAAAAGCCCAAAAAGCGTAAGCCCAAACCAAAACAACGCCCTGATTCCACTGGGCCCAAAAAGTTTCAGGCCCGGCCAGAAAAGAAACAAGCCATTGATCCGGACAATCCATTTGCCGCCGCCCTCATGGGGCTTAAGACCAAGGAGTAAGCTTGCTGGCCCCTGAGCAGAAATTGCGGGTCGACAAGTGGCTCTGGCATGCACGGTTTTTCAAAACCCGCAGCTTGGCGAGCAAAGTTGTTTCTGCTGGCCACGTGCGGGTAAACGGCAAAAAAACATCCAAATCAGCAACAACTGTTCGTATCGGGGATCGCTTGCGCTTTGCCCAAGGTCGGATCGAGCGAGAGGTTGAGGTGCTTGGTCTTGGTGAGCGCCGCGGACCCGCGGTTGAGGCGCAAACATTGTACCATGATCACACGCCTGTGCAAAAAATCGATCCTCAAGCGCCCCGATTCGAGGGAAAAGGTCGCCCAACCAAGCAGAATCGTCGCAGGATCGGACTTATGCGCGATCAGATGCTTGAATGACGCGGGTCTGTAGATTAGCTAAGTTCAGAATTGCCTGAAATCTGGATAACCCCCAATGACCTATATCGTGAATGATAGTTGTATTGCCTGCAAATATACCGACTGCGTAGAAGTCTGTCCGGTCGATTGTTTTTATGAAGGTGAAAACATGTTGGTGATCCATCCAGATGAATGCATTGATTGCGGTGTTTGCGAACCTGAATGCCCGGCCGATGCCATTCGCCCGGATACGGAACCGGATATGGAAAAATGGGTGGAATTTAATCGCAAGTACTCGGAAATGTGGCCAGTGATTATTACCAAAAAAGATCCGCTGCCTGAGGCGGAAGAGCGCGACGGTGAAACTGGCAAGCTTGAAAAATATTTTTCAGAGGCCGCAGGCGAAGGCGGTTAGCCTGGGGATTATCGTTGGTTTGTGTCCGCTAGGAATCAGTTAAATTTTATGTTATATTATTGTCACAAATGAAAATAACCAATTTGGCGGGCAGTCAAAATTTACGCCGCATAACTTTTTGGTCAGCTGTTTTAACATCCAGCAGAGGAAAGCAAAGCCTCTGTCGGTGTTTCGTCGTGTTAAAGCGACGTAAAAGGGGAAAGTAAATGTCGAAGTCTAAGAAATCCGAGTTCTCTCCAGACGAGTACGTGGTGTACCCAGCGCATGGGGTGGGAAAAATTATTTCCATTGAAGAACAAGAAATTGCTGGAATTTCGCTCGAACTTTTTGTGATTTCTTTTGAAAAGGACAAAATGACATTGCGGGTGCCAACCCATAAGGCAACTGAAATTGGCATGCGCCCTCTCAGCTCGCCTGATGTGATCCTCAAAGCCATGACGACCCTGAAAGGCAAGGCCAAGGTAAAGCGTGCCATGTGGTCGCGCCGGGCCCAGGAATATGAGCAAAAGATTAACTCTGGCGACTTGATTGCCATCGCCGAAGTGGTGCGCGACCTGCACCGCAACGATGATCAGCGTGAGCAAAGCTACTCTGAGCGCCAGCTTTATGAGGCGGCGCTTGAACGTTTGACCCGCGAGGTCGCGGCTGTCGAAGACGGGGACGAAGCTGCAGCGGTTAAAAAAGTTGATGATGTGCTGGTATCGCGCGCAGCCTAAGTTTGGCCCAAGCGACCACTGTAAAAGATTAAGCGCAGGCCAGTAAAACCATCAGGGCAACAAGCTCTGTCAACTGGCCAGTCGCGCCCAGAATATCGCCGGTTTGACCACCTATTTTTGCAAGCGCGATACGTGCGCAGGCCCAAGCCGTTAGTGCGGCAACTGCGCAGGCCAGCAATCCGGAAAACCCGCCGAAAACCAAACCAATGACTACCGCTAAGGCAAGGCCCGCATAGGCGGGCTGAAAATCGGGCCGCCCGACGCTGTGTGACAGCCCATCATGGCGTGCATGGGGTAGGTTGGCCATCACCACTGCCATCAGGGCGCGGCCAATAACCGCTGCGATCATCAACCCGCCCATGGCAAATTCCGCCTCTAACAGGCCCACCAAAAGCCCCCAGCGCAAGGCAAAACTTATTACCAGTGCTAGAACACCGTAGCTGCCAATTGCGCTGTCTTTCATAATCTCAAGGCGGCGGGCTGGATCGTGTCCACCCCAAAGCCCGTCGGCGCTATCTGCGAGCCCATCTTCATGCATGGCGCCAGTTAAAATGACCCCTAAAGCCAGACCAATGAGCGCCGCCACCATGGGTGGCAGTCCAAGCAAAAATCCCACCATGCATCCAAGCCAAACAATAGCGGCCCATAGCATCCCGATGAGCCCATAGGCCCACACGGCTTCGGCTTGGCGATCATAGGCGTTTTCTGGCACTTTGATCGGTATGCGGGTCAGCAGGCTGAGCACCACCATGAGATCAAGCCACCAAGTTTTACGCCAAAGTTGGGCCATGTCGCCTTCAGTCCTAAAGATGCCTTGATTTCACTTGTTAAGGTTTCTGAGTGTTGTACATAGCGTTAGATTGAAGCCAACAACAAGGCAAAAGCAATGACTGCATCATTTTCGTCCCTCGCAGAATTTTTCTCAGTTCTTCAGCAAGCCCCTGAAATTGATAGCCAAGCTCTAGAAGCAGCCCGTGACCGCAATGGACAGTTGACCAAACCCCCCGGCGCATTGGGCCGTCTGGAAGATCTGGCGATTTGGTATGCTGGCTGGCGCGGAACCCCCAAGCCGCAACTCACTGCGCCGCAAGTGGTAATTTTTGCTGGCAACCACGGGGTGACAGCGCAGGGCATTTCTGCCTTTCCGGCCGAAGTCACCGAACAAATGGTGCTGAATTTTCAATCAGGTGGCGCGGCGATCAATCAGTTATCCTCTTGCTTCGGGGCGCGACTTGATGTGCATGCGCTGCAATTGGACAGGCCAACCGCTGATTTCACCCAAGGCCCGGCGATGAGCGAAGATGAATGCGTTGAGGCGCTAAAAACCGGCTGGGCCGCTGTTGATAAGACAAGCGATTTACTGGTCACAGGCGAGATGGGTATTGGCAACACCACATCGGCAGCGGCGATTGCGCTGGCACTTTACGGCGGCTCTGGCGCAGACTGGGCAGGCCGCGGAACTGGCGTTGATGACGCCGGCCTATCACGCAAAGCAAAGGTCATTGAGGCAGGTCTTAACGCTAATCCTCAGGCCGCTGGCAATGGGCTTGAAGCGTTGCGGTGCCTTGGTGGGCGTGAACTGGCGGCCATGGTTGGGGCAATTGCCCACGCGCGGATGCTTCGGATTCCAGTCATACTTGACGGGTTCATTTGCACTGCGGCTGCCGCTTCATTGGCCCATGCGGTGCCCGGAGCTTTGGATCACGCAGTGGCAGGCCATGTTAGTGCAGAGGCGGCGCATAAAGCGATCCTCGATCAGATTGATAAAAAACCACTTCTGTCTATGGATATGCGGCTGGGCGAAGGCTCTGGCGCGGCGCTGGCAATCAGTATGTTGCAAGCTGCTGTGGCTTGTCACTCAGGCATGGCCACTTTTGCAGAAGCTGGGGTTGCCGACGGGTAATTTTTTCTAATGCGTGGCCAATGCCAAGCGTAGCTTTGCTTGTACTGAAAATGCGGTGCAAAACCCTTTGATAACAATGGTAAAAGACCGTTTGGTAGCCATTCATGGCATTGTTTGGATCACTTGTCTACTTTGTGGATTAGTGTCGCCATAACTCTCTCTTTCGCGAAGACCCTCGGCGGATTGCCACTCTAAACCGAACCGATGCAAGCTTGTGCCATGTCAATCAATTGACCCATTATCCCTTTGTAAAAAACGTCTCAACTTTATGAATTTTTTTTTATATTGAGGGCAAATATATCAATCAGGTCAGCCGTATCCATACCTCGCCCTATGTCTATATTTGAATTCCGCTTCATGAAGATTGGGCCGAGACAGGTCAGATTGTGACCTGCCGTAAGAAATACAAAGGCAAGGATGAGTTTGGCGAAGGTAATTTTAAGGTTTTTCTGAGGCGATTGAAAGCGAACAGACTACCAATTGAGAACTGGTGGCGCGTTGATCAACCGCGCGGTAGTGAAAGGGTTATGTTCTCGCCGCTTTTGATATAACGCAGCTCATTTTTTGCGATTGCGGCCACGCGTCCACCATCCAACCGATCGCCCACTTCAACCATCACGCGGCGGCCACTTTTCAACCGGATCAAAGCCCGCCGTGTGCTTTTGGTGCCAAAAACCCCGATCAGGTTTACCTGACGAAGATCAAGCACCCTTTTCAGAGTGGCCTGTTTGCGCACCAAAGCATTGCTAGGCTCTGTGCCTGCGCCTGAGCCAACCTCGGCTTCGTCGCCCTCGCTTATGGTGCTCAAGAGGCGGGATAAAAAATTGATGCCTTGCGTGGTTTCCAAATCAAGTGGCCGACTTTTGGGGCGTAGTGAAGCCGAGAGTGGCTGTTCGAATGGCAGCGGCTTGATGGCCGCAACGGCCTCTGCGGGTCTAACTTTGGGTCGCAAGAGGGCCAAGGCAGCCAACGCCTCTTGTGCTTTTTGATCTGGAGTCTTCAGGCTACTGGGCCGCTGTGGGGGGCGAACCGTGACCAGCGGGATGCCCGTCACTGTCAACAATGGCACATTCTCTGCGCTTGGCTCTGGCACCATATTGGGCCGATCAGGTATGAGAGGAGAGTTTTGGGGTTTTGGCTCAAGAAGAGAAACCTGTCCGTCATCTGATGTTGTATTGGCTTGTGCATCCGGAGGGCTTGATCCGTCCTCTAATAGATCAACTTCTGTTGACAGAGGGGTGCGGAGCGACCTGTCAAAGGGCGTTTGAGTTTCTGGTTTAAGTTTAGAGGTGTCCAACGCGGCAATCTCTTGTGGAAGAACGGCGGCATCACTTTCAGTATTTGCTGTTGGGCGCAAATTATCCGTTATATTCTCTGCAATGGTCTTGTTTGGAAGTTCCTCAACTACCTGCAGATCATCTGCACCAAGCGCTGCTGTTGCAAATGACAATGCCAGTGGACGGATAAAGTTGGGGTCAGGCAGTAGTCCGGCGCTATCAGGCAATGCGATTGCATCATAGACCTCAACGGGTGGATCAATCGAGGCAATGTAAAGATCGCCCAAATAGTCCCAGCCCATATCTGCGGGCGGGACTGGCGCCACTGGTATGCTGCGAAGGATGCTTGCTGTATCATGGCCCATTTTGGGATTATGAGATGACAGCCCCAAGAAGGGGAGCAAAAAGTTACTGTCGGGGCGCAGGTTGGCGCTATCGGGTAAAGCTGTGATATCTTTTACAGTTACCGCAGGATCTCGCGCCGCGCTGTAAATAGCTCCGATGAAATCCCAGTTTGTCCCCGTTGGCGGCATTGGGGCAGTTGGCCATTCTGGCATTGGTTTGTAGAGGCCGCGCAGAGTGTCAGGCCGAGTTGGTTCGTTTGGTTTTCTGTCTGGTCTTTCAAGCGGGACCAATTCTCGATTGCTATCAAATAAGGCCAGAGTTTGCCAAGAAAGCGTTGGGGCCGTTTGAGCGGCGCCTGATATCGGTTGATCCAGCCGTTCAACCCCGAGAGCGTAATCGATACGCGGAAGCTCATCTAGAGCTTTTAGATCAAGATTGAAACTGTCATCGGTAATCACAGTTTTTGGTTTGGAAGGCCGGTTCATCACTTTGGCCGAACCTGGAAGGAAAACTGGGCTAAGATTTGCGATTTTGGGGGCAGTATTTGGTGTGACCTGACCGGGAAAAGCGGATTGTCCCAGTGAAAGTTGCCGTGCACCTAATGTCGAAGCCTCAATTTTTACCAGGATGTCTGGTGCGGCGTCTAAGTCAGCCCAGTCTTCCGTGCCGTAAGAGAATTGGGGTTTATAAAGGGAATAGGCCGCGATCGCGACTGCCACTAAAATCACAGGGGCCAAAAGGAGAACTGGCCAAAACGGCTTAATGGTTCGTTTTAAGTCTTCTGAAAGCTTAAGGTTATTTTGTGCCTCAAGCCACCATGCTTTGATATCTGCATGGCTTTTGGTAACAAAGCTCTGCGCTTGCCGGCGCAATTGTCTTTGCTGTTTATGTAACTCGGCGCGATATTTTTTTGCGCCGTTGGCATTTCTTACCAGCTCTTGTTTAAATTGCTGTCTTGCTCTTTGAAGACCGCTAAAATCAATCGATTGGACAGAATTGATAAACGCCTTTCGCAATGCGTGTAGGCCGCTACCGGATTGCTGTAGCGTCGATTTAATCCCATGGGACGCCCACTCTACAGCGGTTCTGCCAATATCAAGCGGCGCGGAAACTATCAAGCTTGCAGCATATCTAGGATCAAGAGTGACCTGCGGGGCTATCAAGGTGTGTTTTTGTTTTTCTGTTGCAGAGATGGGCGTTTGCTCGTCAAGCGCGCTATCGCGTTGACTTCGAAAAACCAATTCCTCTGGGGGCTGAGGTGCATCGGTTGTTTTGTCAGTTTGTATCTCCACTGAGCTTTGTGCGACAGAGCTTTGCACCGGTTGCCGAGGTAAAGGGGCGGCAATTAACTCTGGATTAGGTAGGATGACAATGGCTTGCTCATCGCACTCCATGCGGCGGCGGTCGCCTTCAGCACTGCCAAAAAAGGCTTCGCCTATAAAACTGTCCTTGGGGGGGATGGCAACATTACCCAATGGCTTAAATTCACAGCTCTGAGCAAAGGCTTCAGCCTCCTGAAGGGTTTCAATCGCCACGGCTGCTACAAAAATACTGTCCTGCGTGGTGGCCCAGTCAAACCGTAACTCGGATAATTGATAGGGTGTCGCATTTTTCAAATGGGCATTGATCAAAGCTTCTATATCATCGATCAAAGCATTTTTTGGGCGAGCCAAAGTCATATATTTTATTTGCTCGTTTGGGATTACGAGCTTCACTTGCGCCGCGCTTGGATCCAAGCCGAGCGCCTGCTTTCGCAACCTGCCCATTTTGGGGGTAAGGTCATCTTTTTGAAAGTTGACATTGCCGAGTACAGACCAGCCTGTTTCGGCCCGCTGCAGCAGCGATATACTGTCAAAAGACAGGGAAAGGGCAAAATTTGGTTTCATCCGGTCAGGTTGGCTATATCACTCTCAGCGTTGGTTTTACGCCTTTGCGGCAGAGTTTACAGCAGGATGGTCCGCTTTCAAAGTAAAACCCCACAGCTAGCGGATTTTTGCTTCTAAGAGGCTCGACCGAACCGAAATACATCAGCCCATTTTAGGGCTGAGTAAGCTATTATGCCGATCCGAATTTTGTATCTACGGATCGGCATAGCCAAACATTTCTACTTAGTAGCCGCCTGCTTCAGCGCCTGATCAAGATCGCTGATCAGATCATCAGCGTCTTCGATACCTATTGATATCCGCACAACATTCGGCCCCGCGCCGGCGGCCTCTTGTTGCTCGGTGCTCAATTGGCGGTGCGTGGTTGAAGCAGAGTGAATGACCAAAGAACGGGCATCGCCTAAATTCGCCACATGGCTGAAAATCTCAAGGCTGTCGACAAATTTAACACAGGCCTTATAGCCGCCTTTTAGCCCAACGGTGAACAAACCGCCCGCGCCTTTGGGGCAAATTTTTGCGCCGCGATCAAAATAGGGCGAGCTTGGCAAACCGGCATAGGTCACCGCGTCAACCGCGTCATGGCCCTCTAGCCAAGCGGCGATCTTTTTGGCGTTTTCCACATGCCGGTCCATGCGGAGCGAAAGGGTTTCAATGCCCATCAATGTATAATGTGCCGCCTGCGGGTTCATCGTCATCCCCAAATCGCGCAGACCCACGGCAATCCCATGGAAGGTAAAGGCCAAAGGCCCAAAGGTTTCATGGAATTTAAGTCCATGATAGGCCGGCTCTGGGGCCGAGAGCGATGGGAATTTATCGCTGGCTGACCAGTCGAATTTACCACTGTCAACAATGCAGCCCCCGGTCACAGTGCCGTTGCCTGTCAGGTATTTGGTGGTCGAATGCACCACCAAAGTTGCCCCGTGCTCAATCGGCCGACACAGATAGGGCGTGGCTGATGTATTATCGACGATCAACGGCAAACCGGCTTTGTCGGACACTGCTGCAATAGCGTCAAGATCGGTGATATATCCGCCCGGATTGGCGATAGATTCACAAAAAACCGCTCGCGTATCATCGTCAATGGCGGCAGCAACGGCTTCAACATCATCAAAATCCACAAAACGCGCTGACCAACCAAAGCGTCGAATTGTCTGGCTAAACTGGGTGACTGTTCCGCCGTAAAGCCGGGTTGAAACAACCAAGTTACGTCCAGGTTCCATAAGTGGGAAAAGCGCCATGATCTGCGCAGCATGCCCCGAAGAGCAACAGACCGCGCCAGCGCCGCCTTCTAATGTGGCGATACGCTCTTGCAGAACAGCCACAGTTGGGTTGGTCAAGCGTGAATAAATATAGCCAACTTCTTGCAGATTAAACAGCGCCGCTGCGTGATCTGCATCGCGAAATACAAAAGCCGTAGATTGATAAATCGGTGTTTGACGGGCGCCGGTTGCGGGATCTGGACGCGCGCCGGCATGAATTTGCAGCGTGTCAAAGCCGTATGTTGGTCCTTGAGACATTCAAGTTGCTCCTGTTCTAAAATTTCGAATACGATAAAGCTCTGCCAAGGTGAGAACAACACAATTATCCTGTTTAGGATGTAAATCCCATATCATTAAGAATAATTATCCGCCAATCAAGGCGAAATGCAGAACTATGTTCTGCAGTGTTAATTGTTACTGGTCCTTTTTTTCTTTGAAAAAATACTCAAACCTGCGGTGGCTTAATTATCGCATCCAATAGCCTGCAGATTTTATCTTATTGCGAATTGCACGCTCTTTGCGCGGCAGGTTATCTTGATCGAACAAGGCACGCACACGATCTCCGCGGTTATGATAGATAAGCCGCTTAAAGGGCTCATACTGTTTAAGCACTTTTTTAATTTTATTTGGCGCGGCTACCTGCTCTAGCGCAGTGACCACGGCATCGCTTTCGCGCGCGTAGAGCAAAGGCAGGGTCCGGTAATGGCAGCTGACTGCCCCGTCAAGGCTGCCTTTCGGTAGCGCATTCCTCTTTCCCCCAAAACTATGTACCACGAGCGGCAAAGCGACTTGATCCAGCCATGGATCCAGGCTTTGGCATTGAATATTATCAGGCCCGTCATCGCGAATTTTTACTGCATAATCGGTAAACCGTTTCCCAAATTGATGCGGGCTTTTGTAGTAGAAATACCCAGCGTTAAAATACAAGTACCGGCGCCAGTATTCATCGGGTTGCGATTGATCAAGCGAGCTTTCAAAATCTAAATCAAACATGTCGTAGAGCGATTTCCAAATAGCAGTATAGCCGGGGCCATAAAGCTCAATTTCTGGCCAAGTCCCTTCACAGTGCGAAGAGGCAGAAGGTTGGCTAAAGTCAAACGGCACATCTGTGATTTCGCCAGTGATTAAAGTATCACTGTCAAAAAAAACAAAAGGGTCATCCTCGGGAAGCGCAGCAAGGCATTCAATTTTGTTTCCATAGGGGTAGCTTTGGCCAAAATGACTGTTTTCAAAGGGGTAAATTTCGGCGCCCATATCCAATAACGCTTTGCGGCAGTCGTCTGAGTTGATCTTTGGGTTACGCTCCCAGCATGGGCCCGGTTGCGGCTCGGCCACAAATACCTTTCCTTTAAACTTTGGGCTATTGGCCCTTAGCGAGGCTACGAAAAGCACAGCTTCATATTGCAGACGGCCGGCCTGCGCCACGAGGACAATATTGAAGTTCTTTTTGGACATAAATAACCTATTTATAATTATGTAATCTATAACAAGTCCTGTTGGTCTTGAAAAGTCGAATGGATTCCCAGAACTGGATTGTTCGGCTGTGGTCGCATTGCCTAAGGCTGCGGCGAGGGTCCTACATAGGGCTAAAAGTTAGGATAGTGCGTCTTTGTAGCTCAAAAAGCGTGCGTCGCGCATTACGCGCTGATTCATTGCCTCCCGCAGGGCACCAACCGACTTATAGGGCCGCATGACCACCTCAAAACACGCGATCAATCCAGTATTGTCCAAGGTGATCAAATCCACGCCGACCGCATCAAGCGTGCCAATTTTACATTGAAATTCACAGGCCCAATTGACCCCTTCGCCCATAATCCGGCGATATTTGAAATCTGAAAATACATGTCCCACATGGCCCAAAACTGCTGCGACAGGATCACGCCCAGTCCATGTTTTGTAATAGGTCGGGGGCTTAAATTTCACATCTTCGGCCAGCAAGTCTTTGATTGCGTCTTCGTCGCCCTTGGCAACAACATCAAGCATGGTTTTAATGGTTGGGTGCATCCTAGCCTCGTGCTGTGCGTTTAAAAATAGTTTCTGGAAAATCTTTATGGCTTCAGGCTATGCCATAAAAATCATGCTCTGCCCAGTCTCGATCCTCTTGGGTTAGCGTGGGTAACGCCACGTTTTTAAAACCGGCTATGCCGCGGTTAGGCGTTGAGCGGTAAAACGTTGACAATGGGTCAATTAATGAAAAAGGTTGCAGGCAGCACTTTCTTTTCTACCTTTGTGACGGTGCTACATAATCGACCCAGCGGGCCAATGGGAAAAAAGATGCAGGATGAGAGTATGCAGTTTTTTTGCCAACTGTGCCAGAGTGGGGCCGCTATGAAGCCATTGGCCAGCTTAGAAAAACAACAATCGAACAGGATTTAGGCAATGGTTGCTGAGATTTTAGAACCCGCCCGAAAAACGCCAGTGGCTCTGGAAACCGATGTTGTCGTCGTGGGGTCGGGTCCAGGTGGGTTGGCTGCGGCTTTGGCCGCGGCGCGCTGCGGTGCAAAAGTGGTCTTAGTTGAGCGTTTTGGCTGTTTCGGCGGTAATATTACGGTTGTGGGGGTAGAAGGCTTTGCTTGGTACCGGCACGAACAAACCGTTGAAGCCAACGGCATCGGCCGCGAATTTGAAGAGCGGGCCAAGGCCATGGGGGCCGCAGTGCCGGAAAGTCAGTCCCTAAGCTATGAGCTGGACAGTGAAGGATTTAAGCTGGTTGCAGATAAACTGGTTGGCGAAGCAGGCGTGGTGCCGATGCTGCACCGCCAGTTTGTTGCCCCGATTATGGAAGGCACTGAGGTGCGCGGTATTATTGTCGAATCCAAATCTGGCCGCGAGGCAATTCTGGCAAAACGGGTGATTGATGCCACCGGGGACGCTGACATTGCCCACCGCGCGGGTGCGCCAACCATCAAAACTCCTATCGAGGAAACTCAGGCCGCCAGTGTGATGTTCCACCTTGCAGGTGTAGACAAAGAGAAATTCATGCAGGGCGTTGCCGCCGACCCGCAGACCTACAAAGACTGGTCCAGCGGCGAATGGCAGGTTGAAACTGACGGTAAAGAAGATGATATGTTTTCGCCGTTTCTGGGCAAACCTTTTGAGCAGGCCATTCGCGACGGGTTGATCCCCGCTGATCTCAATACTATTGGCGGCACCTGGGGCGCGGTGCACGACAGCGGCGAGATGACCTATATGAACCTTATTCATTTGGCTGGATGCGACGGTACTGATGCCGACAGCCTGACCCAGTTTGAAATCGAAGGCCGGCGGCAGGCGATGCTGGCGATTGAAGCACTGCGCCACTATACAGCCGGATGCGAAGGCGTACGGCTGCGTAATTTCGGCATGAGTATCGGCATCCGTGACAGTCGCAAAATTGATGCGCTGTATAATATGACGGAACAAGACGTGCGCCAGCAAGGCCGGTTTGACGATAGCGTTGGAATTTACCCCGAGTTTATTGATGGTTACGGCATTTTGATTTTGCCCACCACAGGCCGGTATATGCAAATTCCCTATCGAGCGATGATCCCCCAGGATGTTGAAAATCTATTGGTTGCGGGCCGCGCGATCGGTGGGGATCGGGTGGCACACGCTGCGACCAGAAATATGGCCTGTTGCGCTGTTGCTGGCCAAGGCGCTGGCATTGCGGCGGCGCTGTCGGTGCGAAGTGGCTGCGCATTGCGCGATATTAATATTGGTGCGCTGCAGGCAGAGCTGCAGCGACAAGGGGTGCGGATTGATTAGCCTTATGATAAGTTAACCCAAAGCAGAGGGGCGCTATGAGCAAGGTTCTTTATGAAAAAGATGGCCGGATTGCCCGGATTACTTTGAATCGGCCAGAGGTCATGAACGCCATTGATGATGATCTGCCGCAGCTATTGTCGCAGGCGGTAAGCCGCGCTGACCAAGACCCAGAAGTGCATGTAATGATCTTATCGGGGGCAGGTAAAGCTTTTTGTGCCGGCTATGATTTGACTTATTATGCCGAAGGGGCAAGCCAGAATAAAGTGGTTCAGGACATGCCTTGGGATCCAATGCAGGACTATCAGTTCATGTGGGCCAACACCCAGCACTGGATGTCAATGTTTCGCGCGCTGAAGCCGGTGATTTGTAAAGTCCATGGATTTGCCGTGGCGGGGGGATCGGACATCGCGCTCTGTGCAGATTTAATCATCATGTCCGATACTGCGAAGATTGGCTATATGCCGACCCGGGTTTGGGGCTGTCCGACCACTGCGATGTGGGTTTATCGGCTGGGTCCAGAAAAAGCCAAGCGGATGATGTTTACGGGCGATAAGATCACGGGGCGCGAGGCGGCCGATATGGGGTTGGTGCTGCAATCTGTCCCAGAGGCAGAGCTGGATCAAACCGTCGAAGCTTTGGCCAAAAGGATGGCAACGGTGCCGGTCAATCAACTGGCGATGCAAAAAATGGTGATCAACCAAACCATGGAAGCAACGCTAAACCAAACCCAACGTTTGGCCACGGTTTTTGATGGCATCACCCGACATTCCCCGGAAGGAATGAATTTTTTGGCCCGGGTCGATCAAGTCGGGTGGAAGCAAGCGGTCCAAGAGCGCGACGAGGGCAGCTTTGATTGGACCGCAAATCAACCTATTCCTCCGCGCACATAATTTTGGAACCGCAAGCCAACGCCTGAAAGCTGACTTGCTGATATTACCTTCCTATGGACCAAAGACATGGTTTGGCAGCCAAAGTACAATCTGTGGGAAGATAAAGATTAATGACAATCCAATAAGTTGGATCAGCATAAACTGCATCATACCCAAGTAGATATCTTTAAGATCCCAGTCTGGCACAACGCCTTTGAGGAAGTAGGCCGACAAAGCCACCGGGGGGGATAGCCACGCCGTTTGCAGGTTCACCGCAACAAGAATGCCGAACCAAACCATAAGGTCGTAGCGATCCAAGCCGTGAATATCCAAAGCCTCGACTGTGGGCAGAAGGATCGGCAAAACGATCAACACGATCGGCACCCATTCCAGCGGCCAGCCAAGCACAAAGATCAGCGCCATTACCAGCAACAGAATAAGGTAGGGTGACATATCCAGCCCCAAAAGCATCTGTGTCATCATCTTGGGCGTTCCAAGGTTTGAAAACTCAGCCCCAAAGAAGTTTGAAGCAGCCACAAGGAACATGATCAAAACTGTAATTTCCAAAGCTTTAATCAAGTTGTCAAAGAAACCGGCAAAGGTAAATTTACGGTACCCGATGGATAAAAGAATAGATCCAAAGGCGCCCATTGCGGCGGCTTCTGCTGGCGTTGCAAAGCCCAATAAGATCGAGCCCAGAGCAAACGAGATCAAAATCGTTGGCGGCATGAGACCGGCAAAAAACTCATCCCAAATATCCGAGAATTCAAAGCGGCCATCTGCATCGCTTCGATAAATAGGCAAGGATAAGGCCCCGAGTAGGAGCATAAAGGCAAACAGTAGGACTGATACGGTTGGGAAGCCCCCGGTCCAATTCGCTAAGACCATATAACCATGGAACAATATTGCCAAAGGAAGCGCAATGCGCAGCACCATCAGATGGCGATAGGCGCGATATGCAACTAACAAAACAGCGCCCAAAACAAGTAAGCCGCTAAACGGAATAACCCCGGCAAAGGTCCCACCAAGACCAAGGCCAAAGACACGGCAAATGGTCAGAACCCCTAAAGCTATAAGGGCAACTTCCGCACCATAGAAATCAGAGGTTTTCGGCTGATCTTCTTCGGAAAGGATTGGTCCAAGGTCTGGGTTCAACCAACACCGTCCCAAAGTGTAGACAAGGTACAATGTCGCAAGCAGCGCGCCAGGGATGAACGCCCCACGGAACAGATCCAGTGTGGACACCTCTAGAACGGGACCCATAACAATCAACATAATGGAGGGTGGGATCAAAATACCTAAGGTGCCGCCTGCTGTAATAGTACCTGCCGCGAGTTTAACATTATACCCTGAGCGGCTCATGGTCGCCCCGGCCATAATACCCAATAGCGTTACCGATGCCCCCACAATCCCGGTCGCAGCCGCAAAGATTGTCGAGACGATCAATACGGCGATATAAAGTGAGCCGCGCACGCGGGCCATTATCATCTGGATCGATGCAAATAATCGCTCCATTAGACCAGCAGCCTCCATGACAATACCCATCAAGATGAAAAGAGGAACCGCCATAAGTTGGTCGTTCAGCATTGTTGAGTTTGTATTCAAGGTCATCAAAAGTGTTGTCAGTTTGAAGTTCGATGCCCAGATGCCGAAGAAAAAGGCCAAGAAGATCAATGTGAACGAAATTGGAAAGCCAACAAAGATCACAAAGATCATCGCTGCCAACATGATGAACCCTATGGTGGGTTTGGAAAGACCCGGGCGTGCCGACATTATATCCGTAAACCATTCACCCCCTGGCGTCGCATCTGGATAGAACACTGCCATGACCAGCCAAATTAAGGCGATAAAATACGCCGGCATTGCCCTGACGAAATAGCGTTCACGCTCTTTGCCCATTTTATGCAGGGCCCGGAAAAGTTCTGGGAAACCTTGCAAAAAAAGTAACAAACCACCGACTGGCATAGCAAGGCGTGCGGGCCATAGGAGTGGCTCCCAAGGGCTGTCAAATGCGGTCTCGCCAGTTCTGTAGGCAACCTCCCAATACTGGGCGGCGATGATGGTGAA
Organism: Rhodobacteraceae bacterium Araon29; assembly: GCA_039640505.1. NCBI lineage: Bacteria > Pseudomonadati > Pseudomonadota > Alphaproteobacteria > Rhodobacterales > Paracoccaceae > Rhodobacteraceae bacterium Araon29. Next base: position 2,704,064 of record CP046865.1, on the reverse strand, counting down.
AAAGAGCATGGAGGGTATGAAAAACGCCATGTAAAGCATGGCATCAACAGTTGCCTGCGTTTTGTTAGACCAATTGCGATACAAGAAATCTGCGCGTATGTGCACGCCGCGCATTAGGCCATACCCTGCAGCGCCCATGAACAGAACACCCGAAATCATTCGGCTGATGTCATAGGCAAACTGGGTTGGCCCAAGACCTAGAGCGCGGGCGGTGTCGTCCCAGCCATTGCTTGCCATAATGCCAAAGGCGTTGCGAGAAAACACTTCGATGACAACAACACCGATTAAGGGAACCATCAACAGACACAAGATTTTTCCGGCCCAGTCGTTGATCAGATCAATCCATCCCGTGATGGGGCGTTGCCATGGCGTCATATCTTCGGGAGTTTCCCCTGGCTTTTCTTTCCGCCGCTCTGCGATCAACTCATCCGCGATTTCTAAATCGTCGGGTATAACCTCGTCAGCCATGAACCCTCTCCCTTTCTGTGCTCTCTCTAGCTAAAGGGAGCGTTCTTTTTTTGGAAAAAGCCAGATGCTCTTGCCAAAAAAAGACGGTGTGTAGGGCCCCGAAGGGCCCCACCTATTATCATCAAAGTAGTTTACTTCAAAGTGTCCGCGTGGGCTTTACCCAAACCAGCGTTAGACGCTTGTGCACCTGCCCAGAATGGAACGGCGATGTCAGCAAAATCTTTTTGTGACTGCCATACTTCTGCGAAGAATTCATTGTCTGCGGCGGCAGCTTCAAGAAGCTTTTTCGCAGCAGCCATGTATTCTGTGAAGTAGTCTGCAGGAGTATCTTCTAGAATAACGCCGTGGTTTTCTGTCAAATCCTTCAGTGATTTACCGTTTTCCAGGATACGGTAAGACATTGATTTAGACAAAGACGCGTTTGCAGCAACTTCTATGGCTTTCTGTTCCATCGCTGACAGGCCGTCGTATACATCACCGTTGATGTAAAGGTCAGCGTTTACAACAACCTGGTGCAAACCTTGCAGGTAGTAGTGCTTAAGAACTTTTTGGAAGCCAAAAACTGAGTCTGGCTTCGGGCAGCACCACTCAGCCGCGTCGATTGTGCCTTTTTCAAGCGCAGGAAGGATATCCCCGCCGCCCATGGCAACAGCCGCAACACCGATTTCGTTATACGCTGCACCAACCATGCCTGGAGGGGCGCGGAAGCGCAGTTTCCGGAAGTCATCCATAGAGTTAATTGGCTCTGGGAACCAACCCAATGCTTCTGGTCCAACGGGCTGCAGCATAAAGCCTTTTACATTAACGCCCATTTCGTCCCAAAGCTGGTCGTAAAGCTCTTTACCACCGCCGTATTGGAACCATGATAGGAATGCGAGAGCATCCATACCAACGCCAGCGCCCGCAATCGGTGCGCCAAAGAGGTTGGCAGCTGGGTGCTTACCACCCCAATAGTGTGTCCAAGCGAAACCGCCTTCTACAAGGCCGGCGTCAACCGCGTCCATGATATCGCGTGGGCCAACAACAGCACCTGCGGGCAGAATTTCAATTTTCAAAGAGCCGCCTGTCAAGGCCGCAACATCGTCCGCAAAGCTCCCCAGCATTTTAACTTCATCTGATGAATTGCTCAGAACTGACTGAATACGAATTACGGTTTCAGCCGTTGCGGTAGACGCCATCATCGCGGCGGCGACACCTAGCGCAGTTGCGCTGGTTTTCAGTTTTTTTAGGTCAAACATTATAGTTTCCTCCCATAAGTTATGCCTTCTTTGTTCTTTTCATGCTTCTGCCGAAGGCATTGCGGAAGCTTGAATCTCGATATTGGTTATCCTGGCGCTACGGCTTGTATAAACGCGAGAACTCCAATTTCAGGATCGGTGAGGCCGCGGTGGAACATTTCCGCCGCAACATATACTAAAACAGCAAGCCCGAGCCAAGAAATGATCGGGAACCTTGCCAGTAGCTTCATGATTAAAGTGGCAGCAAAGGCCATAAGAGCAATGGCCAAGGCAAGGCCAAAGATCAGCATATTGGTATTACCATCAGCAATAGCGGCCACTGCAAGCACGTTGTCAATCGACATTGAAACATCAGCCACCATGATATAGATCATCGCGCGCCGCATGGTTTTGCGCGGCGATCCCGTAGAATCCAGTTCGGCGGTTTCTCCTGCTTCGACTGCACTGCTTTCGCCATCGGATTGTCGGTTGGCTTCGCGAATTTCGCCAAAAAGCCGCCAACAGACCCAGAACAGGAGTAAGGCTCCGACGAAGAGCAAGCCCGGTATGCCAAGAAGCTTGGTCGCGATAACGGCAAAGACAATGCGCAGCAAGGCCGCGACCACCATGCCATAAAATATCGCCTTTTTACGCATTTCTGGCGGTAAAGAGGCGGCTGCCATGCCAATAATCAGGGCGTTGTCGCCGGACAAAACTATGTCTGCGACAATGATTGAGAAAATATCACCGGCTTCAGCAATCATGAGTAGTGGCCTCCGGTGGTGGTTGTTTTTTGGTCTTGTATAATCATATCAGCTGCTTTTTCCCCAATCATTATGGCTGGTCCATTGGTGTTTCCTGACACGATCTGCGGCATGATTGAGCAATCAACAACGCGCAGACGGTCTAGCCCATGCACCCGTAAAGTTTCATCCACGACTGCCATCGGGTCTTGGCCCATTTTGCAGGTGCCAGTTGGATGATAAATCGTTGTCGAGGTCTGCCTTGCCCAGTCAAGTAAGCCGTCATAGTCCTCATCGGGCACATCTGGGCCGGGCTTATATTCTGTTTCGATCATATCAGACACGGGTTGGTGGCGACAAATGCGTCTGGCCACTCTGATGCCATCAACTATTGTATTTTGATCGACCTGTTCAGAGAGATAGTTAGGATGAATGGCCGGATGGTCTTTGATATTTGCTGATTTAAGCAGGATTTCACCGGTGCTTTGCGGACGCAATTGTAAAACCGAAGCAGTAAAGGCATCAAAATTATGCATTTCGATGGTTGGATCATCTGCGCTTAGTGGCTGGATATGAAATTGAATGTCTGGGCTCTCTAGCTCGGGGCGTGTTTTTAAAAAAGCAGTGCCGAGGCTGGCCGCGAGGGTCATTGGGCCGGAGCGTTTGAATGTATATTGCATCCCGATAGAAAGGTGGTTCAGCAGCCCGCGGGTTTTGGTATTAATAGTGGGCAGATTTACCTTGTAAACGGGCCGCGCCTGCAAATGATCTTGTAGATTTTTCCCGACCCCGCCCAAAGCGTGCAAAACCTCAATCCCGTGGTCTTTCAGCTCATCCGGCACACCAATGCCCGACAGCATAAGCAATTGTGGAGAGCCGATTGCGCCTGCGCTTAAAATGACTTCCTTGCGCGCTTTTATATGCTGCCTTTTATGGCCTTGCGTGATTACGATGCCAGTTGCAGTGCGGCCTTCGAAAGTTATATTTTCGACCAGTGCTCGGGTCAGAATATGCAGATTATCTCGGCGGCGGACGGGTTTAAGGTAAGCTTTTGCAGCACTACAGCGCAGGCCGTTTTGAGCCGTTTGTTGAAAAAAGCTTACACCTTCTTGGTCACCAGAGTTGTAATCACTATTGTAAGAGAATCCAGCAGCCTGAGCGGCTTCTATCCATGCGTCAACAATCGGCCAAGAACTATGTGATTGGTTGACTTCTAAAGGTCCGTTTTGTCCACGTTCACCGTCATCGGCCCCATTCCAATTTTCTGATTTTTTAAAGTATGGAAGAACATCATCCCAAGACCAGCCGGAGTTTCCTCTTTGTGCCCATCCATCATAATCTTGCGTTTGGCCGCGCACATAAAGCAAACCGTTGATGGAGCTTGATCCGCCCAAAGTTTTACCCCGCGGCCAGTTAATGGCGCGTCCGTTGAGGCCGGGGTCTTGCTCGGTACGGTACATCCAGTTCAAAGCTGGGTTTTTGATGGTGCGAAAATATCCAACAGGTATGTGTATCCACGGCGAAACATCACGGCCGCCAGCTTCGATGACAGCCACTCGTACAGATGGATCTGCGCTGAGCCGGTTGGCAAGAACACACCCAGAAGAGCCTGCACCTACAATCACGTAGTCAAATTCCAAAAAAACCGCCCTTAGATACAAAAAATGAGACTTTTCGTCCCAATTTATTAATAAAGCATTGTTTTTTGATTCTTTTCAAGAGATATTTTGAAAAATGTGGTTTTTTAGGAGTTGGAAAGATGTCGTCTTCACAGCGAATGCCCACCAACATTAGGCCTTTGCTGATCTTAGAGGCCTTGGGCGAATCTTCATCGCCGATGACCCCGACAGAGATCGGCCGCGCGATTGGATTGCCGAAACAAACCGTGCACCGGGTCTGTGCGACCTTGGTGGATCAAGGATTTTTAATTTATGAGGACAGTGGCAAAAGACTGCGTGCGGCACGGCGCAGTCGCACCATTGGGGCGGGATTGATGTATTCATCGCATTTGCATGTGATCCGCAGACGAATTTTAGAGAGTGTAGCCCGTCAGGTTGGTGAAACTGTAAATTTTGCGGTGCCGGAAGTATCGGGAATGAGCTATCTTGACCGGGTTGAAACCGACTGGGCCTTTCGAGTTCAATTACCAATCGGGACAAATGTGCCGTTTCATTGCACTGCCAGTGGCAAAACCTATCTCGCCTCGCTTTCTGCAAATGATCGCGCTAAATTAATTCCAACGCTAAACCTAGAAGCTCATACATCCAATACATTTACCTCGCCATCGGCGCTTTTGCAGGAGTTAGACAGTATTTCTAAACAAGGATATGCCTTAGATAACGAAGAGTTTCTGGATGACATGCTAGCGATTGCTGTGCCGGTGCGCCAAGCCAGCGGTCGATTTGTTGCAGCAATTGCATTTCATGGGCCATCGATACGGCTCGACCGTGAAAAGTTGGTGGCCTCTAAGCCCGTTTTGCTTGAAGCGGCGCGACAATTGCAAGCTGTCTTGTTTAAAGACTGACATCTATTCGCCCGAGAACACTGCAGCCTGCAGTTTTCACCGCTAGGAGCCGCCTAAGCGGATAGATTTGGAAAGTACAACCGGGGTGCATTGCTCAATAATACAGCAAAGATCACGGGCGGCGGTTTCATTTGGACAGGTTTACTTCCTATTCGAAAAGAAAATTCAAAAAAATTCACCACAATGTGAAGGAAACCCACTTTAGATTGCGAAATGCAGTCTAGGCAACTCATCGCGAGCGTGTTTAACTTTCACACACTTTGGTATTAAGCGATTCACTTGTTTGTATCAAAAAAGGAAACTCAATAAGTTATTCACCAAAAGGGAGAGATGAATGAAACATTGTATTAAAGCTATATTATTGGCATCGGCTGTCAGCTGGGCAAGTGGCCCGCTTTTGGCCGCTGGAACCCATCCGACAACTGGCGAGGCCTTGGCGGATGACCAAACATTTACCTATCAAACCATTGACGAGCATACCTCGGTTGATCCGCAACTCGTAGAAGATGTGGGCGGCGCTGCAATTGTTCGCGACCTTTTTGAAGGTCTCTATAACCAAGATGCGGATGGCAATATGGTGCCCGGCGTAGCGCTAAATCATACCACAAATGCCGATAAAACCGTTTACACATTTACCCTGCGCAACAATGCAAAGTGGTCAGACGGCAAAACCGTCACTGCGGGTGATTTTGAATATGCGTGGAAACGTCTTGCGGATCCGGAAACCGCCTCAGAATATCAATGGTTTATGGGGGTGATGAACCTTAAAAATGCGGTTGATGTGATGTCTGGCGAAATGCCGGTTTCGGAATTGGGCGTTAAAGCGCTAAACGATACTACGCTCGAAGTTACGCTCGCCGGCAGTATGTCCTATTTCCCACTTACCACAACGCATAGCTCCACATTTCCGACCCCGCAATGGGCCATAGAAGCGCACGGTACCGACTGGGTGAAGCCTGAAAATATTGTCTCAAACGGCGCCTATGTGCTGACCAAGCACGTGCCAAATGAAACATTGGAGCGTGAGCGCAACCCGATGTATTGGAACGACGCGGAAACCATCATGGAAAAAGTCGTGATCAAGATCGTCAATGACGAAAACGTGGCACTGACACGCTACCTCGCCGGCGAATTTGATCAGACAGGCGTGCCAACGGGCCAGTTCTTGAAAATGCAAGAGCAGTATCCAGACGAAGTGCATTCAAACCCCGCACTTTGCACCTATTATTATAGCATGAATATGGGCGAAAATGGTCCAGAGGCATTGAAAGACAAGCGGGTAAGACAGGCGCTGTCCTATGCCATTGACCGTGATATCATTGTTAATAATATACTACAGGCAGGTCAGTTCCCCGCCTATACCTTTACGCCGGCTGCAACAGCCGGGTTTACAGTACCAGAAGTCGAAGCTTCCACAATGACCCAAGCCGAGCGTGATGCCAAAGCGGCAGAATTGCTTTCTGCGGCGGGGTACGGCACGGACAATCCACTGTCGGTCGAAATCCTCTATAATACCTCTGAGGGTCACAAAAAGATCGCGATTGCCATCAGCCAGATGTGGAAGCAAAAGCTGGGTGTGGAAGCAACCATGCAAAACCAGGAATGGAAAACCTTCCTGACCACGAAAAGTGAAGGCAACTATCAGGTTGGTCGCGCGGGTTGGTGCGGTGACTATAACGAGGCCTCAACTTTCCTAGATCTGGTCGGTTCAGCTTCTGGCTATAACGATTCCAAATTCGCAAATGCTGAGGTTGATCAATTACTGTTGGATTCAAAAACGTCAGATAATCCACAGCCAAACTATACGAGGATTGAGGAAATTGTTGCTGATGAAGTTCCTTTAATCTCAATCTACCACTATACGAATGCAATGTTCCTAAAACCATCTATCAAAGGATGGCCATTTGAGAACGTTGAAGGCAATTGGTATTCTAGGAACCTTTATAAGGTTGCAAAATAATTAATTAATGCTCGCGGGCACCGATATTTTTCGGTGCCCGTTCTTTATCCGCAAGGCAATTTCTGACTTATTTGGAACGTACCTATGCTCAACCTGATTGTTCGCCGTGTGGCGATTGCTATTCCGACTTTGCTGATCATTTTGGTGATTTCATTTTTACTAATGCATGCAGCGCCCGGAGGGCCTTTTACTTCGGAAAAGCCGCTGCCACCGCAAGTTTTGGCCAACATTGAAGCAAAATACGGTCTTGACCAGCCGATTTACAAACAAATGATTAATTATACCGTCGGGATACTGACGGAATTCGATTTCGGTCCCTCGTTTAAATATAAAGATCGCACTGTAAATGAGATTATCGCGCAGGGATTTCCGGTGACCATGACCTATGGCATTTGGTCTTTTATCGTGGCAGTGTCTTTTGGTATTCCGCTTGGCTTGATCGCGGCACTGCGGCAAAATACCAGAACCGATTATTTCGCGGTGGGCTTTTCAATCACTGCTAGCGTGTTGCCAAATTTTGTCATGGCGCCGCTATTGATATTGGTATTTACTTTATGGCTTGGACTTTTGCCGGGCGGTGGTTGGAACGATGGCAGTTGGGAAAACCTGATCCTGCCGGTGATCGCGCTATCTACATCCTACACAGCCGAGCTTACCCGGCTAACGAGGGCTTCATTACTTGAAGTGTTGCGGTCAAATTATATCCGGACGGCGCGGGCCAAAGGACTGCCAGAGCGGACGGTGATTTTGCGTCATGCGCTCAAGCCGGCAATGCTGCCGGTCATCACTTATCTGGGACCAATGTTTGTTGGTCTGATCACGGGCTCTTTCATCATCGATTCTATTTTCTCGACCGGTGGCATGGGGTATTTCTTTGTCAACTCGGCCTTAAACCGGGATTACTCAGTGATGCTTGGTATCACCTTGCTTGCGGGTGGATTGGTGGTTCTGTTCAACCTTATTGTTGATTTGGCCTATGGCTGGCTCGATCCTCAAATAAGGTATTAAGCTGATGATAAATTTGAAAGCCAAGAAAAATATAAATTTTGATGATTTTGAACGAGCCATTGGCGATGAAATGAAAGGCCGTTCGCTTTGGGTTGATGCCCGCATCCGCTATGCCAGAAATAAAATGGCAACGATCTGTCTATTTACCCTAATCCTGGTTGGTATCTTTTCAATCTTCGGCAATTACTTTGCTGCTTACAGCATTGAAGAAATTGACTGGGCTGTGTTGGGGATGACCTACGAAAAAGGCTACCCCAGTTTAGAAACAGGGCATTATTTCGGCACGGATGAAATGGGCCGTGACCTTTATGCGCGTGTGGTGCAAGGCAGCCGAATTTCGCTCGCCGTTGGATTTATCGGCGCCTTTATTAGCACCTTTGTTGGAACAATTTATGGCGCGATATCAGGGTATATAGGAGGCCGCGTTGACGGCTTTATGATGCGGATTGTCGATATTTTGATCTCAATTCCTTTCATGTTTGTGCTGATCCTTTTCTTAGTGGTATTTGGGCGCTCCATCTTGATGATTTTTGTGGGCATTGCACTGTTTAGTTGGCTTGGCATGGCGCGTGTGGCGCGCGGACAGACTATGACGCTTAAAAACAAAGAGTTTATTGAGGCCGCGCGGGCCATTGGAGTGTCGCAATTTACAATTGTTATCCGCCATATTGTGCCGAACTTACTTGGAATTGTGATCGTCTACGGCTCATTGATGATCCCGGGATTCATTATGACGGAAAGTTTTATTTCCTTTCTTGGTCTTGGTGTGCAAGAGCCCAATACAAGCTGGGGCTCGCTGATTTTTGAGGGGGCAAGCACCATGACTTATGGCACAATTTGGCAGCTTGCCTTTCCGCTGTTTTTCTTCACCGTCACGATGTTTTGTTTTTACTTTATTGGCGATGGTCTGCGCGATGCGTTTGATCCCAAAGATCGGTAGGGGATCAGCATGACTTTATTAAAAGTAGAAAATCTGTCGGTGGAATTTCAAACCAATGATGGCGCGGTGCAGGCAGTGAAGGATCTAAGTTTCGAGCTGGAAAAGGGCGGGTCTTTGGCCATTGTCGGGGAAAGCGGGTCGGGAAAATCGCAAACCGCTTTTTCAATCATGGGGTTGCTGGCCGAAAATGGGCGCAGCAGTGGCCGGGTTTTGATCGAAGGAAAAGACATCCTTAACCTGCCAACCTCTGAACTCAACACATATCGCGCCGAAAAAATGGCTATGATTTTTCAGGATCCCATGACCTCGCTCAACCCGTATTTGCGGGTGTCAGAACAGATGGTCGAGGTTTTGCTGCATCATCGGGGGATGAGCAAGCGCGCGGCTAGGTCGCGGGCCATCGCTATGCTGGATGCGGTGCGCATACCTGATGCCAAAAACCGTGTGCATATGTATCCGCATGAATTTTCTGGCGGGATGCGGCAGCGGGTGATGATCGCAATGGCTCTTCTGTGCGAGCCGGAGTTGCTCATCGCTGATGAGCCGACAACAGCTTTGGATGTGACCGTTCAAGATCAAATTATGTCCTTGCTCGGCGAGTTGCAAAAAGAGTTTCAAATGTCGCTAGTGCTGATCACTCATGATTTGGGCGTGGTGGCCCAAAGCTGTGAAAAGGTTTTGGTACTTTATGGGGGGCAAATGATGGAATATGATGACATCAAGCCATTGTTTGCCAGTCCGAGCCACCCCTATACTCAGGCGTTATTGTCAGCGATCCCTCGTTTGGACCAAGGAAATGAAGCATTGAATGCCATTCCCGGAAATCCACCAAATATGATGAATATGCCCAAAGGCTGCCCGTTTTCGCCCCGTTGTGAGCATGTAGTGGACCATTGCAGAACCGAGCGCGCGATGGTTGTGCCCAGCGGTAGTGGTTTGCGCGCCTGCCATAAGCCCAAGGAGGAGTTGGTATGACGACGCGTGAGCCAATTCTATCTGTACGCGATCTATCCGTAGTGTTCCACGTTGCCCGCCGTGGCGCGATGCCTTGGACGCCAAAGGATAAACTCAGAGCGGTTGATAATATCAGTTTTGATCTGTATCCGGGTCAAACCCTTGGAGTGGTCGGGGAAAGTGGTTGCGGTAAGTCCACTTTGGCCCGCGCTATAATCCGCATGCTGCCAGCTGAGACCGGTCAAGTGCTTTGGCTGGGGCAGGATTTGCTAACCACAAGCGATGCCGCGATGAAAGAAAAACGCCGCGATCTACAGATGATTTTCCAAGACCCGCTGGCCTCGCTGGATCCACGGATGACAATTGGCGAAATTGTTGCAGAGCCGCTTAAAACCCATTTCCCAAAAATGCAAAAAACTGAACGGTCAGCAAAGGTTCGGCAGGTATTGGAAAAGGTTGGGATTTTGCCCAATTTGATTAACCGCTATCCACATGAATTTTCTGGTGGTCAATGCCAGCGGATCGGGATCGCAAGAGCGTTGATCATCAACCCAAAACTGATCATTTGCGATGAACCGGTCTCAGCGCTTGATGTATCTATTCAGGCACAGGTGATCAATCTGTTGATGGAGCTACAAAACGAACTGGGGCTCTCGCTGGTGTTTATTGCGCATGATCTAAGCGTGGTAAAACATATTTCTGATCGGGTGATGGTGCTATACTTGGGCAATATGGTTGAATTTGCAGGCAGCGACGATTTTTATGCCCGTCCGCTGCATCCCTATGCACAAGCATTGATTGCCTCTGTGCCCGTACCGGATCCAACAGTGCCCAAACGGCCACAGGATGCGTTGATTGCAGGGGATTTGCCATCGCCGATTAATCCGCCCTCGGGCTGCGTATTCCGCACCCGATGCCGTCATGCGACAGATATTTGCGCAGAGCAAAAACCGATCCCAGATACAGCAAATGGAGATCATTTGGTCGCCTGTCATCACTGGCAGCAGATCAATGCTGGATAAGCTATCGCTTGGTTTGCGCACCGAGCTCATGATGCTGAAGCCCTTTGGCGGGCTAACGTCGCACTTCGATTGTTTGCAATTTGTATCGCCGGCAATGCCGGATTACTTTTTCGGCAATTGTCTGGTTTTTCCAAAGCCCCCAGTGGTGGATGATTTCCCGCGTTGGACATCGCGGTTTGAAACCCTTTTTGCAGATATGGCAGGCATTCGGCACCAGACATTTCTATGGCCAAGCCACCGTTTTGACCCAACGGATATTTTGCCTTTTACCAAAGCTGGCTTTGAACTTGACGCAACAGCAGTAATGGACAGTGCGCATCCTAAAGCGCACCGACCTTTAGAGGCAGGGATTGCACTGCGCCAAGTGACCTCTGATGCAGACTGGCAAGCCGCGTCTAATCTTCAGATTTCGGTTGGTTTAGAGGATATGGAATATGAAGGCTACAGTGATTTTGAACGCCGCAGGATGGTGGTTTTGCGGCGCTGGGCCGAAGCTGGTAATGGCGGTTGGTTCGGGGCTTTTGAAGGCTCTAAATTGATTGGCTCACTTGGGCTGTATGTGGAAAAAGGGATCGCTCGGTATCAGGCGGTTGGCACCCATAAAGAATATCGCGGGCGCGGCATCGCGGGTGCCTTACTCGCGTTTGCAGCACACTCGATAGCAGAGCAGCATAAAGTTGATCAGTTTGTGATTATTGCCGATCAGGACAGCACTGCGCATCGGCTTTATCTAAAGAGCGGATTTGAATTTCATTCCGCCGAGCATTCGCTCATGCGTGCGCCCCAATCCGAACCTGATTGAGCCCAGTAAAAATATAAAGTTTAGTGAGGTATTTCACTTAAACGGCGTAGTTCGACCATCAGCCCCTTGATTGCTGTGAGATAGCGTTCGTTTTTGAGCTGTCCATTTTCGTCAAATTCCTTTGAGGCATTGGCCACAGCAATTATTGGAGATGTGATCAAGCGGGGGCCAAAGGGCGTTAGACAGTGGCGCAGCATATATTGGGCAGTTTCGCCGCCGGTGCGCCCATCTGCGGCACTCATCACGGCCACGGGCTTGTTCTTCCAAGCACCGCCAGGCACGCGGCTTATCCAATCCAGTGCATTTTTCAGCACCCCTGAAATGCCTTTATTGTATTCCGGGCCAACAACGATAACGCCATCGGCACCTTTTATTGCATCCACAAGCTGTTGCACCCCATCCGGAATGCCCTCACGGTCCTCAAGATCGCCGTCATAAAGCGGCAGGTTCAAGAGAATTTCCTCGTAAGAGCATGGGCCGAATTCTGCAACAGCTTGGTTAAGCAATTGACGGTTGTAAGACTCTTTTCTTAAGGATCCGCAAAGGCCAATAATTTTTGGTGGCATCGCTGTGGAACTCCTTTACACATATTGCAATCATCTGCCGCTGCCGCGCTGGGCAGTGAATAAAGTGGCGGGACCGTAGCAACCGTAGGGTGTTTTATTCCCGAGGACCTGTGTGAACAGGTGGGCGCCAGGTAAATGGACCAGGATCCAAACAGAGCCAGCTCCCTCGGAAGTGCTTAAGGCCAACGGAATGTAACCGGACACGAGAAGAACAGAACCGCCAATCTGACAGCTAGGCTTAAGCGAGCTAAAAAGCAAGGCTACCTCGAATACTCACTTGCAAAATCCGGCGTAAATTTTATCTTCTGGTGATGGAGATGTTTTCTCAAAAGCAATTGACACCCGGACAAAAACTGGCGCGTGGGGCGGCGCGTCATTTAACCAGTTTGGGATACGCCAGTATTGAAGAGTTTGTGCCCAGCAGGGGGCTGCGGGTGGATCTAATGGCGCTTGGGCCGAAAGGCGAGCTTTGGATTGTTGAATGCAAATCATCGCGTGAAGATTTCACCAGTGATGATAAATGGCAAAATTATCTGTCATGGTGTGACCGTTACTTTTGGGCGGTAGACGCCGAGTTTCCAACCGAAATTTTGCCGGATGAGCACGGTTTGATTATAGCGGATGCCTATGATGGCGAAATGATCCGAAACGGCCCGTTGGCGCCTTTAGCTGCCGCGCGGCGCAAGGCACTTTTACAAAAGTTTGCGTTTCACGCAGCGCGGCGGCTGCAGCGCTGGCGTGACCCTGAGTTCCGCCTGTAAGGTCAGGATTTCCCCAAACTGCGCGCACCTTTTGCAGCGGCCATGATTTCCTGTGCAATCTCATCTGCCTCATCAGGATCGAAATCCATCGGAAGCTCGATACTGCCACCGGTGACAAATATCCTAACCATGCCGGTGTCGGTTGGTCCAATTTGCAGATTGGTTTCAATATCGGATGGTGTGTTGATACCCATATGTGCGGCTCCCTGTTCGGTTATAGGGCTTACTTGGCCTTGGCTGGTTTTGCAAGATCGTCAAGGTTTGCAAAAAATGGGCTTTGCTGGCATTCTTAACCTCAATAACACTTGCAATTGCGCCCGTGCAAAGCTACATCGCGTGCCAGTGCCGCCTTAGCTCAGTAGGTTAGAGCGCTGGATTGTGGATCCAGAGGTCCCCCGTTCAAGCCGGGGAGGCGGTACCATCCAAGACCTGCACGCATAAAATACCTGCATCCGGCAATGTCTGATCTATACGCGCGCTGGGAAAGTGTCGCTAGCCGTCCATTTTAAGCGCTGAAATGAACGCTTCTTGCGGAATATCCACCTTGCCAAACTGGCGCATTTTCTTTTTGCCGGCCTTTTGCTTGTCCAGCAGCTTGCGCTTACGGGTGGCATCGCCGCCATAGCATTTTGCGGTCACGTCTTTGCGCAGGGCGGCCAGCGTTTCACGGGCAATGACCTTGCCGCCGATCGCCGCTTGGATCGGGATTTTGAACATATGGCGCGGGATTAAGTCTTTGAGTTTTTCACACATCGCCCGGCCGCGAGTTTCCGAGCGATCACGGTGTACCATGATCGACAGCGCATCAACAGGTTCATCATTGACCAAAATAGACATCTTCACCAGATTGTCCTGACGGTATCCGGTGAGCTGGTAATCAAAACTGGCATAGCCTTTGGTGACGGATTTTAGGCGGTCATAAAAATCAAACACCACCTCATTGAGCGGCAGATCATACACCACCATCGCGCGGCTACCGGCATAGGTCAGATCAAGTTGAATACCGCGCCGGTCCTGACAGAGTTTAAGCACATCGCCGAGAAATTCATCAGGTACAAGGATCGTGGCCTTGATGCGTGGTTCCTCTAGGTGGTCAACTTTGCTCAGATCGGGCATATCTGCGGGGTTATGCAGTTCGATCTGTTCTCCGTCGCGCATATAAATATGATAAATCACCGAAGGCGCTGTGGTGATCAGTTCGATATTATATTCCCGCTCGATCCGGTCGCGTATCACCTCAAGATGCAGCAGGCCAAGAAAGCCGCAGCGAAAGCCAAATCCAAGCGCAGCCGAGGTTTCCATTTCAGAGCTAAAGGACGCATCATTGAGCGCGAGCTTTTCAATCGCGTCGCGCAGATCTTCAAATTCAGAGCTATCAACGGGGAAGAGGCCGCAAAATACAACCGGCTGGCTGGGTTTAAAGCCTTCAAGTGGCACATCGGTGCCCTTTTTCTCATGCGTGATCGTATCGCCAACACTGGTATCACGCACTTGTTTGATGGATGCGGTGATAAAGCCGATCTCGCCGGGGCCGAGGGCTTCTATATCCTGCATTTCAGGGCGAAACACCCCGATCCGGTCAATATGGTGGGTGGACCCATTTGACATCATCTTTACCCGTTCGCCTTTTTTAAGGACCCCATCCATGATCCGCACCAAAACCACAACGCCAAGGTAGCTGTCATACCAGCTGTCCACCAACATGGCTTTTAATGGGGCGTCTCGGTCCCCGCCGGGAGCAGGCAGATGTTTGACAATGGCTTCAAGGGTTTCTTTGATCCCAACGCCAGTTTTTGCACTGACTTGAATAGCTTCGGATGCATCTATTCCGATCACATCTTCGATCTGTTCCGCAACCCGGTCGCAGTCGCTGGCCGGCAGATCAATTTTATTCAGCACAGGTACAATTTCATGATCCGCATCGATGGCCTGATAAACATTGGCCAGAGTTTGCGCTTCGACGCCTTGGGTGCTGTCGACCACCAAAAGCGAGCCCTCAACCGCGCGCATCGAGCGGCTGACCTCATAGGCGAAATCCACATGGCCAGGCGTATCGATAAGGTTGAGCACATAGCTTTCACCATCATCGGCTTGATAATCAATGCGCACCGTATTGGCTTTGATCGTAATGCCGCGCTCTCGCTCGATATCCATCGCGTCGAGCAGCTGCTCTTTCATATCGCGATCCTTCACGGTGCCTGTTGACTGTATCAAACGGTCAGCCAGCGTCGACTTACCGTGATCAATATGGGCAACGATAGAAAAATTACGTATTTTGCTCAGCTCTGTCATGCGCTGTGATATGAGTTGATTTTAGCCTTGGGTCAAGGTGCGATTAAAAGGATTGTCCAGATCGAGCGCCTTGAGTGCTGTGGTACAACGCCGCGTGGGCAGGTTAACCGCTGCTGCTGTCCAAAAACACCCGCAGCGTGGCTTCAAAAGCGCGGGGTTGATCGGCGTGCAGCCAATGGCCTGCATTTGGAATTTTGGCAAAGCGTGCCATTGGAAAAAGCGCTTTGATCTGGGGCCGCATTTCACGGGTGACATAAGTGCTATCCGCGCCAGATAAAAACAAAGTTGCTTTTTCAAACTGCTTGTCGATTTTGGGAAAGCCGATGATTTTTGGCATTTCTTGCTCAAGCACATCCAGATTAAGCTTCCAGCGGCGGTTTTTTAGGTCTAGGGATTGGGTGAAAAAGCTGTGTAAAGCCGGGTCTTCGATCTCGTCTGCAAGCGCTGATATCGCCTCGGATCGCTTTTCTATTTTCGCCAAATCCACAGAACGCATCGCGCTGATATATTGGCTTTGGTCGTGGCTGTAGCCCACTGGTGCAATATCTGCAACGCATAAGCGGTCGACCAATTCAGGACGTTCAAGCGCAAGGATCATCGCGGCCTTTCCGCCCATAGAATGCCCAATCACCGCCATAGGCTGATCAAAATGGGTAATCACCTCGGCCAGATCTTGCGCCATGTCAAAATAGCTATGACTGTCAAACCACGGGCTATCACCATGATTTCGCAGATCAACCGCAATCACCCGCCGGTCACTAGCAAGTCGTTTGCTGACGACCCCCCAATTGCGTGCCGACCCATAGAGCCCATGAACGATCAAAAGCGGAGGCAGGGGCGGACTTGCCTTGGTGGGATAATCCAGAAAATTCAACATGGGGCAGTGCATAGCGCAGCTGTTGCTGTGTGACCAGACTTTCCAAATGAAATTAGCCTTGATAAGCCCACCTATATGTGTGGACGTTTTGCGATAACTTTGCCAGTGGATGCTATGGCGCGGCTGTTTGACGCTGCCGCGTCCAATGAACTGCCAGATGTGCCCAATTATAACGTCTGCCCCACCAATCATATACATGTGATTGAGCACAGTGATGTGCAAAGGCGGTTGGTGCAGATGCGCTGGGGTTTTATTCCCAAGTGGTATAAAAAACCAAATGGTGGTCCCTTGTTGATCAATGCCCGAAGCGAAACTCTGGCCCAACTGCCCGCCTTTGCACAAGCCTGCCGTATGCGGCGATGCCTGATCCCGGCCACAGGGTTTTTCGAGTGGACAAAAACCCAAGACGGCACAAGGTTGCCTTGGTATATTGCGCGCCAAGACGCAGAGCCGCTGGCGTTTGCAGGGGTTTGGCAAAGCTGGGGGCAGGGCGAGCTAGCGCAGAAAACTTGCGCGATTGTGACAACCAAGGCCAATCGGCAGATGCAAGCGCTGCATCATCGTCTGCCGTTGATTTTGCCGCAAAAGGACTGGCCGCTGTGGCTGGGTGAGGCCGGCAAAGGGGCCGCCCGTTTAATGCAACCTTTGCCAGATGACGCGCTTTGCTTTCACCGTGTGGATACTGCGGTTAATTCTAACCGCGCTAGTGGGCCCAAATTGATTGGTGCGATTTCCGTATGAAGAGCGATCTTCTGGCTTGACGCTCCATGGGGGTTGTTTTATCACCCGACTTCAGTGAGCGGGTATGGTGAAATGGTATCATAAGAGCCTTCCAAGCTTAAGGTGCGGGTTCGATTCCCGCTACCCGCTCCAAAAATCGGTAGAGTAATGCAGCCTACCGATGGATGAAATACCTAGAAAATTATCATGAAAAAGCATTGCTTGGGTATTGAACTACACAGATTCTTAGCAGATTTCAGACCGACATTCTGACTTAAGTATGTGACTACGCAGACAATTTCACTTCTTTAGATAAGGTCCCGATGGTTTACTGAAACACTTTTCCCAATCATGGCTTTAGGCTGTGATTACTACGACACTTTTAGTAGGGTGAAAAAACAGGAAGACCTGTAGGTAAACAAAGTTGAAAGGGACAACATGTTTAAAGAATTTAAAGATTTTATAGCCAAGGGCAATGTCATGGACATGGCCGTTGGAATCATTATTGGCGCGGCCTTCACGGCCATTGTAAAATCCATGGTTGGTGATCTGATCAACCCGTTTATTGGACTCTTCATGGGCGGTGTGGACTTTACCAATATGTATGCCGTACTGGCCGGGGATGTCGCTGTAGGCGCCTCATTGGAGGCAGCCCGAGAAGCAGGTGCTGCTGTCTTTGCGTATGGCGCATTCATCATGGCAGTCATTAACTTTTTGATTATTGCTTTTGTGGTGTTCATGTTGGTTCGCTATGTGAATAAAGTGAAAGAGGCCTCTGCCAAAAAGGAAGTGGCTGTTGAAAAAGCGCCGGTAGGCCCAAGTGAAGTGGACCTTCTAACCGAGATTCGGGATGCTTTGAAGAAATAACCAACGCAAAGGTGATTTTGCAGCCTGTGTATGACCGCATGGAAGCTTTGCAGCGCCATGCGGTCTATGAGTTTGTCCAATTCAAGCAAAATGGTTTTAAGCGTATCAGTCTAGGAATCGGATACTATACGCCATAACCACATCTGCTAAGTGACAATAAATCCAGCTATATTTGCGGTGTCCTGTTGGATAGATCCTGACAGCCGACAGTTATAAAGTGCATAGAACGATACCAATTTTGCGGCTTAAATTTAAGGGCCCAGATAGTTCCAAGGCTATTTTCGTTTTGCCGGTGTACAGCAAAAAAACCTTTCGTCAGGTTTTCTTTATTTGCCGCTATATGTAAAAAATAGCAGACATTATGTAACAAATATTTGACATACTAAGAATCTGAAACTAGCATGAGTATATAATTTTTGACACTGAGTCGCATATTTACGACACAAGAAATGGAAAGCATGTCACACGAAGAAAAAAACACCGTCCTTCAGATCATCACTGGGATCGCTATTAACATTTGGATCATTATAAAAGTCAGAAACCTTTATGCATCTGGCCTAATGGAGGGCCCTGATGCGATCCAAACATGGGCGGAAACGATGTTTTGGGTTATCATCATTGCCATTGGTGCAGGGATCATTATCGCCATCATTGGTACGGTTCTTTTTTCGATCATCGAAACTATCTTTTGGGGGGAGGCTGACAATAATTTCATCAGCGACGAGCGGGACAAGATGATCGCAAACACAGGAAATAAAATCACGATCGGTTTTGCCGGTGCTGGATTTATCGCCCTTATCGCAGGGATAAAGTTTGGATACGCACCAATCGACTGCCTTATTTTATTGATGTTTAGCTATTCGCTTGGGGGACTTGTGGGCGAGTTCGCCAAATTAGCCCGCTACCGAATGAGCTTTTGATATGGCCCAAAAGCTAACCATAACAAACTCGATCCGCCGTCTGCGTTTTGATGCCGATGAGATGACGCAAAAAGCCCTAGCCGATAAGGTCGGTGTTACCCGCCAGACCATTGTCGCGATCGAAAATGCCAAATATTATCCGACGCTTGAGCTGGCCTTTTTAATTGCCCGCGTCTTTGGCAAAGAAATTAGCGATGTATTTTCGATCCAGTTTAAAGATTAGCCTCTACGAAGATCTAGTCCAAAAATAAGCGCAATTTTTTCCCAATAGGAGCTTACAAATGGTTATTTCCATGTCCACTCGAAGTGTACCTTATGTCTTGGCCGCATTTTGCATTATTCCAGTCGCGGATACTTTGTATCGCCGCGCTGAAATTATACGGGCAGATCAATGGCTGCTCGGTTTCAACCCCGCTGTTGTGGGTAATCTACCGCTTTTCATTCACGGCATCGGCAATATTATTTTTCTAGTTCTCGGTGCTTTGCAACTATCCGTTACCAGCGCGTGCAGGCGCATAAGGTTGCACCGGGTTCTGGGACGCCTTGCAGGTTTGGGGGCAGTTATCGGTGGTTTAAGCGGTGTTTGGATGACGCTATTCAGGTTGTTGGTTGGATCATAAACCTTGTGATTGCAGAAAAGTTCTTTGTGCGCCGTGGATTTGATAAAGGAGCAGGCATTTGACACCTGAAACGATGAAAGCTGCAGTTTTAACCAGATTTGGAGGGCCTGAAGTTATTCAGATCGCAAAAAGGCCTATACCAACTCTAAAAGCCAACCAAGTGCTGATCCAGAACCAAGCGGCAAGCGTGAATTCCAGCGATGCGCGCATCCGCTCAAAGAATGTCCCAAAAGGCTACAAATTTCTGATGTCATTGATGTTTGGCTTCAACAGGCCCCGCATAGAAACCCTTGGGACAGTGTTTGCCGGTAGAGTCACGCAGGTCGGCGCAAGTGTTACAAAATTCAAACTGGGGGATTTGGTTTTCGGCAGCACTGAGTTGAAAATGGCCACTCATGCAGAATTTGTTGCGATCAGCGAAGATGCTGCAATCGCGCACGTACCGGGCAAATTTACCCCTACCGAAGCTGCCTCATTGGTCTTTGGGGGCATCACCGCCCTGTACTTTATAGAAAAATCTGATCTCAAGAGGGATGAGCGTATCTTGATCAATGCAGCGGCCGGATCGGTTGGGATCGCGGCAGTTCAAATCGCCAGCCAAATGGGCGCGCATGTTACCGCCATAGCCTCATCGGTAAATCATGACTTTCTAAGGAAAAATGGGGCAAAAAGCTGCATCGACTATACTGCGGCAAACCTTAGAAACCTTACCGAAAAGTTCGATGTCATCATGGATTGCCTAGGCACGACGCCCTATGTAACCCACCATCATCTGCTCAACAAACAAGGACGCTTTGCGCTTGTTACAGGAACGCTGGCCGAAGGCCTGGCCGCACTATTTAGAAGCGCATTTGGCAAGCATAAAGTCGTTGGGGGTACGTCAATTGCAACGCGCGCATCACTAGATAAGATCGTTAAGTTGGCACAGTCAGGCGCCATTAAGCCAATCATAGAAGCCACATTTACTCTTGATCAGATCAAGGACGCACATGCCCGCATTGATAAAGGCCACAAGCGGGGGAACTTTATTGTAAAATTCAGGCCATGGCCAAAGTGATAAAGAACACCATCGTGAGATGGGCAAGGGTATAGTTTAGCTCTTTGGTCAGCCAATTTTATAGCCCCAGAAAAAAGTAAATTCTTCGGCAAATTGGCAGCCGTGGGCAGTTGCAAAGCCTTGCAGCTCGACCTCTTCCCCGGCGTTGAGCGTGACAAAAGCTTCGGTTTTGACAGCGCTTAAACCATCTATGTGCGGCGCTGTATTCCCAGCGAGGGATGCTTTGATTTCATGCATACCATTGCGCACCAACCGTGCTTGCAGTTGGCTTGAATTTGAAGTGGTTTCTTTGAACATGACTTGCCCGGCTAAATAGTAACTGCCCTTAGTCGGCGCACGAAATACGTTTTTGGCCGGATCGAAACAGCCTTGATTGTTAAATTCGGCCATATTGATCCCGATCTTTATCCATTGATCTGCCGGGGCGTCATTGTGGTAGTTGGTATAGGCGTGAAACCTTGGCAAATTGGGCAAGCTAACGCAGCCGGTAGCTGCATCCACGCGCAGCCCGTCCTGAAAAGTGATATTATCCTCGGTGGTTGTGATGCGAAAATCATCTGTGCCCAAAAGCCCAGCCAAAGCACGGGTTTGGCCGTCACTTTGGAAAATGAAACCCGCATCCTTTTCGGTGCTTTCCTTGTTGAGGATATGCAAAAGGCTGCCGGACCCCTCTTCGCTCTGTGGGGTTGCTGTCCACAATGCGGTTCCCGTTTTAACTGCCAATTTTTGTTGGTCTGAGGTTTCTGAGCCAATAGATAAGCTTTCAAAGGTAGCATCGCCTGATCCATGTGCGCTGCCGCTGATCGCTTGCCAATCAGTGCCATCAAAAACCCGCAGGACCCGGCTTGAAAGCACAAAAATTCGCCACCCAGGCTGCGGGGTCAAAAAGGCCCAGTTGCCATCCTGCCATAGGGCAATACTGCCAGAGTGACCAACCCATGCGCCGCTGGCACCCTGCGGAATTAAAAAACAGTCACCCTCTTCTGCGCTTAGGGGGGCGCTGTTTATACTGTCTGAAATAGCTGCCATTTGCACCAATATGTCCAATTGGCGCAAAGCCTGATTATGGGTGACATGTTTTTGTGCCTGTGACGGCTGCATGTAGGGCAGGGATAAACGAGAAGAATTTTCAGTCATAATTGGGTGTAGTCCGCAGTGAATGTGGACCAAACTATGATCTTAAATTGGTTAATGCGCAGCAAGCCCTGCGCACGCGTGATAAAGTAATTTTTAAGAGGGCTCTTTAAAAAATGGTGCCCGCCCAATGCTGTCATAGGCTTCAAAGCCTGCTTTTTTAGCATCTTTGGCGCTATAGATATTTCTGAGGTCAGCCATTTTTGCTCGGTTCATTTTGCGGGCAATCTTTTTCAAGTCCAAGGCACGAAATTCGTTCCATTCGGTCAAAATCACCAGCAAATCAGCGTTTTGTGATGCCTGATAGGGGTCTTCGACCCATCGCCCGCCGGGCAGTAAATCTTCGCCTTCATGGCGGCCTTGGGGATCACATAGACGCACTTTAGCGCCACCGCCAATTAACGCGGGAACAATGGTCAGGCTGGGCGCATCGCGCATATCATCGGTGTTTGGCTTAAATGTCACTCCGAGCACGGCAATTGTTTTGTCGTTAAAGCTGCCATCACATAGTTCCAATAGCTTTTCGATCATCCGGCGTTTTATTTCATCGTTGACCTTAATCACAGTTTCGGTGATTTGCATCGCAACGGCATTTTCCTGACCGATGCGGGCAAGCGCTTTGGTATCTTTGGGAAAGCAGCTTCCGCCGTAACCCGGCCCGGCATGAAGAAATTTGCTGCCGATGCGGTTGTCCATCCCCATGCCTTTGGCCACCTGTTTAACATCGGCGCCAACCTTTTCGCAAAGCGCGGAAATTTCATTGATGAAACTGATTTTAGTGGCCAAAAACGCGTTCGCAGCATATTTCGTCATTTCGGCGCTTTCCAGATCAGTAGTGATAATTGGAAAATCCCGCAGATAAAGTGGCCGGTAAATTTCCGCCATCACCTCGGCGGCTCGGTCACTTTGCACCCCGATCATTACCCGATCAGGTTTCATGAAATCCTCAATTGCTGCCCCTTCGCGAAGAAATTCGGGATTTGAGGCAACATCAAATTCAAGCGCAGGCGCAGTTTTGCGGATCAATTGCTTGACTTGCCTGTTGGTGCCCACAGGAACTGTGGATTTTGTAACCACCACCAAATAATCGCTTGCGGCTTGAGCAATTTCTTTGGCCGCGGCCATCACATATTGCAGATCGGCATGTCCGTCGCCGCGCCGTGTTGGGGTGCCAACGGCAATAAATGCCGCATCCGCCCCATCTATTGCCGCCTGCAAATCTTGGGAAAATGAAAGCCTGCCAGCCGCTACGTTTTTTGCCATAAGCGCGTCTAGGCCGGGTTCATAAATGGGAACTTTGCCAGAGTTGAGCAGATCTATTTTTTTGGGGTCTTTGTCGACGCAAATAACGCTGTGGCCAAAATCGGAAAAGCAAATGCCCGATACCAGCCCCACATATCCAGTTCCAATCATTGCAATTTTCATCAAAATTTATCCATCTGCAAATCTCTTAAGTCTGTCAAAACATCTAAACTGTAGCTAATGCAAGCCTGATAGCGAGTTGGGCGGAAAATTCCCAGAGTATTTCAGGCCGCTTTGACCAGTTTTGTTAAATCTTTATGAATCTGCCCCCACAATGCCACAGTTTGTTAAATTTCCGTAAACCTTAATCGTCAAGCTTGATCCCCAAGCGTGGGGCGCTTTGGGTGAGAAAATGATAAATGCACAGTGGCTGGGGTCATTTGGGGAATCTATTGCCGGTCATGATGAACGACCTATCGGCATATTGGCAAATACTGCCAAGGGGCAGTTGTCGGTTTATGATTATCAGGCGCTGCAGACGCTGACTTATCAGGTGCAGTCAGGTGGGTTAGAACAAATCAGTGCCACTGCATTGGTCGCTTCTCAGCGGGTCGAGATGCAAATAGGAACATCAACTTATTGGCTGGATCCGCAGGCAATAGGTGGTCTTGACGGGCTTTATCAAAGCGCAAATTACATCTCAAACAGCCTACTGGTTCAGTCCGCTGGGTCATCATCCGCAGGCCAAAGCCTACACTTGGCAAGTGTAACAAGCGGAAATCAATCCTTTGTGATTGCTGCTGCCAGCGATGGTGAGGGTGTGGAGGTTTTTCAGTATAAAGATAGTGTGATTGGAGCCTCTACAAGCCGCGTTTTGGATAGTGAGGCAGGCTATTTGCAGCAGGTGTGTGATTTGGCAACAGCCCGCATCGGCGAGACCACCTATGTCTATGCTGCCTCTGGTGTTGAAAATGGCCTCTCGATATTTTCCTTGGAAACCGATGGGCAACTTTCGCTGGTGGCCAATGTCGGACAGGCGCAATCTTTGCCAGTCAATGCAATTTCCCAGCTTGAAATGATTGCCCTAGGGCCAGCTCGGTTTTTACTGGTGGCATCGCAGGGGTCAAATTCACTGACCGTTTTGCGCGTTCTGGAAGATGGGCAATTAAAACCAGTCGATCATATTTTGGATGACCTTGCTCTGCGGATAGAAAATATTTCTGCGCTCGCTTATGTCGAAATTAAAGGCAGAGGGTTGATCGCTGCCGCAGGTAATGACGGCGGGATCAGCTTTTTTGAGCTGTTGCCAACGGGACGACTAATTCATCACACCACGGTTATTGTAGGGCCAGAGGCGGGCATCGGCACCATTAGCAATTTAAGTTTGCTAAGTGGTGGGCAGGTTGTCTATCTGGTGGTGCGCGATAAATCTCAAACTGGTCTTGGGGTTTTTTCAATTGATATTAGTAATTTTGGCGCGGCAGAGGGCGCCGCCGGTGGGACGGATGAATTGCTCGTTTCGGCACCCGATGCATCTGCGATCAACGGATATGAGGGCGATGATTATCTGATCGACGGGACGGGCAATGATGTCATGACCGGGGGCGTTGGGCGTGACACCTTTGTGCTTACATCGGATGGGAAAAGTGATCTGATAACAGATTTTGATATTCACCAAGATACATTGGATTTATCCTTGTGGCCGATGCTTTACAGCTCTGCGCAGCTGACCTTTGTTGAAGCATCTGATGGCGTCACAATTCACTTCTGGGGTGAGGAATTGGTGGTCAAATCTGCATCCGGAACAAGCCTTGTTGCGGATGACTTTGGCCGCCAAACAATTACATATCTTACCCACTTTGATGTGCATCTGCAGCCCCAAGAAATGAGCCAACCGACAGCGACTGCGCTGCCATTAAATCAAGGTGTTGTTCTGGCAGAGCCACAGCCAGATTTTTCTTTTCCACTCACTGCGGAGGATATTGCAGAGTATCCCGAACTGGTATCAGAGCCCTTTCAACTACAGGCAGGCCCTTATTTTATCACGGCTGCCTTTAGCAATATAGGCGCTATTCTGGCAGCAATTGACACTTCGCCAAGCCAAGGCACGGTGTACAAATTGCCAGAAATTGGCCATGCGGACAGCGAAGGCATGAACGGCAGTTCAGGCAATGATTATTTTATGGCCATGGGGGGGCATGATGTACTTTATGGACAGGGGGGCGATGATACCCTATGCGGCGGCAATGGATCAGATAGGATCTATGGCGGCACCGGTAAGGATGTTCTTGTCGGGGGATTTGGTTCGGATCTACTTTCTGGTGGCAGCGGCGCTGATTGGTTTGTGTTTTATCCCACCATCCCGGGCGAGATTGATGTGATCGCTGATTTTGACCCGGCTTTAGACACCATCTATCTTTCAGGTCTTTCCGGTGCAAACGCTCAAGAAATTTATTCTGAATTGATTTTTGTTGACGTTGGCCAGGATCTTTGGCTGGATGTTTTGGGTCAAGGTATTATATTCAAAAACCTTCTGCACGAGGATATTTCTGCGAATGAATTTTTCTTTAACGTTTAATGCTAGATCAAAATTCTAGATAAAAATTATATCATCTATAGAGAATTGTTTATCGTCTACTCCGATCAACTGCAGATGGTAATCGCCGTAAACTATATCGCTGCCCTGCTCAGTTTCCCGAATTAGGATATCTTTGAACCGGCCCAATTGGCCCCCACTGGAAATTCCGACCAGTATCAGTTTGTCTTGCTTAGGGTTAAAGTCACGTATCATGTCTTGGTCAAGATCATCAAAATTGCGAAATACGAAGCTATCGGCTCCAGCACCCCCTTCTAGTGTATCACTGCCAGCACCTGCATCAATACTGTCATCACCGGCGCCGCCGGAAATAAAATCATCGCCCCCAGCAGAGAGCAGAATATCGTCACCGCCCCCGCCAGAAACGAAATCTGCACCGGCCCCTGTTTCTATTTTATTGCTTGTGCCATCACCAAAAACCGACTGACTTTCTAACGAAAAGGACGGAGTGGTGATGACGGTGTCCTCAAAGTCATTTTCTGTCCATATCTTGCCCTGCGCTCCCGTCCAGATGAAAACCAAGCTATCAATTTTTATCGTCCCCGGCTTTTGGGGAAGATCTAAAATGTTTGATGTATGTGAGGTATTTGTAAAACCTGATTGATTTGTTGAATGACTAATACTGAATTCGATGACCTCATAAGGGTTCAGTTGGAAAGTGATATTATCGACTGGCCCAAGATCTGATGAAGTGAGGTATTTATACGATGCTTGCACGTCTGTTTCGCTGGCGAAATAGTAATCTTCTATGGTTTTTGGATCGGGTTTTTTGGGCAGAATGTCATCAAACTGGGGTAAATACGTCAGATATTTAACCTCACCACCAGAAGTTTCTTTTACAGTAATATGATCTTGATTTGTCTCATCAAAAAATGCCAGAGACTGTAAGTCTAGATACTCAATATAGCTGATTTCACGTTTTGCCACACGGTTTTTGTGGTTTGCGTCACCCATTTCGCTCAACCCATCAGAGCTGGTAGGATCATAGCCAAGGATCACACCGGATACGGTAGTGATATCTGGGGCAATACCGCGCAAATCAATTGTGAACTGTGTGGTTTGTGCTGAGCGTGATGATATATAAATCAGAGTTTTATAGTCCTGGCGGAATGCAACGGTTTCCAAGCCCGTCAGCTTTTCTTCAAGGTTAAGCTTTAGCAGGCGGGCGGACGCGGCACCTGATGAACCTGCAAAATTCTGAGACAGCAGTTGGAACGCTCCACCAGCAGGTGTGAGCGCGGCGGGTTCAGCGGGATTGCCTGCTATACTATTTGGGGTTTTATGCTGAATCGGCCAAGCATGGGCGGCATCAACGCCAAGTTCAAGCATATATTCAAACTGTTTTAAAAGCGTCCCGGCGCCTTTTAATCCAAGCTGATCTGCATTGGATTTTTGAACATTCCATTCTGTAAACACTAAATCCAGATCGCGCGTTGATACCTGTGCCCATTGCTGGTCCCAAGCTTCAACTTTCTTCTGCAAATGACGTGTTTCGGTGTGGAACCTTGAACCGTTTCCAGAGCCGGCAAAGTCATCAGAGCCCTGATGGTCCTTGATATAGTAGTAGTGCTGAACAACCCCATCGATTGCCTTGATTGCAGGGTCGTCCAATTGTGCAATGATCGCGGCATTGGCTAAATTGTGGTTTCCTGTTCCCCCATAGTCACTGCCACGGCCAAAAATTTCCGCCATTTGTATCAAGACTTTGGGTTGCTCTGCGCCTTCCAATCCAGCTGCCTTAAAGCCATTTTCCAAGGCCTCTGCTGCGACATTAGCCCATTTTCCATAGGCCGTTTCAGACAGCCATTTGGAGCCAATTGAATATTCATTGCCAATTTCTATGCTCCTGACCACATCCGCATAATCGCGTCCAAGAAGATGCGCAAAATCAAAAACTTTCTGCGCGTAGCTATCGCTGTCGTATCCCTTTTCAGATAGGTTTTTGGTCGGAATACCCACGGTGACCGTATATGGGTTTTCTGTTGTGTTGTGTTGACGTATCTTTGCAAGAAAATTGACCAATCGCGGGGCCAATTCCTGCGGTGAGCTTTGTGCTAACAAGTCCCCTTCGTCCTCCATGAAACCGCCGGGATATCGTAGGTCTGTCAATCCCAAAGCCGCTGCGCTTTCGAGAAAGTTTGGAGAAACTTCACCCGCTTCAGAAACGTTAACGCGGTTCAGGGCATTCCCTCCAAAATGTGCTGTCCCGACGCTATGTTGCGTAAGTTTGACAGAGCTGACAGAAATAGTTTTCGAGAGTGGCATCGATAGGTTCCAGAGTTGCTAACATCACCACACACAAGCGCGTGAAGTTATCAAAACGGTAAGTACAATAAGCTGAATTCTCCAATAGACATGATTGCAAAGCAATTCATGCAAATGTGCAATAGGCGAATTTTTTCAAGCGAAAATTCCAGTATATTTTTGTGGAATCTCCAAAAAAGTAAATAAAACCAGAAAGATAAATAACTTATCTTTATTGATGCTCATTTTAAAAATATCAAAGGGAAAATTTCTAGAGAGACGCAATAATGCCTATTTTGTGAAGCAATTCTCCAAATCACACCGGAGGAAAAGTCAAAAATGTTTTTTTATTAAAGAGAATCTCACAGTAAATTTCGATAAAAAATGACCATACTGTAGATTGTGATGGTGCATGGACTTGAATTCAAAGGGCCAAGACGCAATCTAGTGTTCAGGGATTAAGCTGCTGTTTGCGGCTTTTGCTTGACCTGCCTCACCGAATTGGCCTTAAGGCAGGCAGCAGCAAATATAGGATGAGTATGACTCGCGACTCTGTTCCGCTACCGCTCGAAACCGACCGTAAAACATCGCGCAAACTGACGGCGCTGACCGGGCTATTTCCGTTTATCTTACCGTATCGGGGTTTGATTGCGGCTGCCATGTTTGCCTTGATGCTCACGGCGGCTGTTTCTTTGGTATTGCCCTTGGCCGTGAGACGGGTTGTGGATAATTTCAATACCTCACAAGAGGCGATATTAGATCAGTATTTCGCCGCCGCCCTCGGGGTCGCGCTGCTTCTGGCTATGGGTACAGCGCTGCGCTACGCTCTGGTCACGCGGCTCGGCGAGCGGGTGGTGGCAGACATTCGCAAAGCGGTGTTCGATCGGGTCATTTCAATGAGCCCTGCATTTTATGAAAGCATTATGACCGGCGAGGTTCTAAGCCGGATCACCACCGATACCACATTAATCCTGTCTGTAGTGGGCTCGTCAGTTTCAGTTGCGCTGCGCAATGTGTTGATTTTCTTTGGCGGGTTGATTTTGATGCTGGTGACATCGGCAAAGCTGACCTCACTGGTTTTACTGATCGTTCCGGCGATCTTGATCCCGATTTTGACCTTAGGCCGCCGGGTGCGTAAACTCAGCAAAGAGAACCAAGATTGGATCGCGGCAAGTTCGGCCACGGCATCCGAAGCCTTAAGCGCGGTGCAAACGGTTCAGGCCTTTACCCATGAAACCCAAACCCGGGAACGGTTTTCCGAAGTCACGGAAAAAAGTTTCCACTCGGCAAGCAGGCGGATTAATACCCGCGCTTTGATGACACTGATTGTGATCTTCTTGGTCTTTGCCGGTATTGTTGGTGTGCTTTGGATCGGCGCCCGTGATGTACGCTCGGGCGCTTTAACTCCTGGCACGCTTGTTCAATTTGTCATTTATGCTGTGATGGTTGCCGGCTCAGTTGCGGCGCTGTCTGAAATATGGGGCGAATTGCAACGGGCGGCTGGCGCCACGGACCGGCTGGTCGAGCTATTGGCAGTAGAAGATACCGTCAAAGACCCGATTAGCCCAACCCCGCGCCGTTCCAATGGCCAAGGCGCAATTCAGTTTGAAAATGTAACGTTTCGTTATCCGACGCGGCCGTTAGCTGCTGCGCTTGAAAGCATTTCTTTAGATATAAAACCTGGAGAAACCGTCGCCTTGGTTGGCCCCTCAGGGGCTGGCAAAACCACCATTATTCAACTGATTTTAAGATTTTATGATCCTGATTCGGGCCAGATTACATTGGATGGGGTAGAGCTTGGGCAAATGCGCCGTGATGATTTTCGCCAAACCATGTCGCTTGTATCGCAAGACCCGATTATTTTTGCGGCCACAGCGCGGGAAAATATCCGCTTTGGTCGGCCGTCAGCATCGGATAAAGAAATTGAAGATGCCGCTCAGGCGGCGGCAGCGCATGGTTTTATCTCTGATTTGCCAGATGGCTACGATACTTATGTGGGCGAACGAGGCGTGATGCTAAGCGGTGGGCAAAAGCAGCGCATTGCCATTGCACGTGCGATTTTACGCGATGCGCCGATTTTACTACTTGATGAAGCCACAAGTGCGCTGGATGCGGAAAGCGAAGTCGCTGTGCAGCAGGCAGTCGAAGCCTTAGCTCGAGATCGCACCACAATTATTGTTGCGCATCGTCTTGCCACTGTGAAAAAGGCAGACCGTATTGTCGTCTTCGATCAGGGCCGGGTTGTTGCCAGTGGCAGCCATCAGGCATTGGTGGCCGAAGGTGGTCTTTATGCGCGCTTGGCGCGGCTGCAATTTACCGATGGGGCCTCAGCGGCATAGCTAAGATCATTTTGACCTAACGATGCCTTTGCCATGGGCTTATACTTTGGTTATTGTTAGTCAAACATAACCACCGTCTTTTGACGGGGCATCTTTTTTCTATGCTCTTCGGGATAGAAACGGGATGTATAATGAACAGGGGAAACAAAAATGCCATTTGCGTCTGTCGCGGATTCAATCGCTTTTGAAAAGGAAATGCCGTGGGTTGACCGCGATGTTCCAAAATCAATTTTTAGCCTGCTGTCACAAACAGCTGGAAAATTTCCAAATCATAATGCCATAAGTTTTCAATTGCAGTCAGGGGCGCAAGATAAAGCCGAAACATTCACCTGGGCGCAGCTGCAGCAAAAAACTGCGCAAGCGGCCAATTTATTCCGCAGCCTTGGAATCGGCCGTGATGATGTGGTGGCCTATGTGCTGCCAAACTCCAATGAAACAGTTCTGGCCCTTTTAGGCGGTGCGACAGCGGGCATTGTCAGCCCGGTAAATCCACTGCTTGATCCGGCGCAAATCGCAGCGGTTTTGCGCGAAACCAATGCCAAAGTGGTGGTGACATTAAAAGCTTTTCCAAAAAGTGAAGTGGCGCAAACGACCGCGCAGGCTGTAGCCGATGCGCCGAACGTTCATACGGTGCTTGAGATCGACCTGAACCGCTATCTGACCCCACCCAAAAGTTGGTTGGTGCCGCTGCTTCGGCCAAAGAACCCTGTGTCGCATCAGGCCAAAGTTCTTGATTTCAACACCGAGATGGCAAAGCAAAACACCACTCTTGATTTCGAAGATATCCAAGAAGACCGCGTCGCTGCGCTGTTCCACACTGGCGGCACCACAGGTATGCCAAAAGTTGCGCAGCACCTCAGCTCTGGCATCATCTACAATGGTTGGGTGGGCTCTACATTACTGTTCACCGAAGAGGATAATGTAATCTGCCCGCTGCCATTGTTTCATGTGCTCGCCAGCCATGTGATCTTGATGGCCGCGCTTTCATCCGGCGCGCATGTTATTTTCCCGACGCCTGCAGGATATCGCGGCGATGGTGTGTTTGATAACTTCTGGAAATTGGTCGAGCGCTGGCAGGTGACTTTCATTGTCGGTGTCCCAACGGCTATTTCAGCATTAATGCAGCGCCCTGTTGATGCGGATATCAGCTCAGTTAAAACCTCATTTTCTGGATCTGCACCGCTGCCGGTCGAGCTTTTTCGCCGGTTTGAGGAAGCAACAGGCGTGACCATCGTCGAAGGCTACGGGCTGACCGAGGCCACCTGCCTTGTCTCTGGTAACCCGGTAGACGGGGAAAAGAAAATCGGCTCGATTGGAGTGCGGTTTCCCTATACAGATATTAAAATCGTCAAATCCTCTGGGAAGGGTTTGGTTGAATGTGCCACCGATGAAATTGGGGAAATTTGCATCTCAAACCCCGGGGTATGGGCCGGCAATACCTATACCGAAAGTGACAAAAACAAGGACCTTTATTACCAAGATACGCATTTGCGTACCGGCGATCTGGGCCGCATCGACAGTGATGACTATCTATGGATCACTGGCCGTGCCAAAGATTTGATTATTCGGGGGGGGCATAACATTGACCCTGCACTGATAGAAGAGGCCTTGTTAGGTAATTCTGATGTGGGCTTTGCTGGTGCCATTGGTCAGCCTGATGCCCATGCTGGCGAGTTGCCTTGTGTCTATGTCGAGTTGATCGAGGGCGCCACCGTCACCGAGGCTGAGCTTTTGGATTTTTGCACTGAGAATGTACCAGAGCGCGCAGCGCATCCGAAGCATGTTGAAATCATGCCCGAGCTGCCAAAAACAGCGGTTGGAAAAGTCTTTAAGCCCGATCTGCGTAAAAAGGCAATCACCCGGGTTTATGACGCTGCACTGGATGAGGCGGGGCTATCAGCGCGGGTGCAATCCGTGATTGATGACAAGAAGCGCGGCCTTGTGGCGCAGGTCTCATCAGAGGATAGTGATGATGAAGTTTCCGCAGTTCTGGGCGGCTTTAGCGGCCAATGGGAGCGGTGCCCATAAAATTGGCAGATAGACCTCTGGGGGCCAATTTCTTTGGTCCCCAAAGCCCTCAAAATTTGACAAAGGCCAGTTGTGAAATAATTTTAGGCCAAATGTATGATTAGGTGATTGAGTTTTGGGAAATCAGGCAGACCGCATATTGATCATTGGTTCGGCGCCCGATGCTACTGTGGCCAGATCTTGGGATACTTTACCATTTGACCGTATTGTTGCGATCAATAATGCTTGGCGCATCCGGCCTGATTGGGACGATTTGATATTCCCATATGATTTTCCAGACGCTTCTAAGCCCACTGACATACGGCCAGATCAAAGCTGGATCACACAAGACGATTTTGTGCCGGTTCAAAATGACTTTGGTGGCTTTGTATATGCAGGCGCGACCATGGCCTTTACGGCCGCCTATTGGGTGCTGGGTCATTACCGGCCCAAACAGATCAGCTTTCTGGGCTGTAATATGTGGTATCCAAAGGGCAAAACGACACATTTTTATGGATCTGGAACCGCTGATCCATTGCGCGATGATATCACGCTGATGTCGCTTGAAGCCAAATCATCGCGGCTTTATGCCTTGGCGAAAGCCGCAGGATGCGCGGTTACCAACCTTTCTCCCGGGCCCACGCGGCTGGTCTGTCCTCAACAGAGGTATGCGGCGCCAATGCCAACGCCCTTCGCAGTGCAAGAGGCACCCGTGAAAGCCGCCTTGGCGCGTGAAGCCGAACTGGGCTATTACGTGCCATCGGGCCGCTATTGGCAAGAGCTGGACCGCTTTGATGTGGGTGCATTAAACGCGCTTGATAAAATCTGGCTTTCAGCTGTGCGTCCCGATGCGGTTGCTGCCGCCGAATAAAACTGCCAGCATTTAGGATTTTTTAACTGGGGAGCCCCCGGCAAAACTATTGGCGTTTTGATAGTCGCAGGGCGCGTCCTGCATTTGAAGGTGCAGCCCCTCGCCGCCAAACGGATGCGCGCGCGCCAGTTCTTCGTCAACTTCAATCCCTAGGCCAGAGGCTTGTGGTGCCCGGACAAAGCCGTTTTCCACCTGAATACTGCCTTTGATTAAATTGTGATGAAAAGGTGTTTCAATGGTTTCGATGATTAAAAGATTGGGAATCGAGGCCGCAAGATGGATGTTTGCGGCCCACTCAATCGGCCCGGCATAAAGATGTGGGGCCATCTGCGCGTTGAACACTTCAGCGATGGCAGCAAGTTTTTTCATTTCCCAGATGCCGCCGGCGCGGCCCAGTGCGGGCTGCAAAATCGCTGCGCCACCGGTTTGCAATAACGTGGCAAATTCGGCCTTGGTGGTCATCCGCTCGCCGGTGGCAATCGGTATGCGCACCGCATCGGCAACTTTTTTGAACTCAAGCAGATTATCCGGCGGGATCGGTTCTTCAAACCACAGCGGACTATAGGGCTCAAGCGCTTGGCCAAGCCGAATGGCCCCGGCAGTGGAAAACTGACCATGGGTGCCAAACAAAAGATCAGCGCGGCTTCCAACCGCGTCGCGGATGGCCTTGCAGAACGCAACCGAGAGTTCTATATCGCGCATCGCCGGCATATGTCCGCCGCGCATCGTATAGGGGCCGGCGGGATCAAATTTCACCGCCGTATAGCCGCGATCGACCAAATCAACCGCGCTTTCTGCGGCCAATTCTGGCGTAGTCCAAAAGTCATCCAGATCATGATGCGCAAGCGGATAAAGATAACTATAGGCGCGGATACGCTCGTTCATGACGCCGCCCAGCAAAGCCCAGACCGGCCGCTCGCGGTGTTTGCCCAAAATATCCCAGCAGGCAATTTCAAGCCCAGAAAAGGCGCCCATCACCGTTAAATCTGGCCGCTGGGTAAATCCCGAAGAATAGACCCGCCGGAAAAGCCGCTCGATGTTTTCCGGATTTTCATCCAGAAAATAACGCTCGAATACATCCCGAATGACGGGCTCCATCGCTTTTGGGCCGACGCTTGAAGCGTAGCACTCGCCCCAGCCAACTATTCCGGTATCGGTGGTCAGCTTGACCAAAATCCAATAGCGTCCGCCCCACCCCGGCGCAGGGGGCGCGGTGACAATGATATCAAGATGATGCAGCTTCATGTCAGGCCTTCTTTAATCAAATACAATCACATTCCTGCGCGCCGCACCAGTTTTCGTATCTTCAATGGCCTCGTTGATTTGATCCAGCTGCCACCGGCCTGAAATCAGCTCGTCTAATTTAAGCCGCCCCTGCTGGTAAAGGTCAACCATCCAGGGAATATCGCGCTTGATCACCACATTGCCCATTTTTGATCCCACCATGCCTTGATTTACGGCTGACATCATCACCGGCTCATAGGTTGAGCTTTCTCCAGATTTTGGCATGCCGACCATGACGACTTTCCCGCCATAGGCCAAATAGCGCGGTGCGCTGTCATAAACTGCGCTTACACCAACAGTGACGAACACCGCATCAGCGCCGCGTCCCATGGCCTTTTTAGCGGTGCGCCATGGTTTTCCCTCGCTTGCTAGAACTGTATCCGTAGCCCCGAACTCGCGTGCGATTTCCAACTTATCTTCGGTCATATCCACAGCCACAATGCGCCGCGCGCCAGCGATGCGGGCGCCTTGGATGGCATTTAGCCCCACCCCGCCACAGCCGATTACGACGGCATCCTGACCTGCGCGCAACTCGGCGGCATTAACAACGGCACCGATGCCGGTAATCACGCCGCAGGCCAGCAACGAGGCCGCGTCAAATTGCAAATCATCCGTGATTTTGACCACCTGGCTTTGTTCGACCACGACCTTTTCAGCAAAAGCGCCGCAGGCCATCCCCTGATGTAAGATCCCGCCTTCGGCGGTTGTTAAGGGGCCGTGATCGCCGTTGTAGCCGGTTTCACAGATGGTTGGCGATCCTGCCGCACAGGTGGGGCATTCACCGCAGGCGCGGATCAAAGTCACAACTACCCGATCCCCAACGGCCAGACCGCTTACAGACGCGCCGATACTGGTGATTGTACCGGCTGCCTCATGGCCGTAAACTGCGGGCAGGGTGCCACCCCAAGCGCCTGCGGCATATGCGATGTCTGAATGACACACTGCCACCGCTCCAAGCGACACTTCGACTTCGCTGCCATTGGGTGCGCGCAGATCGACTGTTTCAATGCGCAGCGGTTCGTCAAAGCTGTGGCATACAGCGGCTTGGATCTGGGACATGGGCCTCTCCTTGGCTTTTTGACAAGTTTGTCCAGCTTTATCCGCAGCGCAAGTCCGAAAACGTCATTGTTGGGCCGGTGACGTCGGGTTTTCAAAAAGGTTTCGCAGTCGGATAAAGATGATCAGGCAGGCAACCACCATCATTGCAGCAAGCAAAAAAGGGGCGCCGGGAAAATAAATCGGCATGCTGGGCCTTGAAAACAGCGATAAAAGGCTGGTCATGACCAGCGGAGTCACAATCATTGCAACAGCATTAAGACTGCTCAGTACACCTTGTAGCGCGCCTTGCATGTCATCCGATATTCTGCGCGACATGATAGCCTGAAGCGCCGGTTGGCTGAGCACGCCCAGCGAGGCGACAGGGGTCATTGCCATCAACATCATCCCGTTGCTGACAAAAGCGATAAAACTCATCGCAAAGATTTCAAACCCGAACCCAAGGATCACAGTGTTGCGCTCACCCAAATAAGTTATTGCAGGACGCACCAGAACGCCTTGGACGATGGCAAAACAAAGCCCGTATATGGTCAGTGAAATACCGATCATGCGCGGTGACCAATCAAACCGTTCGGCTGTAAAAAACGGCCATACAGATGGATAAACCGCTGTGCCAATTGAGTATATCAAAAGCACAATCAACAGAGCCTTTAACCCGGAAAAGGATCCAATTGTTTTCATCGCGCCCAATGGGTTTGCTTTTTGCCAGCTAAATTTACGGCGCATCTGATCAGTGACAGTTTCGGGCAGCACAAGAAATCCAATAAGCGCATTAAGGGCAGCCAATGCAGCAGCGGCATAAAATGGCGCCCGGTGCCCCAATTCGCCCAGCAAGCCGCCAAGGACTGGCCCAAGGACAAATCCAACCCCAAAGCCCGCACCGATCAAACCGAACCGCGCAGCCTTTTCCTCAGGTTTGGAAATATCGGCCATATAGGCTGCTGCGGTGGCATTGGTGGCAGCGGTGATGCCGCCGATCACTCTGCCGATGAGCAAAAGCCAAATACTTTGCGCCAGCGCCATCACCAGATAATAGCCGACCATAACCGTCAAAGACAAAAGCAAAACAGGTTTGCGGCCGGATTGATCCGATAATGTCCCAAGAATTGGGCTAAAAATGAACTGCATAATAGCAAATAAAGACGATAGAACGCCGCCCCAGACGGCAGCTTCTGCAAGAGTGGTGTTGGGCAGCACATCAAGCAAGAGGTCCGGCAACACCGGAATAATCAATCCAATGCCCATCGCGTCGATCACAACGGTCATCACAATAAAAAACACGGTTGATTTTCGAACCCGTGCGGGGGTTTTCTGGGTGCTGCTCATGCTACAGTGCCTCTGCCGTTCTGTTATTCACACTGGCCAACGGAACGGAAAAATTCGGTCAAAACCTGGGCATATTCGGCAGGCTGCTCAACGCAGGGAAGATGACCAGCTTTGCGGATAAGATGAAATTGCGAGCCGGGAATTAAATTGATTGTCTCGCGCACCAAATCAGGCGGTGTTGAGCCATCTTCTGCCCCAGCGATACCCAATGCCGGGAGCCGCAAGCCAGAGGTTGAGGTAAAAAAGTCAGTGCCAGAAATTGCAGCGCTGCAGCCAAGATACCCTGCTGCTGGTTGCCGCACCAACATGTTTTGCCAGAGCTGCAAATCGCTGCTTGAGTGGAACTTTTTGCTAAACCATCGTTCAAGAGTGCTGTCTGCCAGAGCGTCTATTCCGCTGGCTTTCACCGCTGTGATACGCTCATCCCACATAGAGGGTTGGCCAATTTTTGCCGCCGTGTTGGACAGCACCAGCGCACGCACAATATCTAAACGTTTCACTGCCAAGCCTTGGGCAATCATGCCGCCGATGGACAGGCCGACAAAGATACAATCCTTCACCTTTAGATAATCTAACAGGGCTTCCGTATCACGCACCAAACTGCCCATAGAGTAGGGCGCAGCCGGGCATTCAGAAAGACCATGCCCGCGTTTGTCAAAGCGAATTATACGCAGCGATTTTGGCAAGAGCGGTAAAATCGGGTCCCAAAGCCGCAAATCTGTTCCAAGCGAGTTGGCAAAAACCACTGGCTGGCCGCTGGGGTCGCCATCAACACGATAATGCAGTTTTATATGTCCCAAATCAGCGTAAAGCAAAGTCTTGTCTCTTTCGGGTTTAAAGGCCGCCTTTCAAAGCTGGCACCGCCATTTTTCAAACCGCCTGCTGCCACATGCGCGCGCTTTTAGCAATGAGTGCAGGTGATTTGCCGCGGATTTTGGCAACATTATGCTTGATTTGATTAGTCTTTGGTTTGCAGGGCTCGGGTAAACATCTCGGCCTCAACATTTCCGCCTGAAGCGACTGCAATGACAGTGTCTGAGGCGATGCTATCGCCATGAAAAAGCGCCGCAGCCAAAGCCACTGCGCCGCCGGGTTCGATGACAATTTTCAGCCGCTCAAACGCCATCGCCATTGCCCGCAAGGCTTCGTCTTCGCTGACCACCAGGCCGGCGCCGCAGTGCTTTTGAAGGATTGGGAAAGTAATCTCGCCCGGTGTTGGGGTCACGATCGCATCACAAATGCTACCGGTTTTTGCGTCATTGGCAACACGGGTCCCCGCTGCCAGTGATCGGGCAGTATCGTCAAAGCCTTCGGGTTCCACGGTTCGAACGGTCATGTCGGGAGCGTGTTTTGATAAAGCCAACGCAATACCGCTAGAGAGCCCACCGCCACCGCAACATACGAGCACTTCTGCGGCCCCAACATCAAGATCACGCGACTGCTGAGCAATCTCAAGCCCAGTGGTACCTTGTCCGGCAATCACTTGTGGCTCGTCATATGGTTTGATCAATCTTAGCCCGCGTTCATTGGCCAGAACCTCGGCGATCTCCTCACGGCTTTCATTCGCCCGATCATAGAGCACAATTTCAGCGCCATAAGCGCGGGTGTTGGCTAATTTGATTTCAGGGGCGTCGCTTGGCATTACAATGACCGCAGGCGCATTATGCTGCTGTGCGGCCAGTGCAATCCCTTGCGCATGGTTGCCCGAGGAAAAGGCCAAAATGCCTTTCTCGCGCACCTCATCGGGCAGGGCGGAAATTGCGGCAAATGCGCCTCGGTATTTAAAGCTGCCGGTATGTTGCAGGCACTCGGCTTTGACATAAAGCCGCCGGCCGGCAATCTCATCCAGAAAAGGGGAATGAAGCAACGGAGTCCGGCGGGCTTTCCCGAGCAGCCGAATGGCCGCGGCGTGGATCATTTCTAAGTTCATTGTCTCATCACCTTTATCCAACGGCGTAACGCCTCAAGCGATTCCGGTTCGTCCAGAAACGGAATATGACCACGGTCTGGAACTGCAGTCTTTATCATATCTGGATGTTTTTCAAACATTTTTTGTAAAGTCTGGGCGGAAAGAAGATTCGAGTTAGCCCCACGGATCACACAGAGCGGTAAGCCTTCAGTTGCGTTAAACAGTGGCCATAAATCAGGTGAGGGCTGTGTAAAGCTATGGCGCACCGCCTCGCGTAATTGCGGATCATACCGAAGGTTCAACCCATCACCGGTTTGCTCAAACAGGTTTTTCACGTCTTGCAGCCACCGCTTGTGCGGCACATTATCAAAGCCAACCATCTGCCCCGCTCGGGCAACTGCGGCCTCTTCCCACGTACGTTCGGTCGGTGGGACGCCCAGATAATCGAAAATTGCGCCCAATCCATCTGAGGCCAATTCAGGCCCAACATCATTCAAGCCCACCCCAAGCAGGCGTGATTTTGCCGTCGCCGCCAAAAACATTGCAATCATACCGCCACGCGATGTTCCCAAAACGGCGCAGCGCTCGATCCCTAAATGATCGAGCAATTCGAGCGCATCCTTGGCTTCGCGCGGCACGCTATAGGTAGAGATATCTTCCGCCCAGTCCGAGCGTCCCCGGCCGCGGTAGTCGAGCATAATCACCCGATGATCAGACAAATGCGGGGCGACGAAACAAAAATCATCGCTGCATCGGGTCAGCCCGGCAAGGCAGAGGATCGGCAGGCCGCTACCGGTATCGCTATAATAAAGCGACAAACCGTCGGATGTTGTGAAATTACTCATGTTGCCTCAGCCAATTTTGGAATATCGGTTAAATCCTGCATCTGGTGCTGTGCTGTCCAGGGCAGCCGGTCCATTGGATCACTGGCACGGTTGACCCAGACACAACTAAAGCCGTAACCGCTAGCGGCCGCTGCGTCCCAGCCGTTGGATGAGACAAAAAGCACTTGGTCTTTGGTGCAGCCAAAATGCGAGCCCACCAGATCGTAAACTCGTCTGTCGGGTTTGAAAACGCCCACGCTTTGCACTGATAAAACCGCATCCAAGTGTTCGCTTAATCCGGCAGAGCGCACAGCACCGTCCAGCATATCCGGTGAACCGTTGGACAAAATCGCGGTGGCAAAACCTTTGGCTTTAAGCGCGGCAAGCATTTCGGGGACCTCGTCATAGGCTTGTAATTCCCAGTAAAGGCTTAAAAGCCTCTCGCGCAATTCAACATCCTTTTGAAGCCCAAGGGCATCAAGCGCAAAATCCAGACCATTTTGGGTCACAGTCCAGAAATCGGTATGCTCGTCTGTGATCGCCCGGAGCCATGTATATTGCAGCTGTTTGGCGCGCCAAATTTCGGCCAGTTTCGGCCATTGGGTTGCAAATTCACTGCGGCCGGGTTCCGCCGCCACAATGCGGGCAGCGGCAGCCACATCAAAAAGGGTTCCATAAGCATCAAAAACGCAAGTTGTTATGGCCATCTTTTGATCCTTTTGGTGCAATCTGCCATGCGAAAGGCTCTTGGAAAAGCAAAAATTACTATTTATTCTTTAAGATGATTTGCAAGTGGTAAGAGTCCGTAAATGCCTGAGCAGCGCAAAGATGTTGTAAATAGATGAAATTTCTTGGCGGTCGCAATATTTTGGCTCGGCTGTCATGTGCTGCCTTGCTCTGACAGGCATGGGATGCCATGCATGAGGTGAATAGTTTAACGCGCCGCGGGGTTTTATGCCACAGCCAAGCTTGATGCAAACTTTGCCGATCTGGGCACGGATCGGGATGCTGTCCTTTGGCGGCCCAGCTGCGCAAATTGCCTTGATGCACCGCGTCATTGTGGATGAGCAGAAATGGATGCGTGAGCGCGAATATCTCAACGCGCTGGCATTCTGTATGCTGCTTCCTGGACCTGAAGCGATGCAACTGGCCACTTATTCGGGGTGGCGGCTACATGGTATTCGCGGCGGCTTAGCGGCTGGTTTACTTTTCGTGCTGCCCGGGGCAGCGGTTATTTTGGCGCTGGCAGCGATTTATCTGCTCTATGGCGATGTGCCTTGGTTGCAAGCGCTGTTTTTGGGCATCAAGGCGGCGGTTCTGGTGATTGTTCTTGAAGCCTTGCTACGGGTGACAAAGCGCAGCCTGACCCAAACGCGCCATTGGCTGATTGCCGGTCTGTCTTTTTTTAGTTTGTTTTGCCTGAGCCTGCCGTTTCCATTGGTCATCCTTGTGGCTGGTATCTATGGGTTTTGGTTTGCCAGCTTAGAGCACAGCCCGAACCGTGATGCCAAAGTCGATGTGTCGCCCTTGCGCAGTCTGGCCACCATCCTGATCTGGCTTTTGATTTGGTGGGCGCCGATCTTGGTGGTTGCGCATTTTGCCGAAAGCGGCGTTTTGGCCGAGATAGGCATCTTTTTTTCAAAACTGGCGACCGTAACTTTTGGCGGAGCTTATGCGGTGCTTGCCTATATGGCGCAGGATGCGGTGGAGGCAAAGCACTGGTTGAGCGCCACAGAAATGATGGATGGTCTGGGGTTGGCAGAAACAACCCCCGGACCGTTGATTTTAGTGACCGAGTTTGTTGGCTTTCTTGCCGGTGCGCGGGCCAGTGGTGGACTTGATTTGGGGGCCGGGCTGGCCGCTGCGGGGATGACGCTTTGGGCGACCTTTGCACCCTGCTTTTTGTGGGTGTTTACCGGCGCGCCCTATATCGAATGGATTGCATCCAAACGCCGCTTGAGCGCGGCGCTTGCGGCCATATCGGCCGCTGTAGTCGGGGTGATTTTGAACCTGTCGATCTGGTTTGCGCTGCATGTGCTTTTTGCCGATGTGCAAAGGCATGGGCTGGGGCCGGTGACCGTTTGGTGGCCAGATCTGAGCACGCTTGATGTTTGGGCATTGGCGCTTGCGGGGATAGCAGCCGTTTTGCTGCTTGTGATGAAAAGAAGCGTTTTATTGACGCTTGGCCTTTGTTCAGTTTTGGGGATGGCGTCCAGTTTTGTTTTGACACCATTTGGCTAGATTGACCGGGTTTTAACAGCTGGATTGTGCACCACCGCGATACCACCGCGATACCGACGTAAAACAGATGTGGCATTTTGCCAGTTTAGGGGGCCAGTAAAACCGCCCCGCTGCGGCCGCCGCGCTCGATCTGTTCATGGGCTTTGACACAGTCCTGAAGTGGATAAATCTCGTGCACTGCCGGATTTAATGCTCCATCAGCAAAGGCATCATGCAGCTTGTTGATCGCATTTGCACGCTGCGAGGGCTCTAGAATATAGACCAGAACGATATCCACAGTGATGGCTTTAAACAAATACGGCCCAAAGGGAAAAACAGGGTTCATTTCAAGTGCTGATCCATAAGCGGCAATGGTGCCTGAGGGCCGCATAACGCGCCCCAAAAGTTCGGCATTTAGGCCAAATTCCACCTCGACCGCGCGGTCTATGCCATTGGGTTCAATAGCAGAAATCTGCTTGGCAAGATCGGGTGCGCGGTAATCAAGCACATGATCCGCGCCTGCTTCTTTGACACGATCAAAGCCGCCCGGGGATGCGGTTGCAATCACGCGCGCGCCGCCCCATTTTGCCAATTGAATCGCATTATGCGCCACCGAGCCAGCGCCGCCCGAGATTAAAACGGTCTGGTGTTTGACGTCACCCCCGCCAAAAACACAATGCGCAGCGGTCAGTCCGGGGATGCCCAAGGTTGCGCCGCTTTCAAAAGTCATGTTTTCAGGCATTTGAACCGCTTGCTCTGCAGGCAGGGCGATATATTCCGCAGCAGTCCCAAAAGCCCGCCCCCATTGCCCGTTCCAGACCCAAACCCGCTCCCCCACGCGGTTTTCATCCACCCCCGCGCCCACAGCTTCGATGGTACCAGCGCCGTCGGAATGTGGGATGACCAAATCATATGCAGGCTTGGTGACACCGGGCCGGATACCAGCGCGTGATTTAACGTCAGAGGGGTTTGCTCCTGACAGCTCAATTCTGACCAATACTTCGCCAGTTTGCGGCGACGGGGTTGGACATTGTTCTAGCGTCAGGACCTGGCTCGCTGGACCAAACCGGCGATAAACAATTGTACGCATGTTAACCTTTTGAATTTCTTATTTTGTTTTTTTACGTAACCGAATGATGACATCTACTGAGCTGATCTCAGCGCCTTCGGGAGCCAGTGGAATTTCTTTGATTTTTAGCTGATCAGCGGGAGCATCGGTGAGCTTACCGTCATCTTCCCAGTAAAAATGCGGATGGTCATGGGTGTTTGTGTCAAAATAGCTTTTCGATCCGTCTACTGTCACTTCTTGCATCAATCCGCTGTCACAAAAAACCCGCAAAGTATTGTAAACGGTGGCCAAAGAGACCTTGTTGCCCAGGTGCTGGACATTTTCAAATAGGCTTTCTGCCGTCACATGGCGATGATTTCCATCTCCAATAAGCGCTTCTGCAAGAGCTAACCTTTGGCGGGTTGGGCGTAGGTTGGCTTTCGAGAGCCAGCGGCTTGCTTTTAGGATTGAGGCTGAAGTCATGGCGTTTCCTGATTGCGAGGATTGCAGTTTATCGATGATTATGAAAGAATTCCAATGTTTTTTTATCGCTTATTGTCGCAACGGTCGTCTGCGAGGCTTGCATGCCTGTTGGCCTCAATGATAGAGAATAACGAATTTCATGTTGCTTGTGTTGAAGGAGAGCGCCTGAATGGCTAATTTTCCCACCAGTTTTGATAAAGAAGACTTGCTGAAATGTGCAAGGGGGGAATTATTTGGCCCCGGAAATGCGCAGCTTCCAGAACCCCCAATGTTGATGATGGATCGCATCACAGAAATTAGCCAGGATGGCGGGGACCATGGGAAAGGCCATGTTATTGCCGAGTTTGATCTAACCCCCGATCTTTGGTTTTTTGACTGCCATTTTCCCGGCAATCCAATTATGCCGGGGTGCTTGGGCCTAGATGGACTATGGCAGTTGACTGGATTTAATCTCGGTTGGCGGGGTTGGAAGGGCCGTGGATATGCTTTGGGCGTCGGCGAGGTGAAACTCACAGGTATGGTCCGGCCAGATCGCAAGATGCTAAAGTATTTTGTTCATTTTTCAAAAGCCATTCAAACCCGCAGGTTGACCATGGGTGTAGCAGATGGCCGGGTTGAGGCCGATGGTGAAACCATTTATCAAGTCAAAGACATGAAGGTGGCTTTGTCGGAAAGCTAAGTCAGACCTTTTTATATTTTAAGGAGTGCGCCAATGCGCCGAGTGGTCATCACTGGACTAGGGGTTGTTTCCTCTATCGGAAATAATGCGACAGAAGTACTTGCCAGCCTCAAGGCGGGAAAGTCTGGCATTACTGCCAATGCAGACATGCAAGAGCATGGCTTTCGCAGTCAGGTTGCAGGGTCGGTTGATCTAGATATACGTGAGCATGTTGACAAGCGGGTCTTACGGTTCATGGGACCGGGCGCAGCCTATGCTTTTCTGTCTATGCAACAAGCAATTGCCGATGCTGGTTTGGAGGAAAGCGATGTTTCCAATCCCCGTACTGGATTGGTTGCCGGTTCTGGCGGGCCATCAACAAGCGCAATGCTGGCCGCGCATCAAGTTGTCCTAAAATCGGGCGCCCCGAAACGCATTGGACCTTTTGCAGTGCCGAAATGCATGTCCTCCACGATTTCAGCAAACCTTTCGACAGCCCATAAAATCAAAGGTATCAATTATTCGATTACCTCAGCCTGCTCCACATCCCTGCATTGCATTGGCAATGCAGCGGAACAGATAATGTTAGGCAAACAGGATGTGATGTTTGCAGGCGGTGGAGAAGAATTGGATTGGACCCTGTCCTGTTTATTCGATGCTATGGGCGCAATGTCGAGCAAATATAATGATACGCCAGAGCGTGCCTCTCGGGCATTTGACAGGGACCGTGATGGATTTGTGATTTCCGGTGGGGGCGGCATTATTGTGCTT
This sequence comes from Rhodobacteraceae bacterium Araon29, assembly GCA_039640505.1. NCBI lineage: Bacteria > Pseudomonadati > Pseudomonadota > Alphaproteobacteria > Rhodobacterales > Paracoccaceae > Rhodobacteraceae bacterium Araon29. Next base: position 2,659,734 of record CP046865.1, on the reverse strand, counting down.
GAAGACCTAGAGCATGCAAAAGCGCGCGGCGCTAAAATCTATGCAGAAGTGACCGGATATGGTGCAACCTCGGATGGCCATGATATGGTTGCCCCTTCTGGTGAAGGTGGCGAGCGCGCGATGCGCGCAGCCTTGAGCAGCCTGCCCAATGGGCGTCAAGTTGGCTATATTAATGCCCACGGCACATCGACCCCAGTTGGAGATGTCGGCGAGATAGAGGCAGTTCGACGTGTTTTTTACGAGGGCAACGTGCCATTGGTCAGTTCCACCAAGTCAATGACCGGTCATAGTCAAGGGGCAACCGGAGCACAGGAAGCAATTTATTGTCTTTTGATGCTCGAGCATGATTTCATTGCACCCTCGATTAATGTCGAAAATTTGGACCCAGCCTTGCAGCCTTCAGAAATTGCGACCAGCTTGGTTGAAAAAGCCAATTTAGATACGGTTATGACAAATAGTTTTGGCTTTGGAGGCACCAACGGATCAATGTTGCTGTCAAAATACCAGGGATAATCAAAGGAAAATTGAACCATGACTGGACAGTTATCAGGCAAACGCGGTTTGATTATGGGGGTTGCCAACGAACGCTCAATCGCTTGGGGAATTGCAAAATCTATGCATGAAGCAGGCGCTGAGTTGGCATTTACATACCAAGGCGAAGCCTTTGGCAAGCGGCTTGCGCCACTGGCCGCTTCAGTTGGATCAGATTTCATGGTGGATGTCGATGTGACGGACGACGTTTCGCTGGAGACTGCTTTTGATCAACTAGCCGACCGCTGGCCCACAATTGATTTTTTGGTGCATGCCATTGCCTATTCGGACAAAAGCGAATTGACCGGTCGTTTCATCAACACCAGTCGGGAAAACTTCAAAAACTCTCTAGATATTTCTGCGTATTCCTTTGTCGAGGTGGCCAGGCGGGCCTATCCGCTGATGCAGGAAAACGGAGGCACTTTACTGACACTAAGCTATCAAGGTTCAAACCGGGTGACACCGTTTTACAATGTGATGGGAGTCGCCAAAGCCGCTCTTGAAGCGACCACGAGATATCTAGCCAATGACTTGGGCCGGGATGGAATTCGGGTCAATGCAATCTCTCCTGGACCAATGAAAACATTAGCCGGTGCCGCGATTGGTGGAGCGCGCAAGACATATAAGTTTACTGATCAAAATGCGCCTTTGGGATCAAACGCAACGCTTGAAGCGGTCGGCGGTACGGCTGTTTATCTTGCGTCAGAAGCAGGTGCATTTACTACTGGTGAAATCATCCGAGTCGACGGTGGAGTCCATATTTTGGGAATGCCGCAAGCAGACAATCTTTAAAGTGCGATATTCTGCGCAGCTTCAAAACCACTGACCTGGTTCGATCAAGCCCAAGTCAAGCAGTTGGCTGGAATGCCACTTGAAGTGTGTTGAATGCTCCCATGACAGATCTTTAATCTCTGATTTAGAGTCTGGGTTGCTCATCAAAGCTTTGGCTGCGCGAAACGAAACGACTGCTGCGGTTAGATTATTGTGCCAGGGGCAAGCATAGGTATTATATTCTTGGTTATTGAAGGTGTAATTTTGGGATATGTTAATCCCCTTACCGGCTTTGAAAATTGAAATTCGATCGATTTTCCTTTTCTCATAGGGAACATATTCCTCAAAGCGCCAACGCAGGCCTCCGAAAAAATCTAGTTGACGATCCATAGCGCGATGGGTTTGCGGGTCAGAACGCGCCATCGCAAAATAACCCGCCTCGTCAAGGTATGCATTATCTGTTGAAGTCGCTTCCGCCGTGTTTGTGAAATCTTTCGTGTAGAGATCCACAACAAAAGTGAGCATGGCCTCTCGACGTTCTTCGCTATGAAAATTCAATAATTCTGCAACCGAGCGGGTTTCGCAAAATGGAAAAAAGAGGTACTCTGCATTGTAACAAAAATAGACCCATTGGCTTGACGCTAAGGTATTGATTTTATTAATTATAACACTGACTTCTGGTGAATTAAACAGGTCAACATAGACTGAAACTAAATTGTTTTTAAACTCTGAAGGCAGTGTGGGCATAGCCTTGGTGAAAATAATGATTTTAGTGAAACCTAATTTTGAATGGTGTAAAATAGTAGAAGCAAGCTCTACTTCGTCCTCAGCAAAAATCAGGGCAATTGGACCTTTCTGAAGGTGATGTTTTCCTGATTTAAAAAAATCATCAAGGCTTGCATAATCCATAAATACACACTCATATTGGGGTTCGCGTAATCAAAATTAAAAAACAACTTATTGCAAGTTTCTTCGAACCTAGTGTATCGGGCATTAAATTTCAACAAATTGGACCGTTTTGCATGAGCACGTCAAAAAAAGTATTTGTAAAGACATATGGCTGTCAAATGAATGTTTATGATAGCGAACGTATGGTCGAAGCGCTGGGCAGCAAGGGGTATGAACAAACCACGAAGCCTGAAGATGCAGATATGATTTTGCTGAACACCTGCCATATTCGCGAAAAAGCTGCAGAAAAGGTATATTCAGAACTGGGCCGGTTCAAAGAGCTCAAAGCCGAAAAGCCTAATCTAAAAATCGGTGTCGCCGGATGTGTTGCTCAGGCGGAGGGTGAAGAAATAATGCGCCGCCAGCCAATGGTTGATTTGGTGGTTGGTCCCCAGAGTTATCACCGCTTACCTGAGCTTGAAGCAAAACTGGAAAATGGCGGTAAATCAATAGAGACGGATTTTCCGGAAGAAGACAAGTTCACAATTCTAAAAGATCGGCCAAAAGGCAAACGAGCACCGAGTGCTTTTTTGACGGTTCAAGAGGGCTGTGATAAATTTTGTGCGTTTTGTGTAGTGCCATATACTCGGGGAGCAGAAGTATCGCGGCCGGCTGAGCAGATTTTGTCTGAAGCAAGAGGATTGGTCGAGCGAGGTGTGCGAGAGATCACCTTGTTAGGGCAAAACGTGAATGCCTACCATGGTATTGGTGCAAAGGGTGCAGAATGGTCATTAGCTCGCCTGATCTGGGCCCTAGATGAAATAGATGGCTTGCAGCGCATACGTTTTACGACCAGTCACCCCAATGACATGGCTGATGATTTAATCGAGGCACATGCAACTTGCACCAAGTTGATGCCGTATTTGCATCTTCCAGTGCAATCAGGGTCAAACAAGATTTTGAAACGCATGAACCGCTCACATAGTGCCGAAAGTTATCTCAAACTTATTGAAAAAATCCGTGAAGCGAGACCAGACATTTTACTTTCGGGTGATTTTATAGTGGGTTTTCCGGAAGAGACAGAGGAAGATTTTGAAGATACGATGGATTTGATCAAAGAGGTTAAATATGGCCAGGCCTTTTCGTTTAAATATTCAACGCGCCCGGGGACGCCCGCTGCTGAGCGCAAACAAGTTCCAGAGAGTTTAAAAACTGAAAGATTACGTCGACTGCAAGCTTTGATTGCGACGCAGCAGAGTGAAATACAGGACCAGATGGTAGGACGCACTGTCAGTGTACTCTTTGAAAAAAAAGGTCGCTTTGATGGTCAAATGGTCGGTAAGTCCGAATATTTGCATGCTGTCCATGTGACATCAAATGACGTCGCAATTGGCTCTTTGGAGCAAGTACGAATCACCAAAAGTAAAGTGAACTCGTTAACTGGAGAGCTCATTTGATGCGAGAGATCATTTTATTCTCACAGTGGGCCAATGGCTTTTGGCAAAAACTTCAACGAAATTTGATTTTGGGCAATTTTGTTGCCACTATGGCGGCAATGTAGTTGAATTAGTAGGAGTTTTGTAAAAGTCTTGAATTTAGTTATTTAAGGTATATCTTTAATACAATAGTATATGAAATAAGATTCACCTTAGCATAGCTTGATTATCTACGATGCATTTTTTTAACTTTATGACTCTGATTCTTTGTGACACCCGAAGTGTTTTTATTGGAATGCTTCTGTGGGCAATCACTTCTTCAAATGTTGCTTTGGCGCAGCAGAATTATGTACCAGGGATTTGGGTTGACCCTGATGGATGTCAGCACTGGGTTATGGACGATGGAGCAGAAGGTTACATGACGCCGCATGTGACCAGAGATGGTCGTCCAGTTTGTGAAAAAAGATCTTTATGTGCTGAGTTGTCTGGCGATCAGCTTTTCAAAACTGATAGTGCAAGATTGACGTCTGCTTCAGAGCGCAAGCTTAGAAGTTTTTTTATATCTGCCCAGAATTTCCAATTCGTAATAGTTGGGCATACTGATAGTCGAGCCTCGGAACTTTACAATATGCGGCTGTCTAAATCGCGTGCAATAGCGGTTGCAGCAATTGGAAGATCAGTTGGAGCCAGGATTTTAGCAGTTCAAGCCTACGGTGAAACGCAACCAAAAATGTCTAATGCAACAGCTGCTGGCATGGCGGAAAATCGCCGCGTAGAAATTATTTGTGTGACTTAGCCTAATGTCTAATATTCAACTTACCAAGTTTCTTTTGACGTTAATTCTTTGTTTTTTAGCCGGCTGCGAAAGCGGAGATTCCCAGTTCTTAGCCTCCGATATCCAAGACAAAAGTAAAGACGGGATGTTTGGCAAAAAAGACTTAAAAGACCTAAAAGCTGGTATCTGGATTGATCCAAATGGCTGCCAGCATTGGATCATCGACGATGGCGTAGAGGGGTATTTGTCACAGCGGTTGTTGAGAAATGGAAAACCGCTTTGTTTGGACGATTTTACCCCAAACGTGGCATCTGGGAGCTTTAAAGATGGTGAGACCTTTATCGGGGATTTGCTTTAAGAAAAATTCAATTTACAAGATGAGGCTTCTTTCGGTCCGATTTTGAGTTTTCTTTTTTATATCTTTGAGCATAAGCTTGCATTTTTGACGGATGCTTGACACCATAGGTGTAATGACAAGCAGGAGTAGCATGTGGCGCTAAGTTCGCTAAACCACCCGATCAAAAGTGACACCCCTTCGCAAGTATTGATTGATTTTCCGGACAATCGTTTAATGATTGATCTTTGCGGTGAGTTTGATCGCAACCTAGCCGAGATAGAAAGTAAACTTTCAGTACAGCTTATACGTCGCGGCAACCAAGTCGCAGTGATAGGCGCTGAGGAAGACCGCCAAGACGCGGTATCAGTCTTGCAACGGCTTTACCAACGCCTTGAAATGGGGCGTTCCGTAGAGTTAGGGGATGTCGACCGCGAACTGCGGATGGGATCAGCATCAGAACATTCAAAGGCAATTGAAAAAAGACGAACGGATATGTCCTTTTCTGACCGAGTTGAAATAAAAACACGCAAAAAGTCTGTTGAGCCGCGCACAGAGGCACAAAAAGCCTATGTTCGCGCAATGCTGTCGCATGAGCTTGCCTTTGGGATCGGCCCTGCGGGGACAGGGAAAACCTACTTGGCCGTTGCCGTTGCCGTATCTAAGTTTATTGCAGGAGAGGTGGACCGGATTGTTCTAAGCCGGCCTGCGGTGGAAGCGGGCGAGAAGCTGGGCTATTTGCCGGGCGATATGAAAGATAAAGTCGATCCTTATATGCAGCCGCTATATGATGCGTTAAATGATTTCTTGCCTGGCAAGCAATTGGCAAAGCTCATCGAAGAAAAACGTATTGAAATTGCACCTTTGGCATTTATGCGTGGGCGCACTTTGTCACACGCCTTTGTGGTCTTGGATGAAGCCCAGAATACAACCTCAATGCAGATGAAAATGTTTCTGACAAGATTGGGGGAAGGCTCGCGGATGGTTATTACAGGAGATAGAACACAAATAGATTTACCGCGCGGCGTAAATTCTGGTTTGATTGACGCAGAACGTTTATTGAAACATCTACCCAAAATCAGTTTTAATTATTTCACGTCAAAGGATGTGGTAAGGCACCCTCTGGTAGCCGCGATAATTGATGCCTATGATAGGGGATCAGATTGATAGGCATCATTTTTGGATTAGGCCTTTTAGGTGTACGGAAAAAATGCCAGTTGAGATAGTAATTGAAGACAAAAGATGGGCTGCTGTTGAATTCGAGAGGCTTTGCGATCGCGCTGTCGAGGCGGCGCTTAGCAATTTCGATCTGAATCCGAGCTTATTCACGGTTGAAATATTGGCGTGTGATGACACGCGGATCGCCTTTCTGAACCGTGATTTCCGCGGCCAAGCTAAGCCGACCAATGTTTTAAGCTGGCCATCAGCCGAGCGCGCTGCATCAAAAGATGGTGATGCGCCGATGTTGCCTTGTGTAAAGAGAGATTCAGAACTGGGAGCTATCGCGATATCTTATGATACCTGTGCGTGTGAGGCTGTCCAAGCCTGCAAGCCTTTGGCAGATCACCTACTGCATTTGGTTGTTCACGCAACCTTGCATTTACTTGGATATGACCATCAGCGTGACCAAGATGCCACGTTAATGGAAAGAATTGAAGTTAGGACACTTGGCAAACTGGGGGTGGATAACCCATATTAGTACCAAGGGCGGACTGCGTCTTTTTTTGGACAGGATAAATGGGCGACATAGACGGATCCTCTAGAGCAGCGCAAAGCGCGCAGCTCAATGAGCAAGACAGATCATTTTGGCACCGAACGAAAGATTGGGTATTTGCCAGAAATAGTAATTTGCAAAACGCAGATGCAGAGGGTGGTCGAGCGCCTTCTGTAGAGCCAAATAATCAACGCGGCATGATCAATCTAAGACGCTTGCAGGTTGAAGATGTTGCAATCCCCAAAGCGGAAATCGTGGCGGTCTCCGAAAGTATTTCCAAAGACGAGTTGGTCAAGGTTTTCCGCGATAGCGGCCTGACCCGAATACCAGTTTATTCGGGAACATTAGATACCCCGGTTGGAATGGCGCATTTAAAAGATTTTGCACTGAAATATGGGTTTCAAGATGAAGCCGATAGCTTTGATTTGGGGCCTATGTTGCGCCCTCTTCTGTTTGTTCCTTTGTCTATGCCAATTGGCGTTTTGCTAACCAAAATGCAAACCGAAAGACGTCACATGGCCTTGGTCATTGACGAATACGGAGGCGTTGACGGGTTGGTCACTATCGAAGATTTGATCGAGCAAGTGGTAGGTGAGATTGAAGACGAGCACGATTCCGATGAGGATACTTTTTGGACAATGGAAAAAGCCGATCAGTATCTGGCTTTAGCAAAAACACCACTTGAGGACTTTTCCTCTTTTACCCAAATAGATTTCACACAAGGCAAAGACATCGATGCTGAGGAAGTAGAAACATTGGGTGGCTTGGTCTTTATGCTGGCGGGCAGGGTTCCAGTACGGGGTGAGGTGATCCAACACCCGCAAGGCGCTGAGTTTGAGGTGGTAGACGCTGATCCGCGCCGTGTTAAGAGATTACGGGTTAGATTGCACGGCTTAACCAAGGCGGCAGAATAAAGCTGTGTCGGTGTTTCGAGTATTCGCTAGAAATTACTCTTGGAGCGTACTCGTTATTTTGGGGTTAATCATTTCTACCGGGCATGCACCGTTTTCTCTTTGGCCGGTTTCCTTAATTGGTTTGTCCCTGTTTTTTTGGCTTCAGCAGAATCACAAGCTTTCTTTAAAGAGCCTTTTTAAAAGTGGCTGGTGGCTAGGCTTTGGCTATTTTTTGGGAACTTTGAATTGGCTTGTTGAGCCCTTTTTGGTGGATATCGCAACGCATGGATGGATGGCGCCATTTGCTGTGTTGTTAATGTCAGGCAGCCTGGCTCTTTTCTGGGGCACTGGGATGTCTCTTGGGGGTCTCTTAGGGGGTAGGTTGGGGTGTGCTCTTGGTTTAGGCCTGTGTGAAATGGTACGTGGATATCTGTTCACGGGCTTTCCATGGGGGCTCTTGGGCTATATTTGGGTCGATACACCAATAGCTCAACTGGCCAGTTACTTTGGTGCGTATGGCCTTACGGTGGTTACTTTCGGGTTTTGTGCGCTTCTTGCACAGAGTTTTTATGTTCGCCGGAAAGTTATGGATCTGGCGGCTCTTTCACTTTTATTCTTGGTTGTCTGGCTTTTCAACAACACTAGCCAGCATACTCATCAAGCACCTGAAAATGCTACAGTTATTCGCCTGGTACAACCTAATGCCCCGCAAGAAAAAAAGCGCGACCCCCAATTCGCAATGATTTATTTTCAAAAGATGCTTGAGTTTTCTAGTCAGGCGCCACAGCCAGATTTGATTATCTGGCCCGAAACTTCCTTGCCGACCGCATTTAATTTTGCAGCGGACTTACTTCTTCAGATTAAAGAAGCTGCGCAAGGTGTTCCGGTTTTGGTGGGCGCGCTGCGTACTAAAGAAGATAAAATTTTTAACTCGCTTATTTTGGTTGAACCGCAAGAAGATGCCAAAGTGGTTTATGATAAATTTCACCTCGTTCCCTTCGGCGAGTATCTACCATTTGAAAACTTTCTGACCAAAATTGGCCTTGGGTTCAGTTCTGATCTGTTCGGCACTGGCTTTCAAAATGGTTCTGGTCCCCAGGTGGTGAACCTGCCCAATGTGGGAAAGATTTTTCCGCTGATATGTTACGAGGCCGTGTTTCCTCAGGATGTGTCAGCAATGCCGGAACGCGCGGATGTGATAGTCCAGGTGACAAATGATGCTTGGTTTGGAAAGTTTTCGGGACCATATCAGCATCTGGCACAAGCGCAAATGCGAAGTATCGAGCAGGGGCTGCCAATGGTTCGGGTGGCTAATACTGGCATTTCGGGCTTAATTGACCCAACCGGCCGTGTTGTCAAAAAATTGGAGTTGAATAAATCCGGGTATATTGATGTGGCATTGCCTGATGGTGAACTTTCCACGCTTTACAGTCATTATGGAAACTGGACTATTCTTCTTCTTTTCATTGTTCTTAGCATGGGCAATTTTATTTTGCGCATTAGGCATTGACGGCTGTGGCCTAGAAGACTAGTGCAGTTGGACCGCATCACAACGGCTTCCTGACGTGATGTTTAATTAAAAATGGAGCATTTATATGACACGAAATAGTTTTGTTTTCACTTCTGAATCCGTTTCAGAGGGCCACCCCGATAAAGTCTGCGATCGTATTTCTGATGCTGTTCTGGACGCATTTATAGCCGAAGAACCTGAGGCAAGAGTGGCCTGCGAAACCTTTGCAACGACCAACCGTGTGGTCATTGGTGGTGAGGTTGGATTATCTGACAAAGCCACACTGAGTAAATTTATGGGGCAAATTGATGATATTGCCCGTGCCTGCATTAAAGATATTGGTTATGAGCAAGAAAAATTTCATCATCGAACTGTAGAAGTTACAAACTTGCTGCATGAGCAATCCGCACATATTGCACAGGGTGTAAACGCTCGCGATAACAAAGACGAAGGGGCGGGTGATCAAGGCATCATGTTTGGTTACGCAACCCGCGAAACCCCCGAGTTAATGCCAGCACCAATTCAATATAGCCATGCTATCCTTCGCCGCTTGGCAGAAGTGCGTAAATCGGGTGCGGAGCCGACATTGGGACCGGATGCTAAATCACAGCTGTCAATGCGCTATGAAAATGGCAAACCGGTTGCTGTGACATCATTGGTTCTTTCGACTCAGCATCTTGATGACAAAATGACATCTGAGGATGTGCGCGACATTGTAGAGCCGTATATCCGAGAAATCCTTCCTCAGGAATGGATTTCTAGTGAGACGAAATGGCATGTCAATCCAACAGGTAAGTTTGTGATCGGTGGCCCAGACGGAGATGCGGGTCTTACGGGGCGCAAAATTATTGTTGATACTTATGGTGGTGCCGCGCCCCATGGTGGCGGTGCATTTTCTGGTAAAGATCCGACCAAAGTTGACCGGTCTGCTGCTTATGCGGCCCGCTACTTAGCCAAAAATGTGGTTGCAGCTGGCTTGGCAGACAAATGTACCATTCAATTGAGTTACGCCATAGGGGTTGCAAAGCCCTTGTCAATTTATGCGGATACCTTTGGGACTAGTTCTGTTGCCCCTGATGTAATCGAACGTGCAATAGCACACTGTTTAGACCTCAGCCCACGAGGTATTCGTGAGCACCTTGGTTTAAACAAGCCAATCTACCAGCGAACAGCTGCCTATGGCCATTTTGGTCGTACACCAGAGGCAGACGGTGGCTTTAGTTGGGAAAAAACCGATTTAGTTGAAGCGTTGCAGAATGCCATTTAAAGGCGGTGGCTTTAGTTAAAATGCTGTATTTTAAAATAAAAGTCCCGCCTTGTTAATTGAGGCGGGACTTTTTCTAATAATCAACCAAATTTAGACGAATTCACCCATGTCAAAGTTTAAGTGTTTGGCAACGGTAAAAATGTCTTTGTCCCCACGGCCACACATATTCATACATATAATATGATCTTGCGGCAATTCCGGCGCAATTTTCATCACATGGGCCAATGCATGACTTGGTTCAAGAGCTGGAATGATGCCTTCTTGTGTGCAGCACAGTTGAAAGGCTTCCAACGCTTCTTGGTCCGTGATCGACACATATTTTGCTCTCCCAATTTCATGCAGCCAAGAATGTTCTGGTCCAATTCCAGGATAGTCGAGCCCTGCAGAAATCGAAAAGCCTTCGAGGATTTGGCCATCGCCATCTTGCAGAAGATAGGTGCGATTTCCGTGTAAAACTCCTGGTCGGCCGCCGGTGAGAGACGCGCAATGCTCCATCTTTTCATTGACGCCTTTTCCGCCGGCCTCAACCCCGATGATAGAAACAGTTGCATCATCAAGAAAGGGATAAAACAACCCCATAGCATTAGAGCCGCCACCAATAGCAGCAATAATTGTATCTGGCAGACGGCCTTCAGCTGCCTGCATTTGCTCTTTGGTTTCTTTGCCGATGATTGACTGAAAATCACGCACCATGGCTGGATAGGGATGGGGACCCGCAACTGTACCAATACAGTAAAACGTATCACGGACATTTGTAACCCAATCGCGAAGCGCATCATTCATTGCGTCTTTAAGTGTCCCTCTGCCAGAGGTCACAGGAATAACTTCGGCGCCTAAAAGTCGCATCCGAAAAACATTAGGGGCCTGACGCTCTACGTCATGAGCGCCCATGTATACCACACATTTCAGTCCAAATTTAGCACAGACGGTTGCTGTTGCTACGCCGTGCTGGCCAGCCCCTGTTTCGGCAATAATCCTATTTTTTCCCATTCTACGAGCAAGGATAATCTGACCTAAAACGTTGTTAATTTTGTGTGCGCCTGTGTGGTTTAACTCATCACGCTTCATATATATTTTTGCGCCGTCTAAATGATTTGTGAGGCGCTCAGCAAAGTAAAGGGGGCTGGGGCGTCCAACATAATGGGTCCAAAGATCATGCATTTCGGCCCAAAAGCTATCGTCTGTTTTGGCGCGCTCATACTGCTCTTCCAATTCTAGTATAAGCGGCATCAGAGTTTCCGATACAAAGCGTCCACCAAAATCACCAAACCGGCCATTTTCGTCTGGACCAGTCATAAAGCTGTTGAAGAGTTCATTGGGCATTGCGCCTCTCCCAGAAATAATATTTCACATGATGTAGCTTTGTTCTTAGGGCGCGTAAAGTCGCGGACAATAAATTATTTATATTGCGGCTACACTATGTGTTTGCGCGGCCCGCACAAAGTCCTTTATCTTTTGTGCGTCTTTTTCGCCAGGCCGGATTTCAACACCCGAGGACACATCTATTTGCTGCGCACCCGTGATTGCGATCGCTTGGGCAACATTTTCGGGATCTAATCCACCTGCAAGCATCCATGGGCCTGTCCAGTGCCGCCCTTGCAACAAGCTCCAGTCGAAGGCAAAACCGTTGCCACCGGGCAATAAAGCATCTTTTGGAGGTTTCGCGTCGACCATTAGCTGATCTGCAACAGTTGCATAGATATCAAGTTTCTTTAGATCGTTTTGGGCGGCAACACCAATAGCCTTCATGACAGGCAAGCCTGTCTTTTGTTTTATCTCGGTCACTCTTTGTGGCGGTTCACTGCCATGAAGCTGGATCATGTCAAGTGGCACTTCGGCGGTTAAACGTTCCAAAAAACTATCACTTGGGTTGACCACCAGTGCCACCTTGGCCAAGCCAGTAGGTGCTTCAAGTGCAATGCTGCGAGCCTGATTTAAAGTGAGGCTGCGCGGCGATTTCTCAAAAAATACCAATCCGGCATATTGGGCACCAGCGTTGCCTACTTCCTGCATTAACTGTCGGTTGGTTACACCGCAAATCTTAACCCTTACGGGATTTGACATAGAATTTATCTCACTTCCTCAAGCATCGCCAAAACTTCATCTTGGTCTTTGTATTTTTCACCCTTCAGATCGCGCAATTCGCTTTTTAGTTTATGCACTTCACGGCTTTTTTGTGCTACCTCTACACGATGCTTATATTCGCGCAGCCACTCCCAAACAAAGCCAACCAACACACCAAAGATTGTACCACCCAAGAAAATGACAAAAACTGGCAGATCAATAGACCAGTTGACCCCAAGCCATTGAGACAAATCCTCGGGCAAAAGGCTAAGTTGCGTTATCGTTCGATTTGCCACGGCCACAACGACCATGACCAACGCAAGGCTGATTAAAAACGCATATCGAAGATATCGCATTGCATTAGGACTTTCCGTTCAGCCGATCTCGCAAAAGCTTCCCAGTTTTGAAAAATGGAACGTGTTTTTCGCTGATGGACACACTTTCGCCAGTTCGCGGGTTTCGCCCAACTCTTGCATCGCGCTTTTTGACAGAGAATGCCCCGAAGCCGCGTAGTTCTACACGATCTCCATTCGCCATAGCATTTGTGATTTCATCAAACACTGTATTTACAATGCGTTCTACATCACGCTGAAAAAGATGCGGATTTTGATCAGCGATTATCTGAATGAGCTCCGAGCGGATCATTTTTCCCCCTACACGTTGTTTGGCGATAGATATCATACGACTATAAGAAGATTGGAAAGAATGGGAAACGCTTTGTGTTTGGAAAGTCGAAATTGTTTGCAGATGAAGCAAAAATAATGGGTCTCGGATAAGTAATCTCGATAAAATCATGGGTCAGACCCAAAGTGTAGAAATTCTACGTGGCGAAATTTAATTAAAACCGAATCGTTTAAGCATAAAAAAGGCTCCCCAATCCTAGTGGAGGGGAGCCTTTAAAGAGTAATTGAAGCTGAGTTATTCGTCGCCTTTTAGTGCCGCTCCCAGGATGTCTCCCAGTGAAGCACCCGAATCCGAAGACCCATATTGCTCGACTGCTTCTTTTTCTTCCGCAATCTCGCGGGCTTTGATCGACAAGCCCAACTTGCGGGTTTTGCTATCGATGTTTGTAACACGCACGTCGACTTTATCACCTACAGAAAACCGCTCGGGTCGCTGTTCAGCCCGATCACGGCTAAGGTCAGAGCGTCGGATAAAGGCTTTGGCGCCTTCATATTCCACTTCAATACCACCATCTTCAATTGCAGTAACAGCAACCGTGACAATAGAGCCGCGTTTGACGCCGCCCGTTGCTTCGGCGAATTTGTCGCCGCCCATGGCTTTAATCGAAAGACTGATGCGTTCTTTTTCTACATCAACCTCAGAAACAACAGCTTTGACTGTGTCGCCTTTGCGGAAGTTTTGAATTGCATCTTCGCCGCGTTCGTCCCACGAGATATCGCTAAGGTGAACCATACCGTCGATTTCGCCTTCAAGACCGACAAAAAGACCAAACTCGGTGATGTTTTTAACCTCACCTTCAACCTGCATGCCTTCAGGATGTGTTTCTGCGAACACTTCCCAAGGATTGCGTTGGGTTTGTTTTAGTCCCAGTGAAACACGCCGTTTAGATCCATCAATTTCAAGCACCATCACTTCTACTTCTTGGCTGGTAGAAACGATTTTTCCGGGGTGGACGTTCTTTTTAGTCCAAGACATTTCAGAGACGTGTACCAGACCTTCTACGCCAGCCTCTAGCTCAACAAAAGCACCATAGTCGGTGATATTTGTCACAACGCCGTTGTGTACAGACTCCAGAGGATATTTAGCCGCAACGAGATCCCATGGATCTTCCTGCAGTTGCTTCATACCAAGACTGATACGATGAGTGTCTTTATTGATTTTGATCACTTGAACATTGATCGATTCACCAATGGTCAAAATTTCTGACGGGTGATTAACACGGCGCCAAGCCATGTCGGTCACATGCAACAATCCATCAACACCGCCCAGATCAACAAAGGCGCCATATTCAGTGATATTCTTTACAACGCCCTCGACAGCCATGCCTTCGGCGAGGTTGCCAATCACTTCTGCGCGCTGTTCGGCGCGGCTTTCTTCCAATATGGCGCGGCGTGAAACAACGATGTTGCCACGGCGTCGGTCCATTTTCAAAATCTGGAATGGCTGCTTGAGACCCATCAAAGGCCCTGCGTCGCGGACCGGCCGCACGTCAACTTGTGATCCGGGCAAAAAGGCAACAGCCCCGCCAAGATCAACGGTAAAGCCGCCTTTGACACGGCCAAAGATAGCGCCTTCAACACGGGCATCATCTGCATAAGCTTTTTCAAGGCGATCCCAAGCTTCTTCGCGGCGGGCCATTTCACGGCTGATAACCGCTTCGCCTTTTGAGTTTTCAACCTGACGCAAGAAGACCTCAACCTCATCGCCTGCAGCGACTTCGGGGGCCTCGCCAGGGTTGGCAAATTCTTTTAACTCGACGCGGCCTTCCATTTTGTAGCCGACATCGATGATGGCAAAACCTGCTTCGATTGCAATGACTTTACCTTTTACGACAGACCCTTCTTGGGGTGTATCCATTTCGAAGCTTTCGTTAAGGAGGGCTTCGAATTCCTCCATAGATGTATTTTGAGCCATGTTGTCTCAGTTTCCTTTACTAGTCATTTACGGGCCAAGCGGTTGTCTCCGCCGGTCTTGGGTTTTATTGGTCTGCTTGTTTCAGACTTTTTGCTCGAAAAGCTGCCCTGTGGACAACAGAGAGGCCGGATACGATGTTTAGGGCAATAAATCAAGGGCTGTCTGAGCCATAATGGCTTCTTTTACAGTCCAGTTCCGCGCAAATTGCTAGACGGGAAAATAAAACCTTAGATGCTATGGTTGCTTAATGCGCTCAAGTGCAGTCTCGACCACTTTGATTGCATTTTTTACGGCTGCTTCAATCGTAAGCTCGGTGGTATCAATAATGATCGCGTCAGAGGCGGCTTTCAATGGCGATGCATGACGCGTCGCATCCCTTTCGTCACGTTCTTTCACATCTTTGAAAACAGCCTCAAAAGTCAGTGATTTATTCCCATTCAACAACTCTTCAAAGCGACGTTTTGCACGGGCTTCAGGGCTTGCGGTTATATAGAGCTTTACAGCAGCATCTGGAAAAATGACTGTACCAATATCACGCCCATCGATCACGGCCCCGCCGTCTTTTCCGGCAAAATTCCTTTGAAAGTCAAAAAGCTCGGAGCGGACTTTTGAAATTGCGGCAACTTTGCTCGCCATTTGGGCAACCTCTGGAGACCGCAAATTTAAAGCATTTAGATCTTCGATATGCAGCGTCGCCGCCGCTTCTTCTGGGACAGATCCTCTCAATGTTTTTGCGGCAACTGCTCTGTAAAGCAGTCCGCTATCAAGGTATGGAAATCCAAAATGATTGGCAACAGCCTTGGCAATTGTTCCTTTGCCAGCTGCCGCCGGTCCGTCAATTGCCACAACAAATTTCATTTCTGGTAACTGCCCTTTGGTTAGTGGTTGTTTCGAGTTATCGCGCCGCCGAGGTGTGTCATTAGGTCTTCAAAGATAGGAAACGATGTTACGATTGGGGATCCGTCATCTATTTTGACTGGGTTTTTACTGGCCATTCCCATGATAACAAACGACATTGCAATTCGGTGATCCAGATAGGTGGCGCAAAGCCCCCCACCGCGCACTTTTCCGCTTCCTTGGCCCGAAACAATCCACCAGTCTTCCCCATCTTCGACTTCTACCCCATTCGCGCGAAGTCCCGTGGCCATTGCCTCAATCCGATCGCTTTCTTTAACTCGCAACTCTTTCACTCCGCGCATCACAGTTTTGCCAGATGCAAAGGCTGCGATCACTGAAAGGATGGGATATTCATCAATCATGCTTGCCGCACGGCCGGGGGGCACTTCAATGCCTACCATGTTTGGTGAAAAGCGGGCGCGCAGATCGGCAACGGGTTCTCCGCCCTCGACCCGCTCGTTTTCGTAGCTTAGATCGGCGCCCATTTCGCGCAGCGTTGTGAACAATCCAGCCCGGGTGGGATTTAGACCGATATTGGGAACCAAAACATCAGAGCCCTCGCAGATTAATGCAGCGCAGACCGGAAAGGCAGCAGAACTGGGGTCGCGAGGAACGGTTATATTTTGTGGATTTAGCTCTGGCTGGCCGGTCAGAGTAATTACGCGCCCATCTGGGCTATCGTCCACCGTGATTTTGGCGCCAAAGCCTGCCAGCATACGCTCGGTATGATCACGTGTTGCTTCTGGCTCAACAATTACAGTTTTTCCAGGAGCGTTAAGTCCCGCTAATAATACGGCCGATTTTACTTGAGCAGACGGCACGGGAACCGTGTAGTGGACAGGCACCGGATGTTTGGCACCGTGTATTGTCATTGGTAGGCGTCCACCAGTGCGTCCATGCGCTTCGGCTCCAAAAAGAGCAATAGGGTCAGTAACACGGGCCATAGGGCGCTTATTGAGGCTGGCATCGCCAGTAAAGGTTGCGGATATCGGGTGGGTTGACATTGCCCCCATCAAAAGCCGAACGCCGGTTCCTGAGTTGCCGCAATCTATCACTGTTTCGGGTTCGCAAAACCCGCCAACTCCAACGCCATTAACGCTCCAATTGCCGCCGCCATGATCTGTCACTGTGGCACCAAATGAGCGCATAGCCTTGGCGGTGTCCAGCACATCCTGTCCCTCTAAAAGACCTTCGATACGGGTCTCTCCAACAGCCATAGCTCCAAGGATAAGTGCACGATGCGAGATCGACTTATCGCCCGGCACATTTGCAATGCCCTTCAAAGGCCCTGACTTGCGTGAGGTCATTGGAACTGGAGTGCCATGTGCGGACATATTTCACTTTCCTTTTTTGTGCAGGTGATACCGCAAGCTGAAACAAGCGTCTATGGGCGTTTGGACCTTTGAGTTAAATTCCACCACAGTATATTGCACATTTTGCATGGGCTTACCTACGCTTTTGGAAGGTCAAATAATGCGGTGTTCTGTTTTCATGGACGGCTTTTTCTTCGTAACGGGTTCTATGCCAGTCGGGCCAAGCTATCCGCCAATCTTTAGGATTTTCCGCAAGCCATTCTAAGCCTTGCTTCGGGACTTCAAGCAAGGCTTGTCGTACATAATCAGGGATATCTGTAGCCAATCGAAAAATCGAATTAGGCTTTAATATCCGTGCCATAGGCACTAAATGTTCGGGGGTAACGAAGCGGCGACGGTGGTGGCGTTTTTTGGGCCATGGATCTGGGTAGAGCAGGAACGCGCGCTCAATGCTTGCCTCTGGCAGGACGTCAAAAATATGGCGGGCATCGCCGGGGTAAATTCGGATATTCGTGACCCCGGCAGCGCGGATTTTACCCAACAGCATGGCAACGCCGTTGATATAAGGCTCGCAGCCGATAAAGCCGACATCCGGGTTCAATTGGGCCTGGTGCAAAAGATGCTCGCCGCCGCCAAAACCAATTTCAAGCCACACCGGCGCATCCCCAAAGAGTGCCTTTAAGTCAAGCGGTTTGCGGTCCGGGTTTTCGTCCCAATCCACTGCGCCCGGGGACAGCTTTTGCAAATCCTCTGCCAAAGCCTGCTCTTGCGCTTTGCGCAATCCCTTGCCCTTGAAACGGCCGTAAAAATTACGCCATGGTGCGCCGGAAGGGTGATGACCTTGGGTCATATCTTAGGCCTTATCCGAGCTCGTCTAAGCGCACCATTGCAGCGCGTATCTGGGCCTCTTCGTCTTCTCGCAGAGCAAGGTTCTGGCGGGTTTCTTCAACCACTTCAGCAGGAGCGCTTTCAACAAATTTAGGGTTTTTAAGCCGCCCGCGTAGCCCGCCCAACTCTTTTGCCAACTTGCCTATCGCCTTTTCCAGGCGTGCTTTTTCTTCTTCAATATCAATGATTTCCGCTAAGGGCAGCCCAAAGTTTGCCCCTGCAACAGCCAGTGTGACACAGCCTTTGGGAAAGCTGTCGACCTCCGTCAGCGTTTCAATCCGCGCCAGCTTTTTAATTAGCTCTTGGTTGCGGTCCCACGCTGCTTTGGCTGGGCCATCAAGCGCGCTCACTAGCATGGGAATTTTTGCGCCTGCTGGCACATGCATCTGGGCGCGTACCGAGCGGATTTCCTCGATCAAACCAATCACCCAGTTCATTTCCGCATCGGCGTCTGGATCAACCAATTCGCGGCCATAACTGGGCCAATCGGTATGGACCAGCATTTTTTCGCGCGGCGCCAAAGTGCCCCAAAGCTCTTCGGTGATAAACGGCATAATTGGGTGCAAAAGGATAAGGCATTGATCCAAAACCCAGCCCATTGTGGCGCGGGTTTCAGCCTGTGCCTCAGCGTCAGAACCATTTAAAAGCGGTTTGGAAAATTCCACATACCAATCGCAAAATGTGCCCCAGATAAAGCTATAAAGCGCATTGGCTGCATCGTTAAAACGATAGCCCGTCAGCGCCTCATCCACGCTCACCCGCAGCTTGCCGGTTTCACCAATGATCCACTTGTTGAGGGTCTGATTTGGCACGTCAGTATCGCGTCGGTTTTGCGGTGGTATCGCGG
Source organism: Rhodobacteraceae bacterium Araon29 (assembly GCA_039640505.1). Classification (NCBI taxonomy): domain Bacteria; kingdom Pseudomonadati; phylum Pseudomonadota; class Alphaproteobacteria; order Rhodobacterales; family Paracoccaceae; species Rhodobacteraceae bacterium Araon29. The sequence goes on along the minus strand of CP046865.1, from coordinate 2,641,008 downwards.
TGGTGCTGTAAACCGCGTTCATTTCGGCAAAACGGGCGGCATTCCAAAGCTTTGTGCCAAAGTTCCGATAGCCTTTGATGCGGTCCACCGATAGTTTAAGAACGCCGCCTATTGCGGCCATCTGCGCGAGGCTAAAGCGCAAAGCATCGGCCCCGAACTCATCGACAATTTCCAGCGGGTCAATCACATTGCCGCGGGTCTTCGACATTTTCTGGCCTTTTTCATCCCGCACCAGTTGATGCAGATAAACCGTGTGAAACGGAATTTCATCCACCACAGCCAGTTGCATCATCATCATTCGCGCAACCCAGAAAAACAAAATATCCTGTCCGGTGACAAGCACATCGGTGGAGTGATATTTTGCCAGGGCTTCGGTCTGCTCGGGCCAGCCCAAGGTGCCGATTGGCCAAAGCCCCGATGAAAACCAAGTGTCCAGCACATCAGGATCGCGGGTCAGGGTTTTATCCGCGCCCGCCATCGCTTGGGCTTCCGCTTCGCTTGCGGCGCAGTATTGATTGCCGTCTTCGTCAAACCACACCGGGATTTGATGGCCCCACCAAAGCTGACGCGAAATGCACCATGGCTCGATATTTTCCAGCCAGTGATAATAGACTTTTTCGCCGCTTTCCGGCATAATCTTGGTGCGCCCGTCGCGCACTGCATCCAGCGCGGGGCCAACGATTTTAGCGGTATCCACAAACCACTGATCGGTGAGCATGGGTTCAATCACCACGCCCGAGCGATCGCCAAAGGGCTGCATGATCGGTTTGTCCTCGACCATAATCATCAGGCCTTCGCTATCAATATCGGCCACCACGCGCTTGCGGGCTTCAAAGCGGCCAAGATCGCGGTACTCTTCGGGAACCAGATTGATCGCATCAACCTCGGTTTCGGTAAACGCGCCGCCGCTGGCAAGGCCTTGGGCTTTTGCCACCTCATCGCCATAGGCTGCACCGTCGCCACGCATGATGCCGCGAGTGTCCATCAGCCGGTACATGGGAATATTGCCGCGTTTAGCCACCTGATAGTCATTTGCGTCATGGGCGCCGGTGATTTTCACTGCGCCAGATCCAAAGTCGGGGTCAGGATAGTCGTCTGTGATAATCGGTATAAGTCGGCGATGCGCTTTCGGGCCAACCGGAATTTCACACATTTTGCCCACAATCGGCGCATAGCGGGCATCATCGGGGTGCACGGCCACAGCCCCATCGCCAAGCATGGTTTCCGGCCGTGTGGTGGCGATTGAAATATAGTCGCGGACCTCTTCCAGAATGACGTTCCCATCCTCATCCTTTTCGATGTAGGTATAGGTTTCGCCATCCTGAAGCGGGTATTTAAAGTGCCACATATGGCCGTCAACTTCGATATTTTCCACTTCAAGGTCAGAAATAGCGGTTTCAAAATGCGGATCCCAGTTGACCAGCCGCTTGCCGCGATAAATCAACCCTTTTTGGTACATATCCACAAAGACTTTTAGCACCGCGTCATGAAAGTTGGGGCTGTTTTCATGGCCTATGCGCGGATCGCCGGGCGCACCGGCCATGGTAAAGGCATTGCGCGACCAGTCGCAGGATGAGCCAAGGCGTTTAAGTTGATTAATAATGGTGCCGCCGTATTCGCCTTTCCATTCCCAGACTTTTTCAAGGAATTTTTCGCGCCCCAGATCACGGCGGCCAATATTACCCTGCTCGGCGAGCATTTTTTCCACCTGCAATTGGGTGGCAATGCCGGCATGGTCCTGACCGGGTTGCCACAGCGTATCAAAGCCGCGCATCCGGTGCCAGCGGGTCAAAATATCCTGCAAAGTATTGTTAAAGGCATGGCCCACGTGCAACGCGCCAGTGACATTGGGCGGCGGGATCATAATGCAAAATGTTTCCTGCCGCGATGCGTTCGCACCGGCTTTAAAACATCCGGCCTTTTCCCACGCGTCGTAAAGCCGGTTTTCGGCGCTGGTTGCATCAAAGGTTTTTTCCAATGGCATTGCTGGCTCACCCGTTAAATTTGTGTTCACTGGCAGATAACGGCTAACCACATAAAGGAAAAGGCCAAAGGCGCAAGTTTCTTTAGCTTTCGTCGCGCCGCGTTCCGATCAGGGGCACGCGCTCGCCGTTGCGGATGACCTTTGGATCATAGGGCGTGCGGGCAAATACCGAACGTACCATATCAGTGAAAAACTCAATCGGCTTGCTGTCGTAATTAGGATCAAAGCTGGCTTGATCCCAGCGCTCGCAAAATGCGGCACAATCTTCAAAATAGGGATGGCTTTTATAGGCATCGCGCTTGTGCGGGTTGCCGCCCACATGGTGGCCATAGTAGATCATCTGAAAGTCGCCATGTTTTTCCACCACCCATGTGCATTGCTCGCGCACAAAGGGGCGTAGAATGGTGGCCGCATATTCATCGTGATTATAGGGCGCATAGATATCGCCGATATCATGCAGCAGCGCCGAGACCACCCAGTCGTCATCGGCCCCGTCGCGCCATGCGCGGGTGGCCGATTGCACCGAATGTCCCAAACGGGTGATTTGATATCCAGACAGGCTTTCATCGAGATCAACCAAGGCTTTGAGCAATCGATCAGCCGTACCTTTGGTGTATTCGGTTTCATGGGCGGTCAGAAAATCGTAGTCGTCTTTGTCGCCATCTTTCATCTGGGTGAATTTGACATGATCCATGGTGCTGTGGTCCTTTGGTCTCGCCCTGCTTCGGATTATTTCTGCCATGTTGCGGGCAAAAGTCAAAATCTATTTTGCACCCCGATGCATCGTCTGGAAACCGGCATAGCGGCGGCTAAGCTCAGCGGTCAATTTTGGTACTCAGATGGATCAGGCTTTCTGAGCTTATGATCCCGCGCGCAGCGCCGATATCATCGAGGGTTTCGTCCAGCTCTTCTGTAGATTGGGCGCTTAGCTCGACCACCAAATCAAAGCGGCCGGATGTGGTATGGACCTTTTCCACCTGCGGCAGGGTTTTAAGCTTTTGCAACACTGCTGCGCCAGAGCGTGGCTCGACCGATAAAAGCGCGGAAGCGCGCAACACTGGGCGCGCGGATGGCCCTTTTTGCAGTGTATAGCCGGCAATATAACCGCTATTTTCAAGCCGCTCGATCCGCGCCTGAACCGTGGTGCGCGCAAGACCTAAGGTGCGCGCAAGATCGGAAACCGAGCTTCGGGCGTTTTCGGACAGCAAACGCAATAACTGCCTATCTTTTTCGTTAATTTGCATAATTTTATAGTAATAAAAACCAAAGTTATTGGCAATATAGTAAATTTGGCAGGTTTATCGCTCTAGACTATGACGCATATTAAAGGAAAACAGAACTGAGGTGCGGCGATGAACGAACAGTCTTCTTGGATTTGGGACACTCCAAATGCCCATTTTTCAAGCTACCTACCAGATGAACCGATTGGTTATTTTTCGCCCAATGCCCTCATATCAAAGCTGTCCACTTTTCAATCTGGTTTTGGTGGCCTGCTGAGTTATGCGGTCAAAGCCAACCCTGATCCTGATGTCTTGCGTTGCCTGACACAAAACGGGGTCTCAATCTTTGATGTGGCCTCACCGGCTGAGATCGAAATGGTGCGGGCCATCCATCCAGAGGCCAAATTACACTATCACAACCCCATACGTTCAGCTCAGGAAATAGCCCAAGCAAAATCGCATGGGATCGCCTCTTGGTCGGTTGATGCGCTCAGTGAATTAGACAAGCTTGGGGATTTGCCTAAGGGCAGCGAAATTGCAGTGCGGATAAAGCTTCCGGTGGCCGGTGGGCTTTATAATTTTGGTGAAAAATTTGGCGCAGAACCTGCGCAAGCAGTGCCTTTGTTGAAAGCGGTCGCAATCCGCGGGTTGGCCCCGGCGATCACATTTCATCCGGGCACTCAATGCATGGCACCCAGTGCATGGGAAAGTTATATTGAAGCGGCCGCGCAGATTGCAAAGGCTGCCGAAGTTCGCCTTTTATCGCTCAATGTCGGCGGCGGCTTTCCAGCCGACCGCGCTGCACAGCCGGTGGATTTACTGGGTATTTTCAACCGGATCAAAGCTGCTAAGGAACGCTATTTTTGCGATCATAATCCAGTGCTGGTCTGCGAGCCTGGCCGCGGGTTGGCGGCAGATGCCTTTGCGCTGGTTCTGCGGGTTAAGAATATAAGGCCGGATGGCGCTCTGGTGCTGAATGATGGAATATATGGCGCGCTGGCGGAATGGCGTGATATGCCGCCGGCTCACAGCCGTCACATAGCGGTTTTCAATTCCAAAGGCGACGAGCGGCTTGGGAAACCTGCACCGCGTGTTATCTTTGGCCCAACATGTGATAGCCTTGATCGCTTGTGTGAACCATTGGCTTTACCATCGGATATTAAAGAAGAAGACTTTATTTTGATCCAAGGTATGGGCGCCTATAGCGCAGTGCTGACCAGTCGCTTTAACGGCTATGGCTGCTCCAAACAAATTTATTGTCGCGCCTTAACCAGCACCCCTAGACATTTATAGGCTTCGGGTTACCTTGCTTTGCAAAGGTTACATGAGGCAAATCAGTGGAAAAGTTTGGCAAAAGCCAGTCCGTTTTGCGGACAGAGGATCATAGGTTTTTGACCGGTAAAGGTCAGTATGTGGATGATATTGCACCAGACGATGCGCTGTTTGCATGTGTTTTTAGATCCCCTGTTGCCCATGCTGAAATTATAGCGCTGGATGTTGAAGATGCGCGCGCAAGCACGGGCGTCAAAGCTGTTGTGACAGCAGCCGATTTAAAGTCCGCGGGGATCGTATCAGGCATGGCTGCCACGGTATTGCAAAACCGTGATGGGACCAAAGCGGCCGCTCCGCGCCGTCCACTTTTAGCCGAAGATAGGCTGCGGTTTCTAGGTGAACCAGTGGCTGTTGTGATTGCGGAAAATTTTGATCAAGCATGTGATGCTGCTGAACTGATAATCCTTGATTATCAAGATCTTGATGTCCATCTTGAGCTTCAGGAGGGCGGTGCCCAAATCCACAAAGAAGCGCCTTTAAACCGCGCATTTGATTGGTCTTGCGGCGAGGAATCAGCGACCGTAGAAGCTTTTGATAAAGCGGCCCATCATGTTCGGCTAAGCATTACAGACAACCGCATTATTGCAAGTTCCTTAGAGCCTCGCGGCTGCTATGCCGAATGGGCTGATGATCGGCTGCATGTATGCGTTAATGGCCAAGGGGTTTGGGGGACAAAGTCACGCTTGGCCAAAATCCTGAATCTGCCGGACGCCAAAATTCGCGTCACCAACCCCGATGTTGGGGGTGGGTTTGGCATGAAGGCGATGGATTATCCGGAAACCTTTATCTGTGCCCATGCTGCACGGCAGCTCGGCAGGCCTGTGCGCTGGATGTCCGGGCGCAGTGAAGCTATGGCAAGCGATAATTGCGGGCGGGATCTGGTATCAATAGCCGAACTGGCTTTTGACGGTGATCATAAAATTATCGGCTACCGGGTGAGCACATTGTGCAATCTTGGGGCCTATAATTCGCAATATGCGCAACCAATCCAAACCGAACTTTTCGCAAAAGTGCTGACCGGGCCCTATGATATTCCAACAGCGTTTTTATCGGTCAAAGGCATCTACACAAACACAACGCAAGTGGATGCCTTTCGCGGTGCTGGCCGGCCCGAGGCCATTTATGTGCTTGAACGGGTAATAGACCGGGCAGCGCGCAAGCTGGGAATAGACGGTTGGGAACTGCGCCGCAAAAACTTTATTGCGCCAGACGCTTTTCCTTATCAAACGGTGACAGGCGCGGTTTATGATGTGGGGCATTTTTCAAATGTGTTGACATCGGCTGAGCAGGCCGCCGACAGGCGTGGTTTTTCACTGCGAAAATCAAACAGCCAAGCCCAAGGCCGGCTGCGCGGTCTTGGGCTATGCTATTATATCGAAAGCATCCTTGGCGACCCAAGCGAAACCGCCAAGGTGCTGTTTAAATCGGACGGAACTGTTGAAATTTTTGTTGGGACACAGTCCAACGGGCAGGGGCATGAAACTGTCTTTGCCCAGTTTCTATCAGATCAAACCGGAATTCCGGCCCATCTGATCAAGGTGATCCAAGGCGATAGTGACCGGATTGCCAAGGGCGGGGGAACCGGTGGATCGCGTTCAGCAACAGTCCAAAACAATGCGACTTTGGCAGCAGTTACTACCATGATTGATGTTTTTTGCCAGTATTTGGCAGATAAATTAGGGGTAGAGCGGCACGAAGTTGATTTTGATGATGAACAGTTCCGTGTTGCTGGATCAAATTCAACCCCCACTATGCTTGAGCTGGCAGAAATGGCGCGCACCGAAGGCCGCGATGATTTGCTATCGCATCAGGCAACAGCGAAGCTGAATGCGCAGTCGTTTCCCAATGGCGCACATGTGGCAGAGGTAGAGGTTGATCCGGACACCGGTCAGGTCGAGTTGATAAGCTATGTGGTGGTGGATGACTTTGGTCATATGTTGAACCCGATGCTGGTCGAAGGTCAGGTGCATGGCGGCGTAACCCAAGGTGTTGGTCAGGCGCTCTGTGAACACGTGGTATATGATCCGGACGGTCAGCTTTTGACAGGCAGCTTTATGGACTATGCGCTCCCACGGGCGCGCGATGTGCCGTTTTTTCAATTTGAAACACAGCTGCTGCCCTCGACAGCCAATGTTTTGGGCATTAAAGGCTGTGGGGAAGCAGGAACTGTTGGGGCGCTTGCCGCTGTTGCCAATGCTGTTCAAGACGCGCTATGGGATCAGGGCGTAACACAAGCTGATATGCCCTTTACGCCGCTGCGGGTTTGGACCCTTTTAAATACTCATGACTTGGCTGCAGAATAGAATAAAAACCGTATTTGAACGCTTTCGGGCGGATCGGTATCCTAGTCCCCCGCGCCGCCGCTCTTCGCGGGGGCAAAAAACCCATGTGATTATCTTGGACGGCACACTGTCCTCGTTTGAACCGGGTTATGAAAGCAATGCCGGCTTGCTTGCCAAACTTTTGGACGAATTGGGCCCGTCGATAAATGTGTATTATCGACCGGGTCTTCAATGGCACAGTTGGCGGTCAATAAGAAATGTGCTGTTTGGTGGCGGGTTGGATCAACAAATTCGCGATACTTACGGGGCTTTGGCCACCCGTTATCGGCCGGAAGATCGGATTTTCCTTTTTGGCTATTCGCGTGGGGCGTTTGCCGTGCGCTCACTGTCAGGCCTAATTGATAGAGTGGGATTGCTTAAAGCTAAACATGCGACCCCGCGCAATATTGAACAGGCTTGGCGCGCCTATAAAAATCCGCAGACGCCGGAAACACCGGCCAAGTTTCGCGCCGCCTACTGCCATCAGGAGGTCAGTGTGGAAATGATCGGGGTTTGGGATACTGTGCGCGCGCTTGGGTTGCGGGTGCCATTTTTCTGGCGCTGGATGCCGGATCGTTACGGGTTTCACAATCATCATCTTTGCAGGTCGGTTAAAGCCGGCTTTCATGCTTTGGCCAAGGATGAAACCCGGCTCGCATACCGGCCGGAAAAGTGGCGGGCCAATCCCGACCACCCAGCACATCTGGAACAGGTTTGGTTTCGCGGAACCCATGGAGATATTGGCGGCCATCTAAGCGGATTTTCCGCCGCGCGTCCCTTGTCCAACATCCCTCTCGTGTGGATGCTGCAACGGGCCGATGCCTGCAATTTGCCGCTCCCAAAGGATTGGGCGTCGCGGTATCCCACTGATGTAAACGCGCCTTCTATCGGGCACTGGCAGGGGTTCTCCAAGCTTCTTATTTTACGCCGTAGACGAGTAATCTCTGTTGGCCCCACCGAATGGATTCACCCCTCTGTTGCCCGAAGTGAACGCGTGAAACTGGAAGTCTATGAAGAAAAAAAAGACTAAAGTAGACATTCCAATAAAACTGTGATTTTATGAATAATATTCTATGTGCGGAAAAAATACATAAAAATGCAGGGATTTGCAAGTGAATTTACCCAAGCGCTCCACTTAATCCTGTCTGGGGATACTGCGTTATGGGCAGTTGTTGGACTGTCTTTGCGGGTGTCAATCTTGGCCGTAATATGCGCTGCAGTAATGGGCTTTCCTTTAGGTGCAGCGCTGGCCGTGGGAAAATTTCCCGGGCGTCAAGTGGTGATTGTTTTGGTTAATGCGTTGATGGGAATGCCGCCGGTTGTCGTTGGATTGGTGGTCTATTTGCTGCTGTCGAACGCAGGACCATTTGGTGTATTGGGATTGCTGTATTCCCCAGCGGCAATGATTATTGCGCAAACTATTTTGGTAACGCCTGTGGTGGCTGCGCTGTGCCGCCAAAGCATTGCATTACTTTATGACGAGTACCGCGATCAGTTAAATTCCTTGGGACTCAGTCCGTGGCAGATGGTGCCGGTCCTTTTATGGGAGGCGCGCTATGCTTTGATGACTGCGGGATTGGCCGGCTTTGGCCGCGCTATTGCCGAGGTTGGCGCAGTCATGATTGTGGGCGGAAACATCAATCACGTGACCCGAGTTATGACCACTGCCATTGCGCTTGAAACATCCAAGGGCAATTTAAGCCTAGCTTTGGCATTGGGGGTCATACTGGTTTTGATGGCGCTAGGGGTGAACGCGGTGGTGGCGGTCATTGGCGGACGCCGGCAAGAGGCGATGCATGTCTAAAATAGCGATTAGTTTGAAAGACCTGCGGCTGGTGGTTGGTGGTAAGCTGCGGTTGAAAATTCAACAGGCTGATCTTGATCCTGAAATGCCAACAATGATTTTAGGACCAAACGGGGCAGGCAAAAGCCTTTTGCTGCGGGTCCTGCATGGGCTGACCTTGCCCCAGGGCGGGCGCATTAATTTTCCGGGAAACCTTGGCCAGCAAAAGCACCAAGCGATGGTGTTTCAACGTCCGGTTTTGCTGCGCCGCAGTGTTATGGAAAATGTTGCCTTTGCACTTCGTGCCCGAGGAACAGACCGTAATCAGTCGCGCGATATCGCGGGCCACTGGCTTGAGCGGGCAGGTTTAGGCGATCTAGCTGACGCGCCGGCGCGTAGACTTTCGGGCGGTGAACAACAAAGATTGGCCATGGTGCGCGCGCTTGCTTGTGATCCAAAGCTGATTTTCCTTGATGAGCCCTGCGCCAATTTAGACCCGCGCGCATCGGTGCAAATCGAGCACCTTATCAAATCGGCTGTTGCATCGGGTGTAAAGGTGATCATGGTTACCCATGATCAGGCGCAGGCACGGCGCTTGGGGGGCGAATTTATCCTTATGCACCAAGGCCAAATCGTTGCTCAAGCATTGCGCGAACGGTTTTTTCGACCCACGTGGCACCCGTTGGTTGATGCCTTTCTTGCGGGTGAGCCGCTGCTTGCGCAAGCACAGGATCAAATATGATGCGAAAAATGAATAAATACCGCGCTTATGTCGTATTTTGTTGTTTTATTATGATCCTGTGGTGCGGCAAAGCGGTTGCTGCTGATTACATCGTTATTCAGTCGACCACTTCGACCCGTAATTCAGGATTGTTAGAAGCGATTTTACCCCAATTCACCCAAGAAACAGGGTTTCAGGCCCGGGTTGTTTCTGTTGGTACAGGCCAGGCGCTGAGAAATGCCCAAAACGGGGATGGGGACGTACTATTAGTGCATGCCAAAAATGCTGAGGAAGAGTTTGTTGCCCAAGGATGGGGATTAGCCAGACATGATGTAATGTATAATGATTTTATTATCGCAGGTCCGCCATCCGACCCTGCGGGCATCTCAGGAGGCAGCAATGCTGTCGCTGCGCTTGTCAAAATTGCCAAAAATAAAGCTCTGTTTGTATCGCGCGGGGATGACAGTGGGACACACCGGGCAGAGTTGCGGCTTTGGCGGGCCACCGATATCGACCTGATCTCTGCCTCAGGCGCGTGGTATCGTGAAACTGGCTCAGGTATGGGCGCAACGCTCAATATGGCCACATCAATAGGCGCCTACGTGATGACAGACCGTGCCACTTGGTTGAGCTTTTCAAATCGTGGAAATCTAGAGGTTTTGGTCGAAGGGGATGCCAGATTATTTAATCAATACGGGGTGATAGCCGTTAATCCATCGCGCCATCCGCGGGTAAATGCAGCCGGGGCCAAGGCCTTTGTGAACTGGATAACCGGCCCAGAGGGGCAAGCTGCGATTGGCCGCTATAATTTGGATGGAAAAGCGCTGTTTTTCCCTAATGCGACGCGTTAAAATGAATATGGCCAAAATCAGATAAATCATAGCCAGACAGCGATTTTGCCTGATCTTTGAATATATCGCCTTCACAAAAATTTATAAATTTTTGAAACGCAGTATCAAACCAAGCTTTACGCCAGACTAAAAGGTCAAGCCGTTCTGTCATGATCGGAATAAAATCAAGATTTTGCGCAACAGCTTCGGATTTAAGCCCAAAGGCGGCCTCGGCACGGCCTGATTTCACCTCAAGCGCGAGATCGCTTTCAGAGCGTGCAATACTTTGCCCTGCAAAGGCCATATCAGCGTTGACACCTGCGTCTGACAGCAAGTGTTCAAACAATTTCTGACCCGCTGCGCCCTCTTGCCGGCGGGCAAGTCGACGGCGCTTTATATCATCTAAGCCCTTGATACCTAACGGGTTTCCTTGCGAAGCGATTAGACCGCGTTCCCGTTTGCAAAACTCAACCAAGACAACAGGAAGATCGTTAAATTCTGCCGACACGCGGTTGGTATTCCAGCCCTTTTCTTCATAAATATGCAATGCGCAGAGCGCCGCTTTTTTGCCGCGCACCCGCGTAAGCCCGTCTTCGCTGCCATCAAAATAGCCCGCAAGCCCGCTGCCGGATTGTCGCAACGCCCAGTCGAGCAGCGGATCATGGCTGCCGGCGATAATCGCTGGCAAGTTAAGCGCGGCCTCAAGGTTTGGGCCAGTATGGGATTGTTTGAGCCAAGCCTCAACTGCACTGCGCTCAAACAGTAGTTTTCCTCCTGCGCGCAAGCAGGGTATTTGCTCGCTGGAGGCAAGATCATAAACCTTACGTTCACCAAGGCGCAGCAGTTGAGCAAGTTCTTTGGTGGTCAAATACGGGCTGCTTGGGTGCATCATACCCTCACCTAGTCATAAAGCTTTGAATGTTCCAAGACTATGCAGTAAGTCAGAACCAAAGAAAAGAGGCTGCGCGTGTCAAACACTTATTCCCATCGCTATTTGTATGATATTTTGACCCGAACCAAAGTTATTGCAGCGGTTGGGGTTAGCCCTAATCCAATCCGCCCGAGTTATTTTGTGGCCCGGTATCTTAGTTTTAAAGGGTACCGCGTAATCTCGGTCAACCCTGGGCATGCCGGTAAAATATTATTTGGTGAAAAGGTTTATGCGCAGTTGTCAGATATCAATGAACCCGTTGATATGGTTGATATTTTCCGTAGGCCAGAGGCAGTGCCTGCAATTGTAGATGATGCTCTGGCGTGTTTCAAAGGTCTTAAAACCATCTGGATGCAAATCGGTGTTGAGCATCCTGCCGCTGCCGCTATGGCTGAAGCGCAGGGCATTGATGTGATCCAAAACCTTTGCCCCAAAATGGAGCGCCAGCGGCTTTTTGGCGAGCTGCGCAAATATGGTGTCAATACTGGTGTGATTTCATCACGGCTGTTTTGATCTCACGGCAGTTTGTGGCGGCAACTTTTATTTTACAGGAAAATAATCTTCGCAGCTGCCTTCGCGGTAAACATCTGCCGTGCAGCAATGCAGCCCGCCGCCAAAGGCATAGGCATCACGCAGATCAACCTCAACCACGTCCATGCCCAGTTTATCCATCTGCTCCGCTTGGTAGACCTCGGATTTTTCAACGCAAACCGTTTTATGGTCTAGCACCAGAACATTCATGCTTAGCCATGTCGATGAATAGCAAAGGGGCGGCGGTGCATTATGCGCCGGTTGCGCCGCATCCACGATCTGCCAGTCATTTTTTTCAAACATGCCGCGCTGCTCATCGGGCAGGCGCCGTTGCGGGTTGTTCAAGATCAAACCGGGCCGCAGCGGGGTAAAGGTTGCGTCAATATGGATCGGATAGGGATCACCGGGGAAATTGACTGTGTGCACGCGGTGATCGGGGAAATGCCGGCGCAGCCACTCAATGCCTTTCAGGTTGGTGGTAAAGCCGTGCTGCACCACCAGATCGCGGCCGAATCGAAGGACATCTGCTGCATCAAACAGCGGTTCTTGCTCGGTGGTGACAAAAAACTTCTCCGCCGCCCACTTAAGCCGCTTTTCAACCCCGATTTTATCAGAAAGGTAATCGGGGTGATAATCTTCGTCTGTTAGGCGCGGCTTTGGCGCCGCTTCATGGCGGAAATTGGGGTCTTCCTCCCAATAACGCTCCATCAATGGCCGGTAACACAGGTACTCAAACCAGCGGCAGCGATATGACATCGTTGCCTCAAGAATTTCGGAGCCAACGGTCAGCAAAACATCGCGCGGCGGCATGCAGCCAAACTGGCTATCGGTATGAAAATCGGGTGTTGTGGCGGGTTTGGAAAAATCAATCGGCGTTGGCCGATCTACTGTAACCCCCCGTTTTCCCAACATATTTGCAAAGTTATCGAGCAGCTCATTGGCGCGGTCGATGGTTTCTTGCGGCCGGCGCCCCCATTGGCCGCGCATATCGCTATCTTCGGGAACCTTGGCATCAAGCGCGGGCTCTTCTGGCGGGATGTGGCAATCATCGGCGCGGCCGACAATCACATGTTTCAATGGATCCCATTCATTCCAACTGTTGACGATTGTGGTCATGCGATACCCTGTTTTTCCAAGCCGTTGTAAACAGCAATACCATCGCTAGAATTTATGCTTTTGCAATCAAAAAATGCAGCTCACTGCAACAATTATCGCGTCGTTTTTCCTGTGATGCGCGCGCTATGCAGCCTATGTTTTATAGCGTGGTTTGAAAATCGGCGGCCAAACGCAGCTCGCGCAGAGGGCGCACAATTTCTATAGCGCGCTGGTATGTTGGATGCTGCTTAAAGGCCGCTAGGGCGTTGGCATCTCTAAATTCGCCGTAAACCACCCAATCCACAGGGTCTTGTTCAATTGGGTCGGTCGCAAAATTGCGTTCAACCTCAAGTATTTGAGCATGTGGGTTATCCTGTAAAATTCGCAAACCAGCGCCAATTTTATCAATGTATTCTTGGTTTTTGGCACTGAAAAAAACGATATGCCGGATCATGTTTTGCGTGCAGCCTTTTCAGCCAGACCTGATTGGGCCTGACGCCGGTCCAATTCATCCATCACATCGGTAAGCGCGACATCGCGTGATTTGAGCATGACCAGCAAGTGATAAAGCACATCAGCGGCTTCCGCAGTTAAACCAGCGCGGTCGCCTTTGACCGTTTCGATGATGGCCTCGGCGGCTTCTTCACCGAATTTCTTTGCGCATTTCTCTGGACCTTGGGACAAGAGTTTGGCGGTCCAGCTTTCTGATGGATCAGCCTGTGCGCGGGTTTCTATAATGTCAAAAAGGTCTTCAAGCGTCATGTCTCTAGCCTCATCGGGATGCCGGCCGCGGCCATATGCGCTTTGGCCTCGGCAATGGTAAATTCGCCAAAATGAAAGATGGAAGCGGCCAGCACAGCTGATGCGCCGCCTTTTGTGACCCCTTCGACGAGATGATCAAGCGTGCCTACACCCCCAGAAGCGATCACTGGTATGCTCACTGCATCTGAAATCGCGCGGGTCATGGGCAGGTTAAATCCCGCTTTGGTGCCATCACGATCCATAGATGTGAGCAAAATCTCACCTGCGCCTTTGGCTGCAATCTTTGTGGCAAATTCAACAGCGTCGATACCGGTGGGTTTGCGGCCGCCATGGGTGAAAAGCTCCCATTTGCCCGGGGCAACGGTTTTGGCGTCAATAGCGCAAACGATGCACTGGCTGCCAAACTGATCTGCGGCTTTAGCCACCACATCCGGATTGGCCACAGCAGCGGAATTAAAGCTTACTTTATCCGCACCGGCCAGCAAAAGCGCACGGACGTCTTGTGCGCTGCGCACGCCGCCGCCCACCGTGAGCGGTATATAGCACTGCTCTGCCGTGCGCTGCACCATATCAAACATGGTTCCGCGATTTTCATGGGTGGCATTTATATCTAGAAAGCAAAGCTCATCTGCGCCCGCCGCATCATAGGCCCTTGCTGCATCGACCGGATCACCAGCATCGCGCAGGCCAACAAAGTTCACCCCTTTGACCACCCGGCCGTCTGCCACATCAAGGCAGGGAATGATGCGGGTTTTAAGCATTGAGCGCCTCTAAGGCTTGGCCAAGATCGAGCGCGCCATCATAAAGCGCGCGGCCAGATATCGCCCCGTTGAGCGCTGCACCGCAATCCCGCAGCGCGATCAAATCCGCAAGCGAGGACACACCGCCGGATGCAATCACGGGGATTGAGACAGCCCTAGCCAGTGCGGCGGTGGCCTCTATGTTTGGCCCCTGCATCGCGCCATCACGGTTAATGTCGGTATAGATGATGGCCGCCACACCCGCGTCTTCAAAAGAGCGTGCAAGATCGGTCACAAGTACATTAGTTTCCTCGGCCCAGCCTTTGGTGGCAACGCGCCCATCACGTGCATCAATGCCCACTGCAATTTGCCCGGGAAAGGCTTTCGCTGCTGTGCGCACAAGATCAGGGTTTTCCACGGCGGCAGTGCCCAAAATGACCCGGGCAAGGCCTTTGCTGATCCAGCGCTCAATGGTTGCCATATCCCGAATGCCGCCGCCAAGCTGCGTGGGCACTTTGGTCTGTGCCAAAATGGCCTCGACTGGGGACGCATTGACTGGTTCACCTTCAAAAGCGCCATTAAGATCGACGAGATGAAGCCATTTACATCCTTGGGTGACAAATTCCATGGCTTGGGCCGCAGGATCCGTATTAAATACCGTTGATTTATCCATATCACCACGTAAAAGCCGCACTGCATTGCCATCTTTTAGGTCAATCGCTGGATAAAGGATCATCTTGGGTCTTTCTTGGTATTGTGCAAAAGCAAACTCAGGGGCCATTTGGCACGGCCAGAGCCGAAATGCAACGTAACGCAACGAGAGCCTTGTCAAGATGGTGAAAATATAAGCATCATCAGGCTATCATATGGAGGATATGATATGAAACGTTTGATCTGTGCCGTTTTTGGATTGATTTTTGCAGCATCTGTGGTGGCCGCAGACCCCATTTATGGGCTTTGGCAAACGATCCCGGATGACAATGGGAATTTTGGTCATATCGAGGTTCAGGATTGTGACGGCACAATCTGTGGGGTTTTGATGAAATCTTTTGATACGGCTGGAAAATCAATTGAAAGCGACAACATTGGCAAACGTATTATCTGGAATATGAAATCTAAAGGCGATGGCAAATATGGCGGCGGCAAAATCTGGTCACCGGACACCGATAAAACCTATGCCTCTAAATTAGAGCTGGTTGGGGATGAGCTAAAAGTCTCGGGCTGCGTCTTTATTGTATGCCGCGATGGCGGCACTTGGACCCGGGTAAAATAAACGGTTCCTAGGGGTGCCAACGCAGGAAATTGGCAATTATTTTTAGACCAGTCGCTGCGCTTTTTTCGGGGTGGAACTGGGTGCCAACCATGGTGCCATGCCCGACAATTGCAGTGATCTCACCGCCATAATCAACATGCGCAAGCCGCTGGTCTGGCGTTGCCATTTCCATCTGGTAGGAATGTACGAAATAGGCGTGATCACCGGTTTTGACCCCGTCAAGCAGTGGGTGAGGGGCCTCAATTACTAGATTATTCCACCCCATATGTGGGATTTTGAAAGTTGCGTCCTTTGGCGCGATGCGCTGGACCGATCCGTGCACCCATCCCAGACCTGGGGTAGTGCGGTACTCCGCGCCGTCCTGCGCCATAAGCTGCATACCGACGCAAATCCCTAAAAAGGGCCGACCGCGCACCACAACCGCTTCGTTCATTGCCGCATAGACATCAGAGGCCAGCAAGGCATCGCGGCAGGCCGGAAAAGCCCCGTCGCCGGGCAAAACAATACGGTCTGCGCGCGCCACCACATCAGGGTCGCTTGTGACAGTCACCGAACCTGTATTGGTTTCTGCGGCGATCCGCTCAAACGCTTTGCGAGCGGAATGCAGATTACCGCTTTCGTAATCGATAATGGCTGTTTGCATGACGGGCTAAAGCGCGCCTTTGGTCGAGGGCAGGGCCCCGTCCAAACGCGCATCGGGTGCAACCGCCATCCGTAAGGCCCGTGCGACGGCTTTAAATGTTGCTTCCGCAATGTGGTGGCTGTTGATCCCGTGAACTTGATCAATATGTAGCGTTATGCCGCCATGGGTACTGAGAGCCTGAAAAAACTCACGCACCAATTCACTGTCAAAACCGCCAATTTTCGCGCTGGGAAAGTCAACATTCCATATCAGATATGGGCGCGCAGACAAATCTAGCGCGCAGGCGATTTGGGCATCATCCATCGGCAAATTGCAGCTGCCGTACCGTGTGATGCCTTTTTTATCGCCCAAAGCCGCAACGAGTGCCTTGCCGATTGCAATGCCGGTATCTTCAACGGTGTGGTGATCATCAATATGTGTGTCGCCTTCTGCGCGAATGGTCATATCAATCAGCGAGTGGCGTGACAGTTGGTCAAGCATATGATCAAAAAAACCGATGCCGGTCTGGTTGTCATAAACGCCGGTTCCATCCAAATTCAGCGTCACACTGATTTTGGTTTCCGAGGTGCTGCGGTCGAGCTGGGCTGTGCGCATCTGTGTCATCCATCGCTGTGTTTCGCCGCCCTTATAGAGCGCCAAACTGCGCTCGCCAAGTCCCCGCGTGCGCAGGCCGCTTGTCAGGCGTGATTTGGCAGGGCATAACAGGCATGATATGGATGAAAGCTGAGGATCTAATGAGCACCTGCGTCTTTATACAATTGCGTTGCAAGCCTGGCACTACATATGAGGTGGCCAATGAAATAGTGTTGCGCGAATTACACTCTGAGCTGTATTCAACCAGCGGAAATTATGATCTGCTGCTAAAGCTTTATGTGGATGAAGATAACGACGTGGGCAAGTTTGTTAATGATAACCTCTTGGATATCCCAGATATTGAACGGTCTTTAACAACCCTGACATTCAAAGCATTTTAATGCCTAGTAGGCCCTTTAACGGTCTTAATGAAGCCTTCAATCGTCCCCTGGGCGATTTGGGGCTTGCACTTGTACAATTCGCCTCTACGATTTCAAAGTTACAAAAATAAAAGTAAATCAGGGAGAGAGACATGAATGTATTAAAATGGGCCGCAACCGGTGCAAGCCTTGCGGCGCTGGCGCTTGCGGTCAATCCGGCTGTGGCGGGAAGCCATGGAGATGGTCTAAAAGTTGGCATGATCACAACATTGTCGGGTGGTGGAGCTGGGCTTGGGATTGATGTGCGTGACGGCTTTATGCTGGCGATTAAACAATCTGGTGCTGACAATATTGAAGTCGTTATTGAGGATGACCAGAGAAAACCTGATATTGCAGTGCAGTTGGCCGATAAAATGATCCAGTCTGAAAAGGTCGATGTGATGACCGGCATCATTTGGTCCAACTTGGCGATGGCTGTTGTGCCTGCGGCCACAGCGCAGGGAAAAATCTATCTTTCTCCCAATGCGGGACCATCGCCGCTGGCGGGGCGCGGGTGCCATCCCAATTACTTTAATGTGGCGTGGCAAAATGACAGCCTTCACAATGGGGGCGGGGCCTATGCAACCTCAGCAGGGTATAAAAATGTATTCATAATGGCGCCGAATTATCCCGCTGGTACGGATGCTTTAAATGGGTTCAAAGCCCTTTTTGAGGGCGATGTGGCGGCCGAGATTTATACCAAGCTTGGACAAACCGATTACGCGGCTGAGATTGCTCAAATTCGTGCCAGTGGCGCAGATGCAGTTTATTTCTTCTTGCCCGGCGGCATGGGAATTTCATTCTTGAAACAATATTCGGGCAGCGGCGTTGATATACCGCTTATCGGGCCGGCGTTTAGTTTTGATCAGGGTATCTTGCAAGCGGTGGGCGCTGCTGCGCTGGGCGTCCGCAACACATCCCAATGGAACAAAGACATCGATACCCCGACAAATCAGGCATTTGTCAGCAGTTTTGAAGCTGAGTATGGCAGATTGCCTTCTCTCTATGCTAGCCAAGGCTTTGACACGGCCAACCTGTTGCTGAGCGCAATGGACAGCGCCAGCATAAGCGATATGGATGCATTCCGTGCGGCGCTAAAAGCGGCCGACTTTACGTCGGTACGGGGTGATTTCAAGTTTGGTTCTAACAATCATCCGATCCATGACGTGTATATCCGCGAAGTGGTTCAGGAAGGCGATATATTCACAAATAAAATCATCGCCAAAGTTCTTGATGATCATGGCGATCCTTATGCCAAAGATTGCCAAATGTAATCGCGTTGGGGATAACGCATTTCTATGAGTAAAAGCTGCGCGGTGAAAGCTGCGCAGCTTTGTTTTCCAAAAGGTCTTTCTTGCTGCGGTTCTCAGCCAATGTCCGCGCGGCTTTGGATTTTTTTGATAAATTGGGATAAAGGGGCTGGGTAGGATGTAAAGGCAGCACTTGACCACAACTTTGGCTGGGTTGGATTGGACGCAGCGCTATGTTGATTAAATAGCGGCTAACCCGACGATGACAAAACGCCACTTGGCTTTTGGCTTTGCAACAGGTTAAATTGAGGTTATCGCCTGATGCAACTCAGTGATCGGTTACATGTAAATGAAGCAGGGTATAATAGCGATTGTTATCATTGCAGGCTTTGCTGCAGGGTTTTATTTTGCCATGCCCTATATCAAAACCAACACCAAACCCAAAAACTGGGAAACGGGGTATCAAACGCCGGTTTCACCCCGTTTGAAAAACACGCTTAACGGTTTGGGCAAAGGCTTCTGATAAACAGTTTTCTCAATTTGTTTAATTGTGGTCTGGTCTGAGGCATAACAGCCTGCTGCGCCTCAGTTGCGCACCGCTTATTGGGACATCGCTTTTCTTAACAGCTCAATATCGAATTGATTGGCATATAACATGGTGCTGTTGATCGCGATCAAACCCGACATCATGGCCACGGATTTGATTTCTTCATCAGTGGCACCTGCCTTTTTGGCAACCGCAGTATGATACAGGATACAGTATTCGCATTTCATGCCGGCTGCCGCTGCAAGGCTGATCAACTGATAGGTTTTCATGTCAAATCCAGTGTTCTTTTGAAACTGGTCTTCATAAGCTAACAGCTCCGTATACTTTCCCTCCATCGCTTCTGGCTCGAGTGGGGTTAGGATGGGATGTTCCGGCTTGTGTGCATCTGCGCCGGCGCCAGTTACAGCACAAACCCCCAAAGCGACTGCTACGCTAAGTATCTGAATGAGTTTCATAAAAATATCTCCATTTTAGTTTAGATGATTGAAAAATTTTCAAGGTTATACCCTTTTTTATTGATGTCTCGACATTCGGAAATCGAAAAACCTCCTTTCCTTTTTTAGATTTTAAATAGCATTACTTATGAGCGGCCAGAGCAGTGAAAGACCCCAGATAAAAAGGCCAGCTCCGGTTATTTTGCCAAGGATATCGCCGCGTGGGGCCAGCTTTTCGACCAAAACATAAAGCGCAAGACCGCCAATCCAGAGCAGGTTCATCACCCCGCCGTAAAACAGCAATGCCATCAAAAACCAACAGCACCCAAGACAGAAGGTTCCGTGTAAAAACCCCATTTTAAGGGCTCCGATCCGTCCGGATTGCCAATACTGGCTGATAAACTGCACTGGTCCGCGGCAATGGCGCAGGCAGGCAGATTTCAAGGGGCTAAACTGATAGGCGCCGGCGGAAATCAAAAGACCTGCAGCCAAAAGATTACTGTTTGTTTGCATCATTGGGTCAAGCAAACGCGCGCTGCTTAGTCCCCATTGCAGTAAAGTAGCCAGCATGGAAAAGCCGCCCCAGACCAAAAGGTAACCTGCCGCAAAGATAGATGTTGGGACTGCGGCAGATCGGGACGTCGCGGCTTTCGTATTGGCAGCTGCAAAAACCAAAATCATCGGCGCAGCGCTCGGCAGCATCATGGCAATCATCATCACCCACCACATGGCAAACATGACCAACATATAACTGATGTTCCAATCGGGGATTTGGGGATGCATGGTCATTGCGCAGTGCTGCATGGGCTGCATATCCATGCCCGCGCCGGCGAGCAGATACAGCCAGGAAACTGCCGCCACTCCTATTAGGGCAAAGGCCACCAGAATTCGATCGTGGCGGATCGCTTCGATAAACATAAAAAGTTCCTTATTTCTGGTTAGCTGGCATGGCGTACGGGGCCCGCATTGCTCAGATGCAACTTGGCCATATGGCCGTGACTGTCTTTCAGGTCGAGCTTGATGGCGCCAAATGATCGGCTGGTGCCTGACCCCATTTCCGCAAGTTCGTATTCAAAGCCTGCAGGCAGATCAATGCGCGCGCGATGCGGCTCGCCTGTCACCACATTGCGGATCGGCTCGCCGTGGCTTTCGATCAGGCCCGGAACATTTAAGCGGGCGGTTCTTTCTTCTACATTGATGGCAAAATCAATCGGTGCAAAATGCGGCTCATGGATCGTTGTGCTCATCGCGGTATAGACAGCAAACATCGTTGCCATCGGTTCGGTGTCCTGACCGGTCATGATTTTAAGTACGGCGTCGCGTTGGACGTCAGTTGCCGTTTCATCGACAATGGCTTCGATGGATCCGCCACCTTCATGAATAGCGCCTGGCCATTGAAAGACCGCGGCCATTTTCACGCCAGCGAGGTCTGTTTTGCCATAATGGCCTTCGGTGATAAGAAATCCGGCAACCGCTTCACAGCTTCCGTAGGTGGGCGGTGCGCTAAACTGGCAGGGGCAACCATAGGCGCAATTGCAGGAAAGATATTCATCAATTTTCGCAGACCACGGTGTCATATCAATACTCCATTTAAATTCACGCCATAGCTGAGAAAAATAAATTGAGATTGACTATGGCGGCGGCTTTGGTGCCTGATTTTTCATACCGTTAAAATTCTACCCAAGCTTGAAAGAAGTGTGAGGATTTTCTGGAGTATTTGTGAATTTTCGTTATTAATGAGCTATGATATACACGTTTGACGGGTTTAATTTAGATATAGAAAGTGGCGTATTACGGTCGGATAAGAGCGAAATTTCAATTGAGCCAAAGGCCTATAAATTGCTTTGCTTTTTGCTTGAAAATCAACACCGTATGCTATCGCGGGATGAAATTATTACCCATATTTGGGAGGGTAGGGCGGTTTCAGACGCAGTGCTTTCAACCGCGGTCAAATCCGTTCGGCGCGCGCTCGGCGACGACGGGCAGAAGCAGCAATTTCTGCGCACGGTGCATGGGCGCGGGTTTCGGTTTGTAGCTGATGTGCAAATTCAGCCGTCAGTAGAGCCATTAGAGCCGCCCAAAGCCGTGCCTCGAGCGGCGCAGAAAATACCATCAAAGGCTGGCAAAAATCTGACAGGTGGCGGCCTTGGGCAGCGACCTTCAGTGGCCGTTTTGCCATTTCGCGCCTTGGGAGCAGAAGACCAGACAGCAATACTGGCAGAAGCTTTGCCGCATGATTTAATACAGGCCTTATCGCGGTTGCGGTGGCTGTTGGTGATTGCGCGTGGGTCGACTTTTCGGTTTCGTGGACCCACATCGGATCTAAGTCAGATCGGCAATGTGCTGGGTGTTCGATATTTGTTGTTTGGCACGGTTGAGTTAAATGGCCAGTCCTTGATCATCACGGTCGAGCTGTCTGATAAGCAAAGTCACGCGGTGATCTGGAGCGACCGCTTTGTTGTTAAACTTGATACTCTGCACGAGTTACGCGAGCAGATTATTTCGCAAGTGGTTTCATCCCTAGAAGTGCATATCCCCCTAAACGAGGCCCAAATTGCCAGCGTTAATCTGTCTGAAAATATGGACGCTTGGTCGCTGTATCATCTTGGATTGCAGCATATGTACCGGTTTACCAAATACGATAATGCAAAGGCCCAAGATTATTTTGAGCAGGCAATAGCCCAAGATACGCGGTTTGCACGCGCCCATGCAGGTTTGTCGTTCACCAGTTTTCAAGAGGCCCTTCTAGGCCATAGTGATGATGTCACAGGAGCTGCTGAAAGAGCCCGTAAATCTGCTGAGCGCAGTCTTGAATTGGACGCAATGGATCCGTTTGCCAATCTGGTGATGGGGCGAACATACTGGCTTGAAGGCAATGTTGAGCAAAGTTTAGACTGGCTCGGCCGCACTATTGCGCTCAATCCAAACACGTCACAAGGACATTATTTAAAAAGTTTGGGTGAAATTTTTCTAGTGCCGTCAAAAACGAGCTTTGAAAATGTTGATATTGCCCTGCGGCTAAGCCCGTTCGATCCACTCGGCTACGCCATGCTGGCGTGCCGAGCGCTGCATTACATTAATGCAAAAGACTATGAAACCGCCGCATTTTGGGGTGAAAAGGGCGCGCAATCGCCTAATGCACATTTTTTGATCACCATGATTGCGGTGATCGCCCACGCGCTCAATGGCAATCATAAAAAAGCACGCTACTGGGCTGCCACCACAAAACATAAACGGCCAGATGCGCGAAAAGAACACTTCCTCAAGGCCTTTCCGTATCGGGATGCTGCGGTGAATGAAATGATGTCAAAAGCCTTGAAGGATTATGGGTTATAATCTGAAATCGCCCGACTTCTAAATTTTGCCTTTACTGATGTAGTATTTAATAGTCCGAAATATATGGAGCGATCACATCCAATTCTGTTGGTGTTATCGAAAGTCAGCGAGTATGGCGTTCGCTAGATCTTGTGGACTTTTAGTTTCTGGATAATACCCCAGAACTTCACCGTTGCTCCCAACCAGATATATAAAGCTGGTGTGATCAATTAGGTAATACTCGTCATCCTTGGTATCTGTGTTGACCTCATAGAAAGCCATAAAGGCTGATGCCAGTGCCTTTATCATGTCTTCTTTGCCGGTCAGACCCACTATACGGCCATCAAAAGAAGTGACATAATCTTTTAGGACATCAGGCGTGTCACGCTTTGGATCAACTGTTATAAAGATCGGGTTGAGCTTTAAACCCTGCTGCTCAAGAATATCAACAGCATCGGTGACATTCGAAAGACCCATTGGGCAGATATCCGGACAAAAAGTGTAGCCAAAAAACACAACTTTGGGACTGCCAGAGAAACTGCCCCAAGTGGTATCTCGCCCCAGATGTGATTGCAAAACAACCTGTTTGAGCTTTTCGGTATCAACACTAATGCCTAAAGAGGATATGTGCTGAGGAGCAAGTGTGGTTCGGTTGGTTGTGAGCCATCCGACAGCAAACCCAAGGGCTGCAATCACAGTCAGGCACAGTATAACGGTCCTTGTATTTATGCGTGTTTGGGGTGCTGGCCACGCCATGAAAAGCACCTTTTCTACAAGGTCTTGAGATAGGCCAACAAGTTGGCC